>JAVBJX010000041.1:0-23637 GCA_031546705.1 Caryophanales bacterium
AACTTTCTTCAAATCCATCAGAAGGTTCTTCTGTGAAATCTCCACCATCATACATAGTATAACTACTGTTATCCTCCGTAAAATCATCCCCATCAATCCAATTATAATTGGTGTTATCTTCTGTGAACGAACCTGCATCAACTACTACATCCACACCACTACCATCAGAAGGGTTAGGTGGTGAATTTCCACTAGAAATTATGCTTTTTAATCTCTCTATCTCTATTGTAAGTCGCTGAATATCACCTTGTGTGGCTAGACCATTCATGTGCTCTCCAAATCGAAGATCTACATAATACTTCATCTGTTCCACTGTGACATACCCTGTCATAGCGATATTAGCCGTTACATTAGCAGTTTCACTCATAATCAGCACAATTTCAAATTGATTATTGACAACCATTTTCTCTTCAGAAGGTAAGAACTCCGGAACAACTGCCCGTGAAATTGCATAGAGAATTTCGCCATACTGTGGATCATTTGCGAACACACCAATTTCGTTAATATAATAACCTTCTGTGATTCCCTCGTTCATTAAACTAGACTTCAATCGGCAGTTTCTACCTTCAACCACTACACTTGTAATATCCAGTTCTTTAACGGTATGTACCAAGTCATTTAATTCTCTCAAATCTTGTCCGATTGGCAAATCACCATCACCAATTTTGATTTTCGTAAAATGCAGTGATGTACCTGCTTGCACTCTTGCCAGTAGTTCTAAACCTTTATTTGTGAGTTGCATAGATTCAAATTGTGACACATGCTCACCTCCTAACTTTGATGAATTGTGATTGCTTTGTGAGTAGAAATTATTCCTTTTTGGAATGTATCTATATGAATACTTGAAAGCTCTAACACATCCACACTTTGTTCAATTACCATCGTTTTTTCCATACATAAAACGCTTGCTACATATTCATATCCTGTTGTTTCTATCTTATTATTTAGTATTACATGATGTCTATAATGTGCTGGTTCTGCTTCATCAACCGCTTGCAGTAATTCATCTATCCACATAGCACTACTTAAATTCAACTGAACTTGAAAAGCATACTCTTTAGGAAACTCAATAATCTCTCCCGATTTATCCGAAATAAATAAATTAACGATTTGTTCCATTCGTGATTTTGTCATATACGGTGTTGCGAGTAGTTTTGCGAAAATCTTTGCTCTACGAAGTTCATCATCTAATGATGAATCAGAAGGAATTTGTAACATTCTCTCCCACCAGGAAATAGCTAACTCTGTTGTCATCGCAAATATTTCTTCAAATGCTTTCTCAATGCGTTGTTCTGTTTTTTCATAAATCGGAGCAATCGCTCCTAATTTTTTTCTCAAAATCGTATCTTGTTCTGTATCACCAAACGATTCAGGAAGAAAATCTCGTAAAAAATCAAGCATTGTTTCCATTAGATTATTCCTTTCTGAATCGACATATTGCCAATCACTGCCATTTCATTTTCTGTAAGCATCACATTATGTTCAGGAATACTCACCTCCACATCGGATACAGAAGGAATAGAACGAATTGCTACAATCAAACTAGATAAGCGGACTATTCCGCCCACACCAACACTACGAATATAAGTAGATACTGCCTCTTTTACTTGTTCATCCACAACACTCTCCGAATAGTAAACAATTGAAATATCCAAAGGTATCGTAATAGGAGAACGAATCAGAAAATCTTGGTTGAACATCATTCTTTCCTTTATATACTCTGTACATTGAACAATCAATTCCTCAGGTGGAAGTCCGCCTTCTGTTGTAATAATTACATCTAATGTACCAGGTCCACGAGCCAATTTAATACATTTCGCTGTTGTCACACCTGATACTTCCACAGCCCACCGCTCATAATCTTTTTTCGTTCCTGCTCCATCCGGATTCCTTATTTTGTCCAAATATCTAGCACGAAGAGAATCATCACTCTCTGTATCTACCCCACCAGAAAATCCTTCAGATACATTTATTGTTTCAACACCCATAATTGCAATACCTGATTGAATCAACTCCGTTTGAATCACAAGATTTCCTGAATAACCTAGTTCCGTTGCTGCTACATCCAATTCAATTTCCGATTCTCCTGTTTTCATACATACATCTTGAAGAGTTTGTACAACAACCTCACCATCTAGTGTAGAAAAAGTAACACCTTCAAGTATTTCAATGTCAAAAGGTGCTGGTGTAGACCGACTACATTTTATTTTCCCACTTGCCTGAAATCCTATTTTTCTTTTCAATCCTCTTTCCGCTACACGTCTATCTAAATCCTCGCCACTGAGTTCATCACCATCTACAAAGAAAGATTGAAACAGTCTTTTTAACATAAAATTTTGATTTGCTTCTCGTTGTGCAACAATCTCCCAAAAAGTACGATTCGCAGAGCCAGATGACCAATCTGTTACGGGCATATTTGCATCTTCTAAATTTTGCCTAACATCTTCAATAATTTCTTCTTTATCAGGAAATAGAAATTCCCCCATCGGTCATCCCTCCTTGAATCGTATTCATATTTTCTGCCCCATTTTGATACGCATAAGTAATATAGAATATCGCTTTTCGTTCTTCATTCAATCGAATCACATCAATACTGATAACCCGAATTCGACTCTCTCCATCCAAGCACTCTCGCAACGCATTTGTCGCCTTAATTTCCCACTCTTCACCCATTGTGTCACTAAGAATATCGTATACTGCATTTCCATACTCTTCGTCATAAAAAAGAGACCCACAAGGAGTTGTGAGTCTACGTTTTACAGCCATATCTACATTTTTTTCACCAGTCAGCAACGCATAGTCACCTTGATTAGAAACACCCAAATCATTATCCAAAGCAAAGTCCGTTCCTGCCCAATCGTCATCCACTCTAACCACCTACATTTTCTTTTCGTTGTAGTTATATAAATCATTTCGGTACTGTTCAGCTGTATCAGGTCGAATATTAGTAATATCTATATCTGTTATAGCCCCTGAGTGGTCAAATGCATGTGTCACTTGGTCGCAATAATACAAACCACTGAATCGTCCACATCCTACCAAACTCACCTTTTTTTCAGCAAATAAGGTTGGAAGTAAGGAAGTAGTTACCGCTCCAGTCACTGTATTTCGACTCCATTCTTTTAACTTCTTATCAGCAATTTGTTTCGCTAAAGCTGGAGTTATCGCCTTAGAATCGTATACAATTCTTTCCTTTACTTGACCGATTCTTTTAGCTAATTCTTTATTTTCAGCACTAGCTTGAATCAATTTCTTTTTATGCCAATGGCGAACAGTAACTTTTGTTAACACACCTACTGAGCTATCATCAAAATCCACACGGCAGTTTTCCCTTCCCTTCGTACGGTCAAATGTATATGTAGACTTTTCGTCTGATTCTTTACGCTCTCCAAAATACAATTGTTTCAATTTATCTACATAACAAACAAACCCTTCACGATCAGCAAGAGTTTGTAGAATATCCCACTCTTTTCTGTCATGAAAGATTTCTTTATCTAGTGTAGAATCACCCGTATTACCTACAAACTTCAACTTGTATTTATCCGCTAATAACTTGGCAATCTGACCTGATTTTTGATTTTTAAACACAATACTATACTCTGTATCAATCATTCTTGCAGAATAGTCACGCCCAATTAAATGAACTACGTTAGGGTTAGAAAAACTAGGTTTCACCCCGTCAATCTTTCCTGTAAATACATGCGTTAATTCGGATTTAGTCCAGTGAACTGGATCTTTTACATAGCCCATATAGATTTTTACTTCTTGTTCTTTGCGAAACCAGTCCGAAAGCAATCTACTATTGTCAAATGTAGCTTCAAAGCTATCAGCCGCCATGTATAAAGTATTTTCTACCTTCAAACTGATGATATCTGACCATTTCACATCCACTCCAGCTACTTCAACAATCGCTCTAGGAGCATCTGGTATTTGTTGAACTACTGTTGTCTGTGTAGAACTAGATAATGGTCCCAAAACTTTTGTTTGGATTGATTCAGTTTTAACACCCTCTACGCTAGAACGTAAAAATGGCGGTAGTGGGACTGGAATAACTAGATTATTAGTTGCTTTTTTTAGTTCTGTAAATATCTTATCCAGTGGAACCTTACTTGCGAGTTTATAGAATGCATCCGTAAGAAGTTCCACATGGCTCTTATTTGATTTCTCTCTATCGTTTAAAGTTGTAACCGTTGATCCTCCCATGATGCTTGTTTTTAAAAGAGTTTCCAGTCCATGAGCGTTAAATCTAAGTTGATAAAGTAAATACTCTTGATTTTTTTGATTCATCGATGCAACGTATTTATTAATATCGGCTAAATCACTAGGAAAACTACTTAAGTTGACTCCAGCCATACTGCCATTATGATAGCTCCCCTTTAAATAAATCGTTTTTCCTAATTGTTTTCCGTAGTTTCCGATGATATCATCTGCATTGACGTAGTCCGTAACAGGGTAATTGGCATAAGATTTTATATTTAGGTTTTGTCCAATCCCCACACCGTTAAATGTGACTGCCTTTCCACCTGTTGTGTACGATAAATATTGACTTAACCCACCACCTAGTGAATGTCCTGTGAAACTTATATTTCCTCCTTGTTGTATATAATTAGAGAGTTGAGTATTATTGAAAGTTAGTTTCGGTTTAAATTGTGCTCCAATTGTTGTTTTTACAAAGTCATACGCATCATCAAATTGTTTAACTAACTCTGAAATACGTGCTGTAGCTATCAATCCATCTGTCCATAAATCATTTGGATGTTTAGATTCCGTACCTCTAAAAGCAAAAATAATTTCTCCTGTATCTGGATATTGAAAAGCTGAACCTGAAAATCCTGTTGATGTTCTCTTGTGAGCAATGAGTTTCCAGTCTTTTAGAGTATTTAGCCATGTTTGGATTTTTTTTGTTTCGTATTCTTTTCTCTTTCCTAGTTGTTTTTTTACACCGTAAGTATCTTTAACAACATAAGGGTTTTTAACATCATCATCTGGCACCATGTTACCAATACTTTCTCCTACCCCATTGTTAGGAAAATTTACATAGGCAAGACTACTAAATGCTATGTATTGTTCTGGTAATAATATAACTTTCATCACCATATTTTATCATCCTCTATATTTATTTGGGTTATCGTAACTCTTTTTCCATTAACTCTAAAACATCGGCTGAACTCTTCACTTTTTCTATCTCAGATGCTTTAAAGCTAACAGAAGCTATAAATCCACCTGAATTTGTATTTATTACATATAAAAGAGCAGGGTCTTTAATGTAAGGACGTTCTTTAAAGTAACCCAATGCTTTCCATACTTGCTCTGCGTGTTGCTTGATTGAGTCACCATCAATATCACCTTTAACCCTAATATCTATATAGAAACCTATTCCTTTCCCATATTTTTTGAGAAATTCTTTAGAAAAATTAGGGGTTTTACCATGAATCTCATCTTCTATTTTTTCAGCATAACCAATGAGAACTCCATATTCGGGTACTAGATTAAAGTGTGTTTGGAAATATTCTTTTAACTCCTTATCATTTTGTGCTTGTTTTGACCATAGAAGCCTAAGATAATCCTCCCTATACTCACCCTCTTCATCATCCACAAATTTATTAACTTCAAAAACTAAATCCTTATCATTTTTTGGATATACAATCCCCTGTACTTCTGTTGGATTGCCTATACTTGCCCAAAAATAACCAAAATCTTTGATAACAAACTCTGTTCCATACTTTTCTTCTAAATACTTCTCCATAGCTCTTTTATCATCTACTAACGATAATTTGTATATTAACCATAGGCTGACTAGTAGTAGAATTATACTCGTTATAATGAAAGTTACAGTTAAAATTACCTTTTCTAATTTTTTTGGAATCATCCACAGTCCCCCCTCTTTGTATGGTGAAAGATAGTTCATTGCATCAAGAGAATGAACTATCTTTATTTTTTTTTTGATTCTGATGATAAATTAAACCGTTACTAATTCTTGTTGAAACAATCGAATTAATGTTTCTTTGCCTTTTTCATTATATACGAAAGTAGATACTTGTTTACTGCTATGTTCTGATTTACTCAATAACATCATACCATATTCGTCTATTTTGAGATTATTCTCATTTGCCACTTTCCCTACTTTATTTCTGCTCACACCAACCATATTTCCTATTTCTGTTGCTGTGTATGTTTTTCCTTTCACTTCTGGCAACTGAATTAATTCTTTACCTGTCAGTGTGACTGCTGTGTATGATGCAATAGCTTGTTTAGATTCCTGTGATAGATTGAAGTCTGTTACCATCTTTAAAAGCAAATTCGCTTCTCGTACTTTTGCATTTTTCAAGCGAGCTTCTGCGTTTTTCATTTTAATGTTAAGCTCAAGATCAGGTTCTTTTTTGGAAACAATTTGAACTTGGTTCTGAATCTGTTTTTCCATTTCTTCAAATCTAGTAACATAGCTTGCTGTGAACAAGACACCTTTTTCTCCAGTAAGTTTGTTTGCTACCATGTCGCAACCTTTACGAGTTAAGAAATAACACTTGTAAGTTTTGTTGTTACCTCCTACTTTGTAGTTACTCTCAACAAAGAAATCCTGAAAACGTAATTTTGCGTTCTCTAAAATACTAATGTATCCATCCACACTTCTAAGTAAATCAGTATGTTGTTTCCCAATCATCTTTGCAACTTCACGACTATCAACAAGAAGTTGACCATTTTTCTCAATCACTTGTAAATGTGCCATACTGCTAGAGCCCCCTTTACATACAGGACATACTTTTTTTCAGCAAGAATCTCCTGTATACGCACTTTAAGCACTATGCACATTTGGTTGCAAATACCAATATTCGTTCTTCCAAATGCTTCCAAACATAAATTCAATGTGTCCAAATCCATTTTCTTCGTTTCTAATAACCACCATAATACGAGATTATTTGTTGGCTTACTTAAATTAAACTGCTCACAAAAACGATAGATTATTTGTGACAATTTCGGGTCAAGATTTTTCATGATTTTTCCTCCTTCGATGTAATTGATTTACACACACAAAGAAGGTATAATTGATTTACCTACTTTATGTATGGTTGATTTAGGGACTCGTATTCTTCTTGGTGGGAGAACGAGTCTTTTTTTATTTTTTTTCCTCTGTACGACTGATTTCAAGTTCTTTTTTAAGCATCTCAACAATAAAATCCTGCATTGTTACACCTTTCTTAACAGCAAATATCTTAAAATCTCGATGTAACTCATCATCTAGTCGCAAAGTAATTGTTTTTATTTTAATCACCTCTTTTCGTAAACATTCTAACATTCTTGATTGTTAAAAGTCAAGAGGATTATAAAATATTTTCCATTTCCCACCAAAATTATTTTTTACAAAAGAAAAAGACCGCCGAATGGCAGTCTTATATGAATATTGCTGGCTCTTTACTTCAAAGGAATAATAATCTTCGCCCCCACTGGAATCTTTCTAGGATTCTTAATACCACTTGCTTTAGCGATTTCTTGCCATGGAACTCCATATTTTTTCTGAAATCCTATAAGCGTATCTCCTTTTTTCATCACTACCACTTTTTGTTTTGTATTTGTCTGACTCTTTTTAGTCGTTATAACTGGCTTTTTTTCTACTTTCTTCACAGGAGCTGCTTCTTCAACCATTTCCACATCATAGCGAACATAATCAGTACGGCGAATCCTTTTAGAAATCCTTCTAATTCTCACATAGATAGATAGCGTACCGAATGTGAAAAGAGTGACAACTCCTTTGTGCATTTCTTTTTGTAGATTGTTAGACTGGATAATTGCATCTTCTCCTACAATCGCACCAGAAAAAGTAATAACCTTCTCACCCATTCCCATATCTTGGTATTTTGGTCTAGCACCAGGAATATCTACTTTAGCAATCTCTCGTTGGTCCTCAAAAGTAATTTCTCTTTCAGGCAACAATGTAAAAACAAAATTACCTAGTTTACAAGTTGTCATTTCAATCACCTACAATCGTGCAGTAACAACAGGAGTGTGTGGATCACCATTTAAGAAAACAACTAAAACTTCATCCCCTACCTGAAGCGTATTGAATTTCATATTCTTCACTCTCATCTTCTCAATAGTTCCTTTAGGAGATGAGAGTAAAGAGAAAGAACCAACTTCTGGTGATGTTGTAGTAATATCCATCATGCGAATAGTGTCTATTTCTACACCTTCTAGTTCTACCTCTTTTTCATAAAGAAGGTTTGTGGCAACTGGACACCAATCTGTTTCAAAGTTAAGTAATCCAATCCATACTTTCGCCTCTGCTTTTTCTGCATTTAGCGAACTAATCACTCCTGCTTGTGGGAAAAGTTTTGCCATCAGTTGGACACCTCCCATGCTTCTTTTCTTCGCCCTCTTGAAGCAATGTATTTTGGTTCTAATTGAATCGCATTGCGTACACCACGTTCTGCTTCTTTTTCATTCTTTGGATACACGTGCATTTCGAACTTTCGAGTATCATGAATAATTTGTTGCTGTCCGCCTGTTATATGCTGACCTGTTGGCTTTGGTCTAGTTACAAGAGGGATGACACTTCTTGATGGAGCAAGTGTTGAAGATTTAAAAGCCTTTTTCATTCGTGTCGCTACGTGTTTTGCTGATTGTTCAACTTGTGGACTACTAGCAAGAATTCCACTTGCCAACATTCCCATAAGGTTAGGAGCCCATTTGTCTGAATCACTTCCTGGCCCATACTTAGTTGGTGAATGATGTCCCATATAGTTTGAAATAATTGTTGCTGCACCTTTAGATGCATTGGTGAGTGTCGGATACTGGCTACGCATTCCCTCTGCCATCATAGTGACAGCATTCTCTCCCCATACATGTGCTTCATTCGTTACAGTAGAAATGCTTTGTAATTGTGTTTTTGTATCTGTAGCAGCTTGTCCAGCAACTGAACCCATTTTAGTATATTCCTTTTGTACTTCAAGCAAGTTTTTACTGATGATTTCAGATGTTTTCAAAGAATGACTACCCAATTTTGTCATATTCGTTTCGACTTTTTTGGCATCTGAAGCACTAAATAAACTTTCGAGTTTACTTTTTTTAGTGTCTGAACCACTAAATAGACCTTTGAATTTATTCCAAAGACCAGAAGCACCATCAACCGCTTTTTTAGTCATACCACTTGAATCAGCCCATTGTCCTAACTTCCCACCAACACCCATACCAATCATTGATCCTACTGGTCCAGCCAAAGCACCCATTGCCCCACCGAATGCTGTTCCTGCCATGTAACCACCTGATGTAGAAATAGTATTTTTCCAGCCCTTTTGTTGTGCATTTTGAAAAATACCAATTGAACCTAATCCAATGCCAGCCGCCGTTCCAAGTATTCCTGCTCCCTTAAGCAGCCGTCCACCTCCAGATAGCACATTTTTCATTTTTCCTAAAACACCACGAGAACGACCACTTTGAGTATCTATTCTTCCACTGCTATTTTGTTGAGGGTTTATAATTCGTCTAGTACCACCACGACTATTTAGGCGATTTAGATTTCTACCATTCTGATTACGATCACTACCTCCAATTATTTTTCCATTTACATATACACGTCCAGCATTCACAATCATCTTAGATAAACTTTGTCTTATATCAGTGCTTCTTCCATTTTGAGCAATTGGAATTGCTCGTACCTTAGATGTTCTCCACGCCTCTCTTAATCCTTGCCCATCTCTCCGTGCTTGTCTAAATCTTCCAACACGTTGAATACCAGCTTTACCACGTCCTCCTATTTTTTTTCCAACATTAACAGGCATCATTACTGCACTTTTTGCCAATGAAAATGGAGCTTTTATCATGGCAAACGCACCTTTACCTAATGCTTTACCAACTTTGGCGAGTAATGGTAATGCAAATAAAGTAGCGATTCCACCGACTGCTTTCATCCCTGTCGTTGGATGCCACGATGTTTTGTCTACTGCTTTAGTTTGTTTACTTAATGGATCGAAAATGATATCTGATTCTCTATGAAAACCAAAAAACTTCTCGATATCTTTTTGATTCGTTTCTTTAATATAGTTTTTGAATCTGTCAAACTCGGCAATGATATTATTAACTGTATCTCTAGCATGAGGATTCATGGCTTCTTTAATGATCCCCCATCCATCGGAAGAAGAGGTTTTAATAGTTTCCCACACAGAACCTATGCCCTCACCAATCGATTCCATTGTGTCCAACGCATCTTGTGCAGAATCTTTTACCGTTTCCCACACAGCCTTTGCATATGGACCAATATCATCCCAATGTTGATAAATCAAAGCTCCAGCCGCCGCAACTCCAGCTATCGCTAATGTAGCTCCTCCGCCTAATCGAATAAGTGAACCTACGGGAAGCCCCGCTGTAGCCATTCCCTGTTGTAAAAGCCTTATCCCACTCACAACAGTTGCAATTCCACCCCCAAGTACAAGCATAGAAGCTGCACCACCAGCCGTAATCGCAAAAAACTGAGTAAGTTTAGGATGCTCATCTAAATATTGGATTAACTTAGCTAAATGCTCTGTACCAACTTTCAAAGCAGGAGTGAGAAATTCCATAATTGGTTTCCCAATTTGTAGACCAATAGATTCTACTTGTCCTTTTGCGACGTGCATTTGTCCAACAAAACTAGTACGGATGGTCTCAATTTGGGTATGTAAATCTTTTTGAACTTCCATTTGTTCTTTTAATTTATTAAATACCTCTCTATGGGAAGTAATTGCCGCAATATCTTGCCCTTGCTCACCGAAGATATGATGCATTTTTGCTACCCATTCAAGCTCACCATGTTTTTGTCCTTTTTTGTCACTTTTGACAAAAGCATCATGCTTTTTAACAAGGGCATCCATAATTTCCATATAGCTTTTAATTCCTTTATTCCCATTCGTAAGCTCACTTTGCCCAAATCCAATAATTTTTGCTTTTCCTTTTTTGGGAGTTTCCTTTTTCAAGTCACTAATAAGTCCTACATCAGCCATAGCTTCCAGTTGCTTTTGTCCACCCTTTGTTCCAACGTACAAATATGGATTAATCCGCTGTGCAAAATCTTTAATATGTGTACCCGCCATACTCCCTTCTATACCAGAACGTGCTGCAAGAGCACTGGCATTTAATACATCTATTTCACTCCATCCCAATGTTTTCACTGTCGGCATAGCGTATTTGAAAGATTCACCTAGACTTTCCGTACTGGCATGAGTCACACTAATGACACGATTTAGTTGATCTGCAAATCCTTGCATTCGTGGCACATCTCCTGTAATCCCTGCATCTTCAGCCATTCTTGAAAAATTATAGGCAGTCCGTTCTCCAGAAGAAGATTTCCCCATTCCCACTTCTACCTCTGCAAGATAGGTTGCTTCATCAAGAACTTTTTTTAACGACTCTTTCGCAATACCAGCTCCAACAAGTTCTACACCAATCTTCATCGTCTCACTTTGTGAAAATAGCGTTTGTTGAGACAGCTCACGAACATGTTTATCAATATCTTTAATTTGAGAGTCATCAATGTTTAATCCATATGTTCCAGACATACGAATCAACTGCATCTGTACATCGCCAGCTTTTTTGGCAAGATTGCCAAGTTCACCTAAAACTGCTTTTCCTGCATAATCAGCTGCTATTCCACCAAGAGCCTCTTGAACGACTTTTGCTGTTTGAACAGCATCACTACCCAATTTAGCAAATGGATTTTTATTCCCTACTCGTTGAATTTGTTGAGAAGTAGCTTGGATAGTAGAGCCAAGACTCCGTACTTGATTATTTGCTTGTCCAAGTGCATTTCCCATATGATTGAATGCTTGTAAAACAAGACCAACTCTCATTGTTTGCGTTGCCATGACTCCACTTCCTTTCTTTATTTCAAAATAAAAAACACCCTCGAATGAGAGTGCTTGAATGAACAATTATATTTATGTTAGAATAAGCATATACTAAAAAACCCCAGTGCTATATACACTGGAGCTTGTAACTACTGCCTTAGAGCAGTCAGTTCGTCACAAAATTTATTTTTTGCGAGAACCGCTTCGCTTGCTAGGGCTTGGGCGGTTTTTCGCATTTGTTTTACCTTTTTGTTGATTTAAGACTTTGAGTGTTGCATATTCGGCTATCGCCTTTGCAACCCCTCTCACTCCTGATTCGACAATCCAGTGAAAAAACTCTTGCATGGTCGTCACCTCCTTCTAAACCTTCTTAGCAAGGAGTGTGACAAACCGACCGCACTATTTAAGTAATTACATGATAATTATAACATAATTTTCACGAGGGAACAGACAAAAATAAACTCTCCTAATCTCCATCTTCCTCCATTGCTTTCTTCCGTTCTTCACACCACCACTCATAAGCACCCCAGACCGCATCACGTTTCAACTCGTCTAACGCCATCCATTCGGTAAGTGTGACTCGTCCCTCTAAACACATGAACCGATAAAAATCTAGCTTTTCAGCAAAAAAGCGGCTGCTTCTTTTGCCTTTGTCCGTTTCTCCATTGTCATACCAAACATCTCATTAAAGACAACTTCGTAATAATTCGTATCTTCATCTGTCCAAACGTCAAACAAATGAGCATAATTAAGTGGAGCGTCTTTGTCATCAATCTTTGTCACACATTTAGCATGAAGTAAATCTTCAATTTGTGTGTTGACAAACATAATCGTACTAGTTTCATTTACATCCACAACAGACATAACATCTTGTCTATCTTTGGATAAAGGACGGCGAAAATAAATCATCTTTCCTGATGGTAATTCTAAAGGTCCAAAAACTTTTTGCTTACTTACTTTTTCCACCACTTGTGTGTTTGTTACAATATTTTCCATGTTCAATATCCCCTTTATTTTATTATGCTGCTTCACTAATTCCTTCAGCCCGATAACCTAAATCTTTCTCCACAACTGCTTTTCCACCTTTAACATTCAGCCCTATATCATTTAGCAATACATTCTCTAGTTTGATACGACCTGTTAATCCTTTTGTTGGTGCATTAACGGTACATTCGATATTAAAGCGTTTTTGTGCCCTAATTGGTTCATTTGGACGTAAACTCGTTTGTCCCCAGACACGTGAAAGAATAGCAACACTAAACCAGCCTTTCTTCAACTTTCCTTCAATTTTAATATCCCCTTCCAGTAGTTGAGGAAGACGAGAATTTAACGTCATATATTCTTCTGGGTCATGTTTTAAATTAATACTGATTTCTTGAAACTCCCCAACGAATTCTGGTCCGTTTGGTCCCATTACGGAAACAGTTACATCAAACCCCTGTATTGGTTGACCTGACATCGTGATTCAACTCCTTTTTTTCTAACTTATCCACTCGTTTTACTACCTTTTCTTCTTTCAGAACTGTAATTACCCGAATAGGACAGGCAAATATACAAAGTTCACAAGTGATACAGTCCGTACTAACAACTGCTTTTCCTTCTTTAATAGATAAAGCGTGCATCGGACAGACCGAGATACACGCTTGACATCCAGTACAAAGCTCTTCAATTTTTATCATGATATCCACCTATGCCTCATTTCCGATAAGACGAGAAATTCTATGATCGATATAATCAGCGGCATAAATTGGACGTACACGCACAATTGTAATTAATCTGCGTGCTTGAACAACTTCAGGCGTATTGATTTTTTCATTACAGATAGTTGATTTATAATCAAAGATTTCTTTGTTACCTTTCATAATTTGCAGCATCATATCAATTTGGGTGGCGATTTTCCCCCACAGATCAGGTAAAGCATCCTCGGATACCGCCCATTGCGTAGAATCGTAAATTTGCATTTCAATCTTGTCAAAAATCCGTCTAATATTTACTTGATCCCATGCAGGGTCACTGCATAGTGTCACACCATTTCTTACACGAAAACCTCTGTTTTTCACAAGTGTAATAGGGTTGATTTTTGCTAGAGTCAGTGCTTTTAACTCGGCACTTGAAAGTTTATATTCTGTGGACAAAATCCCATTTAGTTGTTTATTAGATGGGCTTTTTTGTGCTGCAAGTACAGAAAGTAACCCTGCAAAATATCCATCAGGAGCAACATATACTCCACTTTTTTCAAGTGGTTCTACCCACGGATATACTAAATTCCCTCTAGCACTATCTAGGCTTTCTGTTAGTTTCAAAGCCTCTGCTGGTGATGTTCCTATCGGAGAATTTAGAATGGCTCTACGCAGCCCATCCTCTAATTCAGCAGTTTCACAATGCGTTAAAAGTGCAGCTCGAATAGCAGGGTCTGTTTGTTGAGCTGCCAAAACAATACTACAATTATCCGTTTCTAATACTTTCAATCCTGTACGAGTACCATCTTCTTTAATTTCGCCAATGTAATCTGTTGGCTTCGTTTCCGCTCCATTGTCACCACCTGTTAATGGTGTAGCAGCAACGATTTTAGGAAGTGCTGTTGCATTTTCAGCCTTTTTAAACGTGCCATCTTCATCCTTCATATTCATAGAGTCTAAGGCGATGTTATCGTATACTCTACTTTTCAAATGACTAATTACAATTAATTTCACTGTGTCAGGTAATGTACCTGGTGCAACAGCAACTTTAATTCCGCTTGGCTTATCGCCATTCGCCCATGTACCAGGAGAACTTGCCTCATAAATCAAGCTGTCTTTTCCTGATTCATCCTTAAATGTAACAGCGGCTGTCGCAAGCGATTCTCCCCCAATTCTAACAATCACAAAATCGTTAGCTCCTTGATTGACCGCACCCATAAACGAGATAGGGCCAGTTAAATCATAGCGGATTTTTCCAAACTTAAGTGTTTGTTGATCTTGATCCCCAATAATCAATGGTGTATTTACTGGACCCTTTTCAAACGTTCCTACAATGCCAATGGTCGCTAAACTAACACTAGGTGTAGGACGTGGACCAACATCTGATTCATCAATCCCTACACGTGGAACAATGTACTCTAATACCATTACTTACCAACTCCTTTCTCTCCCTATTCTTCCAAACCACTGTAATTCAGCAGTAATTTCTGCTGCATATACTAAGTAGTTTCGCTCCACATCTACGGAAGCATATTCGATTTTTTTTGTACGAATATAATTGACATTTCCACCAACTGTTACATCTTGATTGAGTATTTTTCTGATGATACGAGCATATTTACGAACTTCACGTTCCGCTTTTTCTGCATCTGCTGACTCTATATAGTAAACTAACTTTGCCTCCGCTGTTACGTTATCCATAGCGTTGTCATACTCTTCAAAATGCTCATTATCAATACTTAATGATACAGCTGGAAAAGCAGTTAGCATCAATCCATTCACTAAATGGAATTTCTTGATTTTTTGACTTAGTTCTTTGTCAGCTTGCAACTTCTCCAACAACGCTTGTAAGATTTCTTCCGCTTTTTCCATTTCTTCCATTACGATTGCCCCTTAGATATATAGTCAGTAAAAATTCGCATAATTTTTTCTTCGTCCTCTTTTTGAACAACTAAAAATGGTCTAGCAGGAACACGAATAGCCGGAAGATTTACAGAACGTCGGAAAATATATCCACCAGCGGTAGGTATTTGTAAGGCTTTAGCTCGCTTTGCTCTTATAGTTCTTGGTTTAAAGGTATGTCCAAATTGATGTACCGTTGCATAAGGAAGGGAACTACCGACTATCACGTGGTCTTTTCCAACCTTATCTGTGATACTCTTCTTTAAATCGCCACTCATACTTAATAGCTTATTTGCTTTGAATTTAGCCCCAGCAGCAGATTCGTGTTTTGCACGTGTACTAGCTCGTTTTAAGTTTTGATACCCTTTTGTTTGCCTTATCCTTTTTGCAGCCATAGCTTCCATTGAACGTAGTGTTTTCAAACTTCGTGGCTTCCACCCTTTGGGTCTTCCTTCGGCTTCAAAATTCTGATCTGTTGAGTGGATAATCACTTTCCCTACTTTTTGTAATGCTGGACGAAGATTTCCACCTGCTTTTCTATATGCTTCTAATTGCTTCTGTAAATCTTTTAAACCATGAAACTCAATTTGAATTCCTATTCCCATTTATCTATCACACTTTCTAATGGTGAACGATTAGGTGTTGTCGTTAAAATAGCAGATGTATTCACCTTTTTTGTTTGAGCAAGAGTACAATTAAGTGAACGATTTTCAATAACATCCTCCAAGTATGCTTCAGCCCGATCATTGTACACTTTTGAAAGAGGAAGTTGCTCATTATCCCGTAAATTGCTGTATTGTTTATCCAATAAAAAAGAAGAAGCTAACAATGCAGTAGTCGTACAAATAATCGCTGGAACTGGTACTGAAAGAGGTGTCTTATAAAGACAACTTATCTTCTGGTCAACCCTCGCTTGTGCGTGTTTAATGAATCGTTCCACCTGTGCATCATCCATCACATCTTCTTCAATCATTCGACATAAATCACGAACATCTTCAATAGCACAATACATAACTATTACACCACCTTCACAGACACAATCCAATCAGGATGAAACACACGAGGTAATCCATAAATACCAACCGTCAAATCAATATACGGATTTTTCTCCGCCTGTGACTTGTCTTCCACTAAGGCAAATTTTCCCGGTTGTGGTTTGTCTAGTCCACCATTATGCAGTGACATAGTAGAAACAAAATCCATCATTTTCTCACTAGGATAGTCGCCGATAATAACCATTTGCCCATCTGGGATGAACATTTGAAATGTCTTGTTTTCATCCAAATACCCCTCGTCATACATCACAAACTCTAGGTTTGGTATTAGCACTTTTAATCCTTCTGCTACATTCGTTAGTCCAGTCAATTGAACATTATAGCGTTTCAATAACTCTCTAAATTTATTATTTGCACTTAAAACTTTAGCAACCGTTGCATTAAAGTATGCTCTTTTTGGTTTTGCTCCTGTTCCCCGATACAACAACAACCAATCATTTAAATCAGCAATTGGGTCGGCATCTGGATGACTCCATTTTCGTGTTGCATCTTTACTGATATCAATCTTATTTTTATTTGGTATTTTATAATCAACTTTGTACCGTACATCTTTATCTTTAATATCTAACAGCCCGTTCACTACCGTTTGCCACACAAGCCACTCCAAGCGTGTTTCCAAACGAGTATCCATATGAATTGAGCGTTGAGCAACTAAATCTCTCCCTGCTCGCTGGTTATACGTTCCTGCTTGACGAGCATATAACAACTCCGCTTCATTGATACGAACGGATTCTTTCCAGTACCCTGTTCCGAATCTTTTTGTTTCTATTGTTGGAACTTGAATTGTTTTCGGTTCTGTTCCAATCTGATGAGGTTGTGTCATACCAAAAGAAGCTTCTAATACATCATATTGAATATCTAGCACAAATTCAGAAACTACTGGACAAAATTGCCGTCCAATAAATAGAGATTGATCCATCACTCGATTACGAACAATGTGTGTAATCTCTTGTGTAGTTGGAAATTGTAAAACCATTTTTTCTCACTCCTTTAGTTTTAAATAATAATTAAATTTGGAACGGCTTCACGGGCGTGCAAATGCTTGATCGCTTCATCATCTAGCCCAATAAGGCTGTCTTTATAAAAAATCCCTTCTACATATACCTGCACATTTTGCGGTAACGTAGAAGGGCTAACAGGATGAGCTAAAACTACTTGAGCTTTTTCGCTACCATCCGTTGCATCATTTTTATATACTTTCATTTGCAATGTATCTGTTTCATAGCCAAGAATAGTTCCAATCTCTAAAGCGATACTTGTAGGAGCTAAAACTGCTGCTAAAAGTATCTCATGCCCTAAGACTGCTCGGATTTCCTTTCGTTCATAGGTTGCTACATCTGAATGACCTGGTTGAATAAACATCTCTCTCACTCCTTAAATAATAAATTTCCCATCTGTTGTTACTGTTCCACCCATAGCAATTACATCTTCTCGTGTAGCAAGAACCATTTTTTCCGCTTCTCCTGCTTGTCCCTGTGAACCTTGTTGACCCATTTTTACACGACAATCTTCTGGCATTGTAAGCAACATATTCTTCATACTTTGTGCTGTACTTATTTCTGTTCCATCGGATAATTTGACAGCTGCTGTTCCTTGTTCAGATAACGCTAGTTGTTTCCACTGTTCTACCATCACTGGTGGAATACCAAATGCTACCATAGCGGCACTATCTTTCTCCACTTCCGCTAAACAACGAGCTTTTTCCGCTTCTTTTGCTTGATTCTCATAGTAGGTTACTTGTTTCTCAGCAAGTAACTTTTGTTCTTGCATTTGTTTGTTCATATCCGCTAATTGGGTGTTTGTAGATACTTGTACTTCCTCTTGTTTTTTAGTGAATCCTGAAAGTATATCTGTGATTTTTTGAAAAAAGTTTTTGTTTTCGTCACTCATTCTTAAATCCTCTCCTTCCTTTGTTGAATCAGCTAATGCGTAATCCATATAAAATAAATCAAGTTGCTCAGAAAGCACAACTGCTTCAGGCAACTTGGTTAAAAACGGTTCATTTGTTAGTGATATAGCGGTCAATACCACTCCTTTAAAAAGACCTGTTTCCTTATCCACATAGTTCGGTGTGTACTCTGCACTAGCAAACAGATACTTTTTATTCCGAATCAAGCCAGCTACTTCTGAAGAAGTCGGGTCAGCAAGCCCATATAATACTCCATCTTCTTCCACAATATCCTTCACCCATCCCAATGATTCAGCATTACCGAATTGTGGAGCAGTTGCTTTGTCATGACCAATCCTCACAAATGGCGGTCTACCTAGTACATTGCTCTTGAAGTTTTGAATCATTTCCCGAAACATTTGTGGGTTTCCTTCAATTTGTCCATAAGCAGGATGTTTCCATGTGCCTAAGCGGAAAAATGGAATCTTTAACACTTTTTCACCTCCCTTCAAGGTTTTTAGACATGAAAAAAAGCCATCCTATTCAGAATGACTTTCCTTTTTTTCTATTATTTGCAAATCATCAGGTATACTGTTAAACATCTCAAAGATTTGTTTTGGTGACATTGGGCTGTCATCCATTACTGGTAATTCAATTTGCTTTTCATCTATTTTCTTATTTTCCATAATGGATTTTCAACTCCTTCATTCTTTTCAATAATGCCTTCATTATCAACGCATCAGTCTCATCTGTAGTACCTTCATTTGGATCCATTCCAAAAGCATAAAATACTTCCAAAACTACATTCTTAACTTTATTACTATTATACTCTTCTAGCTTAGTTAAAGTAAATACTTTACCTTGATTTGTTACAATAGTAATAGTGTTGATTTGTGGTACCACCATGAATGTATACAAATCCGCAAGAGAGAATGTGCTTAGACTAGGATGGTTATGGATATAGACAAGTGTATTCAACTCAGAATTTCTAACTAAAGCAACAGCAGCTGGATTCATTGAAGGATTTACCTTTCTCTCATCACCTAACGTGATTACTTCCTCTCTAAAATTCAATCTAGCTATATTCAACACTTCATTACTAAAATTCTTCTCTTTAGCAAAGCTCAACAATTCTTTATGTTTTCGTTGCAACATCAAGTTTTGTGCCTCTGTAAAACCAGGTATTTTAACTAAAGGAACTTTTTCTATTGCTTGGTTTGTAATCATTACTTTTTCACTACGTCTTTTAGCTTGACTCACACTTCCTAGTTCACTTTCTGATTTTCTAACCGCCCCATCCGTTCTCCAACCTTTAGGAATTGCCTTCACATTACTCCAATTCAAAGCCTCTGGCGTAATCAACTCAGACTGGTAAGCTGAAAGAATCGGTGTAAGTATAGAACGACATCTCCCATGAAGCGGCGGTGTGTTACTTGATAACTCTGGACTGTCCATAGACATAATCAACCCATGCCGACTACTGCACACCGCTGAAGTACGAGCATCCATCACTGCAGAAAAACGAACATAATCCACATTCCCTGCTCGAAACGCAGAAAGACGACCACGATTGTAAGCGTAGGTCGTCTCTGTTGTTAATATTAATTCTGCTCTACTCAAATTAGAGTTTAAAATAGTTGCAATGGAACGTTCAGCTTCACGCCTATCCATTCCTTGCAACTGCATCATTAAAACATTTTTTACTTGTGATGTAACATCTGATTCCCAATTACCAGCTAAAATTAATTCTTTTGCTTCCAATGCTTTCATAGCTTCTAACGGTTTGAAATAATCATCATCCGCTAATAAGAAAGAAGGTTGCCAATCTGTTAATTGATGTGAAAATCGCTTATGTAACTCACCTACTAATACATCACCTGAAGCTTGTCCCATTGCAAACACTTGATACATATGCTCTTTCAGTATCCGCCCCAACATTCCCAGATAAGCTGGATACCATGAAACAACTTGAGCATAAGTAATTACATTCGGCAATACAATTAACTGATTTAGAGCATTTCTAAGCTGTTTGAGTGTTTTATGCTCCACCCTCATCAAGTCGCTCATCATTTTCTTGTGCAAGCGGGTCTCCGATAACTCCATCGTCTTCTTTGTAGCGAGCGTATGCGTCTTTTGCAAAGTCCACCACTTTTCCACTGGTTTTCACCACCTCACGTTGTGGCAATCCCATTTTCAACCGTACTGCATCAAAATCCCCCTGAACTTGCGAATCCAAATAACCTGAATTCGTTAACTGAAAGAAAGCCTCTGAAAGAAGTTTCACATCTCCATTTTCAACCTCATTCTCCACAAACTTTCCATAGTCTACTTGCCGTCCAAAATTTAGTTCGATTAATCGCCTAACAAGTTGTTCAATCAACGTTTCTGTTAATCTGTTGAAAATATTCGTCACACTCAAATTAAAAATAGAAAAGTGACTTTCCCCTAACGCATAACTTCCACGAGAGCCTTCATCAAAGATAAGAGAAGGAACTAACATACCTCGAAGCAACATTTTATTTAAATATTGAACCGCTTTATCAAACGACTCTCCAATGCCGCTACCACCAGTCGTAATAGCTTCTACCTTTGTTTCTCCATTGATAGCAGGGTCACTACTTCTCAGTGTAAACCCTGTGCCGTTTTGAATATTTTTCAATTGGCGGTTCGCCCACTCCATCTGACTAATTTGATTACCAGGATTATCTGGGTCATCTATTGTTTCATCAGGTGTATAGATAGTAATTAATGGTGTGCCAAAACGGTCTAATGCCCTTGCCCACATTTTCAAAATCGGATCTTTCAACAACCAGTTTTTCCGAATGGCTTTCATGATACTTTTCCCGTACCAATTACCAAACCGCATATTGTACACATAAAAAATGGATTTCTCCACAGGAATATCAATTGGGCTTCCAGCAAACCACCGCCATTGCTTAAACCCTTGAAAATCACCCGTTTGCCTATCCACACTCACATAAATTGTTTTGGGGTGATACGTGGCTAGACGATCAATTTTTATTTGTCCACCGTCCGCTTTCCAAACAATTTCTGTTGCACTATATCCAGCCCAAACAGCGGATAACATATCCTCGACAGCCGTTAGCAAGTTTCCCTGCATTCCCTCAAAATTCTCATTCACAAATGCTGCTATTTTTGGATTCTCATGTTGATATTCTCCGATTTTAACCAACACAGAAGCAATCAAGAATTGAATCCCTACTGCTACTGTTTCATCTGTATCTAGCATTCTTTCAAACTCATCAATAGATATTGTTTCTGGATTGACAATACAGTTATCAAATAGAAAAAAAGTTGTGTGTAGCTGTGAGCCAATTTGACCAATCATTTTATCCACGTTATCACCTCCTACCATGTAATGTTTGATGTGGTTGTTTCTCCTGCGACAACCGTAGAAGGTGTATCGCTGTTTACTCTTGTTCCCATCACAATATATCGCAATGCATCTAAACAATGGTCGTTATCTTTTATAGGTTTATCTTCGCCACGTTCTTGAGCTTTTACATCCCAAATATAAGAGCTACATTCTTTTAACGTATTCATACAAGTTTCATGGATAAACAACGTCTTATTACTCAACTGTGTGGCAACTGTCCGAATTCCATCCAATACAGCATTGTTTGCTTGAAATAAATTACTAACTCCTTGTTGCTTTAATTCCGCAATAAATGAACTAGCGGAAGGATCAATAAAAATTCTTGATACATGAATACCTTGAATAAAGTTTTTAAAATCAACTGCATATTGAGAATCTGTTTTCTGTCCTTTTTCCCTACCATTGTAATAATATTCTTTGATTAAGTAATACTTTTTGTTTCTCAATCCCAACAACAAGAACACACAAGGATTATTCGTTCCGTAGTCAACACCTACATAATATCGCTCAAATGTAGTTGGCAGTTCGCTTACCTTATGAACATCATCTTGAAACATATCATAAATAACACCCTCAGCAAGCACCCATAAACCAAGAATAAATCTCTTAAAGAAAATTCCTTTGTACATTCGATAATAACGCTGTTTTACTCGTTCTGATAAAGACAAGTTGTCATCCATTGTAAAATGAATATGTAACATATTTTTCTCATTTAACTTATCCAACCATTCTTTCTTAAACCAGTGATATGGACCAGCAGGATTGCAGTTAAACCACAATTTCGCCCTATCAACAGAACAGCGGGCGGTTGCTTGATTTACAAAGGATTCAGGCATTAAAGCTACTTCATCAAAAAACATCCCTGCCAGCGTGATACCTTGTATTAAATCCTGAGAACTTTCATCTTTTCCACCAAAAATATAAAAAAAGTTCATTTTCCCTCGAAAAGTAATCTTCAAATAGTTATCTGCTCGGTAATCTCTTACCCGATATCCTCTTGCTTTTAACATCCTCTTTAGCGGAGTTACTACATTTCGCCGAAACGAACCAATTGTTTTTCCTGCCATCCCTAGATTTTCATCTCGAAATGTATTCATTGCCCACATAACATAAGAAAACGACATGACTAATGTTTTTCCTGCACGAACCGAACCATCACAAATGATTCCATCTTTGTCACAAACAGGAGAGTTTTTGTTCCACCATGTTAATACTTTCAATTGCTTCTTAGAGAAGGGCTTGAAGGTAAATGGAGCTGATTTTTTCCTACTCATCTTTCCATACCTCTAGTGTTTTTGTATCTAAGGCTTCCATAAATCCGTCATCTTCAAATTCATCTTCATCACCACCAACTTTTGTTTTATCCATCACAAGTCTTTCCTTAGCGATTTTTAGTTTCTCTTCTTCTATTCGTAATTTGTTTATTTTCCCCTCAATATTCGCAACTAGTTCAATGCCTTTCATAATGGAATTCTCATAAAAATCATCTTGGAGCTTGTAGGTTAAAACTCCATCTTTTAGAATAGCTGTACCTTTTGCGGTCTGTTCCTTTTGCTGTTTTATCAATCTGGCTACTTTGAACCTTGCTATTTGTAACTCTTGTTCTAAACCTGACATTTCAGCTGCTAAATAAAAAAGTCGTTGCTCCTCTTTAGAAAGAGATTCAACGACTACTGTTTCGTATAGACCGTGGGTGATGGCATTTCTATTTCCTTTTGGTGCAGTTCCACCGTTATTTCCTATAGCGTTTTTATTCCCAATCGGTGCACCCCGTTTAGTAACGTTACCTTCGGGTTTAGTAACGTTACTATTCAAAGCTGCTTCCCAATTGTCTTGATTTTTCCACTTTCTAATTTGGGAATCAGACACTTCTAATTCAGTTGCAATATCTTTTAATTTCTTG
>JAVBJX010000017.1:0-67886 GCA_031546705.1 Caryophanales bacterium
GAAAGTAGTTTCTTTTCTTTCTCTGTAAATAATTTTTTACTCATTTTAGTTTTCCCCAATCGTTATTTTTCTTCATTATACAAAAAATACCCTAATAGATAGACTTTTTTTTAAGTGTCTACTCTATAGGGTACATTTTAAAAGACTCTAGTCTTACTTTTCTTCTTCCCAAATTTTTTGTAATGTATCTAAAAAAACTTCACTTGGTTGAGCACCAGATAAAGCATATTTGTTATTAAATACAAAATATGGAACAGCTCGTATTCCTAACTTTGCCGCATTGGCTTCATCTTGTCGAACATCTTCGCTGTGTGATTCTCCACTCAGAAAATCAAGTGTAGTTTGTCTATCAAGTCCAACTTCCTCTGCCAAGTCAGTAAGTGTTTCGTGATCTCCTACATGCAGAGAATCTGTAAAATGTGCTTTGAAAATTCGTTCTACTAATTCGTCCATCTTCCCAGATTGTTTAGCAAAATGTACAAGTCTATGGGCATCGAATGAATTCGTTGGAATATTTGTAGCAAAATGATAAGTAAGTCCAACTTCAGCCGCTTGTTGTGTCACTTGATTTGTTAATAATTGTGCTTGCATAGTTGGAATGCTATACTTTCCTGCCAAAATTTCATAAATATCTTTATCTGTATCTTTTGGCATATTAGGATCAAGCTCAAAACTTCGGAAAATAACTTCTACATTTTCTTTGTGAGCAAATTGTTTAAGTCCGAGTTCTAAATGACGTTTACCAATATAACAAAAAGGGCAGACAAAATCAGACCAGATTTCTATTTTCAATGTAAGAACCTCCAAATTGTTTTGGTGAAAAACTGTAACAAATATAAGTACATCATAGGGGGAGGAAGAGAAGAAGTCAAAATAAAAGAAACGGGAGAGGAAATTAAAAATGACCGAGTTAGAACGAAAATCGCCCCAACTCGGTCACTTTATTTAGTTCCTAAAACATTTCTGAAATAGTTTTTCCTTGCATATGAAGAGATAAATAATCAGGACCACCAGCTTTAGAATCTGTTCCTGACATATTAAATCCACCAAATGGTTGATAACCAACAATTGCTCCTGTACAACCACGGTTTAAGTAGAGATTACCAACATGGAATTCTTGGCGTGCTTTTTCAAGATTTTCACGACTTCCTGAAAGAACCGCACCTGTTAAACCGTATTCTGTATTGTTGGCAATTTCAAGAGCATGATCGAAATTTTTTGCTTTTGTAAAAGCAACGAATGGACCAAAAACTTCTTCCTGCATTACTCTTGATTCTGGAGTTACGTCAGCAACAATCGTTGGCTGAATGAAGAAACCTTTAGAATCATCACCAGTACCACCAGCAGCAATTCTACCTTCTTGTCTACCAACTTCTACATATTCCATAATTTTATTGAATGCAGATTGGTCATTAACTGGACCAACAAATGTTTCACGAACTTCTGGATTACCAACAATCAATTCATTTGTCAGTTCAACTGCACGAGCTAGAACTTGATCGTAGACACTTTCTACAACAATTGCTCTCGAACAAGCAGAACATTTTTGTCCAGAGAAACCGAATGCGGCTTTCACGATAGATTGTGCCGCTAATTCAAGATCAGCATCTTCCGCAACAACAATCGCATCTTTTCCGCCCATTTCAGCAATAACACGTTTTAGCCAAATTTGACCTTTATGTACTTTTGCTGCACGTTCATAAATGCGAACGCCAATGTCACGAGAACCTGTAAAACTAATGAAACGAGTACGTGGATGGTCAACTAAATAGTCACCAACTTCTGAACCACTACCCGGTACAAAGTTTAATACGCCAGCAGGAAGTCCTGCTTCTTCTAATACTTCCGCAAATTTATAAGCAACTACTGGTGTTGTACTTGCTGGTTTAAGAAGAACTGTATTTCCTGTTACAAGTGCTGCGACAGTTGTTCCTGCCATAATCGCAAGTGGGAAATTCCATGGTGAAATGATAACGCCAATTCCAAGTGGAATGTAACCAAAACGATTTGCTTCTCCAGCACGACTTTCCACTTTGATACCGTCTTTTAATTGTACCATTTGACGAGCGTAAAATTCTAAGAAGTCAATTGCTTCTGCTGTATCTCCATCTGCTTCATGCCAAGGTTTTCCTGCTTCTTTCGTTAAGAGGGCAGAAAATTCATGTTTGCGGCGGCGAAGAATAGCAGATGCACGAAAAATAATATCGGCACGAGCTTGTGCGGAAGTTTTGCTCCATGTTTTGAAAGCTTCATCAGCTACTTGCATTGCTTTTTCAGCAAGTTCTTGGTTTGCTTTTGACACACGTCCAATTAATTCTGTTTTATTAGAAGGGTTAATGGATGTAATTTTTCCTTCTGTTGTAATACGTTCTGAACCAATAATAAGCGGATAGTCAAGACCTAGATAACTTTCCACAACTTTCATACCAGCTTCATATGCTTCTTTGTTTGCTTCTACTGTAAAATCAGTAAATGGTTCATGTTTGTATGGTTGTACCATTGTAAATCCTCCTTGTATTAAATATGTATTCCTATTATATTCTAACTGACAACTGTGAAGTGTTCAACTTCTAAATCAATAAACATGAACAAATGGAGAATCACTTTCAGGATCTTTAACAATTAATGATTCTGAACCACGAACTGAGGAAATACTTACCTCAATATGAGTAGAGTCAGGTAATTTTTTTACAACTAAACCAGTTACCAATTGAGTGAAGGCAATTACTTCGGATTTTCCATAAAATTGCATAGATATATCTATCTTTAATCGTTGCATTTGGTTATCCACATAATAAGCATGTCCAACAATTGAAGTGTAATTAGGAAAGAAATTTACAATACTTGTTTTAAAATTATTGAATGCAATCGCATCGTCCATAGTTTTTGTTTCATCTGACGGGAAGACATAATACACTTCATTTACAGGTGACCAATCATTTAGGGAGTTACTACTTTTGTCAACATCAGTTGATGCAAAAAAATGTCCCGAAGAAATAGACGATTTTGGTTGTTGTTGAAATAATCCAATGGTAATTGGAACAGTTTTAAGCCCTTGGATTTGTCGTAAGTAACTAACAACTTGAGCAGCTATTTGTTTTCCTTGTTTTACTATTTCTGCTTGTGGAATTTTTTCTTCTCGTGGATAATCTTGCTCCGTTTTGTAGTAGTGCACAGAGTTTAAAGCAAGACCAATAGCAATTCCAGCAAACTCTGCTTTTTTATCTTTTTTTATAAGGTAGTAATCATGTTCTATGATACTTGCTAAATAGATAGGGCTTTTTGCATTTCTTGCTTCTGCTGTTCCAGTCGTTTCATCAGCAAGGATTGGATTTAATCCAATATTATCTGCTGGTTTTAATTTGTTTTTTACAAGCTGGGTAGAAGTCATTTTTCGGCTTAACCAACTTCTAGCAGTTTTTTTTGTTAAAAATTGTCCTTCTTGAAATAAATACTCTTTTGTTGAAAATGTTTTTGTTGCTAAGCGAATTAAACCAAGCTCAAATTCATCTGTATCTAGTCTTGTATGTAAGTTCTCCACCACAAGCCCTCTTGATTGGCTAGGCTTGAATGATGGTTGCAACATTACTTTGTAATAATCATCTGAAATGTTATAGTCTGGTATAGTTGTTGTTCCTGGATTTTGTGTTGTCGTTTTCTCAAGCTCATTATTTTTTGATGGAAATTGTGGTGCACAACCTGTAAGTATTACTATTAACAAAACAATAAAAAGACGTTTTTTAATCATTCGTTACACCTGCTTATTTTGTAGTTTCTCGAATAAAAGTTTCTTCATCCCATATTTCAATATTTAATGCTGTTGCTTTATCTAGTTTTGATCCTGCTTCTTCTCCAGCAATGACAAGGTCTGTCTTTTTGCTGACACTTCCTGAAACTTTTCCGCCAAGCTGTTCAATTTTCTCTTTTGCTTCATTTCTTGATAGCTGGGTAAGTTTTCCAGTTAAGACTAATGTTTTACCAAAAAATAAACTGTCGCTTTGAGCAATAACTTTTGGTTTTGTACAAGTCATATTTACATTAGCTTGTTCCAGTTTTTGAATAAGCTGGCTGTTTTTTTGATTTGAAAAATAGGTAACAATAGACTCCGCCATTTTACTACCAATTTCATGAATTTCTGTTAGTTGTTCTCCTGTTACAGATTGTAGTTTTTCCATTGTTTCAAAATTCTCAGCAAGTAGTTTTGCAGCTTTTTCGCCAACATGACGAATGCCAAGACCAAATAATAATTTTTCCAAAGAATTTGTTTTTGATTTCTCAATAGCTTGTAGTAAATTAGTTGCAGATTTTTCGCCCATTCTTTCTAAATTAACTAGTTGTTCATGGTTTAGGAAATATAAATCAGCCACATCAACAATCAATCCGTCATTGAATAATTGAGCAACAACTTTTTCACCAAGTCCGTCTATATTCATCGCATTTCTTGAAACGAAGTGTGTAATACTTTCTTGAACTTGGGCAGGGCATTCCGAATTTGCACAACGCAAGGCAACTTCTTCTTCTAATTGAACAAGTTCACTATGACAAGCAGGACAATTAGTTGGCATTTGAAAGGGATGTTCTTTACCAATTCTTCTTTCTACCAAAGGCATAACAACTTCTGGAATAATATCGCCAGCTTTTTTTACAACTACAGTATCACCAATCCGAATATCTTTGTCACGAATAAAATCTTGATTATGCAAAGATGCTCGTTGAACTGTTGTTCCTGCAATACGTACTGGTTGTAAGATGGCAGTTGGTGTAATAACGCCAGTCCTTCCAACACTTAATTCAATATCAATTAGTTTTGTGACAACTTCTTCAGCTGGAAATTTGTAGGCAATTGCCCAACGTGGACTTTTTGATCTGAAACCTAATTCTTCTCGTTTGGCAAATGAATCTACTTTAATAACAATCCCATCAATATCATATGGTAGAGATGCTCTTTTGTCAGTCCATTCGTTAATAAATTGTAACACGTCTTCGATAGTTGTACATAAACGATGCTCTTTATTTGTATGAAAGTCTAGTTCCATAAGCATATGTAGGCTGTCATTATGTGAGTTGATTAATTCTTCACTTTGTTCCAGCCCGTATACAAACATACTTAACTTTCTTAAAGCGACTATTTTTGGATCTAGTTGACGTAAAGAACCTGCTGCTGCGTTACGAGGATTAGCAAATAATTCTTCGCCTTGTTTACCACGCATTTCATTTGCTTTTGTAAAAGCTGATTTAGACATATATACTTCACCACGAACTTCTAGTGTGAGTGGTTTTGGCAAACGTAGTGGAATGGATTGAATCGTTTTTAAGTTCTCGGTAATATCTTCGCCAACTGTTCCATCTCCACGAGTAACGCCAAGTATAAATAAGCCTTGTTCATAGCGAAGGGACACCGCAAGCCCATCAATTTTTAATTCACATACATAAGCTGTTTCGCCAACAACCTGTTGCACACGTCTGTCAAAATCTCGTAAATCGGCTTCATTAAAAGCATTTGCCAAACTTAACATCGGTGTTGTATGTTCAATCTTTTTAAATCCTTCAAGAACCGCACCACCAACTCTTTGGGTTGGGGAATCAGGTGTTTGTAGTTCAGGAAAATTTGTTTCTAGTTCAATTAACTGTCGCATTAATTCATCATATTCAGCATCAGATACTGTTGGTTTATCTAGTACATGATATTCATGATTATATTTATTTAAAAGTTGACGGAGTTCTTGAATACATTCCACGATAATTCCTCCTATACTTTCTTAATTGGGGCAAAGCGGGCTAATAATTTTTTAATTCCTGTTGGGGCAGGGAAGGCAATATTTAATTCTTTGTCTTCTCCTGCTCCAAGTACACTAACAACAGTTCCAACTCCCCATTTTTGGTGTGTTGCTTTATCACCAACATTCCAGCCAATTGTATCACCACCTGTTTGTCTTGCAACAGGAAGGGTTTGTACTTGTTTTTTTTGTGAAGTGGAATAGCCTGCTGTTTTTTTTGGCGTTTTGTGTAATGTTTTTAATACGTCTTCTGGTATCTCACTAATAAATCGTGAAGCAGGGTTTGTATTTGTTGCTCCATATAACATTCTCATTTGGGCATTTGTAATATAGAGCGTTTTTTCTGCTCTGGTGATACCGACATATGCCAAGCGGCGTTCTTCTTCCATTTCTTCTTCGTCAGCTAGTGAACGACTGTGTGGAAAGATGCCTTCTTCCATACCAATTAAAAAAACAACAGGAAATTCTAACCCCTTTGCTGAGTGCAAGGTCATTAAAGTAATGGCATTTGTTTTTTCTTCTTCATTATCTACTTGGTCAATATCGGCAATAAGTGCCAAATCAGTTAAAAAGTTTAGTAGCGTTTTGTCTTCATTAATATTTTCAAAATGCTGAGTTACCGATAGGAATTCCTCAACATTTTCTAAGCGACTTTGTGATTCTAGTGTATCTTCTAATTGAAGCATTTTTCGGTACTCTGATTTCTCTAGCACTTCCTCAACTAATTCCGTCACTGTTAAATATTCTTGCTGTGCCGACCAACCACAAATTTGTTCATAGAAGGTAACTAGCGGTGTAAGAACACGTACAGGTAAGCCAATAAAATCTGCTTCACCAAGTGCTTTGAACATGGAAATATTATTTTGATTGGCATACTCAGCAATTTTATTTAAGGAAGATGCTCCAACACCACGCTTTGGAACATTAACAACCCGAATAAAGCTCATATCATCATCTGGATTAGAAATAAGTCGAAGATATGCCAAGACATCTTTAATCTCTTTTCGATCATAGAACTTTGTGCCGCCTACTAATTGATAGGGAATGTTTGCTTTAAGTAATGTTTCCTCAATGACCCGAGATTGGGCATTTGTGCGGTATAAAACTGCAAACTCAGAGTATATTTTTTCTCGTCTATTAATTGCTTCTTGTATTTGTTTGACAACAAAATAAGCTTCTTCCCATTCACTTGCTGCTCGATAATAAGAAATTTTTGTGCCTTCTTCATTTGCCGTCCATAAATTCTTTTCTTTGCGAGAATGATTGTTACGAATGACATGATTGGCTGCGTATAAAATGGTTTTTGTTGAACGATAATTTTGCTCTAATAAAATCACTGTGGCATTCGGATAATCTTCTTCAAAAGATAAAATATTTTCGATGTCTGCCCCACGCCATTTATAAATAGATTGGTCAGAATCACCAACTACGCATAAATTTTTTAAGCGGTTAGCGAGCATCTTGACAAGTAAATATTGAGCAGTATTTGTATCTTGATATTCATCCACATGAATGTATTGGAATTTTTGTTGATAGTATTCTAATACTTCTGGAACACGTTCAAATAAATGAAGTGTTGTCATAATTAAGTCATCGAAATCAAGTGAATGATTTCTGAGAAGCCGCTTCTGGTATTCTTCATAAATTTGTCCAGCAATTTTTTCTCGAAAACCGTCAGCTTTACTAACAAATTGTTCTGGTGTTTGTAATTCATTTTTTGCCCGACTAATGTAACTTAACATAGCTCTTGGTTCAAATTGTTTTGTATCTAAATTTTGGTCTTTCATAATGCTTTTGATGACCGATAATTGGTCGGTTGTATCAAGAATAGAGAAGTTACGATTAATACCAATTCGATCAATATCACGGCGGAGAATTTTTACACACATGGAATGAAAGGTTGAAATCCAGACATTATCTGCTGTTCCGCCTAGAATCGCACGAACACGCTCTTTCATTTCACGAGCGGCTTTGTTTGTAAAAGTAATTGCTAAAATATTCCACGGAGCAATTTGTTTTTCCATCAGCAAGTAGGCAATGCGTTGCGTTAACACTTTTGTCTTTCCGCTTCCTGCCCCGGCCATAATTAGTAGAGCACCTTCTGTTGCTTGAACTGCTTTTTTTTGCTCATCATTTAATCCATTCAAAAGTTTTTCACTTAAATAGTTCATTTTTCTCCCACCAAATCTTTAATAGCTTGCACTGTATATAATGCTTCTTTGATATTTTCGTAAATAAGATTTCCAATCACAATTGTATCAGTAAATGCACCCATTTCTAGTGCTTCGGCAACACTTTTAATTCCACCACCATAAAATAATTGCGTGTTTGTAAGTTCAGCTCGAACACTTGAAACAAGAGCAGGATCACCATATATTCCACTATACTCCATATAAAAAATCGGAAGTCTAAGTAAATGCTCTGCTAAATGAGCATAAGCAATGACTTCTTCTTCATTTAGTGCAGTATTTGCTTTCGTCACTTGTGCTGCTTTGCATTCTTCATTTAAAATGCAATATCCTTCGATGACAAGTTCATGAAAATTGATTAATCCTCGCAAATTTTTTAATGCTTCATGATGAAGCCCAACAATCCATTCACGCTTTTCACTATTTAAAACCATTGGGATAAAATAGAAATCAAATCCTGGAACAATACAATCAGTATTAGACACTTCTAGTACACAAGGAACACTAAATCTGCGAATACGTGCCATTAAATCTAGTGTATTATTTTCTGTTACACCATCTGTTCCTCCGACAATAATGGCATCTGTTCCAGATTCACACACAAGTGTTAGATTGGAATCACTTATTTCTTTATTTGGATCTAACTTAAATACATGTTGCCATTTACGAATATCATACATAAATAAATCCTCCTTGTATCCCATCATTTCATTATAACAAAAGTGGGAGAGGAGAATAAAGAAAATTGAAATGTGGCTGTGATAGAAGGAAAAAATGTTCCTTCTATCACAGCCATAAATTGCATTTTATAAACAACCCTCTACTTCACCATTGCATCTAAAACATTTTTTGTTATGATTTGAATATCTTTATTTTCAGAAATCAAATGCTTATGTCCAAAAGAATCTAAAGCCCAGTTCCAAAAGAAAGTGCTAGCAGAAAATACATGTCCACCATAAGGATTTGTGTACCAAGTAACATCAGCAAATCCTTTCTTTTCATACAAGATTACTGGGGCATGAGCAATGATATCGACATTTTTGATATTACTTTTGATGTCATAAGATTCGATTTCTCCACCAGATATATCAGGAATTTTATCACCATTTTTTAATTTTGTTCCTTTGAATAGGAAAGATTTATCGTTAACAATGTATAAATCATTAAATTTTTTCTTAGGAATTCCTGCGTACATTATCCCGAATAATGTATTTTGTGGCATATTCACAGGCGGATTTCGAAACTTTGTTGTTACTAGTTCAGGATGAGTATAATTATATGGGTCATTGTTCGCTTGTACTTTATAGCCAATCATTATTTCAGGATTGGAGGGGTGATAACGAATTTGCCAGTCGGCTATATCTGCATTAAACAGAGCAATATTTAATTTTTGTTTTGTAGCGTTTTCGATATTTTTTCGCATTTGCATTGTCCAATATTCATCGTGACCTGGAATAACTAATGTTTTACAAGTTGCATGGTTAAGAAGACCATTATGAATATCTTGATCGGTCATATAGGTAGTACTGTAATTTTGGCGATCGATCCAGCGAATAAAGGAATATTCATAGCGAAAAAAATCTCCTGCTCCATATCCTGCTATATACGGTCTATGAAATGATACGGATATAGCAGCTTGTTTATCCGTACTGTTGTAACCATATAAGCTTTTTCCACCCCATTCATTATAAGCTTGATATGTATTACTTGCGATTAAAATACACAGTTGTGCATGAGGATTTTTATCTTTCACTACAAATGGGATATAAGATTCATGAGATTTGTCATCTTCTAATTTCGCTAAATAAACACCTGATTTCCAATTAGAAGGAACAGTGAGTGTGTAACTTGGTTTCCAATTTGCTCCGACTGTATAGGTTGTTGGAAGCGTATTTTCTTGTTGTGTAACAATTGTTTTTGTGTTCATGATGTGAGTGCCACCAGTTCCATTGTTAAATCCCATACGAAAGATGGATATATGATAATTAGTATTACTATGAACATAAAATGTAATTACTTCATCAGGATTTACAGAAGTTTTCGATGCGTATCCTTGTAAAGCTTTTTGGTCGTAATTGGAAATTTGCCATTTTGAATTAGTAGAGTAATAGACTTTAAAAAAGTATCCTACAACAAATAAACTTATCAAACAACAAAAAATAATTATCTTTTTTTTCATTACTGTATTCATCCTTTTCTCGGCAGCCTATCAAGTAGATAATAGTATTATACAATGAATACCCTGTATTTACACAAATATATATTGTTTCCGTTATAAAGGTTGTAGAATAGCTTTTCACTCTGCATGAAATCTGATATTATCAAATTACTGTAGACTTAAAATTTTTTTGGAGGTGAGCCTATTATGTCACGTATTTCAATCGAGCAAGTAAAACACGTTGCTCATTTAGCAAGATTAGCTATTACAGAAGAAGAAGCAGAAATGTTTAAAGAACAGTTAGATGCAATGATTTCTTTTTCAGAACAACTAAATGAATTAAATACAGAAGGTGTAGAGCCAACGTCACACGTTTTGACAATTAAGAATGTTTTTCGTGAAGATGTGGCCAAGTCAGGATTACCAATTGAAGATGTCTTGAAAAATGCACCAGATAAAAAAGATGGATACATTCGTGTTCCAGCTATTTTGGAGTAAGGAGAAAAAGAATGTTATTTGATTACAAAATAAAACAGTTGCACACCATGATGCAAAATAAAGAAATTAGTGTTACTGACCTTGTCGATGAATCCTATGCAAGAATTAAAGAAGTAGATGGGCAAGTAAATGCCTTCTTAACACTAAATGAAGAACAAGCACGTACAACGGCAAAACAGTTTGATTCTTTAGATAAGGAAACATTCTCTACATTATTTGGAATGCCAATTGGAATTAAAGATAATATCGTGACAAAAAATTTACGCACAACGTGTGCCAGTAAAATCTTACATAATTTTGATCCAATTTATGATGCAACGGTTATGAATCATTTACACGAATCAAAGGCAATTGTAATTGGTAAATTAAATATGGATGAGTTTGCTATGGGTTCTTCTACAGAAAATTCAGGTTTTCAAGTGACAAGAAATCCATGGAATTTGGACTATGTTCCTGGTGGTTCTAGTGGTGGTTCAGCCGCTTCCGTAGCTGCAGGTGAGGTAATGTTTTCGCTTGGCTCGGACACAGGAGGTTCAATCCGTCAACCAGCCGCTTATTGTGGTGTTGTTGGAATGAAACCAACATATGGACGTGTATCCCGTTTTGGCTTAGTAGCGTTTGCTTCTTCACTTGACCAAATTGGCCCAATTACTCGAACAGTGGAGGATAATGCATATCTTTTACAAACCATTTCTGGTGTTGATTCAATGGATTCGACATCTGCTCAAGTAGATGTGCCAAACTACGTGGATTCTCTAACAAATGATATAAAAAATCTACACATTGCTGTGCCAAAAGAATATCTTGGTGAAGGTGTATCGAAAGAAGCGAAAGAATCTGTAATGGAAGCACTGAAAGTATTAGAAAGTTTAGGAGCAACGTGGGAAGAAGTTTCACTTCCGCATTCTAAATATGCTCTAGCTACTTACTATTTACTATCTTCATCGGAAGCATCGGCAAACTTAGCTCGTTTTGACGGTGTTCGGTTCGGGCATCGAACAGATAACGCCAAAAATTTAATTGATATGTATAAAAACACTCGTAGTGAAGGCTTTGGTAGTGAAGTAAAACGCAGAATTATGCTTGGAACATTTTCTTTAAGTTCTGGTTATTACGATGCGTATTACAAAAAAGCCCAACAAGTTCGTACACTTATTAAACAAGATTTTGAAACTATTTTTGAAAAATATGATGTAATTGTTGGTCCAACAACACCAACAGCAGCATTCAAAATCGGTGAACAAACAAGTGATCCATTGACAATGTATGCCAATGATATTTTGACAATCCCAGTTAATCTAGCAGGTGTTCCAGCTATTAGTGTGCCTTGTGGATTTTCAGCAGAAAAATTACCACTAGGACTGCAAATAATCGGCAAACATTTTGATGAACAAACATTGTATCGTGTGGCTCATGCATTTGAACAAGCAACAAATCATACCCAAAAACCAACACTAGGAGGGGATTCGGATGAAGTTTGAAACAGTAATCGGCTTAGAAGTTCATGTAGAGCTTAAAACAAACTCAAAAATTTTTTCAGCGAGTCCAAACGCTTTTGGTGCGGATCCAAATACAAATACAAGTGTGATAGACTTAGGTTATCCAGGCGTTTTACCTGTACTTAATAAACAAGCAGTGGAATTTGGGATGAAAGCAGCAATGGCATTAAATTGTGAAGTAGCAGCAGAAACAAAATTTGACCGTAAAAATTATTTTTATCCAGATAATCCAAAAGCTTATCAAATCTCACAATTCGATAAGCCAATTGGGGAACATGGTTTTATTGAAATTGAAGTTGGTGGAAATAAGAAAAAAATTGGGATTACTCGGATTCATTTAGAGGAAGATGCTGGGAAATTAACCCATACAGGTGATGGTTATTCCCTTGTTGATATTAATCGTCAAGGAACACCGCTTGTGGAAATCGTTTCCGAACCCGACATGAGTTCTCCAGAAGAAGCGTATGCCTATTTAGAAAAACTAAAATCAATTATTCAATATACAGGTGTGTCAGATTGCAAAATGGAAGAAGGATCACTCCGTTGTGATGCAAATATTTCCTTGCGTCCTGTTGGACAAAAGGAATTTGGAACAAAAACAGAGTTAAAAAACTTAAACTCCTTCAATTTTGTGCGAGCAGGACTAGAACATGAAGTAAAGCGTCAAGAGAAAATTCTGCTTGAGGGTGGAGAAATCCAGCAAGAAACACGCCGCTATGATGAAGCAACAAAAACAACACGTTTAATGCGTGTCAAAGAAGGTTCCGATGATTATCGTTATTTTCCAGAACCAGATTTAGTTTCTATTCATATTGATGAAGCATGGAAGAATCGAATTCGTGAAAGTATTCCTGAGCTTCCAGATGCCAGAAAGAAACGCTATGTCGAGGAACTAAGCTTGTCTATATATGATGCATCTGTGTTAACAGTAACAAAAGAAATGGCAGATTTCTTTGAAGAAACTGTTGAACTTGGAGCAGATGCAAAACTTACATCCAACTGGTTAATGGGCGAAGTATCAGCTTACTTAAATTCATCTGGAAAAGAACTGCAAAGTATTCTAACACCAAAAAGTTTAGCAAGTATGATTAAACTTCTTCAAAATGGAACGATTTCATCCAAAATTGCCAAGCAAATATTCCCAGTTCTGCTTGAAAAAGGTGGAGATGCCGAAGACTTGGTGAAATCTCTAGGGCTTGTGCAAATTTCTGATGAAGGTACATTACGCCAAATGGTTATAGAAACTTTAGAGAAATATCCACAATCAATTGAAGACTATAAGAATGGAAAAGAGAAAGCAGTTGGCTTTTTTGTTGGACAAATTATGAAAGCAACAAAAGGACAAGCAAATCCGCCACTTGTGAATAAAATTTTGTTAGAAGAGTTGAACAAACAATAATGAGGATGAGAAAAAAGGGGCACTTTTACCCCTTTTTTCTCATCCTTGTCCAATCAATTGAAATGAGGAAGGGTGGTATAAATGAAAGATCTTCAAGCATTCTCCATCTTCATTTCTATTGTTAGAGTGATTTCCATCTTAATTCCTAGTATAACATCTGTGCTTATTATTAATTTTTTAGTTGGAATAGTACATTTAAACATTCAGGGAATGCCAATGGTATTTCCTATTATTTTTTGTCCAATAGGTGCAGTTCTTGCTTTTGTAGCCAATAAGTACAACTCTAATAAAATATCTTTGTTTGGAATTAAATTTAATTGTGTATTGTTTGTATTTCCCGTTGTATTTAATGTGTTCGTAACTTTGATATTTGGGGTGTAAAAAATAATATTCAATTCACAAAAAAAGTGATAGAATAAAAAAGATAAGTATGTGATACGGAGGGAAAACAATGGAACAAGTAATGCGTGATTTCTTCTTGTTTTTGTCAAAAAATAAAGGACTTTCTAAAATGGCAAAACGTCATGGATTACGTCTAGGAGCCGCTCGTTTTGTAGCAGGTGAAACGATTGGACGTGCCGTGAAGGTGATTAAAGATTTAAATGATAAGGGTTTAGCGGTTACAATTGATTATATCGGGGAATTTATTGACAATGAAGAAGAAGCAAACGAAATGGCAGATCAATCTATCGAAGCCATTCAAGCAATTGGGCGTGAAAAATTAAATTCACAATTGTCACTAAAAATGACTTCTATGGGCTTAGATGTTTCGGAAGATGTCGTTATGAATAATATGCGTCGTATTTTGAATGCTGCCAAAGAACATGGTGTATTTGTTACGATTGATATGGAAGACTACGAACGTTGTGGAAAAACAATTGATATTCTGAAGAAGCTAAGACAAGATTATGATAATGTTGGAACAGTTATTCAAGCGTATTTGTATCGAACAGTGAAGGACATGCAAGATTTAAATGAATATCACCCTAATCTACGTCTTGTAAAAGGTGCTTACAAAGAGTCACCAGAAGTAGCATTTCCTGACAAAAAAGATGTAGATGAAAACTACAAAAAAATTATTAAAATGCACTTACTAAATGGAAACTATACAGCAGTTGCCTCACATGATGAAGCAATAATTGAGTATACACAAAAACTAGTGAAAGAACATGGTATTTCTAACGATCAATTTGAATTTCAAATGTTATATGGTATCCGCACAGAACGCCAAGAGCAGCTTGCTAAAGAAGGTTATACTATGCGAGTCTATGTTCCATATGGTACGGACTGGTACGGTTATTTTATGCGTCGCCTAGCAGAACGCCCAGCAAATGTAGCGTTTGTGTTAAAAGGAATGATTGGTAAGTAAAAGAGCAAAAGGGGCATTTTTGCCCCTTTTGCTCTTTTACTTACATATGCCATTCATTTCAATAAAAATCATTCAAACAAACTTCAATTATATCCTAATTTTCTAAATATAAGTTCAAAAAAACTGAGATGGTTTCTCATAAAAAAATAGTGACAACAATTTCTCCTTTCTTTCTATACTTTAAATTTACCAACAAGTCCTTGAAGCTCTTGTACCATTTTTGAAAGCACAATGGAAGAAGCAGCAATTTCTTACATAGAAGCTAGTTGCTCTTCTATACCTGCTGAATTAGATTCGGCAATGATCCTAATTTCTCTAATAACTTCATTTTTCTTCACTTTTTTTCAACAAAAATTTTCTTTTAGGATTTCTATACTTGCGAAAGTTGTTAAATTCACTTAATATAAATAACAGGGGTATGAATTGGTTATTATTTTTTTAAATAAAAAATGAATGGCTATTCATTCAATCTTAAATTTAGGAGGAAAGTGTATGGGAATGCAAATTAAAAAAGCAGCGGTTCTCGGCTCAGGAGTTATGGGGGCAGGGATTGCCGCACATTTAGCAAACATTGGTATTCCAACTCTGTTACTTGATATTGTTCCACGTCAGTTAACACCTGAGGAGGAAAAAAAAGGTTTAACACTTGAATCAAAAGAAGTGCGTTATCGGATTGTAAATGGGGCAATTCAAAAGTTACAAAAACAAAAGCCTGCTCCATTAACAACAAAGAGATCATTAAGTTTACTTTCAGTAGGAAACTTTGAAGATGATTTTCAGAAGTTGTCTGAATGCGATTGGATTATTGAAGTAGTTGTGGAGAATTTAGATATAAAGAAAAGTCTTTTTGCAAGAGTAGATGAAGTTCGCAAACAGGGAAGTATTATTAGCTCGAACACATCTGGTATTTCAGTCGAAGCAATGTCAGAAGGTTGTTCAGAAGATTTCCGCAAACATTTTATGGGAACTCACTTCTTCAATCCACCACGTTATTTAAAATTGTTAGAAGTTATTCCAACAAAAGATACGTGTCCAAAGTTGTTGGCATCTATGAAAACGTTTTCGGAAGATGTGCTTGGTAAAGGATTTGTTCTTGCAAAAGATACGCCGAACTTTATCGGAAACCGTATTGGGACATATAGCATGATGGTTACACTGCATGAAATGATCAAAGGTGGTTACAGTGTTGGAGAAGTTGATTCGGTTACAGGACCTGCAATTGGTCGCCCAAAAAGTGCAACATTCCGTACAGCAGATGTTGTTGGTTTAGATACATTTATGCATGTAACAAACAATATGTATGACAAACTTGAAGGCGAAGAAAGAGAAGTATTCAAAGTGCCGGATTTTCTAAAGAAAATGATTGAAAACGGTTGGCTTGGCAGTAAATCAGGACAAGGCTTCTTCTTGAAAAAGGGTAGAGATATTTTAGAAATAGACTGCAACACATTAGAATATGTAGAAGGCAAACGCTTAAAAACAGCTTCTACAGAAATGAGTAAACAAGCAAAAGGGTTAGCAAATAAATTGCAAGCACTTGCTTATGCAAATGACCGTGCTGGAGCATTGATTTGGAATATTTTAACGCCAACACTTGTCTATTCTGCGGAACTACTAGGAGAAATTGCTGATGATATCGTAGCAATTGACCAAGCAATGAAGTGGGGATATGGTTGGGAATTCGGACCGTTTGAAATATGGGATGCAATTGGTGTAGAGAAATCTATTCAAAAACTAGAAGCAGAAGGCAAATCCGTACCAGAATGGGTAAAAGAAATGTTGGTGAATGATCATACAACATTCTATAAAAAAGATGGAGCGAAAACGCTTTATTATGATAAAGGTGAATATAAAGTAATTGAAACAAATCCAAAAGCAATTTCCTTAAAAGCACTAAAAGAAGTAAACGGTGTCATTAAGAAAAATGCTGGTGCTAGTTTAATAGATCTTGGTGACGGAGTAGCATTACTTGAATTCCATTCACCAAACAATGCAATTGGTGCAGATATTACGCAAATGATTAATTACGCTATTACAGAAGTAGACAAAAACTACAAAGGACTTGTTATTGCGAACCAAGGGAAAAATTTCTGCGTAGGTGCCAACCTTGCGATGATCCTTATGGAAGCACAAGATGATAATTTCTTTGAGATTGATATTGTTGTTCGTCAATTCCAACAAGCAATGATGAATATTAAATATAGCAATAAGCCAGTTGTTGTTGCCCCATTTGGCATGACACTTGGTGGCGGAACAGAAATTTGTTTGCCAGCGGCTAAAATTCAAGCATCACCAGAAACATATTTAGGACTTGTTGAAGTTGGTGTTGGCGTTATCCCTGGTGGAGGTGGTAACAAAGAATTGTACATTAAACATTTGAACAATCTACCAAATGGAGTAGAGTTCGATTTGCAAAAAGTTGCCAATAAAGTATTTGAAACAATTGCAACAGCAAAAGTATCCACATCAGGCGAAGAAGCAAGAGATAACAATTTCTTAAATAAATTCGATGGCGTATCTGCAAATGGCGATCACCTCATTTACGATGCAAAACAATCTGTTTTAGCATTATATAATGGTGGTTATAAAGCACCAGTTCGCAAAAAATATCCAGTTGTTGGAGAAACAGGCTATGCAACATTGTTACTCGGTATTGATGGAATGCTAAGTTCTGGCTTTATTTCTGAATATGATGTGACTATTGCGAAAAAATTAGCATGGGTTATTGCAGGTGGTAACGTATCATTTGGCACAGAAGTAGATGAGCAATATTTATTAGACTTAGAAAGAGAAGCATTTTTAAGCCTTGTCAAAGAGCCAAAAACACAAGCACGGATGCAACATATGCTTGTTAAAGGCAAACCGCTAAGAAATTAGGGCGGAGCAGATAATACAAAAACAAGGGAGAGAAGAATATGAAAGAAGCGGTAATTGTTGCTGGGGCTCGTACACCAATTGGCAAATCAAAAAGAGGTTCACTTGCTACCGTTCGCCCAGATGATTTAGGAGGACTAGTTGTTAAAGAAACGTTAAGACGTGCTGGCAACTACGAAGGAAATATTGACGATCTCATTATTGGTTGTGCAGCACCAGAAGCTGAACAAGGAATGAATATGGCGCGATACATTGGAACATTAGCAGGGCTTCCACATACAGTTCCAGCGATAACGATTAATCGTTATTGTTCTTCAGGCTTACAAGCAATTGCTTACGGAGCAGAAAGAATCATGCTCGGACATTCTGATACTGTCATTGCTGGTGGAGCAGAATCTATGAGTCTATTACCAATGGGTGGACATGCAATACGCCCTAATATAAAAATTGCTGAAACAGCACCTGCTTATTATATGTCAATGGGACATACAGCAGAACAAGTAGCTGTACAGTACGGTGTAAGCCGTGAAGATCAAGATGCTTTTGCAGTTCGTAGTCATCAAAAAGCAGCAAAAGCAATTCAAGAAGGTAAATTTAAAGATGAAATCGTTCCAGTAGAAGTAACATTACGTAGTGTAAATGACAAGCACAAACTGGTTGAAAAAACATTCACTTTTACAACAGATGAAGGAACTCGTCCAGATACAAGTATGGCGGGACTAGCTCGTCTTCGTCCAGCGTTTTCGATGACTGGAAGTGTAACAGCTGGAAACTCTTCACAAACAAGTGATGGAGCAGCGGCAGTAATGGTTATGGATCATGACAAAGCAAAAAGTCTAGGCTTACAACCAATGGGTAAATTCCGTTCCTTTGCGGTTGCTGGTGTTCCGCCAGAAGTTATGGGAATTGGACCAATTGCGGCAATTCCAAAAGCGTTACAATTAGCAGGATTGTCTATCGCTGATATTGGTTTGTTTGAATTAAATGAAGCATTTGCTTCACAATCCATTCAAGTTATTCGTCATCTTGGGTTAGATGAAGAAAAAATTAATGTAAACGGTGGAGCAATTGCTCTTGGACATCCACTTGGTTGTACAGGTGCAAAACTCACATTAACACTTTTACACGAAATGCGTCGCCGCAATGTACAATTCGGTGTCGTAACGATGTGTATCGGTGGCGGCATGGGCGCTGCTGGCGTATTTGAATTAGTTTAGAAATATTAGGAGAATAAGAGGAGGAAAAAAATATGTCTTTTATTAAAGGTGGAAGTTTCTTAGTTGAGGATATTGCAGCAGATTTAGTATTTACACCAGAGGATTTTACAGAAGAACACAAAATGATTGCAAAAACAGCAGATGATTTCGTTGTAAACGAGGTTGTTCCACAACTTCAGTATTTAGAAAAACACGAATTTGATCGTTCTGTGAATCTCTTAAGACAAGCTGGAGAACTAGGACTTCTTGGTGCTGACGTTCCAGAAAAGTATGATGGCATTGGTTTAGACAAAATTAGTTCAGCACTTATTGCTGAAAAGTTCTCTCGTGCAGGTGGTTTCTCAATTTCTTACGGTGCACATGTAGGGATTGGAACACTTCCAATCGTTTTATTCGGTTCGCATGAACAAAAAAAACAATATTTACCAGACCTTGCTACAGGTCAAAGAATCGCCGCATATGCATTAACTGAGCCAGGTTCAGGTTCTGATGCACTAGGAGCAAAAACAACTGCTAAATTAAATGGAGCAGGAACACATTATGTTTTGAATGGCGAAAAACAATGGATTTCTAATGCTGGTTTTGCTGATGTATTTATTGTTTATGCAAAAGTGGATGGAGAACATTTCACTGCATTTATCGTAGAAAAATCATTCGAAGGTGTTTCTGTTGGACCAGAAGAAAAGAAAATGGGAATTAAATGTTCTTCTACTCGGACATTGATTTTGGAAGATGCACTTGTACCAAAAGAAAACTTACTTGGTGACCTTGGAAAAGGACATGTTATTGCCTTTAACATTTTGAATATTGGTCGTTACAAATTAGGTGTTGGTGTAGTTGGTGGTTCGAAAAATGCGTTAGAAGTAACTGCTAAATATGTAAACACACGTCAACAATTCAAATTACCACTTTCTAAATTTGCATTAACACAAGAAAAATTAGCAACAATGGCAACAAAAATCTATGCAGCAGAAACTTCTGTTTATCGTACAGTTGGTTTGTTTGAAGATCGCTTTAGCCAATTAGCTGAAGATAGCACCGGAGCAGAGGTTGGAGCGGCTGTAGCTGAATATGCTATTGAATGTTCATTAAATAAAGTTTTTGCATCTGAAGTATTGGATTATACGGTAGATGAAGGTGTTCAACTTCATGGTGGTTATGGTTTTATGGCAGAATATGAAATTGAGCGTATGTACCGTGATTCTCGTATTAACCGTATTTTTGAAGGAACAAATGAAATTAATCGCATGATTGTTCCTGGAACATTTTTGCGTAAAGCAATGAAAGGTGAATTACCATTACTACAAAAAGCACAAGCTCTGCAAGGTGAATTAATGAGCATGATGCCAGAAGAAATTGGTGACGAACCACTAGAACAAGAAAAATATTTAGTTCGTTGTGCAAAGAAAATTGCGATTCTTGTTGCGGGAGTTGCTGCACAAAAATTCGGACAAAAAATTGATAGAGAGCAAGAAGTTTTAGTAAATCTTGCAGATATCGTAAGTAATGTGTATGCAATGGAATCAGTCGTTCTTCGTACAGAAAAAGCAATTGCAAAAACAGGCTTAGATAAAAATACACAAAAAGTATTATATACAGAAATTTTCTGCCAAGAAGCATTAAACGAAATTGAAGCAGATGCAAAAGAAACATTGCTTGCGGCTTGTGAAGGTGACACATTGAAAATGATGTTCTCTGCACTTCGCAAATTAACTCGCAGCACACCTTACAATGTGATTGTAAAAAAACGTGAAGCAGCAAAAGCAATTATCGAAGCAGAACGCTATACAGTTTAACAAAATGAGGATGGGGCAAAAGGGATAAAAAAATACCCCGATTGCCCCATCCTCATGAACTGAATGGTTGCCAGAATTCTGTAAAATCAACATTATAGTGAACCATTCAGTTCACATTTTAAAAATTTTTGGAGGAAAGAATAATGAAAGTAACGATGTACGGTCTTCCGCAATGTAGCACTTGTCGAAATGCGATTAAAACATTGGAAGATAATAAAATCAAAGTGGAGTTTATCCATATTGTTGATAACTGCCCAGACCGAGAAAAATTAGAGGAACTATATAAAAAAAGTGAAAAGCCATTGAAGAGTTTTTTTAATACAAGTGGTATCAAGTATCGAGAACTTGGATTAAAAGATAAATTGCCAACAATGACAGAAGATGAAATGCTTGATTTACTCATAACAGATGGAAAATTAATTAAGCGTCCACTTACATTTGATGACAATCAAGTGACTTTAGGATATGGAAATGCAGAAAAGTTTTTAAAACTTTGGCAGTAATAAAAGGGGTCTTTCCCAAAATATGTTCTTGTGATAAAGTAGCATCTATAATTTTCATTACATGCTAAAATAATTCTTTAATTATAGTACAGTGAACCTCCTCTTAGTCATTAGTTTTACTTTCAATATAACAGCTACACAGATTTTTTTATTGCCCTATTTTGTCAAGAATAGATTTTGGTGTTGGACCAATAAAAGAAATAAGTCTGTGGCAAATGTTCATAAACACTAGTTCACTATCATTAAAGGGTTTGGGGCATAATTATTTTTAAAGCTTTTTTAATAGAAATGAATGGTTCACAAAAATATTGATTTTACTGGATTTTGGCAACCATTATTTTATGAGTTAGGAATGAAATCTCCAGCTCATAAAATAAATAGGTGAGTTTTTCGACAAAATAAGTTATGATAAAATAAATTAATATTTTGGAGGTAATACATATGGATGTAAGAAAAGAATTGCTGTATACAGAAGACCATGAATGGTTGAAAGATGAAGGTGGAAAGTATCGCATTGGGATTACTCATTTTGCCCAATCAGAGCTTGGGGACATCGTTTTTATTGAGCTTCCAGAAGTTGGAGATGAAGTAACACTTGGTGAATCATTTGGTAGTGTAGAATCGGTGAAAACTGTATCTGAATTGTATGCACCGCTAAGTGGAAAAGTTGTCGAAGTAAATGAGGAATTAAATGATTCACCAGAAGCAGTAAATGAATCTCCGTATGAAAAAGCATGGATGATTGTAATTGAAACAGCTGACACAACAGATGTAGAAAGTTTGCTTACAGCAGAACAGTATGAAAAATTATTGAATGAAGGTTAATAAGTTTGGGGCGATTGGGGGTAAAATCTCAATCGCCCCAAACTTATAAAATAAATGGCTGTGAACCATTTATTTTATTAAAAACCTAAAAAACTACTTATGCTCTAGACTTTTTAAATAATATGGAGGGTTTAGTGATGGAGAATAAAGAAAATAAAATGTTGAGTAGAGAAGAAGTCGATGAGCTACTGTTTTTGGCAACAGGAAAAAAACAAGGTAGGGCAGCCACAGAAGAAGAAGTGAAAGCAATTTATGCAGAGTTTGACATATTGGAGAAAGAGTTAGGTCATCCTCCAGAGCTTCAAGCTGTGTTAGAGAAATTAAATTTGACGGATATTGAAATTGTTACTGAAGAAGAACACCTTAGACAGAATGAGAACATTAGAATATTAACTGATGAGGAATGGGAGATGATTGAGACAGTGGCTGAACAGGCGGTCAAAAATCCAAATTGTCCAAAGTATCGAGAAGAATTTCATAACGTATTGGAGAAATTGAATTTATTGAAGATTAGTTCTTTTATGCGTAGAGAAGTGACGGAAATGGGGAAGGTTGCCCATCAATTTTCTCCAACTGACTTTGTTATATGTAGGTGTGAGAAATGCAAGAAATCTCAAGCAAAGAAATAAATTCATATATAAAGCAAGAAGGTATTGTTTGTGTGTATTTGTATACGCCGCTATGTGGAACGTGCCAAGTTGCGGGGAAAATACTAGAGATAATAGTGACAATTTTTACAGACATTTATTTTAGAAAAATAGATATTAATTATATACAAGAAATAGCAGTTTACTTTGAAGTCGAAAGTGTTCCTTGTTTGCTTATTTTGAAAGATGGAGTGCTCAAAGAGAAGATTTATGCTTTCCATTCCGTTTCATATTTATATGAAATTCTAAAAAAAATGCCCTAATTTGCTTTTTCTTATGATAAAATAAGAGCAGAGGGATTTTAGAGACTAGTGGGGAATTTGGATGGCAAAAACAAATAGTTGGGTAACACGATTTCAAGGGTATGATCAAAATGTTCGTTTGTTTTTCCTATCGACTATATTTATCCAAATGGGCATGGGTATTTATATGGTTATGTACAATTTCTATATTCGAGAATTAGGGTTACAACATCCTGAAAAAGTAATTGGTATGGTAGTTTCCATCTACTCATTAGCAACAGCTATTTTTCTAATTCCTGCTGGTTGGTGTAGTGATCGATTTAGTCGAAAAAAAATATTCGTACTTAGTATTTTGAGTTCTAGTGTATTGTTTGCCTTTCGAGCAATTTGTGTAACGGAATATTCTTTATATGTAACCGCTTTTTTAATGGGAGCAACGATTTCTTTTTTACAAGTATCTTCATTACCATGGCTTGCTGAACATACGACAAATGAACAGCGAGTACAGTTGTTTAGTGAATATTTTGCCTTGATGACTGCGATACAAGTTATTGGTAATTTGGGTGGTGGTATATTATCTGATATTTTTCGGATGGTATTTTCTGTATCTCCTGTTGTAAGTGTTCGCATGACCTTACTTATTGCCGCTGTTTTATTTGGTATTGGCGTATTTCCTTTATTTAAAACAACTGAGAAAACAAAACAAGAAGTAGAACGAGAAAAAAAAGCATCACTTTCTATGACCAAGGAAGATTTGTATATTGTTTTTATCTTTTTTAGTATTCAGCTTTTAATTGGAGTTGGCTCAGGGCTTGTAATTCCATTTCTAAATATATATTTTGCCGATCGGTTTTCAGTGTCTACTTCGATGGTAGCATTAGTTATTTCACTTGGGCAAGTTATGACAGCAATTGCGATTATGATTGGGCCAGTATTAGTTTCCAAAGTAGGAGAGGCAAGGGCTGTTATTATTTTTCAGCTACTATCTATTCCATTTTTACTCATCACAGGATTTACGAATCATTTTATTATAGCAGTAATTGCTTTTTTGTTTCGTCAAGCATTAATGAATGCTGCAAATCCCATTCAAAATGCCATTATTATGAGTCGTGTAAAAGACTCATTAAAAGGGTTTGCTAATTCGCTCAGTCAATTAACATTTTCCATCGGTTGGGCAGCCATGCCACCTATTTCGATGCAAATTGTTAAAAGTTATGGAATTTATGATGGTTATGCAACTATCTTTACAATAACGGCCGTTTTATATTCTATATCATCGATTGCCTTTTTCTTTGTTTTTCGTGAAAATGGGTTGATTGATCGGAAGTTTCCACAAAAAATGTCACAACCAGCTTAATAGTAGAAGGGAAGATTAAAGTTATGGGGAAAACTATTTTTGAAGCAGCAATGGAAAACAATATGTCACGCCGTGATTTTGTGAAAATGTGTACAGCTTTGACGGCTGTAGTTGGACTTGACTTTTCACAAAGTGGACAAGTAGTAAATGCATTAGAAAAGGCCGAGCGAGTTCCAGTTGTTTGGTTACAATTTCAAGACTGTACAGGATGTTCGGAATCATTTATTCGTTCTACTCATCCAACTGCGGAGAAAGTTTTATTTGATTTTATTAGTTTAGAGTATACAGAAGTACTATCAGCAGCTTCTGGACATCAACTGGAAGAGGCTCGTCTAGACGTGCTGAAAAATTACAAAGGAAAATATATTTTAGCGGTGGAAGGTAGTTTACCAGAAAGCTATAAGTACTTGACTGTTGGTGGTCAATCTTGTATTGATGTGTTTAAAGAAATGGCTGAAAATGCAGCAGCAATTGTTGCTTATGGAAGTTGTTCTTCATGGGGCGGAATTGCAGCGGCTCATCCAAATCCAACACGTGCAAAATCAATTGATGAGTTCACCAATAAGCCAGTTATTAAAGCACCAGGATGTCCGCCAATTGCTGAAGTAATTACGGGTGTAATCGCTCACATTGTTACATTTGGTTCAGTTCCAGAATTAGATCATTTTGGAAGACCGAAAGCATTTTACCGTCACCGTATTCATGATAAATGTAATCGCCGTGCCTATTTTGATGCGGGTCTATTTGTTGAAGAATTTGATGACGAAGGATCAAGACAAGGTTATTGTTTATATAAAGTAGGTTGCAAAGGGCCAACAACGTATAATTCTTGTGCGGAAATGAGATGGAATGGTGGCGTTAGTTATCCAATTCAATCAGGTAATCCGTGTATAGGCTGTTCAGAAAAAGGCTTCTGGGATAATGGACCATTCTATGAAAGATTATCAAAAATTCCAGCTACTCAAACGACAATTAATCCAGACAAAGTAGGATTAGCTGTAGCAGGAGTAACTGTAGCAGGAATTGCTGTTCATGCAGGAGCAACCGTAGCAACTAGAAAAAAACAAGATAAAGAAGACGATAAATAAGAGGAGCGAAAACAATGACGGAAAGAATCGTAGTTGATCCAATTACTAGAATAGAGGGACATTTACGGATTGAAGTAGATGTAGATGACAAAGGACTTATTGAAAAAGCATATAGTTCTGGAACATCAGTTCGTGGTATCGAACTAATTGTGCAAGATCGTGACCCTCGAGATGTTTGGGCATTTGTACAACGAATTTGTGGTGTTTGTACATCTACACATGCACTATCATCTATTCGTGCGGTAGAAGATGCACTTGGGATTGAAATTCCTAGAAATGCTCATTTAATTCGTGACATCATGAATGAAGCACTATTTTGCCACGATCATGTTGTCCATTTCTATCATTTACATGCATTAGATTGGGTTGACATTGTTAATGCTTTAAAAGCAGATCCAAATGAAACAAGTAAAATCGCTCAATCTATTTCCAGTTGGCCAAAATCATCACCAGGCTACTTTAAAGATATTCAAGCAAAAGTAAAAAAAGTCGTAGACAGTGGTCAACTCGGAATTTTCGCTAAAGGTTATTGGGGACATAAAGCTTATAAGCTACCACCTGAAGTAAATTTACTAGCTGTTGCTCACTATTTAGAAGCGTTAGATTGGCAAAAAGAAGTTGTGAAAATCCAAACGATTTTTGGTGGGAAGAATCCGCATCCACATTATGTTGTTGGTGGAATGGCAACACCATTAGATATCAATAGTGACAATGGTATTCATGCGGAAAGATTAATGCATGTATCGCAACTTATTGATCAAGCAAATGAATTTATTAATCAAGTATATATTCCAGATTTATTAGCGATTGGTTCGTATTATAAAGATTGGATGTATGGCGGAGGAATTAATAACTATCTAGTATATGGTGATTTCTCTACAAGTAGTATGAAAAATGTTAAAGATTTCCGTGCACCACGAGGAATTATTTTAAATGGAAACTTTAATGAAGTACTGGATCTTGATCCAAAAGACCTTGGGCAAATTCAAGAGTATATTGATCATTCTTGGTATAAATATGGAGCAAATGATAAAGGTGGTAAACATCCATCAGAAGGTGAAACAGCATTTAACTACACAGGACCAAAACCACCATTTGCACAACTGGATACAAATGAAAAGTATAGCTGGATAAAAGCTCCACGTTGGAAAGATCAGCCAATGGAAACAGGCCCGCTTGCTCGGATGTTAGTTGGTTATGCATCAGGAAAACAAGAGTATAAATCTATTGTGGATGACACACTTCAAAAGTTACAAGTGCCTGTAACAGCACTTCATTCTGCATTAGGGAGGACTGTTGCTCGTGGGCTTGAATCTGTCTTAATTGGTAAATGGATGCGTGATGACATGAATACATTACTTGCTAATATCAAAGGTGGAAATCAAATTACATTTGATAGAACACATTGGGAGCCTTCTAGTTGGGCGAAGAATTCAAAAGGTGTAGGACTTATCGAAGCACCACGAGGCTCTTTAGGACACTGGGTAGAAATTGATAATGGTAAAGTAAAGAATTATCAAGCAGTTGTACCAACAACATGGAACGCAACACCACGAGATCATAAGGATCAACAAGGGCCATATGAAACTGCTTTGCAAGGCACGGTAATGCTTGACAAAAAGCAACCACTTGAGATTTTACGTATTATTCACTCGTTTGACCCATGTCTAGCATGTGCTGTGCACTTAACAGATTTAGAATCAAATGATACGACAGAAATCAAAATTAATTAGGGGGGATTATCGTGGCGGAAATAAAAATAAATCCAGATGCTAATAGCACCCCAGTAAAAAAAATAAAGTTGCGAGAACCAATTATTCGAATTGAAAAAGAACAAGTTTTTCGTGTATATGTTTGGGAATTACCTGTTCGACTTTTTCATTGGGTAAATGCCTTTTGTATTATGGTGCTAATAGCAACAGGTTTCTTTATTGGTAGACCAGTTGCATCTCCAACGCTACCAGGTGATGCATACTATTCTTTTTTCATGGGTTGGATAAGATATATCCATTTTTTCGCAGCGTTTTTGTTTACATTTAATTTACTTGCTCGGTGGTATTGGGTATTTGCTGGTAATAAACATTCAACAAGTAACCCACTTCGCCATGAATTTCTAATCGGAGTAGTTGAAACGGTTAAGTCTTATTTGTTCCTAAAAAATAAAAAGCGTCATTACATCGGGCATAACCCACTTGCTCAACTTGCGTATTGGTTTTTTATAGGAGTGGGTTCAATAGTTATGATATTTACAGGATTTTACATGTACTTTGAACCACAACCTGAATCATTTTGGGGCAAATTATTTTCATGGGTTCCAAATATTTTTGGTAATAGTTTCTTGATTCGTTCATGGCATCACATAACTATGTGGGGATTTATTATTTTTATTTTCGTCCATATATATATGTCATGGCGTGAAGACTATTTAGCTCGTAATGGAACAATGTCTTCTATTTTTACGGGCTATAAAAATGAAACAAAACATGCTGTGGAAGATGATGAAGGTAAAAAATGATTAAAATTATTGGAATCGGAAATATGTTATACAGCGATGAAGGGGTTGGTGTTCATGTCATCCCTTCTTTAGAAGAAATGTTTGAAAATTATCCACAAGTTGAAGTAATTGAAGGATCAACAGATGGGATTCGTTTGTTAGAGCCAGTGGAGGCAACCAATCACTTAATTATTATTGATGCGATTAATGCAGGAAAAGAACCGGGTACTTTAATTACATTAATAAATAGGGAACTTCCTATTTATTTTGGAATAAAGATGAGTATTCACCAGCTTGGATTTCAAGAAGTATTAGGAATGGCACTTCTAAGGGAACGTTTGCCAGAAAATATGGTTATGTTTGGTTTACAACCTGCATCTTTAAAGTTAGGAATGGAGTTATCAGAGGAAATTAAACAGCAACTTCCACTTTTAATTAAGGCAGTGAAACAACAAGTAGATGAGTGGTTACAGTGAATGTAAATCGTAGAGAATTTTTTGAAGAAGTAAAAGAGGGCGTGATGGGTTTTTTTAAAGAGTTTAGTCGCCCTCTTATTGTTGATAAAATAGACAGTGTTGAGACAGTGATGGATAAAGCAGTAGGTGTTCATTGGTATACATTAGAAAAAATGCCAACTAGTTCTATTTTTGATACAATAACAATTGGAAAGAAAATTGTTTTTTTGTTGGACAATCTAGGAAAAACAAAAGCAATTAGTAGTTGTTGTTCCACATGTGGAGGATTGATTCACTATAGTTCTTTTGAACAAAAACTGATTTGTTTTCAATGTGATACATTTCTTTCTTTAAAAGAACAGACTGGAACACTGGAATATATCATCTATCCAATCAAAAAGATTGAAGATGGCAGTTTTATAATTGGCATGAAAGAGTGATTATATGCATGAAGTAGCTTTGATGGGAGATATTCTAGGGCTGATTCAAGCCGATATTGAAAAGAAATCAATTAACATAGTGGATTCAATTGAATTACTTGTTGGAGAATTATCAAACGCCATGCCTGAAGCATTAGATATGGCATTTTCTATTTGGAAAGCCCGCCAAGAAGTAGATTTTTTAACAGAAAAGACAGTATTGACCATTATTCGGCAGAAAGCATTAGCAGAATGTGTTATATGCAATCTGCAATATGAACCAACGAGAAATATTCTTGTGTGTCCTGAATGTAAATTTCCGAGTGGAAAATTAATTACAGGAGAGGAACTACAAGTTTTATCATATGAAGGGAGAGAATTAGATGAGAGTTGAATTAAAAGCAGATGTGTTAACAAATAATAATAAAGCGGCAGAATTTAATCGAAATGCCTTTACTACATCCAAAACATTGGTAATTAATATGATGAGTTCTCCCGGTTCAGGGAAAACTACTCTACTTGAAACAACGATTCGTAAACTAAATGATGAGTTTAAAATTGGCGTGATTGAAGGGGATTTAGCAACAGAAATTGATGCTGATCGAATTCGTGCTTTAGGTGTAAAAGCAATTCAGATTAATACGTATGGTGGTTGTCATCTTGATGCTCGAATGATTACAGCTGTTTTGCCAGAGTTTGATTTGTCGGAGGTTGATATTTTATTTATTGAGAATGTCGGAAATCTTGTTTGTCCATCTAGTTATGATTTAGGACAATCAACGAAAATAACCATTCTTAGTGTCCCAGAAGGAAATGATAAAATTACCAAATATCCAACAATGTTTAGTCGAACAGATTTAGTTGTATTAAATAAAATAGATTTACTTCCTTATTTAAATTTTGATGTAGAGAAGGCAAAAGAAGAGTTGCAAACAATTAATCCCATTGCTAAGATGATTAATGTTTCTTCGACAACAGGCGAAGGGTTTGATGCGTGGCTAGACTTTATTAGAGGTGCTTACACGGAGTGGAAAAAACAGTCATAATTACGGTAAGAGGTCGAGTTCAAGGTGTTGGGTTTCGTCCTTTTATTTTTGAACTAGCAACAGAGCTTTACTTAAAAGGAACGGTTCAAAATAATATGGACGGTGTAAAGATTTATGTAACGGACACCTCAGAAACGATTGATTTGTTTATGGAATTAATCGAACAAAGGAACCCCCGTCTAGCAAAAATAGAGAGCATTGAGATGGAAGAAACAACATTTCAGCATTTCTCTTATTTTTCAATTATCAAAAGTTCCAATGAGGGAGCAGCAACATTGGTTATTCCAATCGATGCTTCGATTTGTGAAGATTGTTTACAAGACATACAAGATCCAAGCAATTTTCGTTACGAGTATGAATTTACCAATTGTACTGGATGTGGACCTCGGTATACAATTATCACAGGTCTTCCATATGATCGTCACTATACAACAATGAATGACTTTATCATGTGTGAGAATTGTGGTGCCGAATATGAAGACAAAACAAATCGTCGCCATCATGCTCAGCCAATTGCATGTCCAACTTGTGGGCCGCAGCTGTCTTTTTTAAACAGTAATGGAGTGATTCAAGAGGGAAATCCATTATTAAATGCAATTAATCAATTGCAGCAAGGGAATATTATTGCCATAAAAGGTTTAGGTGGTTTTCATCTTGTTTGTGATGCAACAAATGAAGAAGTTGTGCAAAAGTTGCGAGAAAGAAAAAATCGTCCACATCGTCCACTTGCCATCATGGCAAAAAATGTAGATGAGTGTCAAAAAATTGCCCATATAAACGAAGAAGAAGCAAAGTTATTGCAATCACCAGAGTCACCAATTGTTGTATTACAAAAGAAAAAAAATGCACTTGCTCCGTCTATAGCACCAAATATTAAAACAATCGGAATCATGCTCCCGTACACACCACTCCACTTCTTACTATTTTCAAAAAGTACCCTCTCCTCTTTAGTGATGACAAGTGCTAATCGTTCTGGTTTACCAATGGTCTATGATGACAAAGACTTGTCTCAACTTGATTCCGTTGTTGATTTTGTATTAACACATAATCGGAAAATTGCCCATCCGATTGATGATTCTGTTGTACGAGCAAAAGAGTTGGAATTTTTTCGCCGTGCTAGAGGTTATGCACCAGAACCATTTACAACAACTCACAATGTTGATGGAATTGTAGCTTTTGGTGGACAGCAAAAGAACACATTTGCGGTTGGACGGGGAAACCAAATTTTTGTAGGTCCACATATCGGTGAACTCGGTAGTCAAGAAATGTTACAACACTTTGAAGAAGAATATCAACATTTACAGAAGTGGTTAACTACAAAAGAGGAAGTTACAGTAATTGATTTTCATCCGAATTATATGAACCAAGAATTAATTCGAGGAGAAGTAATCAAAGTTCAACATCATCATGCTCATATGGCTGCTTGTATGGAAGATAACCAACTAGATAAAGATTGTTTTAGTGTGATATTAGATGGAACAGGTTATGGATTAGACGGATGTATTTGGGGTTTTGAAGTTTTTTATGGGAATTTCAATGAATTTGAGCGTCTTGCCCATTTACAATATACACCACTCCCGGGTGGTGAAAAAGCAATTATTTATCCATGGCGTAATGCAATTGGAATGCTTGTGTCATTGCTAGGAGAAGAAGGATATACGTTTGCTAAAAAACGCTTTGCTCGCTACGCACAAGACATTGAAATGCTTACAAAAATGATTGAAAAAAATATTCACAGTCCACTTGCTGGAACTTGTGGGCGTTTGTTCGATGCTATAAGTGCGATACTTGGCGTGTGTGAAAATAGTAGTTACGATGGACAAGCAGCAATTGAACTGGGTGATCTTGTGGAATTAGAAAAAATATATGATCCATATTGTTTTGAAATACATGTAGAAAAAGAAACAATGATTTTAAAACATCAGCAAGTGTTGTTGGGTGTTATTCAAGATATTGAAAATAATGTAGAGAAAAGTGAAATTGCTGGAAAATTTCACGAAACAATTGTGCAAATGGTTATGACCGCTTTAATGCACTGGAAGAAAAAACGTCAAAGTAATAAAGTAGTATTATCTGGTGGAAGTATGCACAATTCCTATTTAAAAAAACGCCTCAAAGAACAGTGTTTGGAACAGGGATTTGATGTGTATACGCATAAAAAAGTGCCATGTAATGATGGTGGAATTTCACTTGGACAACTCATTGTCGCAAGTAAGAAAAGAGGTTGTTAATATGTGTGTAGGTGTACCTGCAAAAGTAATGGAAAAACATGAATACTCAGCACTTGTTGATGTAATGGGAGCAACGACAACAGTTGGTATTATTTTTGTGCCAGAAGTAAATGTTGGTGACTATGTCATTGTACATGCTGGACAAGCTATGTCGATTGTTGATGAAGAATATGCCAAAGTAAGTATGGAAGAATGGGAGAAAATAGTTCATGCACGAAATGCTTGAGAAGTTATCAGACCCTGAGCTTTGCCAACCATTACTGAAAAAAGTAATAGATTTAGCAGAGAAATTTAAAGAGATTCACGGAAGAAAACCAGCTTTTATGGAAGTGTGTGGTTCGCATACAATGGCATTTGCTCGCTCAGGTATTCGAAAAGTAATTCAGCCACATATTCATTTAGTTGCTGGTCCGGGTTGTCCTGTTTGTGTGACGGATCAACAACAAATTGATGCGATGATTGAACTTGCTCAAGATGAAGAACGGATATTATGTACATTTGGTGATATGATTCGTGTTCCCGGAACAAATGGAACATTGCAAATGGCGAAATCTAATGGAAAAGATATTCGGATTATATATTCTCCGTTAGATGCAGTTAAAATTGCCAAAGAAAATCCAAGTCGGGAAGTTATTTTTCTCGGAATCGGATTTGAAACAACGATTCCGATTTTAGCGGCAACGATTCAATTAGCAGAACGTGAAGATGTAACAAACTTTTCTATTTGGATGACAACGAAATTAGTTGAACCAATTGTGCGTCATTTATTGGAAGCAGGAGAAGTAAAGATTGATGGTTTTGTTTTGCCCGGACATGTTTCGATTGTATTAGGAAGAGATGGATATTTGTATTTAGCAGAGGAATATCACATTTCAGGAGTTATTACAGGATTTGAACCTGTTCAACTATTGAGTGGTTTATATTATTTATTGTCCAATATTTTAGATGGAAAAGCGGAGATTATTAATGATTATCCATCTGTTGTGTCAGAAAATGGAAATAAACATGCTCAAGATATTATGGAAAAGTATTTAACAAAATGTGATGAAGCATGGCGAGGAATTGGAATGATTGAAGGCAGTGGTTATGATGTAAAGCATGAATATAGCCACTATAATGCTAAAAAAAGATTTGTTGTTAAGGTAGGGGAAGTAAAACAAACAAAATGTCGCTGTGGTGAAATTATTAGAGGATTAATTGATCCAGAACAATGTCCATTGTTTGGGAAGGCATGCACACCTTTAAACCCAATTGGTCCTTGTATGGTTTCTTCAGAAGGAAGCTGTGCAGCACATTATCAATATATGATCGAGGATTAATTATGAATGAAAAAATTCAACTAGCTCATGGTGATGGTGGACAACTAACTCATCAACTTATTCAACAATTATTTGTAAAAGAATTTGAAAGTGAATCAATATTCGATAGTGCTTTTTTGAATGTGCCAAAGCAAAAACTCGCCATGACAACGGATAGTTTTGTTGTAAAACCGATTTTCTTTCCAGGCGGAAATATTGGCAAACTTGCGGTTGCGGGAACAGTAAATGATTTAGCAGTTAGTGGGGCAAAACCACTATTTCTTTCGTGTGCTTTTATTATCGAAGAAGGATTTCTGATTAGTGATTTAAAAAAAATCGTGAAATCCATGGTTGAGGAAGCTAAAAAATCTAACGTTTCTATTGTGTGTGGAGATACAAAAGTAGTCGAACATGGGGCGGCAGATGGGATTTTTATTAATACAACTGGGATTGGCACGATTGATTATGAATGTGAAGCGAATACAATAACGGTTGGTGACTCGATTATTTTGAGTGGAACAATGGGCGACCATGGAATGGCTGTTTTATTGGCACGAGGAGAATTAGGAATAGAAAGCCCAATTCAGAGCGATTGTGCATCACTTTATATGATGATTAAAGAAGTATTAAACAATTGTTCTTCCGTCCGTATTATGCGTGATCCAACTCGTGGTGGCGTGGCGACAACTTTGGTAGAGATTTGTGAAGATTTTCATGTGACAATGGTGATTGATGAAAGAAAGTTACCAGTAAAAAATGAAGTCCATGGTCCTTGTGAATTAATCGGATTTGACCCACTGTATATAGCGAATGAAGGAAAAGTTATTTTTATTGTGCCAAAACAAGAAGAAGTGCGTGTGTTAGCTATTCTTCAGCAATTTGAAGAAGGAAAAGATTGCACAGTTATTGGCTCTGTTACAGATATAGAAAAAGGAAAACTACTACTTAAAACGCCAATTGGTAGTACACGCCGTTTAACGAGATTAGCAGGTTTGCAATTACCAAGAATTTGTTAGGGGACGGATACATGAAATCATACTCATTTACAAAATATCTATTACTCATTCTTCTTCTTCATGTGATCGGAGTAATTTTTATTTTTCCGTTAGCAAAAGAAAGCTCTTATTATTTAGGATTGATTATTACAGCATACATCTTAGGGGTGCGTCATGCGTTTGATGCTGACCATATTGTGGCGATTGATAATACAGTAAGAAAACTGGTGCAGCAAAAGAAAAATGCTACAGGTGTTGGTTTTTATTTCTCGCTTGGGCATTCAACAGTTGTCTTTCTACTTGTATTATTTGTTGGTGTATCCGCAAATTGGATTAAAGAAAATATGCCACAGTTTCAAGAAGTCGGTGGCATAATTGGGGCAACTGTTTCTGGTTTATTTCTGCTTATTGTCGGGGCAATTAATTTAGGGATTCTAATCTCTATTTATCAGAAAATAAAACAAAGAAGTTCTTCAAATGAAGAGGTAGAATTAAACGGTTTTATTTATCGGTTTACGAAAAAATTATTTACATTCGTCAATGAAAGTTGGCATATTTATCCATTAGGATTTCTATTTGGTTTAGGATTTGATACAGCAACGGAAATTGGCTTACTAACGATGTCGGCACAAGCGTCTATCTCAGGTACATTAACAATGACAAGTGTGTTAGGATTGCCAATTAGTTTTATGGCGGGTATGTGTTTAATGGATACCATAGATAGCATTTTTATGACAAATAGTTATCAGTGGGCGTTAAATAGTGCAAACCGCAAATTGTATTACAATTTTGTTGTTACCGCTATTTCTGTTGTTATGGCACTACTTATTGGAACTGTTGAACTTCTTCAAGTAGCAAGTGAACAGTTTTCTCTAACGGGTGGATTGTGGAATTTTGTAAGTATGGTAGAATTTGAATATATCGGTTATGCTATTGTTGTAGGCTTTATTGTATTATGGAGTATTGCTTATTTTGGTTGGAAGCGTAAAAAACTAACAGAAGAAATGGAGTGAGTATAATGGGTCTTGGACCAGGAGAAATTGCATTGCTTGTGCTTGGAGGATTATTATTATTTGGTGCAAAAAAATTGCCAGAGTTGGGAAGATCAGCTGGTGGTATGTTGCGTGAATTTAAAGGGGCAACAAAAGGGCTTATGGACGAAGAAAAACCAGTAGAAAAAGTTGTCGAAGTGAAAGAGGAAGTTAAATAAGAAATAGTAGTTTATAAAGCAGTTTTCTTGACTAACATATTCAGGTGAGATACGATACATTTAGAACCTGTAACTAAGACAGTTGCAAGAAAAAATGATATAGAGGAGACTTAAATATGAGTAAATTATTAGTAATTATTGGTAACCCAAATTCAGCAGAACATTCTTTTGGTGTTTCTGTAAGTGATGCATTGGTAGAAGAATACAAAACAGCAAACCCATCATCTGAAGTAACAGAGCTTCATCTATTTGATGAATTTGTTCCTGAAATTGACGGAGATGTACTTGGTGCTTGGGGTGCGCTTGCTGGTGGTACAGCATTTGCTGATTTAACAGAAGCACAACAAACAAAAGTTGGTCGTATGCAAGCATTACTTCAACAATTTATGGCACACGATAATTACGTTTTTGTTACACCAATGTGGAACTTTAGTTTCCCTGCACGAGTGAAAATGTATTTAGATACATTATGTGTAGCTGGTACAACATTTAAATATACAGAAAAAGGTCCAGTAGGACTTCTTGAAAATAAAAAAGCTGTTCATATCCATGCATCTGGTGGAGTACACGAAGCCATGTTAGCTGATGACTTGCTAAAAGGAATTATGAGCTGGATTGGTGTGAAAGAATATGCAACAGTAAAAGTGGAAGGTCAAGCTGCAACACCAGATAAAGCAGGAGAAATCAAAGAAGAAGCGAAGAAACAAGCAAGAGCATTAGTTACTTCATTTTTTGCGGCAAAAGAATCTGCTAAAAACTAATTAAATCATGAGAGAAGTGGGCTGTCGGAGTGGATGATATTATCTTCGACAGACCCACTTTATTTTTTAGGAGAAGGATTAGATAATACTGGAACAATTGGCAAGAGAATTATTGGAGGATGATTGGTTAATGGATAGAAAGTTATTGAGAAAATAATTAAAATATGAGAAAATATATAGTAAGCTCTTGGATAAGATGATAAACATATTTTTAGAATAGAATCCTAGCATAAGAAGGAGTGAGAACAAATGAATGGTTATCGAATTGAATGGCACGCTACAGTGGAAGATGAGAGTTTACTTGAAGGACGGACATTAGTTGTTGCAGAAAATGAACACAATGCACTATGTAAGTTAATTGAAGAAAAAATGAACGAATATCATTTGAAATATGAGTGGATTAGAATAGAATCTATTATGATGATACCTTACATTACTACAGAAGAAGATATGGAAGAGGTAGAGGAATCGGTTAGTGTATAGAATAAATAATAAATATTCGCCAAGAAAACGGACATGAAGGGTGACCGAAAAGTGCAAACGTTGCACACATTCGGTCACCCTGTGTTATCTTTTTCTTAGGAGGGAAACAAGATGATTGTAACAAAAGTTACTGTACAAAAAGCAAACAAAGAGAGATTTAATATATTTCTTGATGAGCAATATGCGTTTAGTGTTGATCAAAATATTTTTATTCAGTACGGGCTGATGAAAGGAAAAGAACTTGACACAAAAGATATCGAGAACATTTTACATACAGATATAAAAAGAAAAGCATACAACATTGCCATCGTTTTTTTATCATACAGAATGCGTTCAGAAAAAGAAATTAGAATCAAGCTACATCACAAAGAAATGCCAGATGAAATTATTGATGACGTAATTAAAAAACTTAAACAAGATAACTATGTAAATGATGAACAATTTGCCGATGCTTTTATCAAAACAAATATTAAAACAACCGCTAAAGGGCCAACTGTTTTAAAACGAGAACTACGAGAAAAAGGTGTTCACCTTTCACACATTGAAAAAGCAATGGAACAATACACATTGGATGAACAAATAGAAAAGGCACAAAAAATAATGGGAAAGTCTTCCAAAAAAACTGTTTCAGCTAAGCAAAACTCTTCAGCAATGGAACAATTATTGTATAGAAAAGGTTTTGAATCACAAGTTATCCAAGCGATAAGAACAGATGAGCAAGACGAAGAACAAGAATGGAATGCACTTCTTATTCAAGGAGAAAAACTTCAGCGGCGGTATGAAAAATATCCAGCACATGAATACAAACAAAAAATGAAACAAGCTCTTTACCGAAAAGGATTTGTGATTGAACTCATTAACCAATTTTTGGCTATGGAGAAAGAATAGGAGATATGTATGGAAAAAAGATATAGTGAAATGACCGAATTTGAACTTCATCAGGAAATTACGAAATTAAATGACAAAGCAAGGAAGGCAGAACAGTTAGGGATTGTAAATGAATATGCGGTGTATGAACGAAAAGTTGCGGTAGCAAAGGCATATTTGCTAAATCCAAATGATTTTCTTATCGGAGAAACGTATAATATAGTGGGTGACCCACATTCACTGTTCAAAATCGATTATATGAATGGAATTTTTGCATGGGGTCATCGGGTTGGACAGAAGAAAGAAGAAGGATTGCCGATTTCTTTGTTGGTGAAGGATTAGTTTTGTAATTACACTGGGGGATAATTTTATGGAGATCATTGAAGAAGCTATTCGGAATTTAGCAGAAACATATGCGATAAAGTTAAATAAATAAGTACTAAACCGTGTAGAAGATATGAAGAATGATGATAAATCACATTATCTAATATATCAAGTATTGAGAGTTACTTTTGAAGAAGGTGAATTAATTGATTTATACCAAAACAAAGGACGTTTTCTGTATAAGTATGCAGGATCATTTTTAGAAGAAGCTACAATTCTTTGTTTTCAATATAAGTTTGGTGAAACAGCAATAAAAAAACATAGGATACCGAACACTTTAGGACAAAGACCAAAGACTTTTGAAATGGATTGTTTAGTTGGAAATGACGCATATGAGATTAAATGGAGAGATGCTACGACAGATGGCGACCATATTACAAAAGAACATACTAGAATAAAAGTGATTAAAGAGGCTGGTTACACTCCGCACAGAATTATGTTTTATTATCCTAATAGAGAACAAGCGATAAGAATACAAAAAACTTTAGAGACACTCTATAGGGGTGTTGAAGGATACTATTATTATGGCGATTCTGCATGGGATTATGTTTGTAAACAAACAGGTATTGATTTGAAAGGAACTTTGGAAAAGATAGCAAGAGAAAATATAGAAAAGCAAAAAAGATGATGCAATAAAAATTGTTGTAGGAAATTTACCAGAATAGAAAAATAGAAGGGAGTAACATATGTCCGTACTATTAGGTGACTGTTTGGAACAACTAAAGACTTTACATGATGATACTGTTGATTTGATTTATTTAGACCCACCATTTTTTACGCAAAGGATACATAAACAAAAAACTAGAGATAACACAAAAGAATATTCTTTTGAAGATAATTGGGATTCAATTAAAGATTATACAAACTACATTAAACAACGCTTAATCGAATGTAAACGTGTATTAAAAGAAACTGGTTCGATATTCTTACATTGTGATAAATCTGCCTCACATTATTTAAGAGTAGTATTAGATGAGGTATTTGGAATGGAAAATTTCCAAAGTGAAATCATTTGGGCTTATAAAAGATGGTCAAATTCTAAAATTGGCTTGTTAAATAATCATCAAAATATCTATTTTTATAGTAAAACAAAGGATTTTAAATTTAATATGCTGTATACCGACTATTCCGTTACAACTAATGTTGATCAAATTTTACAAGAGCGAATAAGAAACGAAGACTCAAAGTCGGTATATAAAACAGATGAAAACGGAAAAGCAATAATAGGTAAAAAAAAAAGGGTGTTCCTTTATCAGATGTTTGGAATATTCCTTTTTTAAATCCAAAAGCCAAAGAAAGAACTGGTTATCCCACACAAAAACCTATTTTATTATTGGAACAAATTATAAAAATTGTAACAGATGAAGATGATTTGGTTTTGGATCCATTTTGTGGAAGTGGAACAACTTTAGTTGCATCTAATCTGTTAAGTAGGAGATATATTGGAATTGACATATCAGGAGATGCAGTAGAATTAACAAAACAAAGATTAGATAATCCAATTAAAACAACTTCATATTTACTTGAAAATGGCGAAAAAGAATATTTCAAAAAAGACGAAATGGAAATTGCTATTTTAAATAAATTAAATGCAATTCCAGTCCAACGAAACAATGGAATAGATGGGTTTCTAAGAGAATATTATCTGGGGAAACCAGTCCCTATTAAGATTCAAAAAGAAAATGAAACCTTTGAACAAGCAAAATCTAATCTTTTAAAGGCAAGTAAAAAACGAGATTGTATTTTAAAAATATTAATTAAAACTGAACATGAAGAAAATCTCTTTGGTTTTATTGAAGAGAATAAAGATAAATATTTAGTTGTCATTGATAGTTATGATTTAGTGATAAATGATTGGTTGAGAAATAAAGCAAGTGTTGAACAAGATTAAATCATGAAGAAAGGAGCTAGGGATTAGGAGATAATCAGAAAAATTATCTTTGCACCATTCATCCCTAACTCCTTTACTTACGACTGTTTTCGTGTCTCTTGTTGCAATATATAATTATGTTGTGTTTGCATGGTTTCCCCATTTACTTGCGAAAAAGAATGTTTTGGGTTTGACCATCGTTGTTTAAAAGGACTAACGTGACTGTCATAAAAACGATCTTTTCCCATATGAAATCCCTCCATTAGTTGGAATTTTTTTCACTTGATGCATGCATTCGTTCTTGCGGATGGGTATTAATACTTCCATCTGCTCGTTTTGCGTTGTAAGCATCTGATGGTAATTTATTGCCGTCAAAATTTTGTTTATGTGAAGTGTCCACTCTGTTTGCTTTGACTTGCATTACACATTCCTCCAATCCTTGAGAGAGTCTTTTTTGATCTCTCTTGTTTTAATATGTGTAGGAATGAGTGAATTATAAGTTAAAAAAATTCCCAACAAATAAGAGAGGATGGGGGAATTTTTTGAAAAAGGTTTTAGTGAAATGAATGGTTCACAAAAACCTTGATTTTATCGTGTTTTGGCAACTGGTCATTTCACCATATTTGGTCAAAAGAGGTAAAAAACCCCCTTTTGACCAAATATCTAAACTAACTTTAATGCTAATTTTTTACGCAATTTCCCTTCACTAAAAATCCAACCAGTATACGAGCTAATAATAGTTAAATTTTTGTCAAGCTGAACAACTGCTACAAATGGATAGAAACTCTTGCTTCTATATCGCAAGTCAGTAAAACGAACTTCAAAGTAATCGTTATATTCTTCTACTTCAAATCGGTATACAGGAGAAAAGGAAAGGAAAGCGGACAAGTTATCATCTTTTTTTGCCGCTAAAATAACATCTGTTTCTGGAACAGCTACTCTGTCAAATGTATCTAAAATCCGAATATCTCCATTGATTGATTTTGCAACATGAAATTTTTTGCTAGTAGTAATAGCTAAATGCCATTTTTGAAATGTTATTGTTGGAGAAAGGACTATTTTTTCTGTATCTGGAAAGAGTTTCAATATTTTTTTCCTAATTGCTTGTTGTTGAAGGAAACGTACAATATAATAGCCAATCAAAACAATATAAATCGTTAAAAAAGTATATCCTGCATCAAAACCGATACCCCAGAGTATGAGTCCTGCTATATGAATAAAGAAAATGAGCGGATCGAATGTGTTAATCATGCCTAAAGCAACCCATTTTTTTGTAAATGGACGAAGTGCCTGTGTGCCGTAAGCGTTGAAAATATCAACAAATACATGAAAAGCAACAGCAAGAAAAGTCCATGACCAGAGATAAAAGATATTTTCATTAAAAAAGAAGTGAGAAATAATTGTGATGAGAAAAGACCATAGAAAAACAGCAGGAATGGAGTGCGTAATCCCTCGATGATTACGAATGTATACGGCATTATTCTTGAGTTTCAAAATCGTATCGAAATCTGGAACGAGCGAACCAATCACTGTTCCACACAAAATAGTTTGAGCAAGTTCTGGGGATTGTGAAACGGTTGGATCAAGTGTTGCGAGTGCTCCTAGAGCAAAGCCCATTGTGACGTGCGTGAGTGTATCCACAAGTTTTCCTCCTGAAAAATAGGGTAAAATAACATAATAAATGAAAAAGTGGAGGATATATGATAGAGCAGCTAGAAAAATTCCTAACAGATTTTGATATCACACTGTTTCAACATGATTTAATTCAATGGTTTGAACAAGAGCAACGTGATTTACCTTGGCGTAAAGATAAAAATCCGTACAAAGTATGGGTATCAGAAATTATGCTCCAACAAACAAAAGTTGATACTGTTATTCCATATTTTAAACGTTTTATAGAACAATTTCCAACAATAGAGACGTTGGCAAATGCAGATGAAGAAAAAATATTAAAAGCATGGGAAGGACTTGGCTACTATGCAAGGGTGCGTAATTTGCAATCGGCTGTTAAAGAAGTTCAAGCAGTGTATGGTGGAGAAGTTCCAAACAATCGGGAACAATTTTCAAAGTTAAAAGGTGTTGGTCCATACACAACTGGAGCAGTATTAAGTATTGCTTATGATATTCCTGAACCTGCGGTAGATGGAAATGTAATGCGAGTCCTATCACGAATACTTACGATTTGGGAGGATATAGCAAAACAAAGTACGAAGAAAATATTTGAACAAGTTATTTACAGAATTATAGCACAAGAAAACCCTTCTGCATTTAATCAAGGATTAATGGAACTAGGGGCATTAATTTGTACACCTACAGGCCCAGCATGTCTACTATGTCCTATGCAAATGCATTGCCGAGCGTTTCATGATGGTGTTGAAAAAGAACTTCCCGTGAAAACAAAGAAAAAAGTAAATAATCATAAGCAAATGATTGCGGTTGTTTTAAGAGATAAAGAAGGAAAATATTTCATCCGCAAACGTCCAAGTAGCGGATTACTTGCAAAGTTATGGGAGTTTCCAAATGAAGAAATAATCACAAGCCACGCTATAAAGCAAATAACCGATTCACTAGGAGAGCAGTATAATGTCACGATAGAAATACTGGAATTATTTGCTGAAATTTCCCATGTTTTTACACATTTAGCATGGAATATTACTGCTTTTTGTGGAACAATAAATCATGAAATAGTTGATAGTGAAACAATAAAATTTGTCACTGAAATGGAATTAGAACAACTTGCTTTTCCAGTTTCTCACCAAAAAATATGGAAAGAAATAAAAAAGCTTGGATATTTTTCCTGACCTCGGGACAAACTAACTTCTGTGGAGGTGAACACGATGACAAAAAATAACAACAAAACAACAACAGGTGCAAACATTCAAAAAGCGAACCAAGAAGCAAATCTTGGAGCAGAAAATTTTGACGCAGAATTTGCGACTGAGTTTGCAACGGGGTTTAATGCAGAAAAAAACGATTCAAAAAAGAACGAAAACAAAACAAACCAGTAGGACAAATGAGAGGAGCAGCCGATGCTCCTCTTTTTTTTATGTATGTGGAAGCATTTAGTTAGTTCTATCCGACAAATTTTGTTTATAATAAGGATTGATGGTTTTTGAAAATGAAAGTAGGGAATAAAATGATATATAGTCCAGAAAAGGGAGAGATTATCCAAATACACAGTTATAAGCATAATGGATCTATTCATAGAATTTGGGAAAAAACGGTTGTATTAAAAGGTTCACCCCATACCATTGTTATCGGGGCAAATGATCGGACATTAGTTCGGGAAGCAGATGGAAGGATGTGGCTTACAAGAGAACCTGCTATTTGTTATTTCCATGCTCATTATTGGTTTAATATTATTGGAATGATTCGTAAGGATGGGATTCATTATTATTGTAATATTAGCTCGCCCTTCGCTTTTGATACAGAAGCATTGAAATATATTGATTATGATTTGGATATAAAAGTATTTCCAGATATGTCGTATATTTTACTTGATGAAGATGAATATGCTTATCACAAACGGGATATGAATTATCCAGAAGCGATGGATCGAATTCTAAGAAATAATATACACAAGTTAATTGAGTGGATACAGGAGCGAAGAGGGCCATTTGCTTCAGATTTTGTGTCTACATGGTATGCACGATTTCAAGAGATGAAACAAAAAGACATTCGCAAATAGAACTTGGGAGGAAATATATGCGTTCTATTAGGCGATATATGCAGTTTGTTAAACCGTACGGCAAGCAAATTGTTATAACTATTATAATTGGAATGGTAAAGTTTGGAATTCCGCTGCTTATTCCACTGCTTTTAAAATTTGTGATTGATGATGTTATCCAAAATAATCAATTGACTTATGATGAGAAAGTAAAAAATCTTCTATGGGCATTTGGATTTATGATGATTATTTTTACAATTATTCGTCCAGTAATTGAATATTATCGGCAATATTATGCACAGTGGGCAGGAACAAGAGTATTGTACGATATTCGCAATCATTTGTATGAACACTTGCAAAAGTTAAGTTTTCGTTATTATTCCAATACAAGAGCAGGAGAAATCATTTCACGAGTCATTAATGATGTCGAACAAACAAAAGAATTTATTATGACAGGACTTATGAATGTTTGGATTGACAGTGCAACAATTATTATTTCGGCAATTATTATGTTCTCTATGGATGTGAAATTATCACTCGTTGCTATCTGTACATTGCCACTATATGCAATCAGTGTAAAATATTTTTTAAGCCGCTTGCGGATGCTCACAAGAGTTCGTTCACAAGCGTTAGCCCAGTTACAAGGATTTCTACATGAACGAGTACAAGGAATGCCAATTATCCAAAGTTTTGCGATTGAACAGGAAGAACAAAAGAATTTTGACGGGCAAAATAAATATTTTCTAACAAGAGCACTTGAACATACAAGTTGGAATGCCAAATCATTTTCGATAATTAATACACTTACCGATATTGCTCCAATTATGGTCATTTGTTATGCGGGCTACTTAGTGATGAATCATTCTCTAACACTCGGAGCAATGGTAGCCTTCATTGGTTACTTGGATAATTTATATAATCCGCTTCGCCGCCTAGTGAATTCTTCGACAACGCTTACCCAATCATTTGCTTCCATGGATCGGATGTATGAGCTACTCGATGAAAAGTACGATATTCAAGATAGAAAGGATGCTATTCATTTAGAAAATGTTAGCGGAAGTATATCATTTGAAAATATCTCTTTCTCCTATAATCCAGATGAGGAAAAAATAATCAAAAACCTCTCTCTTCAAATTGAAGCAGGAAAAACATTTGCTTTTGTTGGAATGAGTGGGGGTGGAAAATCAACACTTGTAAGTCTTATTCCACGTTTTCATGATGTGACGGAGGGAAGAATATTATTGGATGGAATAGATATTCGAGATATTCAAATCCAAAATTTGCGTAATCAAATGGGCGTTGTATTTCAAGAAAGCATTTTATTTAGTGATTCGATCAGAGAAAACATTCTCCTTGGGAAACCAAATGCAACTGACGAAGAAGTAGTTGCAGCGGCAAAAGCAGCAAATGCTCATGATTTTATTGTAAATCTTTCAGATGGGTACGATACAAAAGTTGGAGAGCGAGGAGTAAAGTTATCTGGCGGACAGAAACAACGGATATCTATTGCTCGTGTATTCTTAAAAAACCCACAAGTACTTATATTAGATGAAGCAACTTCTGCACTTGATTTAGAGAGTGAACAATTAATTCAAGCATCACTCAAAAAATTAGCAACAAACCGCACGACCTTTATTGTGGCTCACCGTCTATCAACCATTACTCACGTTGACCAAATTGTCTTGATTGAACATGGTGAGATTGTTGAGCAAGGAACACATGAACAATTAATGAGAAAAAGAGGGGCATATTATCGCTTATTTACGATTCAAGAAATAGAAGTAAAGCAAAATGGATAATATGGAACATAAAAAAGGATGACGAGGAATGGCAATTTTTTGCCGTTCCTCGTCACCCTTTTTTATTTCAATTGTACTAAAGATATCTTACGGAATATTTACAGTGAGTGTAGTTAAATAAGGTTGTATGTTCCCTCTAGGTGCTACTTTTACAATGATATATCCTCTATCTCCAGAAGTAAAATTAGTAGGTACAGCGGTTGTTTTTCCGATTAAACCATCACCAACATTTAGCCCCGGTGTAGATGCCGATAAAATAGTAGGAATAATAACAGAGCCATTATTAGTTATAAGACTATTAGCAATAACACTAACAGCTCCTAATTGAATATCTGTCGTATCCCATTTGTTTGGTGTGCCGCCAGCAACATCAATAAAAATTCTATCACCAGCAAGTAATAAAGGACCTTTGTCTGTTCGATCTATTGTAATTCCAGATGATTTTAATACAGTTGAAAGTCCAAAATTACCTACATTAGTAAGTGGTGGTGTTGGCTCAAATCTTACACCAGTAATTTTAGGAGCACTGTCAACACTAGTAATGACTATACTAGCACGAGTGAGCGTTCCTTCTAAAACTTTAATAGTTGTTGTACCAACTTTTGTTCCTCTACTTATTTGAATGGTACCATCACCTGCGATAGAAGACGGTGTTCCATTATTAGCAACTGAAGCAACCTCTGGGTCAGAAGATGTTACTGTATATATGCCGCCACCTAAAGCAGCAAGTGTAGATGATGTTTCTGCTCCAACAAAATATCCGTTTGCATCGTAGCTATTATAATATAAATTTGTGTAGGCATCAGCAGTAGCCGAAAGGTCTAATACTAATTTATCAACACTAGGATTTTTTAACTCCAGAATTCTATTAGCAACTGCTCCTGCTAATGCGGATGATACATCTACTGAAGCAAGTACTCTGCCATTTACATTGGAATTAGTTAGTACTAAATTACCACTTCCAATATTTGTTGATGGCGTTACAATTACCATTACTTCTCCAAGTTTATTTGTTGTTCCAATCGTAGTAGTTGCAATTGTTTTTGAACCATCTACTGTTTTTACAGGAGAAACATATACAGCACCCATAAAGCAATCACCATATTGATCTTTTACAGTAGCTTTTATTGATTTAGGAACAGTGTTTGGTTGAATTTTTAAAGATGGAACATCGACAGTTGCGGATTCAGCAACACGTTCATTAGTAGCAATTGTTAACGGGACAGTATATGTTACTGTTCCAGATTGTAACGTTAGAAAAGCACTTCCTACAGAATTTCCTGTAATAGATGTACCACTTACAGAAAATTTAGTTCCATCAGAGGATGCAATAGAAATATTTCCTCCTAAAGAGCTTGCAGGTAAAGTTGCTTCATGCCCGTCTTCATAAGTAATAGAAACGTTGTCTAATGCTAAAGTTTCTCCGACAACAATTGTTTTACTTTTTACTTCTACACCAGTATAGCTGTTATTGCCAGTATATAATTTGGCGCCAGTAATTGTCTTAATTGCTGTAGCAGCATTTGTAATTGCTACTTTTGTTTCAGGCGATACAATAGTTGTTGTTCCTTTTGTAAGAATAACGGTATAGGATAATGTTAATTTACCAGCTATATTTGCTGGAATGACTCTACCAATCATATCATCACTAATTGTTAATGTACTTTGGAATTTCACATTCCAGCCATTAGCTCTTAAATAATTAACATCTGCTGGTAGTACTTCTCCATTGATAGAGAATTGTAGATACTGATCCATAGTAGCATTATTATTTAATTTTGTAGTTAAATTCGTTACTTGTGTAATAGTTGAGAGTGTATAAGTAAATGGTGTCACGATTTTTTTGGTTGTGTCTAATGGATCAGTCCATATTAATGTTTGTTGGATGCCTGGAGCAACGGCTGTGCTAAATGTGACCATAGCAGATTTTCCATCACTTGTCGGAGTAACAGAAGTAACAGCATTTCCGACAATGCTCAAAGATGAAGCAGTTACACGACTTAATCCAGAACCTGTTATATTTACAGAGGTAGAATTGATTGCTGCAATATTTTCTATTGCAACAGGAACAATAAGAGGTTTTACCTCACAGTTTGCACTATTTTGCATGTCACCAGATGTTACTACAATTTTGTACGTTCCGGCAGCAACATTAGTAAATGTAGTGGTCGCAGAATTGCTGATTACGTTAACTTCCTTTGTTTCTACTAAAGTATTAGAGCTATTGTATAAATTGACTGTAACTTTAGCTATATTTGCTACTTGTGCTGTTACATTTATATTTGTTGTTCCTGTAATTTGAGTGGCGGTAACATTGCTTATGGCAACGGTGAGTGGCGTTATTGTGACAGTTGTATCATCTTTGATTGTTCCAGATGTAACAACAACTTTGTACGTTCCAGAAGCAACATTAGTAAATGTAGTAGACACATTATTATCTGTAACACTAACTTCCCTTGTTTCTACTATAGTATTAGAACTATTGTACACTGTGACCGTAGCTTTTTTCGCATTCGTTATTTGTGCAGTTACATTCATATTGGTTGTTCCTGTTACTTGTGAAGCAGCGACATTGTTTATATCAACGACAATTGGTGTCACAGTAATTGTTTTTTCGCTTTTTAAGGCATCAATCACAACGGAAACTTTGTACGCTCCAGCAGAAATATCTGTAAATGAAGCGGAGATTTCTTGATTCTGCACATCTACATACTTTGTCATGAGTAGCTTATTACTTTCATCGTATAAATTAACAGTAGCTTTTGTTGCATTTACAACTTTTGCTTTCATATTAATTGTTATGCCATTTTCTTGAGATACATTGAAATCACTTATTGTGGGTATCTTTACTTTTCCAAGTTCAGTAACGGCTGCTTTTAGTGTTGTATTTCCCTCATCAAATCTCGTAACAAATGCTTGACGAATAGTAGGCTCATATACTTTTTTATAAGTATTTAAAAGAGTTGGTGTCAGTTGGTTTTTTAATTCAGGCACAGCATTTGATACAGCAATCCAGTCTTGTTTCTTAAAAGCATCTGCTACTGTTCTTCTTGCGTTGTCTAGTTTAACTAGATTATTATACGCTGTTACATATAATGCAGCTCGTTGTGTCACATATGTCTTATATGTTGTATCTAAATCAGCAATATATTTACTTTTTGTCTTTGTAGCTACTGTTGATTTTTGGACAGCAAGTTTTGCATTTTTGTAGGCAGTGACTACTTTATTGTAAGGAATAGAAATATTCGTAAAGCCTTTTTTGCTTGTAAAAGGTTTTGTGTATACACTACTCAGATTTTTCATCTGTATTTTTGCATTCTCTACTGTTGATGTAACAGAAGGAGCAGCTTCTAGTGTGTTTGCTGATACAAATGCACTTGTAGCAATAGCAATGGAGCTAACAACTTTGATTGTTTTTTTCTTGTTCATAATATTCTCCCTTCATCTATAGAAAAATCAAATTATATTAATGGAACTATTTACCAGTATACTAGATTCGATAGGAAAAAGATATGATATACATTGGAAGAAAAAATAGATGTTCTATAAAATAGATTTTTCAATCTATTTTTTGTGAAATAAAAAAAGAGGGAATATGTATCCCTCTAATGTTACAACTCTACTCTGATTCCACCATTCTCACTAAAAATTTTGACCTTATACTGCCCATTTCCAAATGTTTTTTTATTTTCATGTGGAGGGGGAGCGTCTGTACTTGTAGAAATTTCGCCATCTAAATTACCATTTCTTGATTTTGCTTCAACTGTAATATTTGGATTTTTTTCTAGCTGAACATTTATATTTCCAGAAACCGTTTCTAGTTTGGAATCCATACTAAATGTTGTTCTTTCTAAATGGATACTGCCATGTTCAGTTTGTGCATCTATTTGTCCTTGAACTGTATTTAATTCTATATTTCCGCTAATGGCATGGAGTTTCATTTCTCCTGTAATTTTTGAGGCTCTAATACTCCCGTTTTTATCAGATAATTCTACTTTCCCTTGAACATCAGTAAGATTGATATCTCCACTAATTGCTTGGATATTTACTGTTCCAACAAGTGATTTACCTTCTATTTTCCCATGTTCTATATTAGCTGTAACACCATTTTTTAAGTTTTGTAAATTCAATTCTCCACGAATCATGTCTATAGATGGATTAGTATCTAAATCACGAACGGTGACATTGCCAAAATCTAATTTAAGTTCAAGCAATACATTTTTTGGAACAGTGATGTCTAGTTTAATATGTGAGTTTGTAAAATTAAAAAACTTTTTTATGGCAGGAGGTGTTGAAATGGTGTAATACATTGTATCACCAATAGTTTTAACATTCTCCGCTTCAGTATTTCTCCAATTGTTTATATCTTTTTCAGATGAGACAGAAATTTCCCCATATCCAGATGTTGTTAAAGCGTTTGTGTCAGCTCCAGTAATTGTTATATCAGCCGATGTTGAGGTAATCACAATTTTTTTTACTTGTGATTGTAAATCATATTTTTTATCGAGTGTAACACGTTGTGTAGTTTGGTTTATTGAACTACGAATTTCATCCATAATTCCCGCTGATTGAAGTACATACACTGCGGAACTAGCCCCTACAACAAGGAGGATAAGAAAAATCCCAAATACATCAAACTTTGCTGGCTTTTCTTTCTGAATAAAATGGTGAAATAGCACTTCCAAACCAAGTGTAATGAGTACGATTGGAACAATATTGTTCATGATAAGGTCAATTGGTGTGCCAAACATACTGTGAGAAATCCACAATAAACCAAGGGCAATAAGCAGAATACCAACAGATAGAGTTCCGATTTTCCAGTTTCTCATCATTAATCCTCTTTTTCTGGTTGAACTTCTCTATTAAAATCATACATATCAGTTGGTACTTGTTTGTCAAAATCATACATATCAGATGGTTCTTTTTCTGTAAAAACAATGGATTGTGATTGATGTGGTTCTTTTTTTCCTTTAAGTAAATGAAATCCAACAAACACAAGTACGGCACCAACAAGAAGATTTTGCAGTAAAGAAACGAGCGGAAATAAAAAGTTTAAATAGTCTTCTAGATAATCAATCAGTTCTACAACAAGCAGGTAACCTCCTAAAAGAATTAATCCCCAGCCGATGTATACTTTGTTGAGTGTAATCATTGGGAAATTAAGTATCGGCGTATCTTGAGCCATTCCAGTTTCACGAATAAGTCGACGTTGTTGCAAACAATCAAAAAATGAGAAAAACCAAGTGATTGCTAGAACCGGTGCGAAAATTCCCTCAGTAATGATTGTGAGAAGAATAGAAATCGAAAATGTACTCATAATTACTAATCCACGGTTCATAAGCCCTAAATACATTTGTCCAGCTCCTGGAATAAATGAGAAGATAAATGCTAAAAATCTTGAGTATTTCATTGTAAAACTCCTTCCAAAGTGGTTTTTAAATTGTGAATCATACTTTCTCCATTGTGAGTAGCAGTTTTAAGCTGAACAGAAACAGTAGAAACGACAGTTGTCATTCCGGCTGGTGTATGTGTAAGTTGTTGAAATACACCGATGTTCAAAAGTAAAAAAGTAGCAGCGGCAGAAAGACTAAAGTTCCAGATGATAGAGCGGTTTGAGCTTTTTAATTTTGTAGGTGACTTGATTTTTCCCATAACTTGACTCACGAAATCGGTTGAGATGTTTTGTGGCTCAGGATCTTCCCAAAGTTCTGCGAAACTTACTGCATCTTCGTACAATTCGGCACAGGCAGGACACTGGATAAGATGATGTTCTACAATTTTTTTGTCAAATGGTGACAACGTATTTGTCGTAAAGTGAAACAATTGGTCATTTGTTAAATGTTTCATGCTAGTTCCTCCTTTAAGTGTTCCTTGAGTAGATGTCGTGCCCTGTACAAGCGTGATTCAACGGTTTTTGCTGCAATCCCAAGTGTTTCACCAATTTCCTTGTATGAGCGCTCTTCAAAATAGTACAAGGTAATGACGATTTTGTATTTTTCGGGAAGATAAGCAACTGCGGAATGAATGGTTTCCCGATTGCTTTTTTCAATAATTAATTGTTCGGTACAGTTCCCGACACCTGCAAAAACATCATCAAATGGTTGTAGCACCTCTTTTTGTTTTCTTTTCCAGTCCAGTGATTTATTCATCGCTATTTTGAGTAACCATGTCGAAAAACTGGAATCACCACGAAATTGGTTGATAGAACGAAATGCTTGCAAAAATACTTCCTGTGCCACATCTTCTGCATCTTTTTGGTTGTTTGTTACTTTCCAAGCCACCGCCATAACTTTAGATTGATAGCGGAAGACGAGTTCTTTAAACAAATCCGTTTGTCCATTTTTTATGTAAAATAGAAGTTGTTCATCTGTCACTCACCTTCCCCCCTTTAAAAATTTCTTTATACACTACTTTAGACTACCGTAAAATAAAAATCCCTGCAAAAAAAATAAAAAAATTTTAAAATGACGATAAAAATTTTTTCATTCACATTAAAGTTGTTAGCAGTTCCTTGAAAAACTTTTACTAATCATGTACAGTTTTAGGTAAAGAAATGATTTGTACTGGAGAAAAAATATGAAGCGTGCGAGAATTATATATAATCCAACGTCAGGGAGAGAAATATTTAAAAAACAACTTCCAGATGTATTAGAAAGACTAGAAATAGCGGGATACGAAACATCATGTCATGCAACAACGTGTGAAGGCGATGCAACAAATGCTGCACAATTAGCAGCAGAAAGAAAATTTGATTTAATTATTTCAGCTGGTGGAGATGGAACTCTTCATGAAATTATAAATGGAATAGCAGATCAAGAGTACAGACCAAAATTAGGTGTTATTCCTGTTGGAACAACCAATGATTTTGCAAGAGCAATTGGGGTAAATAAGACCATTGAAGAAGCTTGTGAAGTAATTATAGATGGCATAAGTATGCCCGTAGATATTGGTGTGGCAATGAATGAGGGAAAAAAAACATATTTCATTAATATTGCGGCTGGAGGTACATTGACGGGACTTACATATGAAGTTCCAAGTAAAATGAAAACAGTGCTTGGACAATTTGCTTATTATTTAAAAGGAGTAGAAATGCTCCCATCATTTCGCCCAACTGCGGTAGATATTGAATATGATGGCAAAGAGTTTTCAGGAGAAATCATGCTGTTTATGGTGTCGCTTACTAATTCGGTTGGTGGTTTTGAAAAAATAGCACCAGATTCTCTCTTAAATGATGGTTTCTTTGATTTAGTTGTTTTAAAGAAAGTAAATTTTGCCGAATTTGTCCAACTAACCATGCGTGTGTCAAAAGGGGAACATATTCATGATCCAAATGTTATTTATACAAAAGCAAATCGAATTAAAGTAAGAAATAAAGAAATGATGCAATTGAATTTAGATGGGGAATATGGTGGACTAATGCCTAGTGAATTTGTCAATCTATATCATCACATTGAAGTATTTGTACCACATGAAAAAGCTGTGGAGATGAATAATGCACTAAAACAAGATAATTTCGACAGTATGGAGAGGAACGAATAATGACAGTTTCAAAAAATGAACACCACGATGTGACAATTGAAGATTTAACACATGATGGAGCAGGGGTCGCAAAAATCAATGGATTTCCACTCTTTATTCCAAATGCTCTTCCAAATGAGAAAGTAAAAATAAAAGTGACAAAAGTGACAAAAGGTTATGGCTTTGCCAAACTTATAGAATTATATGAGCCAAGCAATTACCGAGTAGATGCTCCATGTAGTATCTACAAGCAATGTGGAGGATGTCAGCTTCAACACCTTACTTATGAAGGACAGTTACAAGCGAAACAAAAACAAGTGAAAGAAGCACTAACCCGCATTGGCAAACTAGAAAACATTACGATTCATCCAATCATTGGAATGGAAAATCCAACTCATTATCGAAATAAATCACAAGTACCTATTGGCGAAAAAAATGGACAACTTGTAACTGGTTTTTATCAAAAACGCACCCATGATATTGTAGAAATGAATACCTGCTTAATTCAACAAGTAGAAAATGATACAGCCTTACAACAAGTAAAGAAAATTTGTCAGGAACATAACATTTCTCCATATAATGAAGAAACACATCAAGGAACACTTCGTCATTTAATGGTCAGATATGGAAAAATGACAAATGAGTTAATGATTGTTTTTGTTACACACACAAAAGAATTTCCATATAAAGAAAAAATAATCAACGATATTATCGAAACAATTCCTCATGTGAAATCCATTATTCAAAATATTAATCCGCATAAAACAAATGTGATTATGGGAAAAAAAACAACCGTTTTATGGGGTGAGCCATATATTCATGACTATATTGGTGACGTTCAATTTGCTATCTCAGCTCAATCATTTTATCAAGTAAACCCAGTGCAAACAAAAGTGTTATATGAAAAAACATTACAGTATGCCAACTTAAGCGGAAAAGAAACAGTAATTGATGCTTATTGTGGGATTGGCACGATTTCCCTTTTTCTAGCAAAACATGCGAAAAAAGTGTATGGCGTAGAAGTGGTACAAGATGCTATCAATGATGCAAAACGAAATGCAGATTTAAATGGCATAACAAATGTTGAGTTTGTTGTTGGAGCAGCGGAAGAAGTGATGTTGGATTGGCATAAGCAAAATATTGAGCCAGAGGTCATTGTTGTTGATCCACCACGGAAAGGCTGTGATGCTTCTTTACTTTCGACTATTATTGAGATGAAACCAGAGCGAGTGGTATATGTTTCTTGTAATCCAGCGACTTTGGCACGGGATTTACGAGTGTTGGTCGATGGTGGGTACGAGGTGAAGGAAGTTCAGCCTGTTGATCAATTTCCACATACTAGTCATGTGGAGTGTGTAGTGTTGATGGAAATAAATAGTAGAGGGTTCGAGAAACTATAAAAGATTCTCGGACTCCTATTTTCTTTTATTTCGCTTCGATCGATTCTTTCTGTGTTAAGGCGTAATTAATGTATCGAAATTTCTATATAAAAAAAGAGTATCGGGAATAAAACATAAATAAATAAGATTTATATAAAAAAGAATCAATAATACCCTTTACGAAAATTTGTTTATGTGATATATTATAGACACAGGAATTATTAATGATTTAAACTTTTAAAGAGGTGATGGAATTGAAAATAATTCTTGTCGTACGTTGATTTAAATAAAGCAGTTTCTCAAGAGTTAGGTAAGAAAAAAGAAAATGGTGTTATGATTGTGGCATTATCATTATTTTATATGTTAGATGAAAAGTATGAAAAACTTTTGGGTATTACAGGCAGAAAAGTGAAGAGATGAGAAAATAAAGGGAGGAATTTTATATGAAATTTAAAGTTGGTGATAAAGTTGTAGTTAGAGAGGATTTAGTTGCTGGGAAGACATATTATCATGAAGATGGTTCTGGAAAAAATGATTTTTCATATTTAATGGAAGGTTGTAAAGGAAAACAAGCAACAATTACTTCTGTAGAATTCAATAAATATGCTCTTGACATAGATGGTTTTTTTTCATATACAGATGAAATGTTAAGAAAGTATGAAGAAGTAGAGGAAGAAGATTTAATTCATCGACCATATGAATACAATCAAGAAGTAGAGGATTTAGTGGTATACATGCTTAGATTAGCACCTCAACAACTTATCAATGATGCAATTGATAAAGGTAATAAAGAAGGATTTATTAAATTAACGAATTACTACTACCCCAAAGATGAAATAATGTGGGAAGTAAAATAACTTTCAAAAAAACTCTACGCCAGTAGTATACTTAAGAAGTAGAGGTATCTCAGGTATCATTGAATCTGTAAATGAGTTGTTTAATAAGAGAATCTCTTTTTTTTACATCTCAGAAAAAAAGAATTGAAAATACTTTAAATAGAAATTGTGGAGGTTACATAATGATTAGAGAAAAAGCATTAAAATTTATAAGTGAACTAAAACGTCAATTTAACTCAAAGGAAATTGAAAGATATTTAGCAGTTGAGGTAATAAAACTAAATTCTTTATTCTTTGCAATGGAGCATAAGAATTTTTCAAGTGAATTAACAGTAATTGCAAGTAGAGATGAGATTAGAAACAGTGAAGGTAGAGTTAAAGAGATTTTGACAACTATATATAAAAAAATAGAGACTACGGAATCATCTCTGACTAATGTATTTCTTAATGAGTCATTTAAATGTGCTGAGGAAAAAGACCTTTATAAAATAATTGTCCTCTTTGGAAGATACGGAATGACTAGGGAGGAATATCAAGATAAAAATGCAACGGTAGAATTTTTTAATAATCTAATCCCAGAATTATTTTCAACATCTACAGGATTTGACTTCACTCCTAAAGGTCTTATCCAATTAATGATTGAATCTTTAAAATTAAATAACGGAACAGTTTATGATGCTACAGCAGGAATTTCCAATATTACAGTATCTGCTTATGATTATGCCATTGAACATGGATATGATATATCGGTTTATGGGCAAGAAATAAATGAAGATCTCTTCATTATTGGAAAGCTAAACTTATTCATTAATAACATCATTCCGAAGAAGGGAGACATTAGATTAGGCGATACTATTCAGGATCCAAAGTGGTTAGAGAATGGTCGAATAAAACAGTTTGATTATATTCTCACCAACTACCCTTTAGGTATTAGGGATTGGGGATACAATTTCGCAGTAAATGATCCTTTTGGTCGTTTTGATTTGTATGGTGTACCTTCAAAATCCCAAGGAGATTATGCTTTTATCTTACATGCATTGGCTTCTTTAAAAAATACAGGGAAGGCTGCAATAATCGTGCCATTCGGAACTCTTGTAAGGGGGGCAACTGAAAGAAAAATTAGATCTATTCTATTAAAAGATGATGTAATTGAAAGTATTGTGTCGTTACCAACAAATTTATTTAGTGGAACTAGTATTCAGGTTGCTCTTCTTATCTTAAATAAAAATAAGCCTATCAATAAAAAAGGGAAAGTACAATTTATCAATGCTGAAGGTGATTATGAGCGTACAAGAACACAGAAATTTTTACAACAAGAATATATCACTAAAATTATTGATACTTTGGATGTTTTTGAGAACAAAGAAAAGTACTCACGAATTGTTTCTATTAATGAAATTGAAAAAAATGATTTTGACCTTAATCCTACTCTCTACTTTGTAAATGTAGAGATAAAAACAGAATTTGGTACGATTATTTTTAATAAAAAGAAATACGAAAGAGAAACACCATCCTTAATCGAAATAGGTGATATCGCAGATGTAATACGTGGTGTTAATCTACCAAGTCGTAGACAAATGGAAAATGCAGATGGTAAAAGATATCCAGTTCTACAAATACGAGATATAGAAAATGGGGAAATTCAGTTTGAAAAATTAGATGTATTCCCAATCCAAACAAGAGATGTTGAGCGAGTGACAGCCAAACCTGGAGATATTCTTGTATCAAGTAGAGGTACTCAACAGAAAATTGCCATAGTTCCAGGATATGATGGAGTGATAGTAGTATCAAATATGTTTGTTATCATTCGTATTACCTCGAATAGTGAAGTTAATCCATTATATATAAAACGTTTCTTGGAAAGCCCTGTTGGACAGTATTATTTTGAAGTTAACCAAAGTGGTTCAATTACAACAGTATTGACTCCAAATGATATTAAGTCTATTGACTTTCCGTTAGTATCATTAGAACAACAAAACGAAATGGTAAAACAATTAGAAGTGGCAGATGACTTAGTTCGACAAGCATATGAGGCTCGGAAAAATCAATATTTATCTGTATATCAAAATCTAGGATTCGGAGCTGCTTTTCAAAAAAACTAAGGGAAGGAATGTTAATATGAAAAAAAAGCATTTGATAGATCTTAGAAATAGTTTACGTAGAAGAGGGTTTTGGGTTGATGTAGTAGAAGGTGAGATTGTTCTAGACAGATGGTTCTCTGAGAGGAATTATAATGAAATGCTATCTTTATTGATGGATCTTGGAATTTCAGTAGAAGCTGGTATAAGAGGGATTCGAGTGAATTCCTCCGTTTCTGACGAACTATTGTTACATATAGAGACTTCTACAAGAGAAGATTTTAAATGGAAGAATATTCCAAGAGTAGAACTAGTATTAGATTCTATTAATGATATTCCGATTTTTGAGTTAGATTATGGAATCGCTAGTTTAGTATTCGCTTTTAACAAGGCGAAATTATATACGTGCATGAGTTGTGACGGTCATGGACGAAAAGCTCCTAGAATATGGTTTAATGGACACACTCGGTTAGAAGAAGTTCAACAAATTCTTGAAATGGCAGCGTTAGAAACTAGCTTTGCATATGATTGGGGGATTAAGAAGGAAGGATGGGGTTTCATTCTTTTTGCTACTAGACGTTTAGCCAATGGAATGTTCGATGTTAGTAAAGTGCAGGATGATGCCATATCTTTAAGTGAATTCATAGTAAATAAGTATTCTATAAAGTGATTTATTGTCCGTAATCTTAATAGTATGCTTACTTTTTATCTTGCTTTTCCAAATGAGGATGGGACAAACAGCCGTGAGCTAGTGGTCACCATCAAAAATGAAAACGAGAAGTTTTTGTATGAAAACGGATAAAAAACACCCGAATTGCTCTATCCTCATGAAATGAATGGCTGCCAAAGTAGCGTAAAATCAACATTTTAGGTAGCCATTCATTTCATTAAAAATCGTTTAAAAAGACTTATGTCCTAACATCATTGAGTTAGACACACTATTGAATGCTGTTGAAAGTGGAAGATAAAAGGGATCGAATATTTTATTGGATGAATGCGTAAAGGTAAATTGGAGTGCACGCCAGCTTGAGCGACAAATCAATAGAGTTCTTGCGAAACTAAAATAACAGTTCAAAATTACAAATACCAGCAACTAAATTGAAACGTAAACCAAATCGTTTTCTTCGGTTGCGATATTTGTCTGCAATAATTCTGAACTGTTTAATTAAACCAATCACATTTTCGTTAGTAACTCTATCACTGGAAACACGGTGATTGAAGGCTTTATCTTGCTTAGTTAAAGGTTTTTTCTTGCTCTTTTTTATTGGAAGGGCAGAATTATTATGTATTTTGGATATGCCCAAATATCCTGTGTCTGTTATTGCTTGGATGTGTGGGGCTATATGCGTATTGGATTCTTTAAATAGTCTGAAATCATGCTTTTTACCATTACTAAAGGCGGTACAAATGACCTCTTTTGAACATTTGTCGACAATAACCTGTGTTTTTAAGGTGTGTCGTTTCTTTTTTCCAGAATAGTAGTGTTTTTGTTTTTTTGAGGACGTTCGATTGGCGTTTCTGTTGCATCAATCAGTACGATTTCGTATTGCACATCACTGTTCAGCAAAGCTTTTTTACCTGGAAGAGAAAATGTTCCGTCCTTAATCAAGACATCCTCCACCCATTTGATGGATCGATATATATTGCTTTCATCTACTCCGTAGCTTGCGGCAATATGAGCATATGTTCTATATTCTCTCCAGTATTCAAGTGCTGCAAGCAACATTGCTGAAATGGATAGTTTTGCATTTCTTCCACCTTGTGTATGCTTTTGTTGATAGGCACTTGTTAGTATCTCTATCATTTTATCAAATGTTTTTCTCTTTACTCCTGTTATTCGTCTGAATTTTTCATCTGGGTAGTTGGATACAGTTTCGTATTTCATTATTCTCACTCGTTTTTATTTGAGTATCTCATATACTTTCCTGTTTCGCAAGAACTCTAATAGTTTTTATTGTCAACATTTGTTTTCTAGACAAGATAAAGATAAAGTTCGTAATGAAATTTGGAAGTCAGAAAAAAGAATTGATGCAAAGGACATTATTCGTGATCTGTATGTTTTAGAATTTTTAGGATTACGGCATACTCCGAATTTATATGACTTGCAAAAATTTCTTTTGGGACTTGGCAGAGATTTCTCGTTTGTTGCAAGGCAAAGGAAAATTACATTTGATGGTGAACATTATTATATTAATTTTGTTTTTAAAATAAATAGAAAAGGAATGTTATAAAATGCACTTAAAAAAAGGGCAAAGAACAGCAACCATTCATGAAAAAGAAATATTATTAAATAAAGAAAAATTAAGACATATAATTGAAAGTCGCAATATGGATTTTATTGAATTACATTATACAATTCAAGAAAAGTACGGATTAGACCTGCAATATAAAGGATTTATGAATTTAATAGACAATCGTTCAACTTGGAAGCTTTTGTATGCTCATGCTATTACTCAGGTTCTTGGTATTGACTATATGGATATATTTGAAGTGGTTGATATAAATGTTGAAAAGGTAAAAATAGATAAAGAAAGATGGAAAGAGAAATACGAAAGAAAATAAAGGCTCAACACCAAAATATGTTCTTGACAAAATAATGTAAGCAAAAAAAGAAAAAAACATTCGTATCTTCACTATAATGAAAGCACTACCCAACACAAAAATGAAGTATACAGATTAGTTAAATGTACGCAAGAACAGATTTTGGAAAGAACCTGTTTTTTATGATTACATTTTGAAGTGCTTTGTGTTAATGTATTTAAAAGTTGAGAAATTGATTCATCAAGATGTTGGGCAAATGCAAATGTATGTAGTATAACGAAAAGATGGAGTGAGCATATGAATTATGATTGTATTGTAATCGGTGGTGGGTCTGCTGGTTTGATGGCGAGTATCGCTGCTGCTGAGCATGGCATAAAGACTTTATTAATTGAGAAAGGCAATCGTTTGGGACGCAAGTTAGCGATCTCGGGAGGCGGCCGATGTAACGTTACGAATCGATTACCAGTCGAAGAAATTATTAAACATATTCCTGGAAATGGTCGATTTCTTTATAGTGCCTTCTCACAATTTAATAACGAAGATATTATTACTTTTTTTACAGAACTTGGCGTACCACTCAAGGAAGAAGACCATGGATCGATGTTTCCAGTTAGTAATAATGCACAAACAGTGGTTAAGACTCTAGTTGAGCGATTCCAAAAAATCGGCGGTCATTTTTTACTAGATACAACTGTGAAAAAAGTTCTGTTTGGTCAGCAAGTAGCAGTTGGTGTCGTTACTAGTAATGAACAAACTATTTCGACTAAAGCTCCATTCTTATTGCCACAGGTGGTAAGTCAGTACCGAAAACAGGTAGTACGGAGATGATTATCGTTGGGCTAAGAAAGCTGTTCATACGATTACCGATTTGTTTCCAACTGAAGTACCCATTACTTCAAATGCACCTTTTATTCAGAAAAGATGATGAATTAGTAATGATAAAATGTACCCTATAGGGCAGAACTTTTTTCAAAGTGTCTACTCTATAGGGTACATTTTAAATTAAACTCATAGATGATGAAACGTCGAGCATAAAGGAGTTCGGCTCACCAACACTATAAAGTTGCAAATAATGCATAGCTCGAGTGCAAGCTGTATAAAACAATCTACGCAGGCTCTCATCTCCGTATACTTGTGCCGATGCGTCATAAATGATAACTGCGTCGAATTCGATACCTTTGGCTAAATATGCTGGTATGACGACAACGCCTTGCTCGTATTCAATTGAGCCACTTTTCACGAGCTTGATTTCTTCGATGTCTTTTAAAGAGTCATATGCTGTGATGCTTTCTGCCGCGGATTTACATATAACCGCTATCGTCTTATACTGACGGTTTCGCAAGTCTGAGACTTTAGAAACTATACATTGGTGCAATTCATCACGATTGGACACTTGTGTCAGCACAGGTCTCTCACCATTGCGTTCAAAAGGGGTAATTAGTTCACCTTCGGGTAGTAGTTTGCGTGTAAATTCCACAATTGGTCTTGTTGATCTGTAACTTCGGGTCAAGTTTATCGAATTTGTTTCATTCGATCCGTATAAGCCTTCAAGTGTGTGGAAATCGACCATCTCATTGGAATGAGTGAATATTGCTTGGTTAAAGTCTCCGAGTACAGTCATTTGTGCCGAAGGAAACAAACGTTTCAAAAACTCGAATTGAAACGGAGAATAATCTTGTGCTTCGTCTACAAGCACATGTTTGATTAAAACGTTTGTTTGAAATCCTTGAATTAACTCTTTTAAAAGTAAAAACGGAGTAGCATCCTCATAAAAAAGTTTGCCTGCATCCAGCATTTTTATAGTTAGCAGACAAATATCTTCCCACTCTTCAGGTGTTTCCCCATCAATCCATAGTTCAATCTGTGTTGATTCAGTGAACAAACGCTTATATATTCCTTTCATGTCGACAAAATGAAGTGCTTGAATCGATTCACGTAGCCGCTTCAACCTCTTGCGAACGATTATTCGACCAAGTAATTTGCGCTCTCTCTCATAATCATCAAACGATTCTTCTGTAAAGCCCTGTTTTTTCGATAAATAGGTATAAATCTTTTGATAATCTTCATTGCTAAGTAATTCAATTTCATTCTGTACCCATGGCTTTTTCAGTTCAATCTTCTCGGTTTCATTGATTCGCTCATGTAGCCATTCAGTCAACTTCTCAAGTCTGTTATTAAAGCGAAGAGAAGTATCGTTGCCATAAAATCTTTCGGTAATTTGTTTAGAGGAAATAATTGTTTTCCCCCTAAATTTAATTCCTTTGAAAATCATTCCAGATAATTCTAGTGAATTTCTGTATGTTTTGATTGTCTCGAAAAACCGAGTCGATGCCTTAAATCGAATACTTGCAATCCTAGTCTGATAGGAAGGATCATTCACTGCAGTCAGCACATACTCTAATTGCCCATAGTTATCCTCTACTTGAAATGCGTCGCTCAGCCGATGACTCAAGTATTCCTGAAATGTAACTTGCTGCATATTCTCTTCGCCAAGTTCTGGCAACACTCTAGATACATAGTTGTTAAACATTGCGTTAGGCGAAAATAGAATAATTTGATCTGCTTTCAGAAAGTCACGATGTTTATAAAGTAAGTAAGCAATTCGTTGAAGGGCAGCTGATGTCTTTCCACTTCCGGCTGCACCTTGAACGATGAGCAACCGTCCTTTATCATGACGAATAATTTGGTTTTGCTCTTTTTGAATGCTGGCCACTATACTGTGCATATGTTTGTCTGTATTCTTGCCAAGCACATTCTGTAAAATTTCATCTCCGATTGTGATGCTCGTATTGAACATTGATTCAATTACGCCGTTGCGGATGATATATTGCCATTTTTGATCTAATATGCCGTGAACTTTGCCTCCAGGTGTATCATAATCTACCGAGCCTGGTGAGTAATCATAGTAAATACTCGAGATTGGTGCTCGCCAGTCGTAGATTAAGATAGTCTCTCCGTTTGTATCCCTAAGCGTAGAGACTCCTATATAAATACGTTCCAAATCGAAAGTTCCTTCTTCGGTGAAGTCAATTCGTCCGAAATAAGGGATCTCCTTCATTCGACGAAGGGCGGACAACCGATCGGAGACTTGTCTATGACTGATTTGGCTTACAGACAATATCTGAGCCTGTTGTCTCAAGCTGATAATCGTCTCAAGATAATCATCAAAATTATCTATATTAACCTTGACTTCATCCCAAAAGTTTTTGCGAGTATCGACTACTTCTTGCCGCCGTTGAACAGTTTCACCTTCTAACTTGCTAATCTGCTCCGTAATTTTTTTTAGTACGTTATCAACTCGTTCTTGTTCTTGATGAAGTTTTTTGTTCATATTATCCGCTCCTTTAAAAAATTAAAATAGGGGTTGACAAAAAGGTGATTATGATATAAAATTAAAATAAGGACTACTATACATTATTGTGAAAAAAGTGTGATTCTATATTAATTTACCACAATTCCTCATTTATTTCAAGGTATTTTTTAAGACAGCAATGTATGATGGATTATAATAGTTGATTAATATTATTCAATTATAGAGAGCTATGGTGAAGAAAGTTAAAGTGAAAATTCATGAATTAGCCAATCAAAAATAAATAATAAAGTTGCCCACATTTAGAGGGCGACTTTTTTTATTTATGAATTAGCCGAGAACACTCGTGATTTCAATCATGAGATGAATCAGCTTCGGATAAGGCGTGTCTTTGGACACGTCAGTTATCCGACATATGTCATGCTGTATTTGAGGTGATAGTATGCCAGAAGTGAAATATGGTAGAGGATATGTGTACGCTATCCAATATCACGTGGTATGGTGCGTAAAATATCGTCATAAAGTATTAGTTAATGATGTTGACACAAGATTAAAGGAAATGCTACATCAAATTGCTATAGACAACGGCTTCATCATTTCAGAAATCGAAAGCCATTGAGACCATATCCATCTATTAATTGATTGTACACCACAACATTTCATTCCAAGTACGATCAAAGCATTAAAAGGAGTTTCAACAAGATTGCTCTTTAAAGAGTTTCCACAGCTAAAAAAGAAACTATTGGGAGGTCATCTTTGGAATCCTTCTTATTTTGTGGCAACGGTTAGCGAACATACAGAAGCACAAATACGACAATACATTCAAAATCAGAAAGTGAGGTGAACACAGTGATTGTAAACAAAGCCTATAGGTTTCGTATCTATCCAAACAAAACACAAGAAATTTTAATCGCCAAGACGATTGGTTGTAGCCGTTTTGTGTTTAATCATTTTCTTTCTTTGTGGAACGATACGTACAAAGAAACAGGAAAAGGCTTGACTTACAATACTTGTTCATCTCAACTAACCGAATTAAAAAAGCAAGAAGAAACTATCTGGCTCCAAGAGATAGATAGTGTTTCTCTGCAATCTTCTCTCAAAAACTTGTCAGATTCTTTCACAAGATTCTTCAAAAAACAAAATGATGCTCCTCGTTTCAAGTCTAAAAACAACAAAGTGCAATCCTACACAACTAAACACACAAACGGAAACATTGCTATTGTAGATAATAAAATCAAACTGCCTAAACTTGGTCTTGTTCGTTTCGCCAAAAGTCGAGAAGTAGAAGGACGTATTCTAAACGCTACCATCAGACGAAATTCAACCGATAAATACTTTGTATCCATTCTTGCGGAAGTGGAAGTACAACCACTAGAAAAAACAAATTCTTCTATTGGAGTGGATGTGGGGATAAAAACCTTCGCCAAACTGTCTGATGGAACACCGTATGAAAATCCAAAATGGTTTCGTAAACTAGAAGAAAAGTTAGCGAATGCACAGTGTATTCTTTCCAGAAGAAAGGAATTAGCTAATAAACAACAAAGAAAGCTATCTGAATCAAAAAATTATCAGAAACAACGTATCAAAGTTGCGAAAATCCATGAAAGAATCACTAACGCAAGAACAGATTACTTACAAAAAATCTCTACTAAAATCATCAAAAACCACGATGTGATTGGTATAGAAGATTTGCAAGTATCGAATATGTTACAAAACCAAAAATTAGCCAAAGCCATTAGTGAAGTATCTTGGGCGAAATTTCGCACCATGCTTGAGTACAAAGCAACATGGTATGGCAAGCATGTTATCGCTGTATCCAAGACATTTGCCAGTTCTCAACTATGTTCTTGTTGCGGATACCGAAACAAAGACGTGAAATATCTCAATCTTCGTGAATGGGGTTGTCCAAAATGTAACACACATCATGATAGAGATTTGAACGCAAGTATCAATCTTAGAAATGAAGCGATAAGACTTCTAACCACAGGGACTGTGGGGATAGCCTAATCAATTAGAAGCCGTTAGGTTTCTGTACTTAGGAATCTCGTGACTTCTAGTCATGAGAGGTTCAATCCACTCTCCTAAAAACTAAATTTAACTTTTCTTTACTATCACTTATGGTACGCATCAATCTTAAAAATGAAGTCATAAGACTTCTGAACATTTGAACTGTGAAGTTAGCCTAATCACTATTTTACGCTTTTCTATTTTTTTAAAAAAAGGTACAATAAAATCCTGCATTTTTTTATAAAAATTTTCCTGAAACGATGGAGTGAGCTTATGTATTATGATTGTATTGTAATCGGTGGTGGGCCTGCTGGTTTGATGGCGAGTATTGCTGCTGCTGAGCATGGTGTAAAGACTTTATTAATTGAGAAAGGCAATCGTTTGGGACGCAAGTTAGCGATCTCGGGAGGCGGCCGATGTAACGTTACGAATCGATTGCCAGTCGAAGAAATTATTAAGCATATTCCTGGAAATGGTCGATTTCTTTATGGTGCCTTCTCGCAATTTAATAATGAAGATATTATTACTTTTTTTACTAAACTTGGCGTACCGCTCAAGGAAGAAGATCATGGACGTATGTTTCCGGTGAGTAATAATGCACAAACAGTGGTAAAGACTCTAGTTGAGCACTTCCAACAACTCGGCGGTCATTTTTTGCTAGATACAACTGTGAAAAAAGTTCTGTTTGATCAGGAAGTAGCAGTTGGTGTCGTTACTAGTAATGAACAAATTATTTCGACTAAAGCAATTATTATTGCCACAGGTGGTAAGTCAGTACCGCAAACAGGGAGTACGGGAGATGGTTATAAGTGGGCTAAGAAAGCGGGTCATACGATTACCGATTTATTTCCAACGGAGGTACCTCTCACTTCCAATGCACCTTTTATTCAGAAAAAATATCTGCAAGGTTTGTCTTTAGCTAATGTTGCTGTGTCTGTACTGAATCCGAAGGGCAAAGCAGTGATAACACATCAAATGGATATGATCTTCACCCACTTTGGTTTGTCAGGACCAGCAGTATTACGATGTAGTCAGTTTGTTGGAAAAAATTTGCAGAAATATCAATGTGATGAAGTCATTGTGACTATTGATGTGAAACCTGAAATGAGTGCGGAAGATATATTTCAAGAAATTATTCTCTGTGTGAATCAGCATAGTAAAAAGTCAGTTAAACATGGACTAAAACTGGGCATACCAGAACGTTACCTGCTCTTTCTTGTAGATGAAGCAAGTATTGATAGCAGTCAACAAATGGGAACAATTTCACATGATAAATGGCGTAAGCTTACGGAACTAATTAAGAAATTTCCAGTTCCTGTGAATGGTACGCTTAATTTTGAAAAAGCCTTTGTGACGGGTGGCGGTGTTTCTATCAAAGAAATCGAACCGAAAACGATGGCAAGTAAATTGGTTCCTAACCTTTATTTCTGTGGGGAAATTTTAGATATTCATGGATATACAGGCGGTTATAATATTACTGCGGCACTCGTGACTGGACGAATTGCAGGGGTTAGTGCAGGGGAGCAGGCAAGGTAGGAAAACCTACGTATTAGTTTAACCTACCGATGGTGCAATTATAGATTAAATAAAAAAGAAGATGTTAATTAGACACCTTCTTAGACTGGAGACAAAAGGCATTCCGAATAAGCCTATTCGGGTGCTTTTTGTCATTTCTATGCTCTTTTTTATTTGCTGTAAAAAATGGAGTTTATTTAGCGTTAAAGAAACATAGATAAGACGAGATCGGAGAAGATGAATAAAAATAAAGAGTATAGGAGAATATTACAGTGTAGCAATTTCGTTATCAAAATAGATATTTTTATGCATTTATTCTGCAGGATCTATTAGTATTCTTCATGAGAAATAAAAGAAAAGAGTACTGCTTGTTGATCTTAATGCACAAAACAATCTCATGATGAGTCTGTAATATTCTGATCCAGATAAAATCAAAGGGCAAAATTTGAAATACGAATAAATTATTTCTAATAAGTTCACGATATTGTTAAGTCGTTAAAAATTATCATAGAAAGCCCAAAGTATGTGAAAGGAGAATATTGTTATGATAACATGGCTAAGAGAAAGTACTGTTGCAGCTGGACTTCTTGCTATATTAAGAATTTGGCTTGGTTATTGTTGGTTTACACATGGTCTTGAAAAGTTACAAAAAGGATTTGATGCAACTGGTTATCTACAGTTTGTAGTGAGTAATCCTGTAAAAGGTCCAGATAAAAGTATTCTTTATGGTTGGTATAATAGTTTTCTTGAAAATTTTGCATTGCCAAATGCTGAATTATTTAATTTTATTATTCCGTGGGCTGAATTTCTTATTGGTCTTGGACTAATTCTTGGATGTTTAACTACAGTCGCAGCTTTTTTTGCTTTATTGATGAACTTTTCATTTTTATTTGCAGGAACAGTTTCATCGAATCCGGCTTTTATTTTGGGTGAGATTATTATTCTGTTTGCAGGTTTAAACGCTGGTAAATTCGGTCTAGATCGTTGGTTATTTCCAGCTACTCGTAAATATCTCCCTTGGAATAAGAATAGATCTACAACAGAATGAAAATTGATTAATAGTGGAATGTTTGGTATTGATGGAGAAAATTGATAAAGATGTAGAGTAATTAAATAAAAAAACTTGAATATATATGGGTCAACACCAAAATCTGTTCTTGACAAAATAGGACAATAAAAAAATCTGTATAGCCGTTATATTGAAAGTAAAAATAACCGCTAAAATGAGGTTCACTGTACTATAATTAAAAGATTATTTTGGCGTGTAATGAAAATCATAGATGCT
>JAVBJX010000068.1:0-16444 GCA_031546705.1 Caryophanales bacterium
AGCATCTATGATTTTCATTACACGCCAAAATAATCTTTTAATTATAGTACAGTGAACCTCATTTTAGCGGTTATTTTTACTTTCAATATAACGGCTATACAGATTTTTTTATTGTCCTATTTTGTCAAGAACAGATTTTGGGAAAGAGCCAGAATTTATTTATAAAAAAAATAATTATTCAATTGCTAAAAATAATATTTCGTTTTAACACTTAAATAGGATATAATATAATTTGATGCACTGTATTTGGGAGTTTTAATATAGGTCTTTAGTAAGAATACAAAGTGATCAATATCTAAGTTTTTTATTATCATTCTATAGTATTTATTGAATGACTTACATATAAGGAGAATAAAATCTTTGTCTAATAATATTACAAAAATATATACACAAACCAAATACTCTATTATCATAACAGCCTTGCTTGCTCTTGTATCTCTATACTTTGTTCCATTCCAGATGGTCAATACAAAAGACTATCCATTAATGAATGGGATTCAACTTGCTCAATTAGGTTTTATTCTATATTTAGCACTACGGCTGAAGCCATATGTTCGTAAGGAGTTTACTTCTTATTTTAAGATTTTAATTGTTTTATTCATAGTGGCTTTATGTAATACTCTTTTTTCTACTGTTCGTCCCTTTCAAGTATTTGGCAGTGACATTGCACTATCAGAAACGAATATAATTGATTATCTTCCGTATAGTGTACTTAATTATATAGAAGCGACAATCACCTTGATTTGTTTGCTCTGTAATCTTTCTATTCGTGTTAGCAAAAAAGTTGTAATGGATATAGTGCTTATTGCTGGAACAATGTTGCTCACTATGTTTTTATTTACTATCGGTAGTATCGATCTTCTTTTAGAAAAAATTTATTCTATGAATGTATCATTTTTTCATGTAGAAATACTTTTTTGTGTGTTAGGATTAACTACTTTTTTGACATTTTTGATGTATGCTCCTATATATACGGATCGAATTCTAATAAAGAAAAAAACTTTTATGTTATATATTGTTTCTATTTTCTGCTATGTGTTGTGGGGGATAATGGTTGCTGTGAACCTTGCTATACAGAATTTTTGGATCCCTTTACCATTACTAGGTTTCTTAAATGTGTTAACGTTTAGTGTTATCTTTTATACATTCATTAAACAGATAACTAGTCTGGATGAAGAAATCTTATATATGGATGAGCCGAAGTCACCTCGTTATTATGATGCGTATTTTGCAGGAGCAATGGTTATTAATATCGTTCTTCTTATATTATTAAAAACAGTGTCAATTTATTTTGGGATAGTACTTCTAGCTATTTTCCCTGTATACTGGCGACGGATTGCTTATATTAAAAGCATTGAGGAACGTTTAACAAACGAACTAGAGAAGAAAAAAAATTCTTTACAAGTAATTGCTCATTTTGACCAATTAACGGAACTTCCGAATCGACAAAAATTATTTTTAGATGCACAAAAATTAATTGATAAAGTAACTCCATTTTCTTTACTTCTTGTCGATATTGAACGCTTTCGATATATCAATTCTTTTTTTACAAATAAAATTGGAGATGTGTTATTAATAGATGTATCAGAACGATTTTCTGCAAAGATAAATAAATATCCAGTAAATATTAAACAAGTATATCGTTTAAATGGAGATGAATTTGCCATACTTATTGGCTACACAAATAGGAAAGAAATAGAAGGAGTATTTGAAGAAATCTTATCTGTTTCCGAAAAACCATTCGCAGTGAATGGAGATTCCATCAAAATTGGTTTACGTATTGCTAGTTCGACATTTCCTACGAATGCACAAATGATAGATAGCTTATTAAATAGCAGTAAGCTTGCATTAAACAAGCTGAAGAAACAGTCTATTGAAAGAATAGCTTTTTATTCTAAGGAAATGGAAGATTCTTTTGAGGAACAATTTATTTTGGAAAAAGATTTGCAAGTAGCTATTTCTAAAAATGAACTGGAACTACACTATCAACCGCAATATTCAACTGCTAAAAAACTGATTGGTTTTGAAGCTCTTGTTCGTTGGAACCATCCGGTGAGGGGGAGAATTTCTCCAATAAACTTCATTCCACTTGCTGAAGAAACAGGGCTGATTGTTCCACTAGGGGAATGGGTATTAAAAGAAGCATGTCAACAACTGAAACAGTGGATGAACATGTATACCATTCCACTGCAAATGTCTGTCAACATATCTGTACGGCAATTACAACAAGCTGATTTTGCTGAAAGAGCGAAAAAAATTGTGGAAGAGTGCCATGTTCTTCCAGAGTTGGTGATGTTGGAAGTGACAGAAACATACCCGTTCTATACAGATGAAAACATCGTGAATCTGTTAAAGAAACTAAAAGAAGAGATGAAATTTAAAATTGCGATTGATGATTTTGGAACGGGATTTTGTTCTCTAACAAGTTTAACAAAAGTGCCAATTGATCAAATCAAAATTGCTCGTGAATATGTGAATTTTATTGGAACCAACCATCCTGATGAAATACTATTAAAAAATGCTATTCGTATTTCTAAGGAGTTAAATTTTGAAGTAATTGCTGAAGGTGTAGAAACAGAAAATCAATTAAATGAATTAAAAGTACTGAAATGTGATTTAATACAAGGATATTATTTTTCACCACCTGTTGATAAATGGAGAGCAACAGAATTATTGGAGAAGATTGAATAATAAATGGAGACAACTTATTAGTGGAAATACTCCTTAATAAGTTGTCTACTTGTCGAATTTTTTCCAAATCAAAGTAGATGTGGAGAAAATTAATAAAGAAGCATCTGTATATGCTCATTCTGTACAGAAGGAAGAATTAATTCAGCGGTTTGTAGATGTAAGAGGGAGGTTAGTGTCTCTTATTCAGGAAATATCTTCTGAAAAATTAGAACCAATGTATCAAATTGGTTCTAAAAAATTGTTATTAGGTGAGTATTTTCAAGGATTGATTGAACATGATTTGCATCATAAGGAGCAGATTGAGGAGTTTTTGGAGAATTAGGAAATTAAAAAATTAAAAAATGGACAGAAGGAGAGAGCCTTTTGTCCATTTTTTAATTAATTTGGATAGCTTAGGGTTATATATACTGAAACCTAACTTTAAATGATAGTGATTGAGTTGAAGCTTTCTGATATGTTAAAATAAAATATGAACCTAGTTTACCAAAGGCAATTAGAACGTGTATAATTTTTTGATTAGTAATATCCAAGAGAGGTGATCTGAGTGTATAGACTTATTAATGATAAAAATCAAATATTTATTCCATATGTGTACTCAAATGAAAATGAGTACGAAAAAATGATAGTAAGCAACGTGGATAGCATCTTTGGTGTAGATGGAATATATTTTGATATAAAGAAGAAAATTGGAAAACTAAAAGAAGGAGCAGCAATCCCTGATGGTTATTATTTGGATTTGAAATTTCATGAAAATCCACAATTATATTTTGTTGAAATTGAGCGTTCTAATCATGATGTATATGGGCATATTGGAGAGCAATTACTTAGATTTGCTATCTCTTCTGATATGTCAAGAAACACAATAAAAAAATTGTTATTAGAACAAATTTCTGCTGATAATGAAAAAAAGAAGCGGATTGATAATTTTCTTGAGAAATCGAAATATAGTAATGTTAATGCACTAATGGATGGAGTTACAGTTGATAAGGATATTGCAATTATTGTAGTTATTGATAGCATAGAAGATCAATTAACTAGGGTACTATCAAAGCTGAATATAGATACAGATATCATTGAAGTGCAAACTTTTATTTGTAATAACGAAAAGATTCATAGATTCACTCCATTTCAAGAAGATGTCGTTGAAGAACTATCGGTTATTAGTGATGTTGATGAAATAGATACAATTGTTGTTCCAGCAAGAGAAGATGGCTTTCAAGAAGTTTTTTTAGGAGAAAATTGTTGGTACGCAATTCGGATTTCAACTGCTATGCTTAGCCGAATAAAGTATATAGCTGCTTATAGAGTAGCACCTATCTCTGCCATTACTCATTACGCTGAAATTTCTACTATTGAGAAATATAAAGACACAGATAAGTATATTTTATACTTTAAGAACACTGCACGAGAAATAAATCATGTAAAACTGGATTCTACTGGTAAAGGAAAAGCACCACAATCTCCAAGATATACATCATTTGATAAAATTAAAAACACAAAAAATTTAACAGATGTGTTGGTTAATAATAAAAAATAATAACTTAAAAACATTTAATTCAGTACTATATATTGATATGGAGGGTTGTAGTTGATGAGAGAAAAATTTGAAAAGAACCAGAATTTTGATATTGTAGCAGATAAATTAGAATTGCTTAAAGTTAATTTTCCGCAATGCTTTACAAGAGAAGGGAATCTTGATTTTAAGAAACTAGAAACAGAACTGTCAGAGGAAATGGACATTGTAAGGGAAGGGTATTCTTTAAACTGGTTAGGGAAATCTTATGCCAAAATTATTGCTAATTTAGAAACAGAGACAGTTGTTTCACCAGATTTAGAACATAACTCCATAGAAGAAAATAAGAGATCTCAAAATGTTTATATCAAAGGCGATAATTTAAATGTGCTAAAACATTTAGTGAACGCCTATACAGGGAAAATAAAAATGGTATATATTGATCCACCGTATAATACTGGAAGCGATGACTTTATTTATCAAGACAATTTTAATTTTACCCCAGATAAATTGGGAGAATTAGCAAATATAGATATTGAAGAAGCTAAACGTGTTTTGGAATTTACTGAACGAAAATCAAATTCACATAGTGCTTGGTTAACTTTTATGTATCCAAGATTGTTTATTGCAAGAGAACTGTTAGAAGAGGATGGTGTGATATTTATTTCAATAAATGATATTGAACAAGCTAATTTGAAATTAGTTTGTGATGAAATCTTTGGTGAGGAGAATTTTGTTACGAACTTTGTTTGGCAAAATAAAAAAGGTGGAGGAAATGATTCTACTCATATTGCTATTGAACATGAATATGTGACTATGTATGCAAAAAAGAAAACAAATCTTCCGCCACTATTTGAGGACTATCAAGAGGGTTATTTAGCTAGATATAAGGAAGAAGATGAACAGGGTAAATATTATTGGGACACATTTAAAAGAAAGTCTGCAAAGCAGTACTACCCCATTAGCTGTCCAGATGGGACATTATTAGAGAAGGATAAATACGGTAATCCAATTAGTTGGCTTAGATCAGAGACAACTTTCTACGACAATCTAAATTCCGGGGAAGTTAAAATAGTGCAAAAAGAAGATGGGTGGGGAGTATATTTTAAACAAAGATTGCCTAAAGGAAAGAAACCAAGAAGTTTATATTTTAAAGAAAAAGTTCTAACGAAATATGGTTTAACTAGTGAAGGTAGTGATGAAATTTTAGAGCTATTCCAATCAAATGTGTTTAATAATCCTAAACCAGTTGATTTAATAAAGTATTTTATAAATGTAATATTCGAAGAAGATGAGGGGATTGTTTTAGATTTTTTCTCAGGTTCAGCTACTACTGCACAAGCTATAATGGAAGTTAATAATGGTTTGAATAATATTAAATTTATACTTGTGCAGATTCAAGAGGATATAAAAAAGGAAAAAAATAAAAATGCATATAATTTTTGTGCTATAAATAGTTTAGAACAAAAAATAACTAGTATAGGGATTGAAAGAGTAAAAAGAGCTTCTCAAAAAATTCATCAAGAAACAGGTGTCAAAATTGGATTTAAGGTATTCGAAACAAAAGCTATTACCGAAAAAATTTCTGAAAATGATCTTTCCAAAATGCTTACGTTTACGGGAGCTCTATTAAGTGACAACACAATATTAAATCAATTTGGTAAGGAAACAGTTTTAACAACATGGATGTTAGAAGATGCACATCCTCTAACTGTTAACTATGAAGAAATTGATTTAGGAGCTGGTTATGTAGCTTATAAAGCTGAACATACACTTTATCTATTAGATGGAGAATTTACAATAGATACTAATTTAAAAGTACTAATTGAAAAAGTGGAGAAAGAAGCAATAGAGTTTAAAATTAATAAGATTGTTCTTTTTGGATATAGTTTTGCAACAGAAACAATTGCTTCTTTACAAGATAATATGAAGCATTTACGTAACGGTCATAGCTCCGCCGATATTCATGTAGAGGTGAGGTATTGATATGGGATTCAACTTTGAAAGAAATCTCCCTCATCAAGAGAGAGCACTTGAAGCGATTATTAGTGTATTTAATGATGTATTGATAAGAGCACGTACAAACAGTATGTGTAATCATATATTTGAATTAAATAAAGGTGGACTACTCGGTAATATTAGTGAGATACAAAAAAGAAATAATATTAAGGGAGTCATACCAGAAGTAAATAAAAATTTTAATTTAGATATAAAAATGGAGACTGGTACAGGTAAAACATATACTTATACAAAGACCGTCTTTGAATTAAATAGTCAATTTGATATCAATAAGTTTATTATTGTTGTTCCAACACTTCCTATTAAAGCAGGAACTGAGCAATTTCTAAAGTCAGAAGGAACACGACTTCACTTTAAAGAAGAGTATGGAAGGACGATAGAACTTCATATTCTTAGCAGTCAAAAAAAAACTAAGAATAAGCGAGAATACTTTCCATTAGAAATTTCTAACTTTGTGAGAGCTACTTTTTATGATAAAAAGATTCATGTGCTATTAGTTAATACTGGCATGCTAAATTCAACTACCATGAGTAAGATATTTGATGATAGTTCTTTCTTTGGTAATGCAGAAACACCTTACCAACTCTTAGCAAGAACAAAACCATTTGTTATCATTGACGAACCACATAGATACAAACGTTCAGGAAAGTCGTATGAGAATTTACTAAAGCTGGAACCGCAGTGTATGATTCGTTATGGTGCTACCTTTCCTGAAAAAAATAAAGGAAAAAAAGACTACGAGAATTTACTTTATGATTTAGATGCAGTAAAAGCTTTTAATGAAGATTTAGTAAAAGGGGTAGTTGTGCATGTTCCAAAGTTTGAAGGGCGAAAAAATGCGAAACTAACATTAATAAATACTGATGGAATAGTAGCATCATTTAAGTTTGTAGATGAAAATAATGAACGGTCTTATAAATTGGAGAAAGGTGATAGTTTAACTACTATTTCCTCAGATTTACATGGAATTTCTATTGAGAGATTAAGTAAAAATATTGTTGAATTAACAAATGGTATATCTTTAGAAAAGAATCAGGCAATACATCCAACTTCTTTTTCAGAAACTTATCAAGAGGTATTAATTAAACAAGCTGTTGATTTACATTTTGAAAAAGAGAAAGAGTTTTTCTTACTTCCAGTAAAAATTAAACCACTCACTTTATTCTTTATTGATGATGTGCATGCTTATAGGAAATCGGAAGGACGTACACCTTATATAAAAAATATTTTTGAGAAGTTCGTAAAAGAAAAAATAGAATCTTTGTTGGAAGAAGGAGTTAGTGAAGAATACGGCAGTTATTTAATGGCTAGTTTAGAAGCTCTCGAAGATACACATGGTGGTTATTTCTCTAAAGATAACTCCGACAAGGATGAAAAAATTCAAGGAGAAATTGAAGAAATACTAAGAGATAAAGAAAAATTACTTTCTTACAAATTGGATAAAAACTGGAATGTAAGAAGATTTATTTTCTCAAAATGGACCCTTAAAGAAGGCTGGGATAACCCAAACGTATTCACTATTTGCAAATTAAGATCATCAGGTAGTGAGATTTCTAAATTACAAGAGGTAGGACGAGGTCTACGTTTGCCTGTAAATGAAAATCTGTTTCGAGTAAAAAATACTCAGTTTGAATTGAATTACATTGTAGATTTTACAGAAACAAGATTTGCAGATGAACTAGTAAAAGAAATTAATGAAAGTGCGTTTGGGGAACAAATACAAAAGTTAACGGACAAGCATTTTATAGAATTAGCTAAGATTTATAATGAGTCGGAAGATATTATTTTTGATGGGTTGTATAAAAAGCGTATTATTGATCGGAAGTCTACTATTATGGAGGGGAAACATGAAGAACTATTCTTTATGTACCCAGAGTTAAATAGTACATTGAAGAAAGAGAAAGTACGTAAAGCGAATACTAACAAACAATATGTAACTGTTCGACAGAGTAATTATGAAGAGTTTAGACATCTTTGGGAAACAATTAATCAAAAAGTAGTTATTAATTATAAATTAGGTGGTGATGAAACAGTTAGAGCTATTCTTCTTGATATACTTGAAAAAGGAACAGTAATGGAATTGGATTCTGTTAAATTTATAGGACGAAAAGTTGAAAAAGGAACTGATAGTTCTCAAATAATGGTAACAAACGAACACGAAAGTAAGTATTTAATTCAACAATATCATGAAGAATTACCATATAATCAATTTTTAAAGATTATCGAAAAGGGTACATCTATACCATTACAAACAATTCACGGTGCTTTAATAGTATACAATCAAAATCATTTGTTTGAATCTGGAAGTTTTTTTACAAGAAGAACAGCATTAAATATTGTTTCAAAGTACCGTAATAAAATAGCTTCGCTAATGGTTCAAAAGATTGAATATAAGAAAATCGATATTTCTGTTCATCCAACAGCACTAACGAATATTGATGGAACATTGAAACGTATAGTAGCTCATACAGTTGGAATAAAACATTCGGAAACAATACCGCAAGAAAGATATTTGTATGAGGAACTGTTTTATGACTCAAATGAAATTGATGTAATTAATGAAGTAATAAGTGAAGTTATAGTTTTTGGGAAAATACCAAAAAGTAGTATTCGAATCCCAGTAGTAAATGGACAAACTTATTCTCCAGATTTTGCATATGTAGTAAAGCAAAAAGATGGGAAAACTAGGCTAAATATTGTCATTGAATCAAAAAATAAAGATGAGCGGTTTCTTTCTAGAGATGAAGAGGATAAAATTAGTTTAGCCAATAAGTTTTTTGATACGATTAATGAAAGTGATATAAAAGTAGTGTTTGAAAAACAAATGAAGGGTAAACAGATTACTAGTATTATCTTTGATCTATTGTCAAAACAAGGATAAATTTTAAAAATATATTTCTAAGTAAGATTAATGACACTCAATTTTTGGGTGTCATTTTTAATTACATAAAAAGGTAATCTGTATTTATTGTGTTCAATATAGTAACCGTAATGCAAGTTACTCCATCACAACCCTAGTTATTTGAAGTCAATTACTGCATATGTTAAACTAAAATCTCTTGAAATTTATGACAACAAAGGAGTATACAAAATGATTAAACCATATTTAATGTTTAACCGAGAATGTGAAGAGGCTTTTAAATTGTATCAAAGAGCTTTTGATGGAGAATTGGTTGCTATGCAAAAGTATGGAGAAATTCCACCAAGTGAAACATTTACTGTGGCTGAAAGTGATAAGGAACTTGTTCTGCACGCACAGTTAAAATTAACGGAAACTGGATATATTATGGGTAGCGATACGCAAAGAGAAATGGGCGATAGTAACGGGCTCGCTATTAGTATAGAATTGAATTCTACGGAATGTGCTGAAAAAATATGGACTGTACTGAAGGAAGAAGGTACTGTTTTAATGGAGCTTCAACCATCATTTTTTGCTAAATTACATGGTACTGTAAAGGACAAGTACGGGTTTAGTTGGATGTTTACAGTGAATTAGTTTGAAGATTCGTTTATTGGAATTATTTTGTGAGAGTACACATTTTAGAGCCGATGTCAGTTGAGTTACGCTGAAATTGGCTCTTTTTTGTTTCTGTATAGTTTTTAGTGATATATAGTAGTCGAGAAAATGTATGAATTATTCTATTAATTATTTACAGGTGACATTTTGTGAGATATACTATAAACATTATTATGGATAGAAATGAGAGGAAACAAATACAAGTTCAATATATTATGAATCGAGTCAAACATAAAAGGAGAAAATCATGAAGAGAACCAATTTCATAGTAGTTATATTTATTGCTTTAGGTCTGACATTTATAACAGCTTATGGAAATACAACTTCTACAAAAAATTTTGAAAAGAACAATGAAGATCCAAGTAAGACGGAAGCTTTTTATCAAATATTTCAGGACTTATATGGAAAGGACACTGCCCTAAATCATAAAATTAAATATATTGCTGTTGATATTTCTTCTACAGAAAATAAAATACCAAAAGAATTCTTGGAGAAGATGGAGGAGTTTTGTGCCAGTTCAGGTTTTATATTTTTGGTTGACAGCATAGATGGTCTTAAGGAAAAGGGCTATATCAAAGATTTGTATTTCAAAGAAGGAATTGTGATTAGTTTTAGTGATGTGAAAGTATCTAAATACAAAATTAAACTGCAAGCAATGAAATGGCGTTCTGGTCTAGGGGCGATTGGTGCAGAATACACACTTTCAAAAGAAGATGGTGTATGGAAATATGAAGTTTCTGGAGGACAGTGGATTAGTTAGTTTTACAGATTGAAATTGAAAAGCATGAAAATATTATCAGAAATTGTAAGAGAAAACCGAGACAAAAGGAAATGTTATCTTTTTGTTTCGGTTTTTAAATTTGAAATTTACCAATTAGGAAAACTAGTTACATAAAGCTTTCGCTGCTTTTTCTATTTCTTTATATTTAGTAGCTGTTTCTCTAGTTAAGGATTGAGCAATAAACATGGCTATTTTGTCATCATAAGCATATTTTCCAAAATGGTGAGCAGTTAGAAGATATTTTTCTTTGCTTGTAGTGCTTTCTCTGATAAATAACAAGTAAGATTGTCCTGTTTGAGTGAGTTGATAATCTTCAGGTGTCATAAATGTCAAATTCCATTTTCTCCACCTACCTATATTTTCCTTGCTTGACTCTCCTTCAAAGATTAAACTAGTATTATTATGTTTTGGATTGGAGGAATCTCTACTGATGATTCTTCATTGGGTAGATAGAATTATTTGGATTAGCAAAATTGTGCTTGTTAGCATAATAATAGTTTCCCCATTTTTTTTAGGATGGTTAGGTATTCGATTAAGATTTTTACATAAAAGTAACAAGCAAATCGTCATGAAAAGGGAACTAAAATTTTCACTATTTGTCTTCTACTTTCTTCTATTATATCAAGTTACTGTTTTTCGATTTGGACTGACTTATTCTGGGAAATTAATCAAACCACTAATTGGTGTGAATGTTCATTTACTGACGGAAACAATCAAAATATTTCATGGGTCTATTACCGTATTTCTGTACAATGTTATTGGGAATATGGTGTGGTTTATTCCGCTTGGAATGATGTTACCAGCATTATTTTTTCGTTGGCAAAGCTTAAAAAAAATTGCTCTGACTGGGTTTTGTGTGTCGTTATCTATTGAAGTATTGCAGTTTTTATTTCACACAGGTGTTAGTGATATTGATGATGTGTTATTTAATGTCATGGGAGCTATCGTTGGTTTTTTGTTGTATAAAATAACAAGTAATAATGGAGGGGATATTTAGTGAAAGAGAGAATTATAGAGGAACTTATTCAAATAGAAGAAACAGAACAAGTTAAGATTTTATATGCTTGTGAATCGGGAAGTAGGGCATGGGGATTTCCATCGAAAGATAGTGATTATGATGTGCGATTTATTTATATCCGCCCTGTTTCATGGTATTTGTCGATTTTTCAGAAACGAGATGTCATTGAGCGTCCGATTAGTGATATGTTGGACATCAATGGTTGGGATTTAAAGAAGGCATTGCAATTATTTCATAAATCAAATCCGCCACTAATGGAGTGGTTACAATCGCCGATTCAATATATGGAAAAGTACAGTATTGCCGAAAAAATCCGATCTAGTTCTCCATTAACTTTCTCACCACGTTCTTGTTTGAACCATTATCTACATATGGCAAAAGGAAATTATCGGGAATATTTACAGGCAGAACAAGTAAAAATTAAAAAATATTTCTATGTACTTCGACCAATGTTAGCGTGTCTTTGGATTGAAAAGTTTAACACTATGCCACCAATGGAATTTGATACGCTAGTCGATGAATTTTTATCGGATGATGTTAAAGAAGTGGTGGAGAAATTACTTGTACGAAAAAAAGCGGGAGATGAATTTGATTACGAACCTCGGATTGATGTAATTAATCAATTTTTGCATGAAAAAATAAATTATTTTGAAGGTGTAGCATCTACATTTATCAAACAGCAAGAGGATTCAAGCCATGTGCTGGATGAATTATTTCAACAAGCCCTAACAGAGGTTTGGAGTTAAGATGATTGTCACAACCGCTGGGCGGACAAATGAAATGATGATGGAAAAAGCTAAACAAATAGCACAGGAGCTTCAATGTTTGTATGTTACAAGAAGTAAACGAACAATACAAGATCTACTAAAAGAAGAAAATGATGATGCAATAATGGTTGGAACGGACAAAGTAGAAGTTTATCTAAGAGGAAGTAAGTATCCGTTTTTCTTTCATCCAAATTCTTCGATGTTTCGGGTAAAAAGAATTTTGCGTGGAGAAGATGATCCATTTTTACAAGCAACAAAACTGGAACAAGGAATGAAGTTTTTAGATTGTACAATGGGCATGGCATCAGATAGCATTATTGCTTCACTGATTGTTGGAGAGTTTGGAAAGACTGTTGGGGTGGAAATAAATCCGTATATTTCTTATATTGTTGCACGTGGTTTGAGGGAATGGAGAACGAAAGTAGATAAAATGAACCAGGCAATGCAGAGGGTTGAAGTAGTGTGTGTGGATAGTTTGTCATTTTTACATAGCTGTTCAGCAAGTTCTTTTGATGTTATTTACGTAGATCCGATGTTTGAAACGTCACAAGAATCGGATGGAATTCGTGGAATGAAGGCATTGGCACATTATGGGGAGATTGATGAGTTAATTGAAGAAGCAATAAGGGTGGCAAAATATCGAGTTGTTTTAAAAGATGACTGGAAAAGTAAGCGATTTGATCGGTTTGGTTTTGAGGTGTACAAAAGAAAGACAGCTAAATTTCATTATGGGGTTATAAATTGTAAATAATGTGGGCATCTTATTATCGAAAGCGAGGTGTCTTCAATGAGCAAGAAAAAAGAAGCAAAAGAGCAAGGAAAAGCAGTAAAACATTCTTCTTCTACTACTGATACGGAAAACACAACAGAAACTGGAAGAACAGAAACGGATTCATCTCGTACAAAGTAGTAACGAAAAAAAGACTGAATGGAATGGTGAAAATCATTTCATTCAGTCTTTTTTTTATAGGCTATGTTTTAAATCAATGTTGGAATTTGATATAATTTTGCTATATTCAATGGAAGGAGGGGATGAGTATGGCATATTCAAACACTATAATAGAACAAATAAAAAGATTACCGTGTTATTGAGGCTGACGAAGTATTTTTTGCTGAAAGTTTTAAAAATTTATATAAAAAAAGCCGATCTCCATATTTGGAAAGTCGACCATATTGATGTATTGAGTAGAGTTGGATCGGTAACTATCATTTTTAAGTATGCACCACTGATAAAGTTGGCTTCAACTTTTTATCCCACTGGAAAGATTGTATCCACTGGAGCGATGCTACTAATTAAATCTGGACGTGTTCGGCTACAATATTTCGATATATCCTTCTGTTCCATGTACACGAATTCGTTGCCCATCTTTTATCAGTTTGGTGGCATTTTCCACTCCGACAACTGCTGGTAAGCCATATTCACGTGCGATAACTGCTCCATGGGTCATCAGTCCACCAACTTCGGTGACTAGACCTTTTATGGATACAAACAATGTTGTCCAGCTAGGGTCAGTAAAGGAGGTGACTAATATATCTCCATCTTCCAGATCAGCATCTTCCATGTTTAAGATGACACGTGCTCTTCCCTCTATAACTCCAGAAGAAACAGGTAGACCTACAATAGCTTTGGCTGGAAGATTTTCTCGTTTGTACTCACCAGCAATGATTTCACCATCAGACGTGATAATACGTGGGGGAGTTAGTTTTTCATATAATTTGTACTCGTCTTTTCGTTTGTTGATAATCTGGTAATCCAGTTTATTTGTGCGTACGACTTCGTGAAGTTCTTCAAATGTGAGATAGTATATATCTTCTTTTTTATGAATAATGCCCGATTGTACGAGTTGTTCGACTTCTTTCAGTAAAGCCTGCTTATAAACGGAGTAGCGATTAATCATACCGTATTTTGGATATTCACGATAACCGATGAAATTCCGGATTAGGCTGATCACTCGTTTTGTCTCTTTGGCTTTTTGCTCGCCATCTGGTAATTGTTTCAATTGATCTAATAACTCTTGTTCTTTTTTAAAAGCTTCTTGTCGTCCTTGCTCAAATTTTCGATTGCTAACGTTAGGTTCAAAGTTTTTGATGTTACTCAGAATCATAGGGACAAGTATCGTTGGTTTTTCACTCCAACGAGTTCTTGTAATATCGATTTCTCCGGCACATCGCATTCCGTATTTTTCGAGATAAGCATAGATAGCGTCTTGGGTTTCCTTTCCACCATCAAATTTAACTAGTTCATCCAAAAAGTTATCATCTTTTACATGTTGTAAATAATCAATTACTTTTGGAAAAGGACGAATCATATCTGCAACATCCAATAGTGCCAGACCCATTTCCGAAGTAATATTGTTTGGTACAGATTGAGAAAGCGTATCTGCTGCGTTTTTTTCACCCAACCATTTCTTCATGTTTTCATTGATCCATGAAGAAGCATCCATAGCAGTCATAAACACAGCCGAACTTTGTGGGTCAAATAAGATCTTCTTTAATTGCTGGATATCTTCCAGGATAAAATCAAACAAATCCGATCCTGATTTCGTTCGGATGTTTTGTTTCAACTCTTCTATCGATGTTTGATTACGCTTAATCAAATCTGAAACGACGGTCGGATCGTTTTCGATTTGTGCTTGAAAACCCGCAGACGACATACCTTTATTGCTTTTACCAAGACTCTGTTCTTTTTGATCATTTGGTAACGATTTTATAAAATCTCCTCGCTCTATTATGGTCATAAGTGCGTCTTTTAGGAGCGGATCGTGTTGTCCCATGGCATTTAATAAATTTTCTCTGCTGTCAGGTGAAGCCAGATTATGTGTGATATCAACAAACAACCTTCCACCAGCTTTACGCATCGGTGCATTTGTTGTTAATAGGAAAAAAGACAATCCCAGTGGTTTCATGGGATCAGTCATCATTTGTTGATGACCGACAGATACGTAAACGTGATTTTCTTCATCATTTGCTTCAGGGATAGGGTATAAAGTAGTGATCGGCCGGCTCTGGACAATATAAAATGTATCATCAACCAAACACCATTCGATATCTTGCGGGCAACCAAAATAAGCTTCGATCTGTCTTCCTATGCGTGCTAGTTGTAATATTTGTTGTTCAGTAAGTGTTTGAGTCTTTTGCTGATCAGGATCGATCCGCTGTGTCTCTGTTCCGCCTTCTTTTCGTGCATAGATAGCCAATTTTTTGGAAGATATCCTCTTATCGACAATTTTATCTTCCTGCACTTTATAACAATCGGCAGATACCAATCCAGAGACCAGTGCTTCTCCAAGTCCAAAACTGGCATCGATTGATAGTAACTTTCGGTTAGAGGTAATCGGATCAGCGGTAAATAAAATCCCTGAAGCCTGTGGGAAAACCATCCTTTGAACGATAACGGATAAATAAACTTGTCTGTGGTCAAATCCATTTTGTATTCGGTAGATTACCGCACGATCCGTAAATAGAGAAGCCCAACATTTTCTGATATGCTGCAAGATGGAATCAACACCGATGATATTTAAATAAGAGTCTTGTTGGCCAGCAAAAGAGGCATGTGGCAAATCTTCAGCGGTTGCACTAGAACGCACTGCATAAGCATGTTCCTCGCCAAACAGGGAGAGATAGTCAGCAACTACTTTCACAACATCGGAAGGAATTTCTACTTCCATAATAATTTGTCGAATCTTCCTACTGATTTCATCAATTTGATTACGATCCTTTACTTTTAACATTGTTATTTGATCCAACAATGCTTGAAACGTTTCGTTTTGTTCGATGGCTTTTTGATATCCTACTGTTGTCATACAAAATCCTTCTGGTACTTGTATTCCTTGAATTTTTGATAATTTCCCTAAATTTAACCCTTTTCCGCCAACGAGCAAAAGCTGTGTTTTTTCTATCTCTTGAAAATCGAGAACCAAAGAATCCATTCTACATCTCTCCTAACCATTAATGTACTATTCATTTTAACAGTAGTAAATAAGAATAAAAAGTCTATATTAACTCGTTGTGCTAGTTAAATGCATCAAAAATGATCAAAAACAGCTTGAATTCATCAATTTTAATCATCTGATTGTAGGAGTTTTAAATTTGTGCTTAGTAATTTTGAACAAAAACTGTAATTTTGTCTATTTGTTGC
>JAVBJX010000013.1:0-21134 GCA_031546705.1 Caryophanales bacterium
GCAACAAATAGACAAAATTACAGTTTTTGTTCAAAATTACTAAGCACAAATTTAAAACTCCTACAATCAGATGATTAAAATTGATGAATTCAAGCTGTTTTTGATCATTTTTGATGCATTTAACTAGCACAACGAGTTACATTATGGTGGGTTGATTTAAAAACTATTAAAGAACCTATGCCATATTACAATGAATTTGTATATCACAGTATGAACAACTTTTTTTATGGTAATCGAAAATCTTTTGATGAACATGGTAAATCTTTATTATAAACATAATCGAAAAAAATGCTAGAAATCAAGTAATGTAACAAGTTTATAGTTTCGAGGTGAAACGGTTTGAGTTTATATAATAAGTTAGTAACAGATTTGAAAAAACTAGAACTAATAGACAGTAACAAAAAAATATTTGGTTCTAAAGATCATATGTACAAACTAAATCCAACTTTATCAGAAAATCAAATATCGGAGTTTGAAAAAAAATATGGGGTTACATTGCCATTAGATTTCAGATTATTTTTAAAAGAGATAGGTAATGGGGGAGCTGGGCCATCATTTGGAATCCCTCAATTGGAAAGTTTTTTTAGTTCAAGAGAGTATGATATTGAAATTGAAAGTGATTTTTTATCAACCTCTTTTCCATATTCAGTAAATAATCCATATGTTTATTCAGATGAAACAGATGAATCCTTGATTAAAGAAATGACTGGAACTCTAACACTCTGTCATCATGGTTGTGGGTATTTTGACATGTTAATTTTAACGGGCGATGAAAAGGGTACGGTTTGGTTTGATTCAAGATGCAGTGACCAAGGTATGGGGAGAATTTTTGATTGTTTTTTAGACTGGTATTTTTACTGGCTTAAAAAAAGTATAGATGAAATCGAAAGTTACTATAATTGCAGAGAGTTTTTTGATTGTAAAGTCGTCAACATTTCTGGTAAGGGTTATGTACGCAACTTAGCGATTTCAATAAAAGAAACTAGTTTTAACACTTACTATATCGAACATAATGAGTTTTTAAATCATGGTGAAACAACGAATCTAATTCAAAGGAATCAAGAGGTTAAAATTACTTTTGTTATGGAAGATTTAAAAGGTATCGAAAAAACTTCATTACATACAGTGTTTAAACAACCAATTAAAGATAGTGCATATACTGAGGCAAGTGCAACAGTAATCAATAGTTTCAATGAAAAGAATGTTTTCTTCTATCAATGCTATGTCGAAACAATCAAAAGAAATATACTGATTAAATCTTATAAAGAGTATAGCTTAAGCAAAAATGATTTTATTTTACTGAAAGGTATATTATCAGTAGAATTTTATTAAGGTTAATAATAAGCATCTTCAAGATGGATGGTAATAAAGCAAGTAGTGTAGTGAGTTTATATTTTATAGTATTGTACCAGCAAGTATATATTTGAGGAGAAAATGATGGAGATATTATTTGATACAATTAAGAACAAAAATGTGCAGCAAATTAAAGAAGTGTTAAGCAAAGATAATATAAATCTGCAAGATAACCAAGGGCGAACACCTTTAGTATATGCAATAACCCAACATGTTCCAATTGAAATATTTGATATCTTACTTCAATTCGGTGCAAATCCCAATATAACAGATAGGTTGGGTAAATCCGCATTAACAAAAGCAATTTAATTTAAAAAGATAGATATGATTAAAAGATTATTAAGCATAAATATAGAGTTAAACAATCCACATGGGATTATGTATACACCTTGGTTTCAAGCTAGAAATTCTCCAGAGATTGCAGATTTATTGCTAAATACTAAAGGAGCAATTCGTTTGACATTAACTTCTAGTGAACAACAAATTATTGATGAACTTTTGTATAGTGAGGAAATAAGAATAAAAGATTTACATAAGTTAAATACACCAGAATTAGTACATGCTTTTATTTTAGAATTCAATTGGGATGATGACATTAGTGTGATTGAACAATTAGTAAACAGCCCGAATTTTAAGGAAATTACAGCTATAGAAGTATTTGAGCTGATAGATGCAACCGATTGGCTTACTTATGAAGGTAAAATCACAGATTTGGAACAGTACTATGTAAATTTAAATATAAATTTGATTCAAACTATTTTGGATAAATTCCCCCAAATGAAAAAATATGAAGCTTTGTATGAAAGAAAATGATAAGTAAATCAATAGTTGCTACGCATAAAAGTTACTTCAGGATTACAATACTAAATTTTTATACTATTCATTGAAAAAGAGGAGTTTTATCTTGAAAAAATATGATGATGCTTCATGGCATTATGAGGGTGACTATCCAAAAAACATCCCAACAGAAAATGCTGCAATCCATATCGGAATGTTCTTGGCATGGTGTATTCTCAATGAACTTATCTCAGAGGACTTGAAAGAAGCAGAAGATATCGAAAGAGTAAAATCAGGTTATATGACAGGGGCACAATTTTTGATTGATGATTGTGATGAAAAATTCTTAGATGAAGATTTGTCTGAATTAGGACAGAAGTTTGCTAATGATTATTACGAACACAATACAAAATTTGCAAATCAATTTGGCTATTATGTACAGGATTTTTGCGATATATTCAACAAAAAAACGGAAACAAATGGTTTTGAATATGAATCCGTGTATCATGTGGAAGATTCATGGGAGAATTATAATCTTTTAGCATCAAAAATAGATGAACGCTTTAAACAGTGGAGTGAGTTTCAAAAAAAGAAAGATTAGCTATTTTTTCTGTTGACTATCTAAGGTGTAGCAATTTTTATATTAGGTAGCCTGCTTCAAAGTAGAGGGAGGTTCAGGGATTTTATGGGAAGTAGTAAAAAATTAAAACGTAAAGTTATTGTTGATGATAAGATTTTTTATTGGTATGTTGGTAAAGATCCTAGAGATAAATTCTTTGCTAAAGCTTTGCACATTGTTTCGCCTAGCAAAGACTTTCTTGTCTTATACAGACTAGATTTTGTGTCCGAAGGTAGTTTGTTAGATAAATTAGAGGTAATTAAAAGTGATTTCATTGAACCATCATTCTATGAATTTAACCAACATAGAGTTGACAAAGAGGTAACCCCAAAACTGGTACGGGATATACTATTGTTTTGTTTGAATCATAAATTCAAATACTAAATATATTTACTTATACAGAGGTAAACAAGATGAATAGCCCATACTTAGAAGAATACATGAAATCAAAAAGGAGTTTGTTTATGCATGTAGATATGCAGAACAATCAATGACATCCATACAAAGTTGTAGCTTGATAGAAATGTTTGAGAACATTTTCAAAAAGACAAATAATATCGGGATAAAGAATGATACAAAATGGGCAATAGATTTTTGCAAAGAAATAACACCCCCTGAGTAGCGTTAAGTAATTAAATCATAGTTTGTACAAGCGTTAATATAGAGGAGGAATGGTTTACACACTACATAACACATCAAAAATCATGCTAAGTTTTTTAAGTATTGACATAGGAGAAAATGTTAGTTACTCTAAATGTACACAATAGTTTAATAAAAACAACCTCCACCACTGAGGAAGATGTAGGTGTTTAGTCCTACTGTGTGACATTGTAGTTTAATTGAGAACGCCCGCTCAGCACGCGGGAAGTAGCACGAGGATTTCCTCGTGCTCAATGTTTATTAGCATGTTTTTTGATAGGTGATATAGATGATAAAATGCTACTGCTGTCGGCAACCAGTTTTGCAATCACATGATTTTTACAAACAATTGTGTATTGAATGTGGAGAGAAAAATTGGAGTTGGCGTACAGCTTCACAAGATTTAACGGGATATACAGCACTAGTTACTGGTGCTCGTATAAAGATTGGTTATTATACATCGCTTCGTTTACTTCGTAATGGTGCAAATGTAATAGCAACAACTCGCTTTCCTAATTTGGCACGAGAATTATATCAGCGAGAGCCAGACTATAAAAATTGGTCAGACCGATTGTATATTTGGGGACTGGATTTATTACAAATTGATTTGATAGGTGAATTCTTAGAAAAAGTTTATCGTCAATTTAATTCGTTAGAAATCATTATTAATAATGCAGCACAAACATTGAAAGATGCAAAAGAATTACATATAAATCAGCTTTTAGAAACGCAAAAAGCACTTGAAAATAGTTTGGATACATATACTTTGCCAACTGTTCATACTCAAAATGAAATTTTAAAGTGGCAGTCTTTTGACCTCATGGAAACCGATAAAAATTCATGGGTGAAATATAGTAAAGATATTAGTATTCGTGAATTCTTGGAAGTACAAATTATTAATGTCACATCTCCTTATTTATTGGCAACTGGTTTGAAGGAATTGCTGGAGAGTAGTCCCAAACGTAATCGATTCGTGATTAATGTGTCTTCTGTTGAAGGGAAATTCCAGATGAAAAATAAGTCCTCTGCCCATCCTCATACAAATATGGCAAAGGCAGCACTAAATATGATGACAAAGACACTTGCAAAAGAATATCGCAAAAGCAATATATCCATTTATAGCATTGATCCTGGTTGGGTATCAAACCAATTTCCAACCGAATGGGCAAGCAGTAGCCGCACATTACCATTAGACTATGAAGATGCAGCTGCACGTGTTACACAGCCGATTTTTGAGTGGAAAGACATCGAGAAGCCGCCCACAGGGATTTTTATCAAGGATTATGAAACAACTGAATGGTAGGTGATAATCATGAAGAAGTTTTTAAAATCATTGTTTGCCAGCAAAACACCAGATATTAAATTAGAACAAGTTCCACCGCAAATGAATATAGATACTTGGCGAAAATGGGAACAATCTGATGTTGATCTTCGCAAAAAATTTGAAGCTAGGCTCATAGATAAAGAGTTAATACCATTCTCATATGACATGATACGTGCTGAATTTGATCTTTTGTATCACAAAAGTATGAATCTCGATGAACCTTTTGTGAATTATCCAGATATTGAAAGAGTTCGTTTATCATTACAGAAATGCTTCAATTACTATAATCATCATAGGTTCGGCTTTCTTTATGATCATATTAAGATTCGACTACCTCAACAAGAACAGGTTTTGCAATGTAATGTTGACGGGAAGATTGTGTTAACATCACAAGGAATCAAGTCGTATGAGTTTGCAGAACAAGTATATGATTATATTTGTCAGCGCATTGCTCAATTTGTACAGCTATCTGAAAGAGAAAAAACAATTCGTCTGTTAAAGCAATTTAATATCAATGTGAATTTTTGTAGGAATAGCCATTCATGGATTGTAAATCCGAATTTTTGGGTATTATCTGATCAAGCACCCTTTATAACAATTAATCAAATCCTATTGAAGGCTATATTAAGTGGGAAAGCAGATGAACTTAAAAGTTATTTTCCAATACTATTCTTTGCAATTATCGGTTGCTCATCCTTATTTACTAGGAATCCTGATAATTATTCTCGACCATCATTTAATTTGGAATTTTTTCAGAAACTTTGTGGTTATTGCAACTTCTATCCAAGACAAAAATTATTACGAAAATTTATTAAATCAAATCGATTGCCTGAAAATAAATTACACCTTTCAACTGCGCATTTCAATTTAGATATTAGTTATAACACAATTGGTAGCCAGTTTAATAAATCCATTTTTTGGGTTTTGGTTACTGAGAAAGAATATTTTCGGAGCATAGCTACAATAGGACAGGACTGGCAAAAAACAGCTGAATTGATTCAAATATTTACAATTCCAGTACGTTATCCTAAGCAATATCACTCAAAAAGGAAGGGTTGATTTTTCAGCGAAAAATTAATCTTCCTATTTTTTTATATTGATGGGCTCGGATATGCTTTGTATGATGAAGATATTTTATTAGGAGGTGAATCTATGTTTGGTATTAGAGGTTATGAGCCATTTTTCTGGGAATATGAGGATGATCTTGTTCTGCATAATATGGATGTGCTTAAATCAATTAGAAATCAAAAAGTTATCAACATACATTGGGTGTGGGATAAATCAGACAATAGTTGGTTAACAGATTGCCCAGTTGTTATTCAGTTGAATAATGGACTCATGTCACTTTGTGCCTTTCAACTTTCGAGTTTTGCAATTGGCTGGAATGATATAAATGTAAATGAAGAAATTGATTGGTCAGATGATGATTTTCCAGATTCGCTTCACTTGGAATGGAGAGAGTATTCTAACGAACAAACGGAAAAGATTCTTGGTAGTGAGATTACAGGAATTGAAATCATTAAATATCAATTCCACCTTCACAATGCAAAGCATGAAGAAAGAGAGAATATTACTGATTCTGGATTATTATTTGGAGTAGGGATAAAAGTTGACAATGGAATTCTTGCAGTTACAAATAATTTAGATGAAAATAAAATAGAAGTATTTTGGGATGAATTGCCAGAATTTCTTATTGCGAATTTATACACTATGAGAGATTAAAATGATGTTGATAGATTCTCATGGTACGAGTTGAAGATTACCTTTCAATTAGATTAAGAGTGATTTAAGTATGTACGAATAAAATCACAACTAAAACAATTTTATATATGATTGGGTAATCTAGTCATAGATTTTTGACATTAAGGTGGCATAGTAGAAATAGCAGTAAAAAAGAATTAATTGTAGATGAAAGAATAATTAAGGGGAGGTATATAGATGGAACAGTACATTATTTTTGATTTAGAAGCAACTTGCTGGGAAAAGTCGAAGATTAATAATCTAATAAATGAGGTAATTGAAATTGGAGCGGTTAAGTTGGACGAAAAACTTAATCAGATTGATACTTTTCAAACATTTATTAAGCCTACGAAAAATCCTATATTATCTGATTTCTGTAAAAAGCTTACAAGCATATCACAAGAAGATGTAGATCAAGCTCCCTATTTTAGTGAAGCAATGTGTAATTTTGAAAATTGGATTATTAATGAGTCGTATGATAGTACTATTTTAGTTTCATGGGGCTATTATGATAAAAACCAGCTATTATCAGAGTGTAAAGTTAAGAATTATTATGGCGAGATTATACAATTATTAAGTAGGCATAACAGTATAAAACATGACTTCGCCCATCTTAAAAATATCAAACGTTGTGGAATGGAAAAGGCATTGGAATTACTCAAAATACCACTTGAGGGAACGCATCACAGAGGTATTGACGACGCTATTAATATATCAAAAATATTTAAGAATGTGTACAGTGATTGGAGACCTATGCAAAGATAGCATAGTGGATATTTCCAGTATATCACTCATCAAACTTGCACAGTATTATCAGACAAGTATTGATTCTTAGTTGGATTTACAGACGAAAGAACCTGATAAAAAAGGAAAATCTTTTTAAGAAATGTTAAGAGTCATTTTAAAAGTCTGATTGAAAATGAGATGTGTTATGTTACAATAAAAATGAAGTATACTTTTTTTCTTCATTATTTTTCTAAAGCAGAATATCAAAATGTATATTTTTGGAGTTGAGATGAAATGAATCAATATGAAATGGCTCAATTGGAGATTAAATACTTTTATTCTGAGGCTATTGATGACTTGAATAATTATTCTCCTATTTCTTTTGATGACATATATATTTATCTTGAGATTGGCATTGGAACAGTTGGGGATGATACTCCATCCATTTATAGTATTATTATTGCTACGCCTTATAGCATAAAACAAAGAAATATTAATATAAAAACTTCAAAAACAAAATATCTGATTGTCTCACAATATAATTGGAATAACATAAAAAGAAAAATTGAAAGAATGGTGAAGAACTGTCGTTATGATTTTGAAGCTCTTTTACGCTATTTCAATTCGGAGTATGATTGAAAATAAGTATAATTGAATTAGATAACTAATAGTTAACAATCAAGTAGCGTAGCAAGTGGATATTATTCACCTACACTGGACAAAGTATGTGAACTTTAAAAATGAGAAAGCATCAATGAAAGTTGCAGTATTAGTGTTGTCAAATCAATTACATCACAAGAGCAAGAAAAAATAAATCTCATAAAATTATCCCTCTATATGTAGTCTACTATAGAGGGATAATTTTATGAGATTCTAGTAATTACAAATAATTTAGATGAGAATAAAAATAGATATATTTAGGAGTTACTTGTCAAAGTTTCTGATTTATATTCTATGAGGATGAAACGATATTAATAATAGTATCTTTTTAGGTACTATAACACTTAAAAGTGCATACTTGTCTAATATATATGTTGGATTTATAATAACAACATAGCTTGCAAGAGCTAATCTATAGATAATTTAACATATGCATATGTTGTAAATGAATGGAGATTTAAAATGTCAAAACTACTGTATATTACAGCGAACGTTAAAGAAGTTAAAGATTCTTATAGTTTGTCTGTCGGTGAAGAGTTTCTTAAGGAGTACGAAAATCTAAATCCAACTGATGAAATTATTAGACTCGATTTGTTTAAAACAGAAATTCCCTTTTTAGATGAACAACTTGTAGGACATGTTTTTGGAACCGTCAAGTACGATGAAATAGACGAAGAACATAAAAGAAAAGTACAAGTCATGAAATCAAATTTGGAACAGTTTATAGATGCCGATAAATATGTTTTTGTAACCCCTCTTTGGAACTTTAGTGTTCCTCCAGTAGTTAGAGCCTACTTTGATAATGTTTCTGTTTCAGGTAAAACATTTAAGTTTACAGAAAAAGGACATCAAGGTCTTTTAACAGGAAAAAAAGCTCTGTGTATACAATCATCCGGGGGAATGTATAACAAACGTGGATCACAAGCTGTGGAGCATGGTGTTCCCTATATCAAAACAATTCTAGCTTTTTTAGGTGTAGTAGATGTTCAAGCGGTGTTCGTTGAAGGTGTTAATATGGCTTCCAACAATGCTGAACAAATTAAAAAAGAGGCAATTGAAGAGGCACAATTAATTGCACGCAACTTTTAATTCATTACATGTATTCTGCTTTTTTGTTAAAAAAATAATCTTGAGGTGAAAATAATGTTAGTTACAGCCCTTTCCGAACGGGAAAGCCCATCGCCTTTAGGCGTGGGATGAGAGTGAGGTTGGATACGGAGTACCACTAAAAGCCGTAAGGTTTGTGGTGCTTCAAGTATCCAAAAGGTTTATATCTTTTTTTTATCTTTCATGTTGCACCTGACTATTCAAACTGATACAATATAAATATGACAAATGACTATAGAAGAACGAAAACAACCGTATCACTAATTAACTATCATTTTGTGTTTTGTCCACGATACAGAAGAAAAATATTCCTAAACACGAAAGTAGAAGAGCGTTTCAAAGTGTTAGTTCAAGAAATATGCAGTGAAATGGATAGTATGATTGTTGCAATGGAATGTGATAAAGACCATGTTCACGTATTTTTAAATACACTACCAACACTTAGTCCAACGGATATAATGGCAAAAATAAAAGGGGTGACATCAAAACGTTTAAGAGAGGAATTTCCTCATCTTCAACATTTGCCGAGTTTATGGACACGTTCCTATTTTGTTTCTACCGCAGGAAATGTATCAAGTGAAACAATCAAACACTATGTTGAACAACAAAAAACAAGGGGGTGAAATATATGCCACAAACGATAACAGTTAAGGTTAAATTGCTTCCATCCAAAGAACAAGTTCAACTACTGAAACAAAGTGGTAAAGAATATATCAAACTCATCAATACACTTATATCTGAAATGGTAGAAGAAAAGAAAAGCACAAAGAAAAGTACAAAAGATGTTCTAGTGAACCTTCCAAGTGCTGTAAAAAATCAAGCAATTAAAGATGCGAAAAGTGTTTTTTCTACAAAAGTGAAGAAAAGCAAATACAAAATTATTCCGATTCTCAAGAAACCTGTTTGCGTATGGAATAACCAAAACTATTCATTTGACTTCACTCACATTTCCATTCCGTTTATGGTAAATGGAAAGTCAACTCGCTTAAAAATTCGTGCTTTGTTGGTAGATAAATACAATCGTAATTTTGATTTGTTAAAACATAAGTTGGGTACGCTCCGCATCACAAAGAAATCGAATAAATGGATAGCACAAATTTCCGTCACCATTCCCACAAACGAAAAAACAGGCACAAAGATAATGGGAGTGGATTTAGGTCTAAAAGTTCCTGCCGTTGCAGTAACAGATAATGGAAATACTCGTTTCTTTGGGAATGGCAGACAAAACAAATATGTCAGACGTATGTTTAAGTCTAAACGCAAGAAACTAGGGAAACTAAAGAAACTGAACGCCATCCGCAATCTTGATGATAAAGAACAACGGTATATGAAAGACAAAGACCATAAAACAAGTCGTGAAATAGTCAATTTTGCAGTAGATAATCATATTTCTGTCATTCGCTTAGAACAACTAATGAATATTAGACAGACGACAAGAACAAGTCGTAAAAACGAGCATAATTTGCACAACTGGTCATTCTATCGTCTATCTCAATTCATTGAATACAAAGCAAATTTAGTCGACATTAAAGTTGAATATGTGAATCCTGCTTATACTTCGCAGACGTGTCCAAGCTGTTCCGAAAGGAACAAAGCACAAGATCGAAAGTACAAGTGTACCTGTGGATTTCAGACTCATCGTGATAAAGTAGGTGCAATGAATATTCGATACTCACCTGTGATTGATGGTAACAGTCAATCAGCATAGGGAACTATATGTTCTGCCCTATGAGGGGTGATGGCACATCCTCATCTTGAAGGCTGTTCAAAACAGAAATGAACTGAGAACGTTTAGTCATTCAAGAATCCCATCCGTTTAACCGTAAGGTTTAGGACTTGTGACTTTAGTCGTGGGAGTGTCAAAAATGTGTTTGTTGAATGTATGCCAGGTAAAACGGAAGAAGTATTTAACATATACGAGCCGTATAAAAATGGAAAAATTAATCATGAAGGAAATATATCAATTAAGTTCTTTAAAAATGAGAATGAAGTTGTATTGATTGAGCAATGGGAAAATGAAGATTCTCTTAACCGCTTTTTTGGAACAGATGAAGCCAAAGAAATCATGAAAAAGCTGGATGGCAAAACGAAATCAATTACATTGGAAAAATATTTTACCGAGTAACACCGTAAAACAGAAGGCAAAAAATTATACTTCATGATTGAAGTAGACTCGATTGACTCCTTATTCTGTCTATGCTAGGTATTGGCTTGAAAATTGCTCATTCAGTATAAGATAACTAAAGAGTGTTTATTAGAAGAGGCTGTGACAGGTGGTGAAAAAAACATCTTAATTGTCACAGCCTCGTGAAAGTTTGCTTCCTAAGATCCTGCATTTCACTAAAACACTTTTGTTCACCTTTTCTTTATAAGATAAGCATACATACTAGTATAGATAGGAGTTGATTTCATGCAAAAGTTGGTAAAAAGCTATAACTGTCCAATGGAACTTACACTTGATTTGATTGGCGGAAAATGGAAATCATTGATATTATGGCGATTGATAAACTCAACATTGAGATTTAGTGAACTACGAAAGTTAATCCCTCAGGCTACCCCGAAGATGCTTACTCAGCAGTTAAGAGATTTAGAAGATAATGGTCTTATATTTAGAAAAGTATATCCAGTAGTGCCTCCAAAGGTCGAATATTCCCTAACTGAATTTGGTGAAACTTTAATTCCCATTCTAAATGTTATGTGTTCATGGGCTAATGAATATATTAACTGTAATGTAGAATCTACTACAAAACTGAGCAACTAGACGCACTAATATAAATTCTGTAGCTTACTAAAGGCACCAAAAACGAAAGTGTTTAAATGTAATTTGATACTTAATGAAACTGGAGGATGTAAATAAATGAACGACTGGAATTCAAAAAAATACCTTCAATTTGAAAAAGAAAGAACACAACCTGTAAAAGATTTAATTTCGAGAATTGAGCTTACTAATCCAAGCAAGATTATCGACATTGGTTGTGGTCCAGGAAATAGTACAAATGAACTGCAGAAGAAATGGAAAAATGCGGATATCATAGGACTAGATAATTCGCCTAATATGATTGAAAAAGCGAATAAAAGCATGGCGAATATCAAATGGATTTTGCAAGATGCGAATACGGAGTTAGAGGATTTAGGTAAGTTTGATATCGTGTTTTCTAATGCAGCAATCCAGTGGATGCCAAATCATGAGAAATTAATACCAAAGCTATTCAACATGGTTGAAGATAAAGGTGTACTTGCTGTACAACTTCCTAATACTAGCAACATGCCAGTGCATATAGCATTAAAAAGTATTTCTAGTAACGATAAATGGAGCCAGTATTTTGACGGAAGTACCTCTCAACAAAGTCGCCATAACATACCGTTTTATTATGATGTTATCAGTTCTTTGACTTCCGAATTATATATTTGGGAAGTAAACTACTTTCATGTGATGGAAAATCATCATAAAATAATCGAATGGTATGAGTCTACAGGAATGAAACCTTATCTTGAACGACTTCACACAGAAGAATTACAAGCGGAATTTAAACATGATATGCTTGTGGAAATTAGTAAACACTATCCAACGCAAAAAAATGGTCGTATTTTATTTAAATTTAAAAGAGAATTTTTTCTGGCTTATAAATAGGGTTGGGGGGAGAGGAAATGTTTTTCAAAGAGAGAAAAGGATTCTTTGCAAATGAATTGAAGAAGAATATGCAGCTTGCCTCATCTGGCTATCTAAATTATTATCCACTTGTATTCTGTGTTTTTTCGGAAAATCATACTCAATCAAAATTGGATGCAGCTGAATTTCTAGCTATAATGCTCCAAAGACTTAGCTTCAATGAGATTATAAAAATTGATATACAAATGAGAGAAACAACCCCAGAGTGGTCGATAGACTGGACTAGATTGGATCTAGTGAATTTTTTATTAACAGAGATGTCAAAAGAACAAAAGGCAGCAGTCCTTGCATTCGCTTCCTTCCATCCAAATGGTTACTTGCGTGAAAAGGCTGTACGTTTTCTTTCTCAATATGATATGACCCTACCATATATTTTGCTACGAAAAAATGATTGGGTGCAACAAGTCAGAAAAGTTGGTCAAAAATCATTTGAGATTCGTATGGAAAATCTGTCAGAAGGAGAATTACTTGCAGCATTACCTTTTGTAGAAAAACTAAACAGATGTAACAGGGAATCACATCAGTTTGATAATGAAAGATTCTATAATGCCCTACTGAATCCTAAAAATAACGGCGAGCTTGAAATTGGAGCGGTTAAGTTAGATGAAAAGATGAACCAAATGGATACTTTCCAAACATTTATTAAGCCTACGAAAAATCCTATCTTGTCTGATTTCTGCAAAAATCTTACGAGCATATCACAGGATGATGTAGATCAAGCACCTTATTTTGCGGAGGCAATGTGTAATTTTGAAAATTGGATTAGTAGCAATTTGTGTGATAGTCCTATTTTAATTTCATGGGGTTATTATGATAAAAACCAGCTATTATCAGAGTGTAAAGTTAACTTATTGTGCGGAAAGTTCATTGTCTAATTAAAAATTTTCTCATTTCCTTTTTCCACACAATTTCGCAAACTGCTGTAATAAAAACAAAACATGGGTCATTTCAGTTTGTGAAATGGTGTCCATGTTTTGTTTTTATCTACCTATTTAAGTACAGCAAACAGTTTATTGAGTAATGCTGTGTTTTGTGTTGCAGTTCCCGTATAATTTTTCACTCCGTATTTAACAGCTAACTTCTTCCGATTTGTAAGACCACTATCCATTTTTTTGGATTTCAAGTAATCAACAAGAGAAGTTGGTTTTGCTGCTGGTTTTGGAGCAACTACTAATTTTTGTGCTTTTGCTATTTCAGCAGTAAGAGCTGTTTTTTGTGCTCCATTTGGCAATACATTTACTTTGGCTTTAGCCGCATTAATGGTTGTTTGGGTTACCCCAGCTTTTAATGCTTTATGAGTTGTATTACTAAATAAGTTATTTACTGCTGTAGTTGCGGCTGTAGTATTTTTTATTTGTGTATTTAATAACCCTTGAGCTTTTGTAATCTCAGTAGTAAGAGTTGTTTTTTGTGCTCCATCTGGCAATGCATTTACTGTAGCTTTAGCTGTATTAATGGTTGTTTGGGTTACCCCAGCTTTTAATGCTTTATGGGTTGTATCACTAAATAAATTATTTACAGCTGTAGTGGCTGCCGTATTTTCAGTGCCAGGATTTATAACAGTAGCATCTAAGAAACCTTGGGCTTTTGTAATAGCAGCATTTAAAGCTGTTTTTTCAGCTCCATCAGTTAAAGCCATTACTTGAGCTTTAGCCGCATCAATGGTTGCTTGAGTTACGCCAGTTTTTAAGGCAGTTTTTCCAGTATCCGTAAATAAATTATTTACAGCGGTAGTAGCTGTCTGGAGCGTTGCAGTAGTAGCATCTAAGAACCCTTGAGCTTTTGTGATGTCAGTATTTAAAGCAGTCTTATCAGCTCCATCAGCTAAAGCCATTACTTGTGTTTTAGCCGCATCAATGGTTGCTTGAGTTACATCACCTTTTAAAGCAGTTTTTTCTGCGTTTGTAAATAAATTATTTACTGCTGTAGTTGCTGCGGCAATGCTTTGTGTGTTGTTTTGTGCAGTTAATAAATCTTGAGCTTTTGTAATACTAGCATTTAAAGCAGTCTTATCAGCCCCGTCTGGTAAGGCTTCTACTTGAGCCTTAAGACCATCAATGGTTGCTTGAGTTACGTCACCTTTTAAAGTAGTTTTTTCAGCATCTGTAAATAAATTATTTACAGATGTAGTTATTGTTGCTAAGTTTTGAGTACTTAATAAATTTTGTGCGTTAGAAATGTCAGCATTTAAAAGGGTTTTTTCCGGACCAGCAGGTAAGACACCTACTTGAGCTTTAGCGGCATCAATGGCTGCTTGGTTTGTGCTAGCACTTAAAGTAGTTTTTCCAGCATCTGTAAATAAACCATTTACAGTGTTAGTTGCTGTTTCCAGATTTTGGGCATTTAATAAATTTTGAGCTGTAGTAATATTTGCAGTTAAAGTATCTTTTGTTGTACCTGCGAGTAAAGGAGTTACTTGAGTTTTAGCTAAATCAATATCAGCTTGAGTTATACCGTTTTTTAAAACAGTTTTTTCATCATTGGCAAATAAATTATTTACTGTAGTTGTTGTTGTTGCTGGGTCTTGAGCATTTAAGAAGTTTTGAGCTTTTGTAATGTCAGCATTTAAAGCAGTTTTTTCTGTACCATCTAGTAGGGAATTTACTTGCGTTTTAGCTGTGTCAATTGCTGCTTGATTTACACCAGCTTTCAAAGCAATTTTTTTGTCGTCTGTAAATAAATTATTTACAGTAGTAGTAGCTGTTACTAAGTTAGCTGGATTTATTAAGGTTTGAGCTTTTGCAATGTCAGCATTTAAAGCGGTCTTGTTAGCCCCGTCTAATAAAACATTTACTTGAGTTTTAGCTGCATCAATGGTCGCTTGGGTTACGCCAACTCCCAAAGCAGTTTTGTCACCATCTGTAAACAAAGCACTTACAGAAGTGTTAGCTGCTGTCAAGTTAGCTGGATTTATTAAGGTTTGAGCTTTCATAATATCGGCATTTAAATTTGTTTTACTTGTTCCATCAGGTAAAACGTTTACTAAATCTTTAGCTGAATTAATGGTTGCTTGAGTTACTCCAGCATCAAGAGCCGTTTTTCCTGCATTCGTAAATAAAGCATTTACTGATGTAGTAGCTGTTGTAAGGTTTTTGGTGTTTAATAAATTTTGAGCATCGGCAACGTAACCAGTTAAAGTTGTTTTGTCAGCCCCATCAGGTAAGAGATTCACTAAATCTTTCGCTGAATTAATCGCTGTTTGATCTACAGTAGCACCTAAAGCAGTTCTCCAATCGCTAGTAAATAACGCATTTACAGCAGTTGTTGCTTTCGACAGATTTAAGAATCCTTGAGCTTTTGCAATATCGGCGTTTAAATTCGTCTTAGTAGTTCCATCAGGTAAAACTTTTACCTTAGCTTTAGCCGCATCAATAGCCGTTTGGTCTACACTGCCTCCCAAAGCTGTCTTTGAAGGAGTTGAAAATAGAGCATTTACAGCAGTCGTTGCCGTTACTTGGCTTTGTGAATTTAATAAATCTTGAGCAGTAGCAATATCGGCATTTAGATTCGTTTTATCCGTTCCGCTCGGTAAATTTTTTACTAAATCTTTTGCAGAGTTAATAGCCGCTTGATCTACACCACCTGCTAAAGTGTTCTTCCAATCACTGGTAAATAAAGCATTTACGGCAGTCGTTGCCGATGTCATGTTTAGGGTACTTAATAAATTTTGAGCTTTTGCAATATCAGCATTGAAAGCCGTCTTATCAATTCCAGCAGGTAATGAAGTTACTTGAGCTTTCGCAGAATTAATGGTTGCTTGAGTTACACTAGCTCCTAGAGCAGTTTTAGTTCCATCAGAAAATAGCCCATTTACAGAAGCAGTTGCTGTTGCTAAATCTAAATATCCTTGAGCCTTTGTAATGTCGGAATTTAACTTTGTTTTATTCGTTCCATCAGGAACAACATTAACTTTGGTTTTAGCCACATCAATAGCCGCTTGATCTACACCACCAGCCAAAGCTGTTTTTCCAGAATTTAAAAATAAAGCATTTACGGCAGTCGTTGCCGTTGTTAGATTTTGAGCATTTAAGAAATTCTGAGCATCAGTAATTTGATCATTTAAAGTTGATTTGTTTGTTGTATCAGGTAAAGCGTTCACTAGAACTTTAGCCGCATCAATAGCGGCTTGGTTTGTGCCAGAAGCCAAAGACGTTTTCCACTGATCAGAAAATAATGCATTTACTGAGGTGGTTGCTGTCGCAGAATCTAAGAATCCTTGGGCTTTCGTAATATCGGAACTTAACTTTGTTTTATTCGTTCCATCAGGTAGAGCATTCACTTTAGTTTTAGCCGCATCAATAGCCGCTTGATCTACACCACCAGCCAAAGATGTTTTTCCTGCACTAGAAAATAAAGCATTTACAGAAGTGGTGGTAGTTGCTAAGTTTTGGGCATTTAAGAAAGTTTGAGCATCTGCAATCTCATCAGTTAAAGTCGTTTTAACTGTGCTAGTAGATAAAGCATTCACTTTGGTTTTAGCCGCATCAATAGCCGCTTGATCTACTCCACCAGCCAAAGCTGTTTTCCACTGGTCAGAAAATAAAGCATTTACAGAAGCTGTTGCCTTAGAAACATCCAAGAAACCTTGAGCCTTCGTAATGTCATTGCTTAAGGAAGTTTTATTCGTCCCATCGACTAAGGAATTAACTTGAACTTTAGCCGCATCAATAGCCGCTTGATTTACTCCGCCAGCTAGAGCTGTTTTTCCTGAATCGCTAAATAAATTTCCTACTGCCGTTGTCGCTGATTCGACAGTTACTTGTTCTGTTCCTGCTGCAAATGCTTTACTTCCAAGAGATCCTGCCCCTGTAAAAGTACCTAAAGCAATTGCCCCTGCCATTACAGTGACGGCGGCAATTTTTTTGTTTGGAACCATTTTCTTTACATAGTCCCATGCGGATTTGCTTAGCTGCTCATCTTTCTCTTCTCGGTTAGAATCATCATTAAATTCTTTTGAAAATTCTTCACTAAAATCATTTAAGTATACGAATGCATGATATTCGTCTCCGTGTTTCTTAACAATACAATTTTGAAACAAATCCATTATGCCACCTCGCTAATTTTGTATTCCAAATGTCACATCTTCTTAATAAAAAGAGTGCATTTGATACTATTGTTTACGAGATTTGAAAAAAAAAACATTAAATATTTTCCACCAAAAATGGGGATGAGGCAAAACACCCCATCCCCATTTTTGGTTATCATGTTAATTAGTAACGTTTTCTTTTGTTAAAGAGTGATTCATTTTTCCGTCAATCATCTTTGTAATACGTTTGTTTGCATATTTTAAGCGTTTATCGGCTTGTTCTTGCGTAATTTTTCCATCTTTCACTGCTTGAGTTAGGCGATCAGTCATGTCTTTTTTTAGTGTAACAATTAATTTTTCACGAGATATTCCGTGCTCAGAAGCGATGGTAGCTAAAGTTTTTCCAGCAGAAAGTCCCTCTTTAACTTTCGCTTCATCTAATCCAAGAGATTTTAAAGTAGTTGAATGGAAGAATTTACCATATTTCCCCCCATGAAATCCCTGTGTAATATCGCTCATTTTTTTGTCAATTTTATTGGTAATATGCTGTGTTGCATTTTTTAATTTTTTATTTGCTTGAGCCTGTGTGATTTTACCATCTTTTACTGCTTGATTTAAGCGAGATGCCATATCAGACTTTAATGCTTCAATTAATTTTTCACGAGAAACACCTTGTTCACTGGCAATGGTAGCTAAAGTTTTTCCAGCAGCGAATCCCTCTTTAACTTTTGTTTCATCTAAACCAAGCGATTTGATTACATTTTGTGAAAGAAATCCACAATGTCCATCGTGTTTCTTTGTATGATTCAGTTTCTCAACTTCCGCAGTTTTGGGTTGAACGCTTGTTGGAGATGCGGCAAAAGCACTTAATGGAAATAGAGAAGCAGCTAAAAAAACAGTTCCAATAACTTTTGTACCTTTTTTCATTATGTAATTCCTCCTAAAGTTAATTTTATCTTACTTCAAAATATAGTATACCCAAATGATAGAGAGTAATCTCCGAAAAGAATAGGTAAAGATGAAGCAAAATTGATGCAGAAATTTTACGGTATCTAAATAGAAGTGTTAGCTTTCAATTCAATTGTAAAAGTTGTTCCTGTTGTAGATTGGCAATAAATAGTTCCTCCGTACATTTCAACAACTGATTTCACAATCGCTAGCCCAATACCATATTTTCCATCATCCCCTTTATAAAACCGTTCAAAAATATGCGGTAAATCGTCTACTGAAATTCCTTTTCCATCATCTGTAACACAAATACGAATCGCATCATTCACTATTTGACAAGTAAGAGTTATGGTTGTTTTGGCATATCTTATCGCATTGGAAATAAGATTTGTTAATGCCCGCATCAGATGTTTTTCATCATAGGAGAAAAGGACAGGGTGTTCATCAAATACATAAACAAACTGAATTCCGTTGCTGTCTGCGACACTTTGTTGGCGTGCGACACAGTTTGAGAATGTTTCCCGAAGGTCATACTCCATGATGTCTTCCGTTTTTGTTAGATTATCAACCCGTGAAATGTAAAGTAAATCATCAACCATTGTTGTTAAACGATTTGTTTCAGAAATAATAATTTTACTTGATTTCTGTGGCTCCATTACCCCATATTCAATTCCTTCTGCATAACACTTAATCGACATGAGGGGAGTTCTAAGTTCATGAGATACATTTTGAAAAAATATTTTTTGATCTTTATCATACGTGTCTAATTGTTGGGACATTTGATTTAAACTATCCGATAGTTCGACTAGTTCTTTGTCTTTAAAATGAAAGTCATTTTGGATAAAATTTCCTTGTCCAATCGTTGCAGCAAAGCCACGGAGCTTTTGAATTGGTTTGACAATAGTCCCAGATAATAGAACCGCAACACCAATAGCTAAAGCACCTACCACTCCCAAAATAAAGAATAAGGCAACATTGATATTACTTGCAAAATTAGTAATCCCTGTTACATCAACAAAAAAGATAAGATAACTTTCTTCATATGTGGTATGTACGGGAACAGATACAAGATAATAATTGCCATCACTTGTTTTAATATACATTTGTTCCGCTGTTCCTAAAGGAATATTTTCTGTTTGTAATGTTTTGGCAATGGCTCTTATTTTTTCAAATTCAGGTATTTTAATAGTAGGAACATCAGAATTGATAAAATTATAATCTTTAGATAAAGGAAAAACGTGTGCTTGTGCTCCAAAAGGATTTCTTGGTTGATTTGTGATATCAGGTGTTTTAAATATTTGTCTGCTTTCTCCTGAAGAAAAAATTCTCTTTTCCCCTTCGATAATCAGACCGAACTTTCTTTGCATCCCTTCAACCATATTTGTAGCAAAGTCTAATTGACTGCTAGCACTGTCTCTAATATATTTTGTGACCGTCATATTAAAAATAATAGAGATGAGCAAAAAAACAACACAAATTAAAGCAAGTACCGCAATCAAAATTCGGGTTTTTATACTTCGCTTAGCCATTTGCTTCTCTTACTTTCAACCGAAAACCAAATCCCCAAACAGTGTCAACTAGCACGGAGCTTTCGATTAGTTTTTTTCGTAGTCTACGAACCGTATCATCTGCGGCTCTTGTTTCCACTTCGCTATCATAGCCCCACACTTTATTTAGCAATTCATTGCGAGATACAGCTTTATCTTTATGTTGCATTAAATAGCTCAACAAATTATATTCGTATGGCGTTAAATCCAATACTTGCGTATGACAGTGAGCCGTTTTATTTTTTAAATTCATGGTAATATCTCCAAATTCAAGATCACTCTCTATTTCCGTAGATTTTTCTTGTCGTTCAAACCGAATACGGCGAAAAATTGCTTTGACTCGCATGACCAGTGACATCGCTGAGAATGGTTTGGTAAAATAATCATCACTTCCAAGACTAAGCCCTGTTGCATAATCTAAATCACTATCTCTAGCAGTCAACATAATAATTGGAACGGTACTTATTTTTCTAAGCTCTGTACAAATCGTAAACCCACTTGAACCAGGCATCATCACATCTAAAATCACAAGATTACAAGCTTGCTTTTGAAATTCTGCAAATAGCAAATCCCCATTTTCAAAAGCAGTTACAATATATCCTTCATTAGCAAGAAATGTTTGAATCGCATCTCGAATATTATCATCATCATCAGCAATATAAATTGTTTCTTTTAGGTCAGTCATTTAAAAAACCCCCTTTATTCTATTATACATAAATTTTTATCAGAGAAATGTAAGAAAATTGATGCAAAAAATGAGGTTGGAGCAAAAGGCGTAAAAAGCACCCCGATTGCTTCAACCTCGTGAAATCAATGTTTTAGTAAACCATTAATTTCAATTAAAAACCTTTCAAAAATAAAGTGTACCCTTTGTCAAGGACAATTTAAAAAAAGGCTAGGCAGCATGATTGAGATGATCTCTGTACTGAACAGGGGTCATCTTATTTAAATTCCACTGGTATCTATAGTAGTTATAATAAGTCATATAACTTTTAATC
>JAVBJX010000010.1:0-54221 GCA_031546705.1 Caryophanales bacterium
GCAACAAATAGACAAAATTACAGTTTTTGTTCAAAATTACTAAGCACAAATTTAAAACTCCTACAATCAGATGATTAAAATTGATGAATTCAAGCTGTTTTTGATCATTTTTGATGCATTTAACTAGCACAACGAGTTACAATTAGCTATTTTTAAAAATAAGCTATTCTCTTTAAGTGTTTTGACGGCATTTCTCGTATTTGTTGCGATGTTTTGTTTTAATATTATCGGTCCTTTCTATATCCAAAGTATTCTAGGTTTATCTCCTGCTAAAGCCGGGCTATTGATGATGATTTTTCCAATCTCTATGGCTATTGCTGCTCCGATAAGCGGTACATTATCGGATAAAATTGGTTCGGAGGTACTCACTTTTATTGGATTGATTGTGCTGATGGTTATCCAAATTGGATTTACTACATTGCATGAAAGTAGCTCTATTATATTTGTTGGTTTATTAGTAGCACTTGCTGGGATGGGCAGTGGAATTTTTCAACCGCCAAATAATTCCCTGCTTATGTCCACTGTACCTAAATCAGAGCTTGGAGTTGCTGGAAGTATTAACTCCTTAAGCCGTAATATGGGAATGGTTGTAGGTATAAGTGTTGCGACAACGACTTTGTTTATGATGATGAGTCATAAAGCTGGTTATCGTGTGACGGGATTAGTTTCAGGACATCCAGAAATATTCTTATATGGAATGCATGCTGTGTTTATTTTATCTACAGTGATTTGTATGGTGGCGGCAGGACTTACAGGATTGCGGTTATTTACTGTGAAAAAACAAGTGGATGTGCAAAGAAGAACATCATAAATAGAAAATAAGTGACGGCTAGTTGATTTCCAACTGTCCGCCACTCTTTTTTCTTTACATATTTCTACGATACTGTCCGCCCACTTCATACAAAGCTCTTGTAATCTGTCCAAGACTCGCAACTTTTACTATTTCTAGTAATGTTTATATATTGTATGTGAAAGAGAAAACAATCCTTTTGTGAGGCAACAAGTGCTTATTTTTGTTCAACTACATTTCTTTTTGAAATTTTAGTAGGTAAAAGAGATTTAACAAATTACTAAATAGATAGAAAACAACTAAAGTTATGACAATATATAAATCAATTCCCGACAAAGCAAATGCCAATAATAAAGCACCATACACCATTAACATTAAGTCATATGACTTTGCTTTTGCCTTATTCTTAATTATCGTATTACGTTCATCTTTTTCTTCAATTTCTACTTTTTTAGCTACTGTCGGATTTTTTGAAAATATATAAGTATTAACAGCTAACCCAACATTTTCTCCTAAGATACCAGCACCTATTCCAAAACAGAGAAAAGGTACAACTCTTATTATTGATTGTAATTCTGGAAACGATTTCACTATTACAATTCCTATTATCATAAATATTAACCCGAGAATGGATAGTAATACGTGTTTTTTGATTTTCTTATTTTTCATTATTTGGTTCCTCCTCATAAATGAATATTTCTTCAATTCTCATATTGAAAAAGTGTGCAATTTTGAAAGCTAATAAAATAGATGGATTATATCGCCCATTTTCAAGTGAACCGATAGTTTGTCGTGATACTTCCAAGCTTTCAGCAAGTTCTTCTTGTTTAATGCCACGTTGCTTTCTTATTTCTTCAAGTCGATTTTTCAAATACTCACCCTCTCGAAATGTAAAGTTTACTTTCCATTATAATAGCACTCCTTAAATAAAATGTCAAGCATGCTTTCCATAACAATAGCAGGCTATTTTCAAGCCTGCTAAAGAGTATATAAAAATGATATTATCTTATAGTAAAAACAAAGAGTGACGGCTAGTTGATTTCCAACTGTCCGTCACTCTTTGTTTTTACATATTCCGACGATACTGCCCGCCCACTTCATACAAAGCTCTTGTAATCTGTCCAAGACTGGCAACTTTTACCGTTTCCATCAACTCTTCAAAAATATTACCATTTTGTAAGGCAACTTGCTGTAATCTTCTCAATGCCTCTACTGATTTCTGTTCATTGCTCTTTTGGAAATGTTGTAGATTTGCAATTTGTGTTTCTTTTTCTTCATAGGAAGCACGGGCAATTTCAATGTTGTCCATCTCTTCTGCTGATGGTGGATTTGGATTTAAGTAGGTGTTAACACCAATGATTGGCAATTCACCACTATGTTTTTTCATTTCGTAGAACATCGATTCATCTTGAATTTTGCTTCGTTGGTATTGTAACTCCATCGCTCCAAGTACGCCACCACGATCATTAATTCGTTCAAATTCTTGCAGAACCATGTCTTCTACTAAATTGGTTAATTCTTCAACAATAAATGAACCTTGTAATGGGTTTTCATTTTTTGTTAAACCGTGTTCTTTTGTAATAATCATTTGAATTGCCATTGCTCTCCGAACAGATTCTTCTGTTGGTGTGGTAATTGCTTCATCATACGCATTTGTATGCAACGAATTACAGTTATCGTGTAATGCCATTAATGCTTGTAATGTCGTGCGGATGTCGTTGAAATCAATTTCTTGTGCGTGCAGAGAACGTCCTGATGTTTGAATGTGATATTTTAATTTCTGACTTCGTTCATTTGCTCCGTATTTTTCACGCATGGTGATTGCCCAAATTCGTCTTGCTACTCGTCCAAGTACCGTATATTCTGCATCTAAGCCATTGCTGAAAAAGAAAGATAAGTTTGGCGCAAATTCATCAATTTTCATGCCTCTACTTAAATAATATTCAACATAAGTGAAACCATTTGCTAGAGTGAATGCTAGTTGTGAAATTGGATTTGCCCCTGCTTCGGCAATATGATAACCAGAAATCGAAACAGAATAGTAGTTTCGTACTTTTTTATCAATAAAATATTGCTGAATGTCACCCATCATTCTTAAAGCAAATTCTGCGGAGAAAATACACGTATTTTGTCCTTGGTCTTCTTTCAAAATATCTGCTTGAACCGTACCACGAACGGTTTGCAGTGCATATTCTTTTACTTCTTCGTGTTCAGCTTCTGTTAATGGACGACCTAATTCTTTTTCTTTTACACCAACTTGTTGATCTATCGCTGTATTCATAAACATAGCAAGAATCATTGGTGCAGGACCATTAATCGTCATTGATACAGAAGTAGACGGGGCACAAAGGTCAAAGCCTGCGTACAATTTCTTCAAATCATCTAATGTACAAATGCTGACACCACTTTCACCAACCTTACCAAAAATATCTGGGCGGTGAGCAGGATCTTCTCCGTACAATGTAACGGAGTCAAATGCGGTACTTAAACGCTTTGCATTGTCGTCTTTACTTAAATAATGAAAGCGGCGATTTGTTCTCTCTGGTGTTCCTTCTCCCGCAAATTGGCGTTTTGGATCTTCGCCTTCACGTTTGAATGGAAACACACCAGCAGTAAATGGAAAACTACCCGGAACATTTTCTTTTAAAATCCAGCGTAAAATATCACCGTAGTCATGATATGTTGGCAAAGAGACTTTTGGAATACTTAGCCCTGCAAGACTTGTTGTTGTTAACTCTGTAATCAATTCTTTGTTCCGAACTTTTGTAACAAGTTGCTTGGAACGGTATTGTTTTTTTGTATCTTCCCATGTGTGTAAAATATTTTGGGATTCCTCTGTTAATTTTTTCTCATATGTTACTTTTGTGTTTTCTAAAGAAGTTAGGATTTCTTCTCCTTCAACAACTTCTAATGTACCTTCTATTTGGTATACTCTTTGAGCAACCCCTGCTTGCTCTTCTGCTTGTTTGTGATAGTTATGAACAGTTTCTGAGATATCACGTAAATAGAAACGGCGATCATTTGGAATAATGACATTTTGTTTCTCTACATGGTCTGTTGTTTCTAAAGCCGATGTCCAGTTCTTTTGGAATTTTTCATTAAGCAAATTAAGTAGGGCAACGAACAATGTATTCATACCTGCATCATTAAATTGACTAGCAATTGTACCGTATACAGGCATTTCTGTTGTATCACGATCAAATAGTTGACGGCTTCGTTGGTATTGTTTTTGGACTTGTCGTTTGGCATCTTCTGAACCATTTCGCTCAAATTTATTGACGACAACAAAATTGGCATAGTCAATCATGTCAATTTTTTCTAGTTGGGAAGGTGCTCCAAACTCACTGGTCATGACATACATAGATAGGTCACAAACTTCGGTAATTGCTGCATCTCCTTGTCCAATTCCACTCGTTTCTACAATGATTAAATCAAAATCAGCCGCTTTTACAACATCTAATGCATCTTTAATAGCGGTTGAAAGTTCAGATTGTGATGTACGAGTTGCTAAACTTCTCATAAAAATTCGGCTAGAGAAAATCGCATTCATCCGGATTCTATCACCTAGTAGTGCTCCACCTGTTTTTCTTTTTGTTGGGTCAACAGATAAGATTGCTACTTTTTCATCAGGAATTTCGTGTAAGAAACGGCGAATTAATTCGTCCGTAAGTGAACTTTTTCCTGCTCCACCAGTTCCTGTAATTCCGAGAACGGGAACATTTTTTTTCGGCAAATCATGAAATTTTGCTTCTGTATTTTCAACAGCTGTAATAAGTCGAGCAATTGCTTGTGTATCACCTTGTGCTAGACGAGTTGTTTCATCGGTTAGATTTTCAGCTGGAGAGAAGTCACATTCTTCCATCATGACATTAATCATCCCTTGTAAACCAAGTGTCCGTCCATCTTCTGGCGAAAAAATCCGGGCGATTCCGTAGTCATGTAATTCTTTTATTTCCCGTGGAATAATAACACCACCACCGCCGCCATATAGGCGAATGTGTGAAGAATTTTTTTCCTTGAGTAAGTCATACATATACTTAAAATATTCGACATGTCCACCTTGATAAGAAGATATTGCAATTCCTTGGACATCTTCTTGAATAGCAGCATTCACAACCTCTTCTACCGAGCGATTGTGACCTAAATGAATAACTTCTACTCCACTGGATTGCAGGATGCGACGCATAATATTAATAGATGCATCATGTCCATCGAAAAGGCTGGAAGCTGTTACAAAACGAATATGGTTTTTAGGTTTATAAATAGTAGTTTCCAATGTTTATTCCTCCACCTAACGTGTTAGCATTCTTGAAATAACGAGGCGTTGAATTTCTTGCGTGCCTTCGTAAATTTGGGTGATTTTTGCATCACGCATAAATCGTTCTACAGGGTAATCTTTTGTGTATCCATAGCCACCGAATACTTGAACAGCATCAACCGTTACTTTCATTGCTGTATCACCAGCAAATAATTTTGCCATTGCTGATTCTTTTCCGTATGATAAATTATTAGATTCTAACCATGCAGCTTGGTAAGTTAAAAGACGGGCTGCTTCTACACTTGTTGCCATATCTGCTAATTTAAAACCGATTCCTTGTTGCTCAGAAATAGGTTTACCAAATTGAATACGTCCTTTTGCATAACCAACTGCCGCATCCAATGCACCTTGAGCAATTCCGACTGCTTGAGCCGCAATTCCATTACGTCCGCCATCTAATGTTGTCATAGCGACTTTAAAACCTTCGCCTTCCTCACCAAGACGATTCGCTACAGGAACTCGGCAATCTTCAAAAATTAATTCAGTTGTTGGTGAAGAACGAATGCCTAATTTTTTCTCTTTTTTTCCAATTGAAAAGCCCGGTGTGCCTTTCTCTACGATAAATGCGGACATACCACGAGTTTTTTTCTCTGGATCAGTGACCGCAAAAACAATATAAATATCAGCCGCTCCACCGTTTGTAATCCATACTTTTGAACCGTTTAAAATGTAGTGATCGCCATCAAGAACCGCTTTTGTTTGCATTCCAGCAACATCTGATCCTGCTCCCGGTTCAGACAAACCGTATGCTCCTAATTTTTCACCACTTGCGAGAGCTCTTAAGAATGTTTGTTTTTGTTCTTCATTTCCATATTTATAAATCGGCCAACTTGCTAGAGAAATATGAGCAGAAAGTGTTACACCAGTAGATGCACATACTTTTGATAATTCTTCGACCGCAATTACATAGGCTAAGAAATCAATTTCTCCTCCGCCGTATTTCTCAGGCCATGGAATCCCCGTTAAACCAAGCTCTGCCATTTGCTTAAAAATATTAAGGTCAAAGCGTTCTTCTTCGTCACGCTCTGCCGCTGTTGGTGCAACTTTTTCGTTCGCAAAATCTCGCACCATTTTTCTAATCATTTCATGTTCTTCGGTTAATTGAAAGTTCATCTTTTTTCCTCCTAGTGTAATTACAAAACCTGTATTTGCTATTTCTTTGTGATATAAACAGCTTCTTACGCTTTTCTTTGTCTAGCTACACAAGCCATATCTCTCCTACGGACGGTTTCTTCTGTAAAAATCTGCGATTTTTTCGTCAGAATCCTTTCCTTCGTCGTGATATAAACGGCTTCTTACGCTTTTCTTATAATTGCTTGCTAATAACAAGTCGTTGAATTTCGCTTGTGCCTTCGTAAATTTCACAGATTTTGGCATCTCTAAATAACCGTTCTACTGGATATTCTTCTGTGTAACCATAACCCCCGAAAATTTGCACTGCCTCAATGGCTGTTTCTACCGCTGTTCGGGAAGCAAATAATTTTGCCATTGCTGCTTCTTTCCCACATGGAAGTCCTTTGGAACGTAAATCTGCGGCACGATATACAAGCAGTCTTGATGCTTCAACATTCGTAGCCATATCGGCTAGTTTAAAACAGATTCCTTGTTGCTCAGAAATTGGTTTACCGAATTGGATACGTTGTTTGGCATAATTTGTAGCGTGTTCTAAAGCGGCTTCGGCAATTCCTAATGATTGAGCAGCAATACCAATCCGTCCAACATCTAAATTTGCCATCGCAATTTTGAATCCTTTTCCTTCTTCGCCAAGTAAATTTTCTGCTGGAACACGGCAATCTTCAAATGTTATTTGCACAGTACGTGAACCATGTAAGCCCATTTTTTGTTCATCTTTTCCAATAATAAAGCCGTTTGTATTTTTTTCTACAATAAAAGCAGAAACGCCACGACTTCCTTTTTCTTCTGGATTTGTTCTAGCAAACACAATATATGTATCTGCTTCTCCACCATTTGTAATAAAAATTTTTGAGCCGTTCAACACATAATCATTTCCATCACGAACTGCTTTTGTTTGTAGAGAGCCTGCATCTGATCCAGCACTTGCCTCCGTTAAGCAAAATGCTCCTAAATATTCGCCACTTGCTAGGAGAGGAACGTATTTTTCCTTCTGTTCCTCTGTGCCAAAATACAAAATTGGATTTGTACCTACGGATGTATGGACAGACAAAATAACACCCACCGTGGCACTCACTTTAGAAATTTCATGAATGGCGGTGATATAGGAAATAAAGTCCATTTCCACTCCGCCATATTTTTCAGGAATTGTAATGCCCATTAAGCCAAGTTTCGCCATTTTTTCTAGAATAGGACGTGGGAAAATGCCTTGTTCCATTTTTTCAACGAATGGAGAAATTTCTGCTTCGGCAAAATCTTTGACCATTTTTCTCATCATATTTTGTTCTTCTGTAAATGTAAGTTGCATGGGAATCCTCCTTATTCGTAAGTGTAAAAACCACGTCCCGTTTTTCGTCCAAGCCAACCTGCTTTTACATATTTACGAAGAAGTGGGCAAGGGCGATATTTACTATCTCCTAAACCTTCATGCAAGATTTCCATAATATATAGACAAGTATCTAAACCGATAAAATCGGCTAATGTAAGCGGACCCATTGGATGATTCATCCCAAGCTTCATAACATTATCAATCGCTTCTTTTGTTGCAACGCCTTCATACAACGTGTAAATCGCTTCATTAATCATTGGTAACAAAATACGGTTCGATACAAATCCTGGAAAATCATTTACTTCCACTGGAGTTTTACCAATTTTTATTGTCATTTTATCAATCGCTTTGTACACTTCATCCGATGTCGCAAGTCCACGAATAATTTCTACAAGTTTCATTACTGGGACTGGGTTCATAAAGTGCATACCAATTACTTGTGCTGGACGTTTTGTGACAGCAGCAATTTCAGTAATCGGTAATGATGATGTATTAGAAGCTAAAATTGCATGAGCAGGAGTGATTTCATCTAGTTGTTTAAATAGCTTTGCTTTTACATCCATATTTTCCACGATAGCCTCAATAACAAGGTCTATCTCTTTAGCATTATCTAAATCTAGTGAAGGAGTGATTCTTGCAAGTGTTGCATTTTTGTCTTCTTCACTCATTTTTCCTTTTTCGACTTGGCGGCTAAGGTTTTTGTTAATAATTCCGAATCCTTTTTGTACATATTGTTCCGCAATATCATGTAAAAAAACATTGTATCCAGCCATTGCACATACTTGAGCAATACCTGAGCCCATCTGTCCTGCACCAATAACCATTACGTTTTGAATCATACGTTTCCCCTCCAAAATTAAATGAATCTACCAATCTTCCACACACAATTATTTAAGAAAAGCCCTTTTATATATAGAAACAGCGAGTCTGAGAAAGAATTATTTTTGAAGGATTTTAATGAAATGAATAGTTCGCTAAAGTGTTGATTTTACAGAAATTTTTATAACCATTCATTTCATAAGTTTTAGTCAATCGAGGTTAGACCCGATTGACTAAAACTCCTTATTTTACTTCAATCATAATAGCGTCACCTTGTCCACCACCACTACAGATTGCCGCAATACCAATACCACCGCCACGGCGTTTTAATTCGTGCATTAATGTAATAATAATTCTTGCTCCGCTTGCTCCGATTGGGTGACCCATCGCAACTGCTCCGCCATTTACATTGATTTTTGCATGGTCAATATTAGCGATTTTTGCACTAGCTAAAGCAACGACTGCGAATGCTTCATTAATTTCAAATAAATCAATGTCCTCTACTTTTTTTCCTGTTTTGCGTAGAAGCTCATTAATAACAACACCCGGTGTTTGTGGGAAGTCTTTTGCTTCAATAGCGATACAAGCATGACCAAGAATGGTTGCGAATGGTGTACGTCCTTCTTTCTCCGCACGTTCCTCACTCATTAAAACAAGTGCCGCTGCTCCGTCATTAATTCCAGGAGCATTTCCAGCCGTAACTGTTCCGTCTTTACTGAAAGCTGGTTTTAATGATGATAATTTTTCTATTGTCGTATCTTTGCGTGGTGATTCATCCGTTGTTACACGAAGTGGATCGCCTTTTCTTTGCGGAATTTCTACAGGTAGGATTTCTTCTGAGAGTTTTTCAACAGCCGCAAAGAAACGCTCATGACTTCTGAGTGACCAAGCATCTTGATCTTCACGAGAAATTTCAAATTCTTTCGCTGTTTCGCTACCATAAATTCCCATATGCACACCTGTAAAACTACAAGTTAATCCATCATAAATCATTAAATCACGTAGAGCTGTGTCGCCCATTCTTGCTCCCCAGCGTGCTTTTGGCATAACATAAGGAGCATTGCTCATACATTCCATTCCACCAGCGACAATTACTTCATGATCGCCTGCACGAATAATTTGTTCACCGAGCGTCACACTACGCATTCCTGATGCACACACTTTATTCACTGTTTCCGTCTGCACATTCCAAGGAAGTCCAGCGTGACGAGCCGCTTGACGAGATGGAAGTTGCCCTTGTCCACCTTGTAATACCGTACCAAAAATAACTTCATTGATATCTTCGGCATTTACATTCCCACGATTTAACGCTTCTTTAATAACAAGACCACCAAGCTCTGATGCAGAAAGTGAAGACAATCCTCCGCCAAACTTACCAAAAGGTGTCCGCACTCCACTTAAAATAACCGTTCTCCCCATTTTCGTTCCCCCTAAAAAATTTTATCATTTATAAAAGGTCGGCTCCCTAACAAAATATTCTTTTAGGAAAGCCGACCTTGAAAACCTTTATTTAATTATAGCAAAAAAACATCGAAAAATGTAAACGATTACGCTGGAAGTTGTTCACCAAAAACGGATTTCTCAAGAAGTTCAGCAACATCGTATGTTTTTACTTCTTCTTCTACTTCTTTTGCCTTCGTTCCATCCATAATCATTGTTAAACAATATGGACAACCAGTGCTAATGACAGTTGGAGAAGTGCTAAGTGCTTGTTCTGTTCTCGCCACATTAATTCTTGTTCCCGTCATTTCTTCCATCCACATTAAACCACCACCTGCACCACAACACATTCCTGTGTCCCGATTACGTTCCATTTCTACAAGTTGAACACCTGGAATTGCATCTAAAACAAAACGTGGGGCATCATATACATTATTATAACGTCCTAAATAACAAGAATCATGGAACGTAATAATTTCACTGACAGAATGTCTTGGTTTGAGTCGTCCTTCCTTAATAAGTTCCGCTAAAAGCTCCGTATGGTGATATACTTCGCCTTCAAAACCAAAGTCGGCATACTCATTTTTAAATGTGTTATAGGCATGAGGATCAATGGTAACTATTTTCTTTGCCCCTGCACTTTCAAACTCACTAATATTACTATTCGCTAAGTCCTGATACAAAAATTCATTTCCAAGACGGCGTGGTGTGTCACCAGAGTTTTTCTCTTTTGCTCCAAGAATCGCAAATTTTACACCTGCTTCATTTAATAATCTAGCAAATGATAGAGCGATTTTTTGGCTGCGATTGTCATAAGAGCCCATAGAACCAACCCAGAATAAATATTCAAATTCTTCGCCTGCTTTTTTCGCTTCTTTGACAGTTGGAATATGAATACTTTCATCCAGCTTCCGCCAATTTTCTTTATCTTTTCGATTTAATCCCCAAGGATTTCCTTGGCGTTCAATATTTGTAATCGCCCGTTGTGCATCCGAATGTAAATCTCCTTCAGTCAACACAAGATAACGACGCATATCAATAATTTTTTCTACATGTTCGTTCATTACTGGACATTGGTCTTCACAGTTACGGCAAGTTGTACACGCCCAAATTTCTTCTTTTGTAATGACACCACCAATTAAAGCGGGTGCTTCATATGCATCTACACCTGCGGCAGCAATTTGGTTTCCAACGGTATTACCAAACATAAAGTCTGGAGCCCATGGAGATTTAGAAGTAATTGCCGCACCCTTTTCTGTCAAATGATCACGAAGTTTTAACATTAAATCCATTGGTGAAAGCATTTTTCCTGTGCCAGTTGCTGGACACATATTTGTACAACGTCCACATTCTACACAAGCATACAAATCAATCAGTTGCTTTTGGGTAAAATCTTCAATTTTTCCAACACCAAAAAACTCTTGTGATTCATCTTCAAAATCAATTTTTGATGGTTTTCCAACTGCTGTTAAACGTCCTAGGTAAACGTTTGCAGGACCAGCAATTAAGTGAGCATGTTTCGATTGTGGTACATACACTAGAAAAGCAAGTAAAAACAATAAGTGTAACCACCAAGCAATATAGAAAATTACAGATGCTCCTGTTGTTCCAACAAAATCAAAAGTAGCCGCAATACTAGAAGCTACTGGCTCGGTTGTGTAGGATGCTTCATGACCATGCCAAATCATTCCCATTCCATTTCCAACTAACGATGTAACCATTAAGCCACCAATAAAAATTAATACAAGCCCTGCTTTAAAATTACGTTTAAGCCTAACTAATTTCTCTACATAGCGGCGATGAAATGCCCAAATAACCGCTACTAAAATGAGTAATTCAACAACCTCTTCAAAAAATGTAAAGCCGCCATACAGAGGACCAAGTGGTAAATGATTACCTGGAAAAAGCCCTTTAACAATAAAATCAATTGCTCCAAATTGAACCATTAAGAAACCGTAGAAAAATAGAAGGTGAATAAATCCACTCTTTGCATCTTTCATCAATTTCTTTTGAGCAAAGACATTTGTCCAAATTCTTTCAAGACGCTCACCAACCGTACCAGTAAACTCTACTTCTTTTCCAAGTTTAATGTAAGCAAGACGAGCTTTAAGTAAGTGTGCAAATAAACTCACAGCGTAAACAATAACAGCGACAGTTGCGATAAGATTAATAATTAATAACGCACTCATATGAAACCCCTTTCTTTTTATAAAAATATGCAGAATTCCTTCTACTAACATTCTATAGAATGAATGAGCATTCAGTCAATATAATTTATTTCTATAAATGGATGAAACTGCTTATTACAGCTAAATATAGCCGATTATTAAATAAAAGGATATGATTTCCTTCACACTTCAATATAAATTTGGCAATACTACAAAAAAATGATACGGGCAAGGAGCAATGTCATGATCTTCTTTTTTGTAGCGATAATTGTATGGTTATTTATGGATTTTAACATTGGAAAATTTTTTCACAATCGCTGGAAAAAAGAGCATTTCTATGAAAAAAAACATAGTGATATTCATTTCTTTATGGATGGGCATACATTATTTGCAGATTATTTTCAGAAAATCAAAGAGGCAACACATCATATTCATATTTTATTTTATATTGTACGAAATGACAAAATGAGTAATCAGTTTTTTTCATTACTGGAAGAGAAGGCAAAAGCAGGCGTAGAGGTTCGGTTACTTGTTGACTGGATTGGAAGTATATTTTTATCACGAAAATCTATCCGTAGGTTGAAAAGTCACGGAGTGCAATTTGCCTATGCTAGTAAGTTGAAGCTCCCTTTTCTTTTTTATCGTTTGAATGTAAGAAACCATCGGAAAATTACCGTGATTGATGGTCATACGAGTTATGTAGGTGGATTTAATGTTGGTAAAGAATATATGGGAGAAGATGAAAAATTTGGGGAATGGCGAGATTATCACGTTCGGATAACGGGAGAAGGAGCAGTCGATTTACAGAGGCAATTCTCTTTTGATTGGTACGAAGCAACGAAAGAAAGATTATCTGACGATTATTTTAAAGAAATGTATAAAGGACGGTATGAACACTGTTTTCAAGCAACAGATGGGGCTGGGCTACAAAACCATTATATTGGTTTAATTAAACGAGCAAAGAAAGAATTAATTATTGGTAGCCCTTATTTTATTCCAGGGAAGAAAGTAATGAACGCTTTACTTCAATCGGCTAAAAGCGGTGTAGACATCAAAATTATTGTTCCTAAAAAACCAGATCATCCATTTGTAAAAGAAGCATCGATTCCCTATCTACATCGCTTATCAAAATCAGGATGTCACATTTATGAATTTCAAAATGGCTTCTATCATGCAAAAGTGATTGTTGTCGATGATATATTATGCGATATTGGTACGGCAAATTTTGATAAGCGAAGTTTATTCCTGAATAAAGAAATGAACTGCTACATTTATGATAAGCAGTTTATTCATGAAGTGAAACAAAAAATCGCATTAGATTTAGAACGGTGTGAATTATGGAAATGGGGATTTGGGAGAAATCGCTCCATTTGGCAAAAAAGTAAAGAGGTATTTTCCACATTTATTTCGGGGTTGCTTTAAGGTTTTCTTGCTCCTTCAAAGAAACAAAAAAATATCCGATAACATCGATTTTTCTTGATGTTATTGGATATTTTGATTTTTAGAGAGATAATATCCCATCCTACTATAATCTTGATGATTTTTTTGTAAAATCAACAGTCGGATAATACACTTGTTTAACAAGCACATTGGGGCCCAAACATTTTACCGCTTTACAATGGCAACTTAACTCTTTTGCTAGTGGTCGTTGTAACCAATTTTCATAGGCAGTTATTAATGGCATATCTTGAATATTTCCAAGTGATGGTTCATCACCAAAGTCCGTCACAATAATATCGCCAGTAAAAATATTTATATTTAATCGAGAACGTCCATCTGGATCGTTCCGAACAGTTACATTTTCACTTTTATATAATTCTCTTAATAACTTCAAATCTTCTTCAAGGTCACCACATGGATAAAAAGGTAATGTGCCAAATAACATCCAAATATTTTTATCACGAATCTTTAGTAAATGATAAATAGCTGTACGGATTTCATCTAATGATAATGTTTCGAGATTACTAGCGAAATCACTACTATACATGGGATGAATTTCATGTCTGGCACACTTCATTTCTTGTACAACCTGCTTGTGAATTTGTTCTAAATGCGGAAATGTTCTTTTATTTAACATTGTTTCAGCTGAAACAAATACACCCATATCTGTTAATCGGGCAGAATGATCAACCATATGTTGAAATAATTTTTCTCGCTGTTCATATGTTGGTTTTTTCTCCATATGAGCAAATGCCCCTGTCACAAAATCATCCACAGTGCCCCAATTGTGAGAAATATGGAGTACATCTAAATAGGGAGCGATTTCTTCATAACGATCTAAACCAACTGTTAAATTAGAATTTAATTGTGTTTGAATACCACGATCACTGGCGTATTTTAAAAGTGGAAGAACGTAATCACGGATGGAAGATGTAGATAACATTGGTTCTCCGCCTGTGATACTAAGTGAATGAAGTTCAGGAATTTCTTCTAGTCGGCGTAATAATAAATCAAGTGGTAAAGCATTCGGATTTTCCGTCTGTAACGTATATCCTACCGCACAATGCTCACACCGCATATTACAAAGATATGTTGTTGTAAATTCAATATTAGTTAATTTCATTTCACCGTATTTCTCTACATCCATATACGTTTCCCATGGATCATTCGTTGGTGAGATTGCAATTTTTTTCATTTTATTTCTCCTCTTAAAAAATATAATAGAATCTGCTATTTAGAAGTTTTTCTTCCATGTATGAAATCATTATACCAAAACATGTATGACTTTCACCTAGAAATCAAAAAAACAGACTAGCTCAAAGAAAATCTCTCCTGCTAATCTGTTTTAATTATTTTCCAATCTTCTTGGAAATTTTTTTTATAAGCTCGTCTTCTGTTGCCGCTGAAATGGGGCGATTATTAACAAAAGCGAATGATTTTTTTCTTCCAGGGCCACAATAAGATTGACAACCAATTTGAATGGATGCGTCTTTATCAAGACTTTTTAATCGAGCCTTTAATGTTTTTATATTTGTGGCATCACAGTCATCGCAAATGCGAAATTCATTTTTCACCTAACTACTTCCTTTCTCTAAGTGATTATTGTATTTTATCGTGTCTATTTTTTTCATGCAAGTAGGATGATTTTTTTAAAATCTATTAAAAAGTATAAACTCCTAATATCTTGAGCATAATAGCTAACATAAAAAAATTACTTAGAGGTGATAATTGTGTTAAAGTTACGTCAAGATGCTTGGTCAGAAGAAGATGATTTAATGTTAGCCGAAACGGTGTTACGTCACGTTAGGGAAGGAAGTACCCAACTAAATGCATTCGATGAAGTTGGAGATAGATTAAATCGAACATCAGCTGCTTGCGGATTTCGCTGGAATGCCGTTGTCAGACAAACGTATGAATCTGCATTACAATTTGCGAAAAAACAACGAAAAGATCGTCAACGTGCCATCGGACAATTCCAACCTGTTCGTAAAAAAAAGCTATATGAACCACCTATGCCATCACTAACAGAAATTGGTTTGATGGATGACGGATTAGAAATAGCTGAAATAGTTTCTTTACCAGAACCGATGATACAAACAGAAGCAACGCCACGAACAGAACTAACAATAAATCATGTTATCTCATTCTTACAGTCTTATAAATCAACAAATATTCATCACGAAGCACTTGGTCATGAAAATGAAAGATTGAAGCGTGAAAATAGAATACTTAGTTCCGAAAATCGTGAACTAACAAAACGAATTCGAAATTTAGAAGAAAATAATGCTACCATTCAAGAAGACTACGAAGCATTCATGAATATTATGAATCGTGCTAGAAAAATGATGGTCATCGAAGAAGAAAAAAAAATTGGTACAACCTTCCGCATGGATAGAAATGGGAATTTAGAGAAGGTTGCGGAATAAAAAAAGTATAGGACAATCGGGGTAAAAACACCCTGATTGTTCTATACTTTTGAAATAAATGGTTGCCAAAATCTAGCGAATTCAATGTTTTAGTAAATCATTTCAATAAAAACCTTCCAACAGAACCTCTGCTCCATCTTCCTTATCACTGTCAAACGAACCAACATCAACTAAATCAATTATCATCATTCTGAAAGAATTTCTTTAGATAAGCATTTTTTTGTATTACTAAAATAGCAGGCATGGAAACAACTGCAGCCAAGACAATCTGTAACACATTGCCTGGAATAGATGTCATTGGTGTAATCCAGTTACCATACAAAATTACTTCTGTGGCATAGTATCCAAGAATCATCCACATACCTCCAACAATAATAGCAAGTAAATTCCAGAAAAAACTCGCACCTCTACCAAATTTTGCAATTGTGCCAATGATATAGCCCATAACACCACGAATAACAAATGTAAATGGAGCCCATAACATCCAACCTGATAACATATCAAACATTCCCATACCCACAGCCCCAGCAATAGCACCTTTCTTTCTACCAAACAAAATGGCAGCCAAAAATAACGGCACATTTCCTAAGTGAATAAGCCCTCCATTAACCGAAATTGGCAATCGAATATTAATAAACATGGTGGCAACTAACACAAGAGCAATCAACATACTACTCACACATAAATCATATACTCTACTTTTCTTTGATATCTGATGCACACAAGTAATCTCCTTTTCTTAAAAATCTTTCAAACAGAGTTCTATCCCAGACTCACTTCGTTTTTATAGCAGTTTACGAAATTTTGCGAAAAAATGAGAAAATTTTTAATTAACCATTAAACTTTCCACAAAATAAGTGAAACTGCTATAATAGTACAACAATTCTTTCTTTACATCTAATACCCCACATAAAAATCAATTAGTTTCTCAATCACATACTGTTGCTGTTCTTCTTTCATCTCTGGAAACATTGGTAAAGAAATCACTTCTTTTGCTAGTTGTTCGGTAACTGGTAAATCTCCTTCTTTATAATCTAAATACTGAAATACAGGTTGCAAATGTAGAGGCAGTGGGTAGTAAATCGTTGTTTCTATTCCCCATTCCTTCAAATACTTTTGTAATTCATCTCGTTTTTGTACTCGAATAGTATACTGATGAAATACATGATAGTTTCCTTCTTTTTCTACTGGCGTAATAATTAAATTTTTTAAAAGCGATTGCTCTATGAGTTTCGTGTACAATGCTGCACGTTTTCGTCGTAATTTTGTCCACTTAGCTAAATGAGGTAATTTTACATTTAAAATAGCCGCTTGCATCTCATCCAGACGGCTGTTGTAACCAAGTATATGATGATAATATTTTGGACGAGAGCCATGCACACGAATGATTCTACATTTATCAGCAATCTCCTCATTATTACTAACAATCATTCCCCCATCACCATACGCCCCGAGATTTTTTGATGGAAAAAAACTATATGTAGCCATACTCCCCCATTTGCCTACACCCTGACCTTTATGTGTCGCTCCAATTGCTTGAGCGGCATCTTCAACAATAGCTAATCCATATTTGTTTGCAATCTTTTTTAAATCATCCATATCCGCCAGTTGTCCATACAAATGAACAGGAATAATTGCTTTTGTTTTGCTTGTTATAGCCAACTCTACTTTTTTTGGATCAATATTGTAAGTAACAGGGTCAATATCAACGAATATAGGAATTGCACCTAATCGAACAATTGCCCCACCAGTCGCAAAAAATGTAAATGCCGTTGTAATCACTTCATCTCCATTTGTTACGCCAATTGCCTGTAACGCAATATGAATCGCATCACTACCATTTGCACAACCTACACCATGAGAAACATTACTAAGTTTCGCAATATCTGCTTCTAATTTCTTCACATGACTCCCGAGAATAACACGAGAAGAAGTCATCACTTCGTCTAACGTATGTATCATTTCATCCCGAAGTTCAAGATACTGTTCCTTTAAATCACACATTGGTATTTTCATGTTCATTCCTCCATTTACAAGTTTCAATAAATATAACACCGCAAATTTATGTAAAACAACACCGTAAAAATAGCAATTTTTCAGCTTGATTTTACAAACATAGGTTGTGGTATAGTTAAGAAAAATGAAAAAGGAGGGACTAGTATGTTTAGAAACAAACGAATTAGTATCGCAAGAGCCATTCTAAAAGTAAGCCAAGCTCAATTTGTCGGAACTTCCTTCTCAGTTTCCACTTTAAGCAGAATTGAACACGGAAATTTAGTCCCTTCTATGAACTTTTTATCTATCATTTCCGACTTATGGAATATTCCTTTTTCCTATTTCGCAGTAGAAACTTTTATGAAAAAAAATGAAATATATGCACTGATGCAAGCAAATAAACAATTAGGGACAACAGAACTGTTAGCATTAAATTTTTATTTAACACTCTCTGAACCAATGTATACAGTGCTGGAAGTATCGTCATTTCTCATTGAATATTATTATAAAAATAACAGAATGGAAGATGCGGAGAGAGTTTTTCTATTATCAAAACAGATGTTACAAACAATTTCTATTACAGACAAAATCAAGATGCCAGTTGTCCAACAATATCAGGTGTATGGTGATTATATGTATAGAAGTGGTAATTATAACGAAGCGGAGAATCACTATTTACTGGCTAATGATTTGCTTAAAGACACAACAACTATAGAGCAGGCAAATACTTACTACAAACTAGCAAGAGTTTTTCATATGCGTAATCAAGATTTTAGTGAGTATATCTACAAAGCTCTCAACATATACGAACAATTTCATTCTGACCTTGGAAAAATGAGATGTTTAAATATGTTGTGTATTTTATTTGGCAAAACAAGGCAGAGTGAGTTATTTTTTCAAACAATCAACGAAGCTATTGTCTTAGCGGAGAAATTAAATGATGAAGATTCCCTTCACTTATTGAAAGATAGTATGGGGCAATTCTATCAAAAAACAGGAAATATTGCATTGGCTATTCAGCATTTGGAAGAAACAGTAACCAATCGAAAAAGCAGTTACCGACAAATTTACGCACTGGCAAGTTTGATAGACATTTATTTACATTACGAAATTAATTTGGAGAAAGCACATACATATTTACAAACAGCAATGAAAATAGTGGACGACTATCAATTTCATTATCAACGGGTACAAATTTATCATTTGAACGCTTTGTATTATTTAAATATAGGGAATATCTCCGCTTATGAACTGGAAATGGATAAGTTACTAGAATTTACCAAAAGTAAAAATTACAAAGAACTTGTGATACAATTATCAGAAGAGTTAGCGGAACATTATGCCAATGAAAAACAATACAAAAAATCCCACAAAATTTATCATAATCTACTAGTATTCTGTGGAATTTTAGAGAGAAAGGAAACGTAGGAATGAATGAAACAAAATATTATGTAGACGATCCACATGCTCCAGTTCCTCAAAAATATCATATGGGCGCAGTGGCAATTATTGTTCATGAAAATGGTTCCCTTCTATTTGATGAACGGGTAGATTGTAATCAATTTTCCTTAATTGGTGGCGTTGTTGAGTTAAATGAATCTATTGTAACTGCATTATATCGGGAAATAAAAGAAGAAATTGGAATTGTTGCTGATAATCATCAATTTTTCGGGATATTTTCTAATCCATCCAGAATTATTGCTTATCCAGATGGATTTGTTTTTCGTCCAATTACAAGTGCATTTATCGTGAACATTACAGAAGAACAATACAAAAATATTGTGATTAGTCATGAAGCAAAAGTATTCGCTTGTTTAACAAAGAAGATATTCCTTGTGTTGATATTGCTATTACACATTGCAAAATTGTAGAGGAATACTTAAAGGGAACAACATTCTATTGTGACTAGAGAATTTTTTAGTAAATTCCTTTGCTTAATTATCCTTTCGGTTTATGAAAGAAGAATGTATAATGGAGGAAAAGCTCTTATAAGATAAGGAGATTATAAAATGAGACTTGTAACCCGTTCAGATTTTGATGGACTTGTATGTGCCGTGCTTTTAAAAAAATTAAATATGATTGATGACATGATATTTGTTCATCCAAAAGATATGCAAGATGGAAAAGTAGAAATTACGGAAAATGATATTTTAACAAATGTTCCTTATGTTTCGGGCTGTGGTATGTGGTTTGATCACCATGCAAGTGAGATAAAACGTTCTCAAGAAAGTGGCCTCATTTTTAAAGGAAAGGCAGAAGTTGCTGATAGTGCTGCTAGAGTTGTATACGATTATTTTGGTGGTCGTGAAAAATTCGGTTCGTTTCTCGATGACATTATGGCTGGTGTTGATAAAGCAGATGCTGCTAAATTCTCAAAAGAAGATATTTTAAACCCCACTGGTTGGGATTTGCTTTCATTTCTAATGGATGCTCGCACAGGGCTTGGACGTTTTCGTGATTACACTATTAGCAACTACCACCTAATGGAAAAACTCGTTGAACTTTGTGCTACCCATTCTGCAGAAGAAATTCTTGCTGATAGTGATGTAAAAGAACGGGTTGCTTACTATTTTGAATTGGACAAACCATTTCGTGAAATGTTACAACAACAAACAAGAACAGATGGAAATGTAATTATTACAGATTTAAGAGGACTAGATACCATTTATCCGGGCAATCGTTTTGTTGTCTATGCATTATATCCAGAACAAAACGTTTCTCTTTGGATTGTTGATGGCTTCCGTAAACAAAATGTAGCAATTGCTTGTGGTCACAGTATTATTAACAAAACATGTAAAACACATATCGGTTTCTTAGCACGTGAGTACAACGGTGGTGGTCACCATGCGGCAGGTACATGCCAAATTTCATATGATGATGCCGACAAAGTAATTGAAGAAATTGTTGGCATCATGAAGCAAGACAACGAACAATAAAAAGATTTTTGTCTCGATTTTAATTAATAAGGATAACCAATGAGAAAATTTCTCTCCATTTGGTTATCCTTATTTTTAGTTTGCAGACACTTCTTCACGCAAAGAACGACGCAATATTTTTCCTGTACTATTTTTTGGTAAATCAGCTAAGAATTCTACGGTTCTTGGTAATTTATAACGAACAAGCTGCTCTCGGCAAAATTCAATAACTGCTTCACTCGTAAGTGTTGGATCTTTTGCAACAACAAATGCCTTCACACTTTCCCCATACTCTTCATGCGGAACACCAATAACAGCCGCCTCGATAATATCAGGATGTTTGTAAAGAACTTCCTCTACTTCTCTTGGATACACATTGTAACCACCAACAATAATTAAATCTTTTTTGCGGTCAACAATGTAGAAATATCCTTCTTCATCCATATACGCCATATCTCCAGTATATAACCAACCATCTTTTAAAGCTTCGGCAGTTGCTTCTGGCATTCCTAAATAACCTTTCATGATATTTGGTCCTTGAACAATGAGTTCACCAATTTCATTAGGTGGCAATTCATTTCCATTTTCATCAACAACTTTATTTGTGACACCAAAAATATCTACCCCAATAGATCCTGCTTTACGAGGTTTTCTTGGTGTATTAAATGTAGCAATTGGAGAAGATTCAGAAAGTCCATATCCTTCTAAAATAATCGTGTTAAATTTCTTCTCAAAACGATGAAGTAAATCAACTGGAAGAGAAGCACCACCTGAACAACAGTAGCGGATAGACGAAAAATTTTCTGCCACTGTATTAGGTACTTGGTATAGAAAATTGAACATAGTTGGAACAGCTGCTAAGATGGTTGCTCCCTCTTTATGAATCGTTTCTAACACTTCCACAGGACTAAAACGTGGGATAATAATAATCGTTGATCCTGCGGCAATTGGTCCATTCATACAAACCGTCATACAAAAAACATGGAACATTGGGAGAACAGCAACCATGCGATCTTCTGGAGTAAGTGTAACTAACTTCTGGATTCCTTCCGCATTAGAAGCCATATTTTTGTGCGTAAGCATTGCTCCTTTTGGTCGCCCCGTTGTTCCTGATGTATACAAAATAACAGCCAAGTCCTCTTCATCTACGAAAACGCTTTCATTTTTTGCGTCAGCAGCAATAAGTTCAGTCCAATTAATATCCGTTGTGTATTCACCAACATATACAACAAATGATAGAGAAATCTTTTCTTTTAATACATCCATAAGCGGAGACAAGGCACTGAGTGCAACAACTCCTTTTGCTTCACTGTTTGCTAAGATGTAACTAATTTCTGGTGCAGTGAAAGTTGGATTAATCGGCACAACAATAGCACCGAGACGTAGTATTCCGTAGTACGCAATAATGAATTCAGGAGAATTTCCAAGAAGCAACGCAACTTTATCTCCTTTTTTAATCCCTCTCTGTGATAATCCGAAAGCAACTCGCTGAACCTGATCTCCAAGTTCGCTATATGTTGTTGATTGACCTAGATAGACAAAAGCAGAGTGTTCAGGTGATTTTTTTACTGAATTCGCAAAGTTTTCATTCAAATTCCAGCTCATGATAACCCTCCAACTAATATTTTTTGATAATGCTTATTTCATTGTATCATAGTATATGAGGATACTAGAAGTTTTAATACTAAAAAGGTAGAGTAGAAGAACTCCATAATTAATTATAGGTTTGTTTTTGTTATGTAGACTAAATAATTTAAGAAATTGTTGATATAATCCATTTGGGCATCAATATTTTGTTATTTGCATTAAAATCTTCATTTTTGTAAACATACAGCTACATTTTATTCTGCAAATATAAAATATTTTTTAGTTTGCAGAGGCTCTCATAACAAAGATTACTATGTGATTGCATAGACTACCATATCATATATGATTTTGGAAAAAGAATTATCTTCAATTTCAGCAGGTAATACAACGGTCACTCCCTCGTTTCCTATCATAATCAAAAACGGCCCCTGCCCATCTTGATCAAGATAGAAACCCTGCATATCCATATTATCAAACATATTTTTGTCTTTAGCATAAAAGTAGTCTAACGTTTCATCTTCCAGGTCTTTTACTTCATAGTAATTTAACCATACCTTTTTGAGCTGTTCTACAAAAATTGCATGAATCTCCATTTTTGTTTTACTTGTTTTGAGATAATAATCATTTCCCGTTATCAAGGTTGTCACCTCGCATCTTTTCTACTTTCAGTCAATCGGTACTTTCTTATTCTGCACTAATAGATTCAGCAGAGTTTATAAATAAAGTTCATTTTCGTTTTGGGATTATTAATACATCATCCATTGTAGCTGTAATTGTTATTCCTTGTTCATCTTTTAATTCAATCCAATCTTCTATACAATCAGATTCACAATCATCCATAATATGATATTCTGAATAACCTGTTTTCATGTCGGGTAGAGAAATCCAATCATATTTGCTTACTTTTTCCAATTGTAACTCTTTAATTTTTGCTAACCAACCAATCGCTTTCTCCAACTCAACTTTTTCTGCAATTAATTCTTTTTCTCCAGCCTTTATTCGTACAAGTATATTCTTATGTGCTTCTTGCAAAAGTCCTATTGAATATTGCATTTTAAATTCCCCTTATATAATAAACCGATATAAATTTCTGTAATAGTTGATGGCAATAAAAAAACATAGTCATCAACTTATCAACATCTTTTTGAGTAACTTAACAATAGCATCTCTATTTTTGGCAAGCCTCATAAAAGTGGGGAGATGGTCTGATTGTGTTCTCATCACTCTATAATTAGCAATATGTTTTTCTCTTAGATCAGCTTCGATATAATGAATCAAATAACAAAGATGCTCACGATTAATTGCCCAAATTGGTTTAGCGTCAAAACTCGTTTGATAATATAAAGGATAGCCAAAGAAAGGCTCTTTGCCATTTCTGATTTCCCTCCAATTTCTTCTTCCATTAGTCACTTTTTCAACTTTGCCGGCTTGAAGGTGATTACAATGGGGACAATGAACATTAAGTACTTTGAAATATTGTTTTGATTTATCATTTATTTCCACTCGAAAATAACGACTACATTCTTTACATAGATCATTGACCTTATAAATAGAAGTGCTCCAATCTTCTTGTTGTCTAGCTCCACACATAGAACACTTGAAATAGATATAATTATTGTCGGCTATTACAATTCCTAATTTATTACACTTTGGACATATAACATCAAGACCTGTTGTTGTGACATTAAATGTAGAAAAAGTGCGATAGGGTTTATCAACAAATCTTTTCATCAATAGAACTCCTTTCGTTAAAAATAGAATTTACAATACTACCATTTATATTTCTTTATATAAAATTTAACAAGAATATAGACAGAGTTAAAATCATTCAAATCATATTTACTGATGGATATAATACTTACTTTTTCAAAATATTATTTGTAGCTTTGATTAAGATGATTTTAACATCATACAACAATAAAGACCACAGCCATAAAAATAGATTGTGGTTTTTAAATAGAAAAAATCATTATTACCATTTAAGAAAATATTGAAGTTGAAAATGTTTATATAATTATTCTTCTTTTATCATGTGCTTTTAAATCCAAATTTTTCTTAGAAATAACATATTGACATTCTCTAAAAATATGCTAATATACATTATAAGTAAACTTACTATAAGTGACATTACTAAATTATTCAAGGGGGAAATGTAAAATGTTTAACTACGAAAATACGATCACTGGAAAGATGAATATTGAAGAATTATGGGATTTATATTCCAATGTAAATCGATGGCATGAATGGGATACTGAAATGCAAAAAATTGAATTGGAAGGAGAATTTACTACAGGAACCAAGGGTACTATGTTTATGAATGGTATGCCGCCTTTACCATTTATATTAGATGAAGTAGAGAAAAACAAAAAATTTATTGATACGTCAACACTTGGTAATATTACAGTTCAGTTTGGACATTTCATCATCAACGAAGGAAATGATGTATATACTTTAAAACATACAGTTACACTTACAGGTGCAAGTGATGAGGAATTAGAGGGAATAGGTAAGGGAATAGTTTCTGATTTGCCCGAAAGTATGGAGAAATTGTATCAGCTTTCAAGAACGGATAAATGAAATACTCCCAATTTGAAAATTCCAAAGAGAGTCAAGGGTTACTATTTTGGCAGGTATCAACCCTTTGGCAAAGAAAAATAAAAGAAGCCTTACGTCCCTATGACTTAACCCATACGCAATTCGTTATTCTAGCTGTTACTCAAGAACTAAATGATAGAAATATGGATGTAACACAGAAAGAAATTTCTAACTTCTCTATGATTGATGTTATGACTATATCCACTACAATACGTTTGTTGGAAAAGAAAAGTCTAATCATAAGAGCAAACCATCCAACCGACACAAGAGCAAAGCAAATCAAAAACACAAAAAGCGGAGAGGAAATTTTGCGAACAGTAAATGCAATTATTGAACGTGTAGATGCCGAATTTTTCTTCAATGATAGCAAAGAGCTAGATAATTTTATGGGTCTATTAAAGAAATTGAAAGATAAGGAAGCAGATTTGCAGTAATAAAATCCGATCCTTAAAATTGTATGATAGCAAAAAAAGACCACAGCCATAAAAGCAGGTTGTGGTCTTTGTATAGAAAATAGGAAGTAGACTTTCCCAAAATATCGTTACTTTATATTGAAAATGATTTCTAAAATGTTACTTTCTCCTCAAGAAATTCTTTCAAATCCGCAATACTCACTCTCTCTTGCGTCATTGTATCCCGATTACGAACAGTCACACAGCCATCTTCTTGCGAATCGAAATCATATGTAATACAAAACGGTGTGCCAATTTCATCTTGACGACGATAGCGTTTACCAATCGAACCAGTTTCATCAAAATCAACCATAAAATGCTCTGATAAATCGGTAAAAACTTGATGAGCATCATCTGATAATTTTTTTGACAATGGCAAGATTGCCGCTTTGTATGGAGCAAGTGCAGGATGTAAATGCATCACTGTACGAGAAGTTCCATCCTCTAATGTTTCTTCCTCATACGAATCAATCAAGAACGCAAGCAATACTCTGTCTACACCAAGAGCTGGTTCAATACAATATGGAACGAATTTTTCCTTTGTTTCTAAATCTTGATAATGGAAATCTTCTCCAGAGAACTTCATATGCTGTTTTAAATCGTAATCTGTTCGAGAAGCAACACCCCATAATTCGCCCCAACCAAATGGAAATTGATATTCAAAATCGGTCGTGGCATTACTATAATGAGATAATTCTTCTTGTTCATGGTCACGAATACGTAAATGTTCTTCCGTCATTCCTAAAGCCAATAACCATTGTTTACAATAGTTTTTCCAGAAATCAAACCAGGTTAATTCTTCACCAGGTTTACAGAAAAATTCTAATTCCATTTGCTCGAAGTCCCGAGTACGGAAGATAAAGTTTCCGGGCGTAATTTCATTACGAAAACTTTTACCCATTTGTGCAATTCCAAATGGCAATTTTTTTCGCATGGTACGTTGAATGTTTTTGAAGTTGACAAAAATTCCTTGTGCTGTTTCTGGGCGTAAATAAATTTCATTAATGCTTGATTCCGTCACCCCTTGGAATGTTTTGAACATCAAATTAAATTGACGAATAGCTGTAAAATCTTTCTCGCCACATTCTGGACAAGTGATGTCATAATCACTCATCAATTTCTCCATTGCTTCAAAAGTCATACCGTCGACAATAATTTCTGCACCTTTAGCCAAAGCAGCATCTTCAATTAATTTGTCTGCACGGTGACGAGCTTTACATTTTTTACAGTCAATCATTGGGTCACTGAAATTTCCTAGATGTCCAGATGCTTCCCATGTGCGTGGATTCATTAAAATAGCAGCGTCTACCCCAACATTGTAAGGAGATTGCTGAACAAATTTTTTCCACCATGCTTTTTTAATATTATTTTTTAGCTCAATACCTAGTGGTCCATAATCCCATGTATTTGCTAGTCCACCATAAATTTCCGAGCCCGGAAACACAAATCCTCTGTGTTTCGCATGAGCAACGATTTGCTCCATTGTTGTCATTTCCATCACCTCATAAAATAAAATAATCTCCCATCCCTAGCCCGAAAGCTAGGGACGAGAGATGAGATTCCCGTGGTTCCACCCTAATTGATGTATTCCATCCTCTTTTGAGAAAGCAACTCCAGACTGCCTTTTCACTGACTTCTCTTATTAGGCTCTCACCACCCCTAACTCGCTATAAAGATGAATGTTCAGTTACTATTTATCCTTCATTGTTGCGTATATTCTTAGTATCATACCAAATAAAAAAAATACTCGTCAAGTTTGTTCTTAGAAATTGGGTAAAAAATACCCCATTTGACACAATTTCGTGAACTGAATAGTTGCCAAAATCCCGAGAAAATCAAAGTTTTAGTAAATCATTCAATTCACTAAAAACCCTTCAAAAAGATTTCAGTCATAGCCTCATAATCAAGATATGTTTCAACTCAAACTCCGCTGCTTCGTTTCCGTCCCCAATATAAATACAGCTAACACACCAACAAAAATTGTTGCACCAAAAATCGTAAAAATCGTTTGAATAGATGTATGATTAGCAACTAAACTCCCAACAAGAAAAGGCCCAAGAATTCCACCAATCCGTCCAAATGATGCCGCCATTCCTGCACCAGTTCCTCGGATATTAGATTTATATTGTTCTGGTGTATAAGCGTACAATCCACCCCATGCACCTAAGTTAAAGAAAGATAATAAAATCCCAGAAGTCATCAGAAATCCAATAGATTCCGCTTGACCAAAGAAATACGCACTAATAGCCGTTCCACTTAAATAAACAATTAACACAAACTTCCGCCCCACTCGCTCAATAAGCCAAGCAGCACTAAAATAACCAGGAAGTTGAGCAAGGGTCATGATTAATACATACTCAAAACTTTTAATCATACTAAAACCTTTTAAAACCATCACACTAGGCAACCAAAGAAACATCCCATAATAAGAAAAAACAACCGTAAACCATAAAATCCATAACATCACAGTTGGACGAATATTTTCTTTGGACCATACCAATTTAATGTTTTCCCAAATAGATGATTGTATTTTTCTTGTAAACTGCGGAGAATCAGGAAGATTTCTACGCAAATAAAGAACATAAAAAGCTGGCAACGCTCCTAGAATAAGTGCAACTTCCCAACCATATTCTGGAATAACAAAATAAGAAATTAATGCCGCAAGTAACCAACCAACCGCCCAAAAACTCTCAAGCAGAACAACCGTCCGTCCTCTACTCTCAGCAGGAACAAGTTCTGATACAAGTGTTGTTGCTACAGGAAGTTCTCCACCAAGCCCCATTCCAACAAAGAAACGTAAAATCAAAAAGACTGCTAATGTAGTAGAAAATGCCGATACACCACTTGCTACAGAAAATAATAGAAGCGTAATCATAAACACTTTCTTTCGTCCAATCCGATCTGCCATCATTCCAAACATCAATGCACCCACCGCCATACCAAGTGAGTTAACACTTCCAATCCAACCCATTTGTTGTGGTGTAAGTCCCCAATCTTTTTGTAATGCAACTATAATGAATGAAAGCATCCCAACATCCATTGCATCAAACATCCAACTAAGCCCAGAAATTCCAAGTAACTTTCTCTGAGAAATCATATATATCCCCCTTAAAAATCTTACATGTGTAAATAAAAAAGTTTACACGATTATATATTACAAGTGTTAAAGATAGCAAGGGGAAATTGGCTTAAACAATAAATAATCGTTTTTCATTTTTCGACATAACTACATTGGATAGTTTTTTCATTTTGCAATGAAGGTTTTTAGCGTCTAAGATTACAATTGAAACAGAAATATTTTTGAAAGGTTTTTAGTGAACTTAATGGTTCACTAAAACGTTGATAAAACGCAAATTCCTGCGACTATTAACTTCACAATGATCGGACAATCAGGGTGTTTTTCACCTCTTTTGCCCCATCCTCAATTATTTTTTGCTACAATAGAAATAATAAACTTAAGAAGAGAGAACTGCTGATGACATTATTTGATCCATTCCAAACACAATTTGATAGTTTAGAAGAGTTTGCTGAGCGAATTAGCAAAGGTCTTCATTGTCCAATTACGATTGAAGATGCGAATCATCGCCTTGTCGCTTACAGCACCCACACAGATGATACGGATGTTGCTCGCATTTCAACCATTATGAGTCGGCGTGTGCCAGAAAAAATTATTAATAGCCTTTGGAAGACTGGTGTCATCCCACAACTTCTTCGTTCTGGTGAACCTATTCGTGTTCCCGATATTCCAGAAATTGGGCTATATAATCGAATTGCGATTTCAATTTGGAAAAACAATGACGTATTAGGTTTTATTTGGGCAATTGAAACAAATGCATGGGGTAACGAACAATTTTTATTTTTTAAACAGGTAGCCCAAGCAACAACAAACAAGTTACTTCAACTACACATTCGCAAGCATCGAAAAGAAGAGCAAAACCAAGAAGTGTTTTGGAAACTGCTTACAGGGCATATTATTTCTGATGACCATATTGCAGAACAGTTTCAACTGCTACAACTATCTGTTCCAAAAAATTTTGCAACCGTTGTTTTTCGTTTTCAAGAAACGATTAAAGAAGAACAACAAATTTCCTACTTACTAAAAACAATGCAACAATTTTATATACCATTTTATACAATTGACCAAAACGAACTTATTTTACTCATTGCCTCAGCATCTCCATTAACTGTTCAAACATTAAAAACATTTATTTCTTCTTTTACAGACAAAATCAAAGAATGCTTTCGGATTGTTGTCAAAGGAAGTTTTGGTGGGATTCACAAACAATTATCGCTGATTGAAAAAAGCTACAAACAGGCACTAAGCGTTTTAGCGACAAAGAAAAAATTTCCAGATCAAACAGAAACAATCCATGGTTACCAAGAACTCGGAATTTATCAATTTTTTGATTTACTATTAGAACAAAAACAACTTGGAAATTTCGACAATCCAACACTAGAAAAATTACAAGCATATGATAAAAAACATCAAACAACACTGATGGAAACATTTGAAGTGTTTACCGATTGTGACAATAACCTCAATCAAGCGGCAAAGCTCTTAAATATCCATGTCAATACACTGGCATACCGCCTTAAAAGAATTAGTGAAGTTGGCGAAATACAAATAAATAATGTCCATGAAAAAATGAAGTTATATATTGATTTAAAGTTGATAAAGTATGGAAGAATGTAGCATGCATCCATTGTTTGTGGAAATCCACAAACAATGGGTGTTTTTTTTTCTATTCCCAACAAAGATAAATAGAAAGATTCAATCTATACTAAGTACTATAAACATGAAGGAGGAATTATAATGTTAATTGGTGTTCCTAAAGAAATTAAAAATAATGAAAATCGTGTGGCACTTACTCCAGCAGGTGTTATGGCATTTATTCAGAATGGTCACTCTGTATTAGTCGAAACAAATGCGGGAATTGGTAGCGGTTTCACAAATGAAGATTATACAAATGCTGGTGCAGAACTTGTTGAAGTGGCAGACGCTTGGAATCGTGTAGACATGGTAATGAAAGTTAAAGAACCTTTGGAAAGTGAGTATGAATATTTTCGCTCAGGATTAATTCTATTCACCTACTTACATTTAGCAGCTGAACCTGAGCTAGCAGAAGCACTAAAAGAAAAATGTGTTATTGCTATTGCTTATGAAACAGTACAAGTTGGTCGCACATTACCACTTCTCACACCAATGAGTGAAGTTGCAGGTCGTATGGCGGCACAAATCGGTGCACAATTTTTGGAAAAACCACAAGGTGGAAAAGGTATTCTGCTTGCAGGAGTTCCTGGAGTTAGCCGTGGTCGAGTAACAATTATTGGTGGTGGCGTTGTTGGAACAAATGCCGCAAAAATAGCCATCGGTTTGGGAGCAAAAACAACCATTATTGACCTTAGTGCAGATCGCCTTCGTGAATTGGATGATATTTTCGGTAATAACATTAATACACTAATGTCCAATCCATTAAACATTGCTCATGCAGTTGCGGAATCCGATCTTGTTATTGGTGCGGTACTTATTCCCGGTGCAAAAGCTCCAAAACTCGTTACAGAAGAAATGATTAAAACAATGCAAGCTGGTTCTGTTATTGTAGATGTTGCGATTGACCAAGGTGGCGTAATTGCTACAAGCGATCATGTAACGACTCATGACGATCCAACTTATGTAAAACACGATGTTGTTCACTATGCGGTTGCTAATATGCCTGGTGCTGTTCCACGCACATCAACTTTAGCTCTTACAAACGTAACACTTCCGTATGCATTACAAATTGCCAATAAAGGTGTACATCAAGCAGTTTCACAGAATGCAGCATTAAAACTTGGCGTAAACGTTGCAAATGGTGAAGTAACATACGAAGCAGTTGCTCGTGATTTAGGTTACACATACGTTTCTGTAGAAGAAGCATTGAATAAGAAAGTAGTTGCTAACTAACACGATAAAAACTAAAAAGTACAGTCTTTATAGCAGTTTCACTTATTGTGTGGAAAGTTCAATGGCTAATTAAAAATTTTCTCATTTCCTTTTTCCACACAATTTCGCAAGTTGCTATAAAATTTTAATTTTGATAACGGATACTGTACACAGTCCTTTCAGCTTAAATAACTCAAATTAAAAAATCTATAACAAAAGATAAAATGTACCCAAATAAAATAGACACTAAAAAAGTCTATCATAAGGGACATTTTGTCTTTTTTAAATTTTCAAGTTGCATTTTTCAATTTTTTTCCCTTATTTTTAAGTTTTATTTCAAAAAATGCAACTAGATTCTGATTTATATTTTTATTATAATAAATTGTAATCCTGCACTTCAATCGTTAGCAACATGGTAGTGATTCAATTGCAACACTAAAAAAAATGCCTTCTAATCTCACGAATTTTTTGTTCTGTTACATTCACTATTAAATATAGAGAAAATTCATCGTTGGAGGAGATAAGTATGGATAGTGTAGATGTTAACAATTTGCAAGATGTACTATCAAATGTCTGGAACGATTTTCGATTTTTAACAGAATTTAAGATTGCTGATTCAACAGATCAAGGTGTTGTGTACGAGAGGATGGAAGAATATATAATTCAAGAAGATGCATGTGAAAGATATTTTCCATTTCTTTATGGGTCAAGCTATTTAGCTACAGAACAGAAAGATAGCGTTATGAATGAACTGAAACACATCCTTACTAGTGAAGATGATTGGGATATGCGGTTTACAAAGATTCATTTTATTACAGAAAAATGCTTGGTAAATGGAGACAAGAAAAATATACAAATGGCTTTACAAAAAATGTATTCGGATTTTCAGATAACACTTGAAATGTTAAAAAATGCTGTAAAATCCCTTTCCTGTGACTCACTTGCACAAGGAACAAAGCGGTTTATTGATGTTGAATGTGCCTATGACCCAAGAAAATATACCGAATTTCTCTATATCAACTCAATAATAATAGAAGACATCCAAAAGCAAATAATTTCCTTATTAAATGCTCGACGTACAACAGAAACAATATTTCTAAAAGATATTACCGCTAAAAACGATTATTCTATCCAGTCATGGAACAATATGGTTGATCGCTTGAAAAAAGTATTTAGAAATATAAGTGGAGTAGACTGCATACTCATCCAAGAAAAGTAAAAATTAATAGAAGGAAATGAGTGAGCAGCCGCTCACTCATTTCCTTCTATTTTTTACGTATATTTCACTACTGCATAAGCAATCATTGCCCAAGCAGCTAGAAAAGAAACGCCTCCAAATGGGGTAATTGCTCCTAATATTTTTATTTGTGTCACACTCAAAATATACAAACTTCCAGAGAACAGAACAATACCTGCAAGCATCAACCAACCAGCAGTCGCAAAGCTTCCAACCTTTGGAAATTTATCAATTAGAAAAGCCACCATAAATAAGCCAAGTGTGTGAAACATTTGATATTGAACCGCTTTTCCCCATGTAATCATATATTTTTCAGGAATTTTCCCTTCTAATCCATGTGCTCCAAATGCTCCAAGTGCTACACTCAAAAATGCACTAATAGCTCCTATTACTAGAAATATTTTCATTATGTTTCCCCCATACTCTCTACTTTTTCTGTGGTCGTTCTTTTTTTTCAAACAAACCACATATTTCTCCCGTTGTTTGCCATACCGTCATAGCTGGCATTATACTTGTCTTAAATCCAAATGCTCGACATCCTTTTGGATTTACCTTATCCCACGTAACATGGTAATGCTTACAGTCAAGACAATTAACTCTTATATGTTGTTTATTCACTACCTATCACCACTCAACTTAATTTAACAGTCAATTTAGATAAAAATGTTTTTAATTCAAGCAAATCATCAATTTTTAGGTCTGCTTGGAAAGTTCATCCTCTTTGGCAAAATCAAAATTACATCCTATAGCAAATAACCCGTTTCTTTTTGCAGCATGAATGTCTGATAATCTATCGCCAATTACAGCACCTTTTTCAATCTCATATTTTTTACAACTGTACTAACCAAATCAGCTTTATTTTCAGTTTGTATTTGTTGAATACTGAATGTTTCTGTAACCCATTTATCTAACTTATAATACCTTACAATTGTATCCAAATATTCAATTTGACCATTACTTGCAATATATACAGAACAGTCATTCTCTTTTAAATAACTAAATAATTCCTCTACATTGGGATAAAGAGCTCCATTACCTGCATTAATATTAGCAGTTAATTTATCATGAAAAAATTTATTTGTTCTGTTTCTAACTTCATTGGAATGATTAGGCAATAAAGTACGCCATACTTCTGACAGTGGAACTCCCATGATTTCACGATACTTTTCAACTGGAGTTTCTTTTTCCCATAAATTCTCAGATCTTAGATTATCAAAAGTTTCATGAAGGGATAACTCTAAAATTTTGTTCGTTTGAAATAATGTACCATCCATATCAAAAATAAACGATATTGACATTCTTTCTCCTCTACTCTGACTCAATTTGCCAATCAATCGTAGTACTTCCGATTTCCCGAAGAAATGCATTTGTCTTAGAAAATGGTTTGCTTCCAAAAAAACCTCCTGATGCTGATAATGGGCTTGGATGAACAGATTCCAATATATAATGATGGGAATTGGTAATGAGCGATTTTTTCTCCTGTGCATTTCGTCCCCAAAGGATAAAAATAATTGGTGTTGTTCGTTCATTTAAACATTCAATTATTTGATTAGTGAACTGCTCCCAGCCTTTTTTGCGATGGGAATTTGCCTGCCCTGCCCGAACTGTTAATACCGTATTTAGTAACAATACACCTTGATCCGTCCATTTCTGCAAATATCCAGTTTTTGGAATAGAACACCCCTCATCCGTTGCTAATTCTTTATAAATATTGATAAGTGATTTTGGTACTCTCACTCCACGCTTTACCGAAAAACTCAACCCATGTGCTTGTCCCTCACCATGATATGGATCTTGCCCTAAAATAACGACTTTTACATCACTAAAAGCTGTGAAATGCAATGCATTAAAAATATCATTCATATCAGGATAAATCGTTTGTGTAGCATATTCCTCTTTCAAAAACTCCCGAAGTTGTAAGTAATATGGCTTTTGAAATTCATCTTGTAATATATCTGCCCAATCATTTTTTAAAATAGACAAATTGTCCACCTCCTAGTTACTACTGTATCATATCTTTTATGTGAAATGAACAAGTTAGAACTGCAAAATTTTTATTAGTTTACTGCTGAAAAATCTCTCTTTTATTTTATAATTCCTGATATTTTATTTGAATAGTCTTAACCAAATAGTTGGTTTTCTTGAATTTAGAAGCTATACTTAAGAAGTAGGGGGAATGAACATGGTCACTTCAACAGCAAAAAAATACATAAAAAAACATAGCATATTTGCTATTCTTCGGCGTGCCGTAATGATTACTTTTGGGGCAATTTTGACTGGAGTTGCTTTACAAATATTTCTAGTACCGAACCAAATTATTGATGGTGGTATTGTTGGTATTTCTATTATTTTATCTCATTTAACAGGTTTTAGTTTAGGACTTTTTCTTTTTGTACTTAATATTCCTTTTTTCTTCTTAGGTTATAAGCATATTGGTAAAGTATTTGCTTATAGTTCTGTGTTAGGTATTACCGTTTTGTCACTGACAACGAACTTCTTGCAACCAATTCACGTTACCGCAACCGATGATCCACTTCTAACAACGGTTTTTGGTGGAATTACGCTTGGTGTGGGTGTGGGAACGGTTCTTCGTTCAGGTGGCTCTTTAGATGGAACAGAAATTTTGGCAATTATGTTCAATAAAAGCATTCCATTTTCCGTTGGCGAAACAATTATGTTTTTTAATATATTTATTCTAGGTTCAGCGGGATTTGTATTTAGTTGGGACAGTGCCATGTATTCTTTAATTACTTATTTCATTGCTTATAAGATGATTGATATTGTTATTCAAGGATTGGATGAATCAAAATCTGTTTGGATTATTAGCCAAAATTATGAGGAAGTTGGCAATGCTATTATCCATGAATTAGGCCGGAGTGTAACCTATTTAGAAGGACAAGGCGGATTTACTGGAACAGAGATGAAAGTTATTTTTTGTGTCGTTACTCGATTAGAAGAAGCGAAGTTAAAAATGCTGATTACAGATGTTGATCCAGATGCTTTCTTGGCAGTTGCAAATATTTCTGAAGTTCGTGGTGGAAGGTTTAAGCAGAGGGAACTTCATTAAAGCATTTTTTATGGTTATAGCTTGTGAAGTTTGTTGGGAATTATTTTCCAGTTAGCTTTACGGGTAACTATACTATTTTAATATTTTGATAAACCATTCCTGTTCATCAAAAACCTTTCAAACAGAATTCTGTCCCTTACGACTAGACTGCATAAGTAAATACTTCTTATCAAACAATTATTTATCTCCTAAAAAATAGAAATGATATTCAAGACAAAAAACTTCCGATAAAATCAAGAAACGATTTTATCGGAAGTTTTTCTCTTATTTGCTCCTCACTATATCTTCCCTAACTTTCGGCAAGGTCGTCCGCTTAACAAACAACCCTAGAATAAATCCAAAAGCCGCAATGCCAGCGGAAACAACGAATGAGTCATTAATTCCTGAGATGGTTGCTTCCATTCCAACATGTTTTTGTAACGTCAGTAACGCTTCGCCTACAGGAGTTGTTGTTAGTTTAGCCATTGCTTCTGGCAACATATTTTCCATATGAAAAGTTGTACGGTTAGACATAATAGTTACAAGTAAACTAGCACCAATAGCTCCTGATACTTGTTGAATTGTGCTATTCATTGACGTACCATGTGTTGTTAGTTTAGCTGGCAGTTGATTTAAACCGTTTGTTGAAATCGGCATCATAATCATCGAAATACCAAACATGCGTACAGAATACAGCATGATTAAATGGGCGTATGAAGTGGAATCTGTCAGTTGCCCAAAGAAATATGAACTAACAACAACAATTGGAAAACCAACATATATTAATATTTTAGGACCGAATTTATCAAATATTTTTCCTGTGATTGGCATCATAATTCCCATAATTAACGCCCCAGGTAACATAAGTAAACCAGAATCTAACGGGGAGATTCCACGAATATTTTGTAAATAAATTGGCATCAGTAGCATACCAGAAAACATTGCCATATTTAATACAATAGAAATGGCAGTTGATAATGCAAACATTGGATATTTGTACACGCTAAAATTAAGCATTGGTTCATCTAATTTGAATTGGCGAGCCACGAACCAGACTAGGGCAAGTATCCCAATAATAATGGTTGAATACACAATTGGGTCATCCCATCCCTTATTACCAGCTGAACTAACCCCATATAAAAACCCACCAAATCCTACAGCTGATAACACAACAGATAATGTATCAATTTTTTGCATACTATTTTCTTTTTGGTCATGTAATTTAAAGAATCCTAAAATTAACACTAAAATCATAATCGGAACCATCATGAAGAATAGTACTGTCCAATCATAGTGTTGGATAACCCAACCAGATAATGTTGGGCCAATAGCAGGAGCAAAAATCATAACAATACCGAACATCCCCATTGCCGAACCACGTTTTTCAGGCGGAAATGTTGTATATAGCATGTTCATTAATAACGGCATAATCAGAGCCGCACCTGAAGCTTGTATCATTCTGGCTAAAAGTAACACGGAGAAATTTGGTGCAAAACCTCCAATGATTGTGCCAATTGTAAATAACCCCATCGCAATTAAAAACAAGCGTCTAGCTGTATACTTTGTTATCAAAAACGCCGTTGTTGGGATTAATATACCGTTCACTAACATATAGCCCGTTGATAACCATTGTACTGTTGAAGGGCTAACATTGAAATCCTTCATAATAGAAGGAAGGGCAATATTTAGAAGCGTATTACTCAGTAACGCTACGAATGCACCAGCCATTAAAATAGCAATTATACTGTATGAAGATTTCATCTGTTCCTTAGTCATATAAATTATTCCCCTTTATTTTTGAACTTAAAGTTCAAATTTGTACTTTAATTATTTTTCATCATACACCCTAATAATTTAAAAATCAAGAGAAAATATACTTTAAGTTTAAAAATAGACTTAAAGTATAAACATGTTATTATATACTCATGAACTTAGTCTTTTTTAAAGGAGTTACAATAATGAATAGGAAAAAAAGAAATGTTGTAGATAAGGCACAGGAATTATTTGTTGAAAGGGGATATCATGCCACTTCTATCCAAGATATTTTGGAACGTAGTGGTATTTCAAAAGGTTCTTTTTATAATTATTTTTCTTCTAAAAGTGAGTTATTTAAAGCTGTCTATAATTTAATCCAAGACAACTTGATAATGGAGCGAGATAAACTACTTATAGGAAAAGATAGGGACGATAGGGAGGTTTTTATCGAACAAATGATTTTTGTAATGGGATTTTATCGAGAAAATAAATTTGAGCAATTAATTGAAGATGCAATGGTATCGAGTGATCCAGATTTGATTAAATTCATTAAGCAATCAAGATATTTTTTTATAAATTGGTTTTATGAAAGATTTATACATATTTTCCCAGAAGATAAATCAAAGTATTTACCCGATTGTGCAGTTATTTTCTCAGGCATGTTACAAAATACGCTTTATATAAATACTACTTTAAATAAACCAGTTACACGTAATGAAATTGTTCGTTATTGTCTGGAGCGGATTATTGTGATTTTAGAGGATGTAAGTCAAAAGAATATCAATTTATTTACACCCAATAATTTAAATCAATTATTATCCAAGTTCGAGTACAATCATTTTTTTAATAACGATTTTTCTATTGCCACTATGAATTTGAAAAAGGTTATTGAAAAGAGTTTTAATACTGGAGATAAAAAAATGATGACTTATTTAGATTTATTGTTATTTGTGCAAGAGGAAGTGATGAAGAATGCGGAAGAAACGAAGAAATTTCTCATTGAAAGTGCTTTGTCTACTTTGAAAAGTTGTGAGAAGTTTACTGGGTCGAGTGAGTATGTTCAGTATGTAAAGGTTTTGGAGGGAATGGGGTATTGTGCGATTATCTAAGCTTTTTATTGAGTCTGAGTAGAAAGGGACAAAAAATTGATTGACCCAATCTCATAAACGTAATGGTTACCAAAATCCTCATTCTGGTAACCATTCTGTTCACTAAAAAATCCTTCAAAGATACTTTTGTTTCATACACTCTTGTATCTGGATCATAAAGTAGAGATATTTTTTGCACCTACATCAATAACATATTGTTAACAAAGATGGGACAGAAGTTTTTTGAAAGATTTTAATAAAATGAGTGATTTATCAAAACGCTAATTTTACTGGATTTTGATGATGATTCATTTCATGAGTCTGGGATAATCGATTTTTTTCACAGACTGCCCCAGACTTATAACATATTATTAACTGCACTAACAATAGCCTTTAATGAAGATTCTACTATATTGCTAGATACTCCTGCACCAAAATAAGATTTTCCCACTTCATCATTTATTTTTACATAAGTGATCGCCCTTGATGTAGCACCATATTCCAATGAATGTTCGCTGTAGCTTGTGATATCGAATTTCTTATCTAGCTTTTCTATTAAACCTTTACAGAAGCCATCCATAATACCCGAACCATGTCCTGATATGCTTTCTTCTGAACCATTTAATAAAATAACCGATCTAACAAAAGTGTTTTCCTGTGTTTCTTCGACATATTTAACAAGTGAAATAGGGTTTTCTATATTGATATAGGTTGTCTTAAACAACTCATAAATTTCTTCTGGCAAGAGTTCTTTATTTTCGGAATCTGAAACCTTATTCACAACAAGGCTAAAATCTTGCTGCATTGTCTTTGGAATTTGTAGCCCATAGTTTTGCTCTAAAATAAAAGCTACACCACCTTTTCCCGATTGACTATTGATACGAATAATTGGATCATAATTTCTACCTACATCCATAGGATCTATCGGTAAATAAGGTACAGCCCATATATCTGTATTTTCTTTCATCCTTGCCATCCCTTTGTTGATAGCATCTTGATGCGATCCAGAGAAGGCTGTAAAGACTAAATTACCTGCATATGGATGTCTTGGATGAACGGGTAAATCTGTTGACTTTTCATACATGTGAATGACTTCATCTATATGTGCAAAGTCTAAACCGGTTTCTATACCTTGGGAATTCATGTTTAGAGCAAGGGTTACAATATCTGCATTTCCTGTTCTCTCCCCATTACCAAAAAGTGTCCCCTCTACCCTGTCAGCCCCTGCCAAAAGACCAAATTCTGTAGCGGCTACCGCCGTACCACGGTCATTATGTGTATGAACACTAACAAGTATATGCTCACGATATTTTAAATGGTCACACATATATTCTATTTGGTCAGCATATATATTAGGCATTGACATCTCTACTGTTGCTGGTAGATTTATAATTACTTCATTACCTATTGCTGGTTCCCACACATCTAAAACAGCGTTACAAATCTCAGCAGAAAAGTCCAATTCCGTTCCTGTAAAACTCTCTGGAGAATATTGAAACGTAAAGCGTTCTTTACCATTTTCTTCTGCTAGCTCTTTTACTTTTTTTGCTGCATTTACAGCGAGTTCTACTATTTGTATTTTTTCCATATGAAAAACCACATCTCTTTGCAGGGTAGATGTAGAATTATAGAGATGTACAACTGCTTTTTTTACACCTATTAGTGACTCAAAAGTTCTCTCTATAATATGGTCTCTTGCTTGGGTCAAAACCTGTATTGTTACATCTTCCGGAATAAGATTTTGTTCTATCAGTGTTCTAGTAAACACATATTCCGTATCTGATGCTGCTGGAAAACCAACTTCTATTTCTTTAAACCCTAAACCTACTAAAAACTTAAATAATTCTAGTTTTTGGTCTAAATTCATTGGTACTTCCAGAGCTTGATTTCCATCACGCAAGTCTACACTACACCAACTTGGAGCTGTTTGAATCATTTTGTTTGGCCATTTTCTATTTGGCAAATCTATTGGTGTAAAGGGTATGTATTTCTTAGGGTTCAATTTTTCTTCCTCCTATTCCATCACTAGCTCATCAATACCTGCTCCTGGAGGTACCATCGGAAACACTCTTTCCTCACTACTTACTTCACAGTTAATTACCACTGTTTTATTAAGAGCAATCGCTTGCTTAATGACATCATCTACTTCTTCTTTTTTTGTCACATGAAAGCTGACTGCTCTATAGGCTTCTGCTAATTTACAAAAATCTGTAGAAGTATCTAGTATCGTATGGGAATATCGCTTATCATAGAACATATTTTGCCATTGACGTACCATTCCAAGTGAATGATTATTAATGATAACCACAATAACAGGTATGTTGTACTCTACTGCTGTTGCCAGTTCTATATTGTTCATTCTAAAACAGCCATCACCAGCAATATTAAAAACTACCCTATCCGGGCAGGCAACTTTTGCTCCAATGCTTGCTCCTAATCCAAAGCCCATTGTACCTAGCCCCCCAGACGTTAAGAGTGACCTAGGTCTTTCGTAATGTATATATTGACAAGCCCACATTTGGTGTTGACCTACCTCGGTAGCTATAATGGCCTCACCCTTTGTAATTTTTGAAATTCTTTCCAAAATATATTGCGGTTTTAGTTTTCCATTATCTACATACTTTAATGGATATTTTTCTTTCATTTCGGAAATATAGTTCATCCACTCAGGTTTTTCTGCTTTCTCTAGCAAACTATTGATTTGACATAAGCTTTTTTTTACATCGCCGATTACAGAAGCAACTGTTAAAACATTTTTATTTATTTCAGCAGAATCTACATCCAGATGTAGGATTTTTGCATTAGGTGCAAATTTCTCCATATTACTAACCACTCTATCAGAAAATCTTGCCCCTACGGCAATTAATAAATCACAGTTAAACGAAGCCATATTAGAAGTTTTTGTTCCGTGCATCCCAATCATGCCCGTAAATCTTCTGTTAGTGGAAGGATAACCACCAAGGCCCATTGTACTTGCACATACTGGTGCATCAATCAATTCGGCAAACTCTATTAATTCTTCACTTGCCCCTGCACTAATCACACCACCACCAAAGTAAATAAGGGGCTTTTTACTTTCGTTTAGCAAAGTCAAAGCACTTTCTATTTCTGATTTTTTTATTTTTTTCATAGATACTGGAACAGGTTCTTTTTTCTCATAGTTGCAAGTATTAGCCGTAACATCTTTTGTAATGTCTACAAGTACAGGCCCTGGTCTGCCTTCTTTTGCTATATAGAAAGCCTCTCTTATCGTGTCTGCTAAATCTCGAACATCTTTTACAATATAATTATGTTTTGTTATGGGCATAGTTATACCTGCAATATCTACCTCTTGAAAACTATCTTTGCCTAAAAGTGTCAATGGAACATTTCCAGTAATAGCTACCATTGGCACAGAATCCATATAGGCTGTTGCTATACCAGTTACTAAATTGGTAGCTCCTGGTCCACTGGTTGCTAGACACACACCTACTTTACCTGTTGCTCTTGCATACCCATCTGCTGCATGTGCCGCACCTTGTTCGTGAGATGTTAAATAATGAGTGATTTCGTCTTGATGTTTATACAGTTCATCATAAATATTTAAAACTGCTCCACCAGGGTAGCCAAAAATTGAATTTACACCCTGTTCTTTTAAACATTCTATTAAAATCTGAGCTCCTGTTAAATACATGATACTCCACCCTCTCAATAAATCCAGATTCTTGGGTTCATTTTCCTATGACATTAAAATTGCTCCCATTTGTGCCCCTGTAACAAGTTTTGCATATCTTGCCAAATACCCTGTTTTAATTTTTGCTTCAGGTGCTGTCCAATTCTTTCTTCGCTCTGATAGTACGTTATCATCCACCAATAGATTAATAAGACCACCATCTATATCTATTTCAATCATATCGCCTTCACAGACCAATGCTATATTTCCACCGATAGCCGCTTCTGGTGAAACATGACCAATACTAGCTCCCCTAGATGCACCGCTAAATCTACCATCTGTTATCAAAGCAACATCTTTATCTAAACCCATGCCAGCAAGTGCTGACGTTGGCGAAAGCATTTCTCGCATACCCGGACCGCCTTTTGGCCCTTCGTAGCGGATAACAACCACATCACCTTTTTGAATTTTATTAGAAAAAATTGCCTCTGTTACTGCTTCTTCTGAATCAAAAACTCTTGCTCTACCTGTATGTTTTAACATTTCTTTAGCAACTGCTGAACGTTTTACAACACAACCTTCTAAAGCTAAATTACCTTTCAAAACGGCAATACCGCCTGTCTTGCTATATGGACTTTCTGCTGTGCGAATTACACTCTCATCTTTATTGGTTACACCAACTAAATTTTCGCCCATTGTTTTACCTGTGACTGTTACATTTTCCAAATATAAAAGATTAAGCTTGCTCAGTTCTTGCATTACTGCATAGACACCACCAGCGGCATGTAAGTCTTCTACATGATGTGATCCCGCTGGTGCAAGTCTGCAAAGATTCGGTGTTTTTGCACTTATATCATTGGCAATTTCCAAGTTTAATTTTACGCCAGATTCGTAAGCAATAGCTGGCAAATGTAACATAGAGTTTGTACTACAACCGAGAGCCATATCTACTGTAAGAGCATTTAAGAATGTTTTTTCGTTCATAATATCTCGTGGTTTAATATTATTTTCTACCATAACCATTATTTGTCTGCCTGCTTCTTTAGCGAGTCGTACTCTTTCTGAATAAACAGCAGGAATAGTTCCATTCCATCTAAGAGCCATTCCTAAAACTTCTGTTAGGCAGTTCATACTATTGGCTGTATACATACCAGAACATGAGCCACACGTTGGACATGCACTTTCTTCTATTTCTAGAAGTTGATTCTCTGTTATTTGACCTGCATTGTATGCACCAACTGCCTCAAAAGCATTGGAAAGACTAATTTCTCGACCTTCTTTTCCTATTTTACCCGAAAGCATTGGTCCACCACTTATAAAAACAGATGGAACATTAACCCTTGCAGCTGCCATTAACATACCTGGTACTACCTTGTCACAGTTAGGTATAAAAACCAAACCATCAAAGCCATAAGCCATTGCCATCGTTTCGGCAGAGTCTGCTATAAGTTCTCGACTGGCTAATGAGTAATTCATTCCCACATGTCCCATTGCTATTCCATCACAAAGTCCAATAGATGGAAATTCCATTGGCGTGCCACCAGCAGCTAATATGCCTTTTTTTACTGCTTCTGCTAGGATATCTAAATGCGTATGTCCTGGTATAACTTCACTTTGCGAATTTACAACACCTATAAGTGGTTTTTTTAGTTCTTCGTTTGTATAGCCCATCGCTTTAAACAAAGACCTGTGTGGAGTGCGTTCTACTCCTTTTTTTACCATATTACTTCTCATTCAGAACCACGTTCCTTCTGGTTGAAGATAGTCTCTCCATTGTTATTAACGCACTCTTTATATAACGCTAATAAATGTTTTGTAATTTCTCCAGCCACACCATCACCTATTATGCGACTGTCTACATTTGTAACTGCGATACATTCTGCTCCTGTTCCTGTTAGAAAGCACTCATCCGCATTATAAACATTAAATAATGTGAACTCTTTTTCTTCTACTTTGTAGCCAGCCTCAGTTGCAAGTGCCATAACTGTTTTTCTTGTGATTCCGTCTAAAGCTCCTATATAAATTGGTGGTGTGTAAATTACACCATCTTTTATGATAAAAATATTGTCTCCTGTGCATTCTGCTACGATGCCATCATGATTTAACATAATAGCCTCATATGCTCCTGCTCTGTTAGCTTCTATTGTGGCTAATACATTGTTTAAATAATTGAGAGACTTTATTTGTGGGTCAAGTATGCTTGCTTTGTTTCGTCTTTGGGACGCTGTTATAATCGATAAACCTTTTTCGTACATTTCCTCTGGATACATTGATATAGTAGCAGCTATACAAAACACAGAAGGCACAGCACATTTATTAGGATTTATGCCTAGATCTCCTTTTCCTCTCGTTATAACCAAGCGGACATAGCCATCACTTATGTTGTTTTTTCGACAAGTCTCCAATACAACCTCAGCAAGTTCCTCTTTCATTAGAGGAATATTTAGCATGATCGCTTTTGCCGCACAAAAAATTCTATCTATATGCTCTTTCAACTTAAAAATTCTTCCATTATACGCTCGTATTCCTTCAAAAATACCGTCGCCATATAATAAACCATGATCGAAAACAGAAATCTTTGCATCCGCTTCTTTTACAAATTTTCCATCTAAATAGATTAATTTTTCACTTGCCATACATATTCCTCCTACAGATTTTCTAAAATCAATTTTCCCATCTCAATCGTTCCTACTTTTTTCATTCCTGCTGACATAATATCCGCTGTTCTGTAACCCTGTTCTAATACCACTGTTACAGCATCTTCTATTAACGTGGATTCGCTCTCCAACTTAAAGGAATATTTAAACATCATTGCTATTGATAATATGGTTGCTATCGGGTTCGCTATGTCTTTTCCTGCTATATCTGGTGCGGAGCCATGTATTGGTTCATACATACCTAAGCCACCTTTTCCCAAACTAGCCGATGGCAACATACCAATAGATCCTGTTATTTGGCTAGCTTCATCAGATAAAATATCGCCAAACATATTTGTAGTAACTAAAACGTCAAAATGATGAGGATCACGGATTAACTGCATAGATGCATTGTCCACATACATATGATCAAGTGTTACTTCAGGGTATGCTTTTGCTACATCTAGCAGAACTGACCGCCAGAGTCTTGATGACTCTAACACATTGGCTTTATCTACATTTGTTAGTCGTTTGCCTCTTTGCATGGAAATTTCAAAAGCGGTTTTTGCTATTCGACTCACTTCTTCTACAGCATACATTTCTGTATCCCAAGCTGCTTCACCTAAATCTGTTTGCTTACGCCCTCTATCTCCAAAATACATACCACCAGTTAATTCTCTTACGACCATAATATCGATACCTTGTTCACCAATAATTTCCTCACGAAGTGGACAAGCATTTTTCAAAGATGTATGAAGTACGGCTGGACGTAAATTAGCATAAAGCCCTAATTCTCCACGTAAACCAAGTAAGGCACGTTCTGGACGTTTATCCCCCGGTAAAGTATCCCACTGCCAACCACCTACTGCACCTAAAATGATAGAATCACTTGCTTTACAAATATCTATGGTGTTCTGTGGTAGTGGATCCCCAAATTTATCAATTGCAACGCCTCCTGCATCTACTTCTTTATACTGAACGGTGTGACCAAATTTATCACATACCTTATTCAGAACATGGATGGCCTCAGATGTAACTTCTGGGCCTATTCCATCACCTGGTATAACAGCAAGATTAAATTTCATTTAATTAACCTCTAATTTCTTTTTCGTTTGATTAATTAAGCCATCATTTGCCATTATGTTTTTCATAAATTCTGGAAATGGCTGTGCCATATACACTTGGTTCTTCGTTTCATTTGTAATTTTTCCTGTTTCAAAATTTACTGCCACCACATCTCCTGCTGAAATATTTTCTGCAGCTTCATCACATTCCAAAATAGGAAGTCCAATATTGATGGCATTTCTATAGAAAATTCTAGCGAACGTCTTTGCTATAACACAGGAAATACCCACTTCTTTTATAGCTAAAGGTGCATGTTCTCTTGACGAGCCACAGCCAAAATTTTTGTCTGCTACCATGATGTCGCCTTGTTTTACGTTGTTTACAAAATCTTTGTCGATATCTTCCATGCAATGTTTTGCTAATTCCTTTGGATCTGATGAATTTAGATACCTTGCTGGGATGATAACGTCTGTATCAACATTGTCCCCGTACTTAAATGCTGCTCCCTTTGCGTTCATACTGTTATCCCCTTTGCCTCTGGACTTGTAATTTTTCCTGTTAATGCTGATGCCGCTGCAACTGCTGGGCTAGCTAGATACACTTCTGATTCCGGATGTCCCATACGTCCTACAAAGTTTCTGTTGGTTGTTGAAAGACAACGTTCACCTTTTCCTAAGATTCCCATATGTCCACCTAAGCACGCACCACAGGTTGGTGTACTAAATACAGCACCTGCTGTAACAAAATCCTCTACCAATCCTTCTTTTATACACTCTAAATAAATTTTTTGTGTGCCCGGCAAAATAATAAGACGTAGACCTTTTGCCACTTTTTTGCCTTTTAAAATATTAGCAGCTATTCTTAGATCAGACATCCTTCCATTGGTACAAGAGCCTATTACTACTTGATCAATTTTAATCTCGCCCACTTCATCAATTGTTCTTGTATTGTCTGGTAAATGCGGAAAAGCAACAGTAGGCTTTAATGTAGAAAGATCGATTGTATATTCTTCATCATAAACCGCATCTGCATCTGCTTCATACACTTTAAATTCTTTCGTAGAATGACTTTTTACATAGTCAATTGTTTTTTCATCTACTGGGAAAATTCCGTTTTTTCCACCTGCTTCAATTGCCATGTTGGCAATAGTAAATCTATCATCCATGCTAAGATACTCTAATCCATCACCAAAATACTCCATAGAACGATAAAGTGCACCATCTACGCCGATCATCCCGATGATATGCAGAATAATATCTTTGCCACTAATCCATTTTGCTGGTTTGTTTGTAAGTGTAAATTTTATAGCAGATGGCACTTTAAACCATGTTTCACCTGTTGCCATCGCACATGCCATATCTGTACTACCTACTCCTGTAGAAAATGCACCTAGTGCACCATATGTACAAGTATGTGAGTCTGCCCCTATGACAACCTCTCCGCAAACAACCAATCCTTTTTCAGGTAACAGACAGTGTTCTATTCCCATTTCACCTACTTCAAAATAATGTTCTATTTCTTTTTCATAGGCAAATTCTCTTATCAGCCTACACTGCTCTGCCGATTTTATATCTTTATTTGGTGTAAAATGGTCTGGCACAATCGTAACCTTCGTTTTGTCAAACACATCTTTTACACCTATTTTATTAAACTCATGAATAGCGACCGGGGTAGTTACGTCATTTCCTAACACCAAATCTAGCTTTGCTTCTATTAATTGACCCGCTACAACTTGGTCTAGCCCTGCATGTGCCGCCAAAATTTTTTGCGTCATTGTCATTCCCATTTGCTTTCCTCTTTTCGTTATAAATATGTTTTGAATTTCTCTTCCAAATCCTTTATGAGCTTATACTCAATAGAATCTACCAAAGCTATCCAACTTGCTTCAATAATATCTGTAGAAACCCCTACATTTGACCAAATATTTTTGCCGTCTGTAGACTCGATTAAAACTCTAACTTTAGCTGCTGTTGCTGTAATTCCATCTAGCACCCTTACCTTATAATCTATTAATCTAAGATTTGCTATTTCTGGGTAAAAAACTTCTAAAGCCTTACGTAAAGCTTTATCTAGTGCATTTATTGGGCCCGCACCTGCTGCCGCTGTTATTTCTTCTTTGCCATCTACAATTATTTTTATAACGGCATAAGAACTTTCGCACGTATTACATGGTTGCTCTGCTATCAATTTAAAACTTACTAACTCAAAAAATGGTCTATATTTGCCTAACTGCTTGCGAATAATCAGTTCAAGACTACTTTCTGCTCCTTCAAACTGATAGCCCTTATGCTCTAGCTCTTTCATTCGGTCTATTATTTTTTCCGTAACTTCTGAGTCCTTTGTTATGCTCGTATCTATGCACTGGATACTTTTCAAAATCGTACTGCGACCTGCCACTTCGCTCGTAAGCAATCTTCTCTTATTACCTACTAAAGCTGGATCAATATGCTCAAAACTGATCGGTGATTTGTTCACACCGTCTATGTGCATACCACCTTTATGGGCAAAAGCGGAGTTACCTACATATGGCTCTCTGTCTGACAACAAAAAATTAGAAATCTCCGCTATTTTCATAGATTTTTCAGTCAAATCTTTCATTGCGTCTTCGTGAATGCACTTTATACCCCTTTTAATTTGCAAATTAGGGATAACGCTTGATAGATTGGCATTACCACAACGCTCACCTATGCCTATAAATGTACCTTGAACTTGATCCGCCCCAGCTTCTACAGCCATAATAGAATTGGCAACCGCCATTCCACAATCATTGTGACAATGTATACCGATAGGTGTGCTGAATGTTTGCACTACTTTCTTCGTAATTTCGTAAATATCACTCGGAAACACGCCACCATTTGTATCACATAAAACCAAGTAACAAGCCCCAGCTTTTTCAGCAGTTTCAAGACATTTAAATGCGTACTCTGGATTGGCAAAATATCCATCAAAGAAATGCTCTGCATCAAACATAACTTTCTTATTTTGGCTCACTAAATAGGAGATCGTATCATAAATCATGTTCAAGTTTTCTTCTAAGGTGGTATTTATAATATCGGTTACTTGAAAATCCCAACTCTTACCGAAAATTGCCATATGCTCCACACCAGCAGATAGGAGTGATTGTACGTTTTTATCTTCACTGGCGGCTATGTCTCTGCGTCGTGTACTGCCAAAAGCCACTATTTTTGATGTGCTCAGTTCTATTTTTTTTACCTGTTCAAAAAATTCAAGGTCTTTTGGATTTGAACCAGGGTTACCTGCTTCAATATATTCAACGCCAAGCTCATCTAGGGCTTTTACTATTTTTATTTTGTCATCCACAGAAAAGGAAATGCCCTCTGCCTGTGCCCCATCTCTAAGTGATGAGTCAAATATTACGACATTATCGTGCATGATGTAAGCCTCCTAGTATGCTTTATTTTTTTGCCCAACTCATTTTTTCCCTTAAATCTGCCCCAACTGCTTCTATTTGATGTTCTTTTTCCATTCTTCTTTTTGCATTAAAACTCGGGCGGTTCGTTTGGTTTTCCAAAATCCAATTCCTTGCAAAAGTACCATCTTGAATTTCATTCAATACTTTCTTCATTTCTTTTCTTGTTTCATCTGTAATAATTCTTTTTCCTACGGAATAATCTCCGTATTCTGCTGTATCACTTACGGAATAACGCATATAGTTCATTCCACCTTGGAAAATAAGGTCAACGATTAATTTCATTTCGTGCATACACTCAAAATAAGCACTCTCAGGTTGGTAACCAGCTTCAACCAACGTTTCAAAACCTGCTTTCATCAGTTCAGTAACACCACCACAAAGTACGGCCTGCTCACCAAATAAATCAGTTTCGGTTTCTTCTTTGAAAGTTGTCTCTAGTATCCCACCACGTGCACCACCAATTCCATAGGCATATGCTAAAGCGATATCTTTTGTATCACCTTTAGGGTCTTGATATACGGCTATTAAACATGGCACACCTTTGCCTTCTAAATACTGGCTTCTTACTGTATGCCCCGGACCTTTTGGGGCAACCATAAATACATTTACATCAGTTGGTGGGGTAATTTGCCCATAATGAATATTAAATCCATGAGCAAATACTAAGTATTTTCCTGCTGTTAAATTGGGTTCTATGCTTTCTTTGTAAAGAGCAGCTTGCTTTTCATCATTAATTAAAATCATAATAACATCGGCTTCTTTTGCTGCATGAAATGCTGTAGTTACTTCTAAGCCAGCCTCTTCTGCTAGTTTCCAAGATTTGCTACCCTCATACAAGCCAACTACTACATTAGCACCTGATTCTTTCAAATTTAATGCATGTGCATGACCTTGACTTCCGTAGCCGATAATTGCCACCTTTTTGTTTTTGATTAACTCCACATTGCAATCCTCTTGATAATATAATTTAGCCATTAACTATTCCTCCTCGTTATCTATATAGTCCCTAATACTTACACTGCTACGTTCTAAACCTGTGATGCCAGTTCTTGCCACCTCTTTAATTCCATAAGGTTTGACTAGATCTATGAATGCATCAATTTTGGTATTTGTTCCTATTATTTCTATTGTTACAGACGTAGTAGACAAATCTATTATATTTGCTCTAAAAACATCTACTATTCCGACAATTTCAGGGCGTTTTTCGGCTGATACATTAATTTTTATTAGTGCCAGCTCACGACAAACCGCATTATCCGCTTCAAGTTCAATTACTTTTACTACTACCACAAGCTTTTCTAACTGTTTTTTTATTTGTTCAATAGTGGAATCATCACCTGTTGTAACAATAGTAACCCTAGAAAAATTTTCTTCCGCTAAACCAGCTGTTAGGCTTTCAATATTATAGCCCCTACGGCTAAATAATCCTGCAATACGGCTCAAAACCCCTGAATGGTTCTCTACTAAAACAGAAAGAACATGTGTATCCAAAGTAATCACCTACCTTCCTCTTTTTTTGTATAAAAAAAACCCGTTCATAGCAAATAAACTTTGCTAGGGACGAGTTAATACACGTGTGTTACCACCCTTTTTTCATACCCACCTCACGATGAATACCTCACTAGGTTCAAATAAATAAACCATATGCATATAACGGTGCAAACCGATTTTACCTACGCAGACTTGATACAGTTCAACTTTTTATTTTTAAAAAATAATTAAAAAGCTAAAAAATCCCTTATGTATGGCTAAAATAATATCAAATGCCTATCAATCAAAACACTTTGCTCTCTGGCAAAAAGCTTATCTTTGTCATTGCTTATTTTCTTCCATACATATAGTCCTTCAATAAAATTGCTCGTGGATGAGAACTTAATTGCTTCTATACCGAATTCACACCAACATCGGCTCTCTGAAATATACACAAAAAAATATTGTTCCAGTCATAGCATTTAATAGCACAATAAAATGTTAAACAATTTTGTTAATATTAATATATTTAAAACTAACATATTAAAAAATGGTTGTCAATAGAATATTTGAATTTTTCAAGATAACTTGACAAATTTTTGAACTTTATCAAAATTAATTTCTAGATAAATACTTAGCAACCGTACCGTTAACTTTATTCTTCATACAAACAATCGTAAATCGCCCATTGATTCACTTCTGTGAACTTCTGTGAACACACAAAAGGAACTGTGTTGTATCAAACATTTTTCTATGTTCCTTCTATGTATCCTCTTTCTTGCAATTACACAAATGATTCATTGCCAATTGCGATGTTGGTACACATGAAAGTAATAAAATAACCCTTACTCCCACGTTGAGAATAGAGGCGTTGATTTTGTCCTTCATATTTCGCTAGTATCCAATCGGAACGGACTTCTGGAGCTAAAGGATGAAATCCTGTTCTCCCAAATTTCCCCTGAATGGTATGGAACTTCTCGGCATAGTCCTCTAACATTTCCAGTACATCCAGTTGTCGTTCTTTTATTTTTGCGTTGTTTTCTCCGCATTTCCCCCAAGCAATAATAATCGTATCTGCTTCCTTTGCTGATTGGAGTAGTTGTTTGTCATTTTCTATATCAGACAAATCATTGTCCAATGTTGTTACTTGAATCTTTGCATCAATTTTGGAGTAGATGTTTACAATCTCTACTGTGCCGTAGTCTAGCTTGGAGAGATTATTTATGACATACATCGTTGTGTAGTCCACATTCACTTCATTAGCTGAACTTGGGTTAATTATGATGACCATTGCTTTCCTTTTGTTTTTATTCCATGACTTTCTAAGCAAGTAGCGATGTTGACGGTCTTCTGAGAAGATGACATCGGTTTTTGTGATACTTTTTTCTGTGATTGTTGGCATATGAATTTTCCTTTCCTTGATGAAATAGAATGAACAGGGTATCATTCGAGGAAATAATATATTTGATTATGTAGTTGTTTCGGTTGGTTAACATAAGTTCGACATCAGAAGAGAGAAGCAGAAAGAAAATTTATAAGAATTACATTTTGGTCAATACATGTAAAATGATATAATTTCAATCTGATATGTAAAGGAGTGAAACAAATGATTTATACATTGATTTATACAATAACAATGTTACAGTAGGAGAAATGGTAAATATGCCTTCTGGGAGAGTATTTAACTTTGCAGTCATGGAAAAAAAGTGAATATTGATTTACCTATTTATTTCTCCTCTAATAAAATAATGGAGGGTGAAAAATGAAATCGAAATTCGATGGAATAATTCCTAATGAGTTTGTTGGGGTTGTGTCCGTAAAACAAAAAGAAGAAATACTGTTTAATCAAGTATCTGGATTTGCTGACTTTCCCAACCAAATACAGAATGATTTTGAAACAAAATTTGCAACTGCATCGGCTGGAAAGGCATTTGTAGCCTGTGGTATTCTAAAGTTAATTGAACAGCAAAGGTTGAATTTTGACAGTTGCATTGGAAATATACTTGATTTTGATCTTAGAGAAATTGACCCTCAAATCACAATTCAGCAGTTACTGAATCATACCTCGGGTATTCCCGATTACTTTGATGAAGAAGTTATGAGTGATTATGCGGAGTTATTTATCAACTATCCAAACTATAAAATAAGAACCTCAATGGATTTGGTTCCGTTATTTATTAATAAACCAATGATGTATCCAAAAGGCGAGAAATTCCAGTACAATAATACGGGATATGTTGTTTTGGGTCTTGTAATAGAAAAAATATCTAGTCTTCCATTTGATAGATTCCTTGAAACTGCGGTTTTTGAGCCTTGTGGTATGAAAGATACTGGATATTTTGAATTGGACAGATTGCCTGCAAACTGTGCCAACGCCTATATCTATGATGAAACACGCCAAGATTACTATACAAATATTTATAGTGTAGATGTTAAAGGCACAGGAGCTGGTGGAGCTTTTATCACTGTTCCTGATGTAGAAAAGTTTTGGAACGGACTGTTTTCTGAAAAGATTATAAGTAAAGAATTTGTCCTACAAATGCTCTCGCCACAGGTGGATGAACAATGTTACGGCTATGGTTTTTGGTTAAAGAGGGATAATGATGATACATTCATTCCCTATTTCCAAGGAAGTGATCCTGGTGTAAGTTTTATTTCATCATTTGACGTTGAGAAGCAAATATCGATAACACTTGTTAGTAATTTCGGGCATAATGTCTGGAGCTTGAATAAAGTGATTTGCAATGTGTTAGCATAGGTTTTTTCGCTGTTAAACGAGCTTAGGACAAAAGGGGAAAAACACCCCGATTGTCCTAAGCTCATGAAATGAATGATTACAGAAATCCTATAAAATCCATGTTTTGCTGAATCATTCATTTCATTAAAAACTATTCAAAAATACTTATGTCCCAGACTCTCGTGATTCTTATAGATGCTCTATCAATTTCTATTAGAAAATTTAAAATTAATTAATTTTAACATCACATTTATTCCAGTATTCATAATTTATCTGAGCCCAGTTTTCAAAAAGTGATAAAACTTTAGACATTTTAACTCCTCATTCCACTATATAAATTTGCTTCCATTACTTGATTTTATGTCGTTATTCCAGTTCTATATAACTTGTGAAAAATTAAAATATTGACTCGTTAATAAATTCTATTACCTCACCATTCGGACTATATACTAAAGCGTTTTTAACGACTTTATCAGTACTACCTAATTCAACAACTGATGGCTCGATACATTTCATTGCACCGTGTGCTAGTGCTATTTCATACGCTTTTGAAACATCATTGACATTAATTGCAAAATGTAACAATGCCCCCCTAACAAATTCTTCACCTGCATTTCGCTTTCGACCTTGTGATACTAAATTAAAATAAAAATCTAAATAAAAAACCACTGACGTTGAGTGATAGAAGCAACTAAAGATGTATTCATCCATAAAGATTTTAAAGTGTCTGAAAGTCTGTCAACAACCTTATTTAAACTGGAGAATAACTCATT
>JAVBJX010000048.1:0-3048 GCA_031546705.1 Caryophanales bacterium
TGTAATGCGTGTTGTAGCATCTTTTAACATGTCGTCCGCTTGTGCTTGGGTCATGTGTCCGTCTTTTACTGCTTGAGTTAAATGAGTTGTGATTTCTGTTTTCATAGCGGCAATTAATTTGTCACGAGAAACGCCTTGTTCTTTGGCAACTTCAGCAAGCGTTTTTCCATTTTTAAGTCCATCTTTTACTTTTGTTTCATCAAGTCCAAGTGATTTAATTACTTCTGGCGAAAGTGGTCCACCACGAAACTCCATTTTTATATGTTTCATTTTCCCATCAATCATGTCTGTGATGCGTGTCGTAACATCTTTTAACATGTCATCTGCTTGAGTTTGAGTAAGTTTCCCATCTTTTACTTCTTGAGTAAGATGAGTTGTCATATCTGTTTTTAAAGCGGCAATTAATTTGTCACGGGAAACGCCTTGTTCAGAAGCTACAGTAGCTAGTGTTTTTTCATTTTCAAGCCCTTCTTTTACTTTTGTTTCATCAAGTCCAAGTGACTTCATTACTTCTGGTGAAAGTGGTCCACTATGAAATTTCATTTTCATATCGCCCATTTTGCCAAGTTTTCCATCAATCATATCTGTGATGCGTGTTGTAATATCTTTTAACATGTCATCTGCTCTAACTTGTGTGAGTTTTCCATCTTTCACATCTTGAGTAAGATTTTTCGTCATGTCCGCTTTTAATGTAGCAATTAATTTATCACGAGAGATGTCTTGTTCAGAAGCAATAGTTGCAAGCGTTTTTCCAGCTGCAAATCCTTCTTTAATTTTTGTTTCATCAAGCCCAAGTGCTTTTAGTGAATCAAGGGAAGAGAACATGCCAACCTTCTGTTTTCCTACTCCGAATTTCTCGGTTTTAACCATATTTACAAATTTGCTTTGAACTGCTGATTCTGTTTTTGTGCCAGCTGTAGAAGCTGCGAACACACTGAAGGGTAGAAGAGAAGCTGCTAATGCTGCGGCACCGATAATTTTTGTTGTTTTTTTCATTATGTAATTCCTCCTAAAATGTTTTTTGTACTTCATGGCTTTAGTATACAGGGAAAAAGAATTTGAATCTCCGAAAAAAAAGTGTAAATATGTGGTAAAATTGTTGCAAAAAAAATCTTTTTGAGAGAGCGTTAGCGAATTAAGGAATTTTTAGTTTGAATAAAAGTTCGTAAAATTGTTAAAATTAACTCGGATATAGTCTATATTTTAAGGTATATTGAAGATATAAACTATTTTAAATAGGAAGGGGGGGAAGCGGTGCAAAAATCATTTTTGTCATAATTTAAGAGGGGGAGGTTTATTTTCTATTATAAATGAGAGGATTCATCTGTATCCTATGTTTCATCTGGCCCTATCTATTATTTTTTTGATATGTTTGCTTGGAACATTTTTTATATAAGTTCAAGTTAATTTTTCTATCTTAGACTCCAATTCTTAAGTTTATTCATGTTGTAACATAGATTATAAATGGGAAAATGTAATACATACATATTTATACATGGGGTGTGAGAAATTTTTAATTTAACTTATATAGATGAATAATTCTCATCTATAACCATAAAATGACTTGATTTTTGTTATCCGAAAAGACATGCGAATTAATTTTAAAAATTTAACTGTTCAAGTTATTATTGGGATTATAATCGGTATTGTGATTGGAATGGTGACTCCTGATTTTGCCATTAAGTTAAAAGTAATAGCGGATATTTTTATTAAATTGATTAAAATGGTTATTCCACCGATTATTTTTTTCACTGTAGTAATCGGTATTGGTGGAATGGGAGATTTAAAGAAGGTTGGTAGAATTGGTGGAAAGGCGTTGTTGTATTTTGAAATTGTAACAACGTTTGCATTAGGGATAGGTTTACTTGTTGTCAATATTACGAAGCCAGGTGAAGGTTTTAATACAAGTGCGGTAAAAGCTGGTGATGTTTCCAAATATACAACACAGGCTGCGGAATCATCTCATGGAGTAATGGATTTTCTAATGAGCATTATTCCTGATAATGTCGTTGGAGCTTTAGCAAATGGGGAATTGTTGCCTATTTTATTTTTTGCTGTTATGTTTGGGTCTGTTGCTGCAGGTGCTGGTGAAAGAGCAAGACCAGTTATTGACTTGTTTGAGAGAATAGCGGAATTATTCTTTGCTATTGTTAATATTATTATGAAAATCTCTCCACTTGCTGCTTTTGGGGCAATGGCATATACAATTGGCAACTTTGGGGTTGGTTCACTTACTTCATTGGGAAGATTAATGTTCGATGTGTATTTAACGATGTTCTTATTTATTGTCGTTGTTTTAGGTTCAATTGCGAAATATTTCGGCTTTAACATTTTTAAGTTTATTGCCTACATTAAAGAAGAAATTCTACTTGTTCTTGGTACGTCATCATCAGAATCAGCATTACCAAAAATAATGGTAAGACTTGAAAATTATGGATGCTCTAAATCAGTTGTTGGTTTAGTAATTCCAACTGGTTATTCTTTCAATTTGGATGGAACATCTATTTATTTATCAATGGCGGCGATTTTTATTGCCCAAGCCTATGGTATTGACTTAAGTATTTGGCAACAGCTTACCTTGATGGGTGTGCTTATGTTAACATCTAAAGGAGCAGCAGGCGTGACTGGTTCGGGATTTATTACACTAGCTGCAACATTAGCTGTATTTCCGATGATTCCAGTTGAAGGAATTGCATTACTCTTGGGTGTCGATCGTTTTATGTCAGAAGCACGTGCCATTACCAATTTAATTGGTAACAGTGTTGCTACAGTTGTTATTTCTAAGTCAGAGAAAGAATTTAACACACCACAAGTAAATTCTGTGGATGTAACACATCACATATAAAAATAAAAAGAAGTTTGAGGCTGGATCAATCCTAGTATTTTTTACCGAATTGTTCCAGCCACATTATAGCAGTTTTACTTATTGTACGGAAAGTTCAATGGCTAATTTTTAATTGTACTGTTTCAAAAACTCTTAGCTTGCCTCTAGCAAGCGGCATCGTTTTTTCATTGTCTAATTAAAAATTTTCTCCTTTCCTTTTTCCG
>JAVBJX010000050.1:0-28972 GCA_031546705.1 Caryophanales bacterium
TTCTATCGTCATGTTACAATACTTTTGGAACTCTAACATGATTATGCCCCCCTATCTTTATCACTTTGGCGTTTTATTGATAGTTTAGCATATCTTGTTTGAGTTCTCTTTTTTTTTATCTAGCACAACGGGTTAATTAATAGAACTATAAAGAAAATCAATCGAATATAATGTGATATTTCCAAAGTTAGCAACAATTTGCTAGCTTTCTTTTTTTGTAAAAAGAAATCAGTAGACATAATAACTTTAGTATGTTACTATACTACCACATTAACACGTTACCATATTATCGAACTAAAGTATTAAGGAGGGCATCATGAAAAAATTTGTTTCAATTTCTGTGTTACTTGGAATTTTGCTTATTTTAGTCGTAGGTTGTTCAAGTTCATCTTCTACTACTGAAAACGATAAATTAATCATCGGTATAGACGATAAATTTGCTCCAATGGGATTTCGAGATGAGAATAATGAAATCGTTGGATTTGATATAGACTATGCAAAAGCAGCCGGCGAAAAAATGGGGAAAAAAGTAGTCTTTCAACCAATTGATTGGAGTTCAAAAGAATCTGAGTTAAATAGTGGACGCATTGACTTAATCTGGAATGGCTATACCATTACAGATGAAAGAAAAGAAAAAGTGTTGTTTACAAAATCTTATCTAAAAAATGCACAAGTTATTATGGTCCAAGCTAATTCAAACATCACAAAAATCGAAGACTTAGGTGGGAAAACAGTTGGAGTTCAATCCTTGTCCTCCGCTTCAGATGCATTAAATGCGAATGATATCAAGTCAGAAATCACAACTATTACAGAATTTAAAGATAATGTTCTTGCACTAAGTGATTTAAAAATTGGCCGTATTGATGCTGTGGCCATAGATCAGGTTGTAGCAGATTACTATATGACGAAAAAAAAAGATACGTATAAAATTTTAGACGAATCTCTTGCACCAGAAGAGTATGGCATAGGTGTTAAAAAAGGAAACGAAACTTTATTAAATGAACTGCAAAAAGCACTTGATGAGATTAATAAAGATGGAACTGCTACGTCTATATCTAAAAAATGGTTTGGAGAAGATAGAATTTTAAAGTAATAACAATATTTCACAAAAACTGAATTAAAATTGACCACAAGATGTATCTAGGAGTAGACAATCATGACCTTAGACTACCTTATTAACATTACAATCCCGATGCTTAAAGGTGCACAGATGACAATATTATTATTTATCATCGCTATAGCTTTTTCCCTTCCATTGGGATTTCTTTTTACTTTAATGTCCAATAGTACCAATCGTATGATTTCGGGGTTTGCCAAGAGCTATATTTATATCATGCGTGGTACGCCCCTTTTATTGCAATTGCTGTTTATTTGTTTTGGTTTACCAATGATCCCCATAGTCGGAGAATACCTAGTAATAGATCGTTTTGTTGCGGCTTGTTTAGGCTTTATCCTTAATTATGTAGCATACTTTGCGGAAATTTTTAGAGGTGGTCTCTTGGCCATTGATACAGGACAATATGAAGCAGCACAGGTACTGGGCTTTAATAAGAGGCAAACTACCATAAAGATTATCCTTCCTCAAATGTTTCGTGTAGCACTTCCTGCTGTTTCTAATGAGTCCATTACACTCATAAAAGATACAGCACTATTATATGCAGTGGCTGTCCCTGAGTTATTACATTTTGCACAAACTGCCGTTAACCGAGACTTTACGATTGTTCCTTTTTTTATAGCTGGTGTTATATTTTTACTTTTAACTCTGGTGTTGACAACATCTTTTAAATGGTTAGAAAAAAAGTATAAATTTGAATAAAAAGGATTGGCGAAAAGTGACGATCATTCAGTTATCAAATATACAAAAATCATACGGTAATTTAGAAGTCCTTAACAATGTCACTTTTGAAGTGAATAAAAATGATGTTGTTGCCGTTATTGGGCCTTCAGGTTCGGGAAAAAGCACGATGTTGAGAAGTTTAGTAAATCTCGAGAAAATTGACAGTGGTACCATTCGAATTGGTGAAAGATACCTTGTAGATAAAGGTATCTATTCAAATAATCAAGAAATTAAGAGAATCACCCAAAAGATGGGGATGGTTTTTCAACATTTCAATCTTTTTCCTCATTTAACCGTGAAAGAAAATCTAGAAATCGCACCAAAAATTATTAAAGGTAGTTCCAGCGAAACTATTGGTAAACGCAGCATAGACCTGTTAGAAAGAGTGGGATTACTAGATAAAGTAAACGTCTATCCTGTTAAACTTTCTGGTGGCCAAAAACAGAGAGTAGCAATCGCAAGAGCATTAATGATGAACCCAGAAATTTTATTGTTTGATGAGCCAACCTCGGCACTTGATCCAGAATTGACTAGCGAAGTGTTAAAGGTTATGAAAATGCTTACTGAGGAGCAAATGACTATGATTGTTGTAACCCACGAGATGGGTTTTGCGAAAGAAGCTGCAAATAAAGTCGTATTTATGGATAAAGGGGAAATAATTGAGTCTGGTACTCCAGATCAACTATTTAACAATCCTCAAATGGAGAGAACCAAAGCTTTTTTAAAAAAGAACTAATAATCTTGTTTTAAATCTCATTATGTGTAATAAAAGTGTACAGGACAGCCTTCCACAACAAACGCATGAAAAAAACATCGGAAATACCTGAAAAAATGATACACTTCAAGTAGAGAAGTGAAAAAAATGAATCCATCGAAAGAAGTAAAAAATCTACTATATAGACGGCAAAAAAGGTTTCAACTAAATTAGAACTATTCGTATTGAACACGAATAGTTCCAAGGCTTATATTTTCTCTTTCTGAAAACAATAGTACCGTCTATATAGATTGAAGAGTTCAGCTACTACGCTTTTAATCCCACTAAACCTGATTTAGATGACCAAATGACTACATTTTTCAAATCAAATTAATCACCTTTTTTTCACTTCTTATTTCCACATCTGTAAAACTTTCTCCACTTGTTTTTTTGTTTCTTTAAGTGTTCCATTATTATCAATAACTACATCTGCATGGGCTTTTTTTTCTTTTAGTGGAAACTGTGAGTGAATCCGTACTTTTGCTTCTTCTTCTGTAAAATGATTTCGTTCCATCAATCTTTTCTTTTGAATTTCTTCATCTACATAGACAACAATAATCTTTTCAACAAAATGCGTAATCCCACTTTCAAATAGAAGCGGAATGTCAAGAATGACGAGTTCATTAGATTTCATATATTGTTCTTTTAAGAAAAGCATTTTTTTTCGTACTGCTGGGTGAACAATATTATTTAAGATTTCTCGTTTCTCTTTATTATTAAAAATAATTGCTCCTAACTTCGCTCGATCAATTTGTTTACTTCCAAGTAAGATTTCTTCACTAAATGCTGAAATGATTTTTTCGTACGCTTCTTCACCAATTTCTACAACTTCATGGGCAATTACATCTGCATCAATGACCGGGATTCCATGGTTTTTAAATAAATTGGATACTGTACTTTTCCCACTGGCAATTCCACCTGTTAGACCTATACTTAGTGACATTTTTTATACCTCCTATTTTAGAAAGCATCAGAAATTACTCCTACTTTACTATGTTATTTAAAAAAGCTCACTGAAATCAGTATCCCAGTAAGCCTTGTTAATTTCCTTTAAACCTGACAAACCCCACAAAAATGCGTCCCTCTCCCAGCAACTTTTGATTTCAAAATAACTGTTCCACATTCCTTACATTCTTCACCCGCTCGTCCATACACAAATAGTTCCACTTGAAAACTTCCTGACTCTCCAGCTGAATTCACATAGGAACGAATCGTACTCCCACCTTTTTCAATTGCTTCAGTCAGTACAATAACAATCTGTTCAAACAACAAATAAACTTCTGCATCATTTACTGTATTAGCCAATCTTTCTGGATGTAATTTAGCTCGAAATAATACTTCATCTACATAAATATTACCAAGTCCAACAACTACTGTTTGATCAAGCAACACTGCTTTTATCTTACGTGTAGAAGATAACTTTGTCTTTAATTCCTCTTTTGTTATCACAAATGGTTCAGGCCCAAGTTTGGATAATGGCAATTCTTTTTCCTCTTCTCCTTTAGAAAAAAGATGCATTGTCCCAAATTTCCTTACGTCTGAATAACGAAGTTCTGTCGAGTCTGTAAAGTGAAAAATAATATGTGTATGTTTATTTATTTCATCACCGTGTGCGTGTATGGAATATCTTCCTTCCATTCTCAAATGGGAAACAAGAGTAAAGTTATCGGTGATGATTTTTAGAAATTTCCCACGTCTCTGTACGTCTTGAATTGTTTCTCCTTGTAAAAGCGTACAAAACTGTTCTACATCATCAGGAAGTTTAATAATTTTTCCCCATCGAACTTCGACACTAGCAATTTTCTTCCCAATCACTAATGTTTGTAATGTTCGTCTAACGGTTTCAACTTCTGGTAATTCTGGCATATTCATTCTCCTTACTTTGCATCGTACCAAGTAGCTCCTGTATTGTAATCAACTTTTAATGGTACGCTTAGAGCAAGTGCTTGTTCCATCACTTCTGGAACAATTCTTTCGAGTATTTCTATTTCCTCTTTTGGTGCTTCAAATATTAGTTCATCGTGCACTTGTAAGAGAAGTCTTGTTTGTAGTTTTTCTTTTTTCAACCGCTTGTCCATCTCAATCATTGCCACTTTAATAATATCGGCAGCACTTCCTTGAATTGGTGTATTCATTGCTGTTCGTTCGGCAAAACTTCTTAAATTAAAATTACTGCTCGTAATATCTGGTAAATAGCGGCGGCGGTTTAGAAGTGTAGTGACATAGCCTTTTTGTTTCGCTTCTTGAACAATTACGTCCATATACTCTCTTACACCCGAAAAACTTTCCAGATATCTCTCAATAAATAATGCTGCTTCCTTTCTCGTAATGCCTAAGTTTTGTGACAAACCGAAATCACTAATACCGTATACAATCCCAAAGTTGACCGCTTTTGCCTGTCTTCTCATATTAGAATCAACTTCATCGGCTTGAACATGAAATACATCCATCGCTGTTTTTGTATGAACATCCATATCATTTAGAAATGCTTCACATAATTTTTCATCATTGGCAATATGAGCAAGCACCCGTAATTCGATTTGGGAATAATCTGCCGCAAAAATAACCCAACCTTCTTTGGATGGAATAAATGCTTGACGAATTTTCCGACCTTCTTCTAAGCGAATCGGGATATTTTGCAAGTTTGGATCAGTGGAACTAAGTCGGCCTGTTTGTGCTAATACTTGGTTAAAAATCGTATGCACATGCTGACTATCCCCATGAACAATTTTTAACAGCCCTTCGACATATGTAGATTGCAGTTTGGAAAGTTGGCGATAGTTTAAAATATCTTCGATAATTTCATGTTTTTCCCTTAGACCTTCTAATACATCGGCACTTGTAGAATAACCTGTTTTCGTTTTTTTAGACGGAGGAAGCTCTAATTTTTCAAATAAAATAACACCTAACTGTTTTGGTGAATTAATATTAAACGTTTCACCTGCTAATGTATGAATGCGTTCTTCTATAGAAGAAATTCGTTTGCGAAGCTCTCTACCCATTTCTTGTAACTGTTCTACATCTACTTTGATTCCTTTATATTCCATCTCTGCTAATACATAGCTTAGTGGCAACTCGACTTCAGTTAATAAATCCATTTGCTTATTTTTCTTTAGTTCACTTATAAGTATTTCTTTTAAAAAGTGAACTGCTACTGTTTTACGAATAAGATGCTCTGATAATTCATCTTCAAAAGGAATAGCAAATTTTGCCCCTTTTCCATACACTTCTTCATCTGCTTTTACATCTGTATAATTTTTTTGCTTGGCAATAGTGGAAACATCGGTAACAGTTGCTGATGGATTTAATACATAAGCAGCAACAAGTAAATCAAAATCAACACCGTTAAGTTCTACACCATGCCACTTCAACGCAACAATTGCTCTTTTCGCATCATAGGTTGCTTTTTTTATTTGTTCATCTCCAAGCCATGCAATAAACTCTTTAGAATCTAATGCGATATCTGTTGGAATGAAAAAATTTCCATTTTCATTGACAACGGTAAATCCAATAATTGGTGCTTTATGATACACAGCATCTACAACTTCTACTAGAATAGTTGCGGTAGGCGTTAATACTTTTTCATTCATAGTAAGTATTGTTTCAAAAGAAACTTCCACAAATGGTGTAGACGGCATATCTATTTGTAACTTATTTAATAGCGAATGAAAGCCCATTTCCATAAAAAAGTTGGTCAATGTTTCTTGTTCATATGGATGAAGTTCAGTATCTGTTAGACTAACTTCAAGTGGAGCTTCACGCATAATAGTTGCTAAGTTTTTACTCATAAAAGCTAACTCACGATTTTGTTCTAGTTTCTCTTTTAATTTCACACCACTTACGTCAGCTAGTGATTCATATAAATTTTCAATGGAACCAAATTGGTGTAGTAGTTTTAGTGCAGTCTTTTCTCCAACACCTGGCACACCCGGAATATTATCTGAACTATCTCCCATGAGTCCTTTTAAATCAACAATTCTATCAGCAGATATTCCATATTTATTCATAATAAAATCTGGCGTGTAGGAATCTACCTCGGTAATTCCTTTTTTTGTAATGTCAACCGTTACATTCGTTGAAGCAAGTTGCGTTAAATCACGATCACCTGAAATAACTTTTACAGTGAAATTCTCTTTATCTGCTTCTAGTGACAATGTTCCAATAATATCATCGGCTTCATAGTTTGGTAGTTGATAAAATGGAATGTTATAGGCTCGAAGAAGTTCATTTAAGAAGGGCAATTGCTCAGCGAGTTCTGGTGGCATACTTGGTCGTCCACCTTTGTAATCTTCATATGTCGCATGACGGAATGTTGTTTTTCCTGCATCAAAGGCAATGAGCATATGCGTTGGCTTTTCCGCCTCTAAAATTTTCATAATAATATTGGTGAAACCATAAATAGCATTTGTATGAATTCCTTTAGCGTTACTAAGTAATGGCACGCCAAAAAAAGAGCGATAGGCAATACTTGTTCCATCTACTAAAACTAACTTTTTCATCTTATTCTCCTTTTTTTTCCACTTCATCTGGGTAAAAATAATTATATTTCTTGAGCATTACACTAAATTTTGTTCCTACTCCAACAATACTTTCCATGGAAATATCTCCGTGATGAGCATCAACAATATTTTTGACAATCGCCAGCCCAAGGCCTGTTCCACCTGACTCCCTGCTCCGTGCTTTATCTACTCGGTAAAAACGTTCAAAAATTCGTGAATGATCTTCCTCAGAAATACCTATTCCTGTATCTTTTACATGAACAATGGCATACTCCTCTTGTTGTTCCAATGTGACATGAATCGAGCCATATCTCCCAGTATATTGAATTGCATTGTTCACTAAGTTAAGAAAGACTTGTTGCAAACGATAAAAATCGCCTTCAATAAAGAAATTCAACTCACCCATCCACAACTCAAGATTTTTTTCTGTTGCTCTATCTTTTAAAATCACAAATACTTCTTCCATAATTTCTTGAATATTAACCATTGCCACCCGCAAACGATACCCTTGTTGTTCAATTTTTGAAAGTTCTAGCAAATCTTTTACTAAATGTTGCATTCGTTCACTTTCATTTAAGATAATCGTTAAAAATTTTTCTGTCATTTTTGTGTCTTCTATTGCTCCATCCAACAATGTTTCAGCGAAGCCACGAATAGAAGTAATTGGTGTATTTAACTCATGCGAAACACTTGCTACAAAATCTTTTCGTGATTGTTCAAGTTTTGTTAATTTCGTTTTATCATGAAAAACAAGAACAACGCCTTCCCACACATAACGGTTACCAAGAATCGGAGCAGTATACACTTGAAAATACTTTCTTTCTCGTTCAATTAATAACTCTATTTCCGTCCAAAGAGCTACCTCTTTACGAAATACTTCTTCTACTAAATCAACCATTTCCGAATGGCGAAATACTTCATGATAAGGTTGTTTTAAATAGTCGTCTGCATTTATACGAAATGTTTCTTGAAATGTTTGGTTTACTAAATAAATACGTCCATTACCATCAATTAAAATAAGACTACTTCCCATGTTTTCAATTAACGTTCTCATTTGATCATGTTCAATTTGATGCACCCTGATCATACTTTGTAGATTCTCAGCCAACGTATTCAATGAACGTATTAGCCCAATTTCCATATTACTATTTATTCTTGCTTGATAATCACCTCGCTCTAAATCTTCCACAATTTTTGTAACTAATTGTAGTGGTTCCGTATATTTCTTCATCACTCGGTATAAAATCAATAAAATAATTGCAATAGCTCCTGCTATTAAAATAACTAATCCACCCCACATCGACCCTTCAAATTGGGTGAATGCTTTTCTGGATGTTCCAATTAAAATCGTTTCTTCCCCACTTTGAAAAATAGAATAGTATATATCATCTATTACAAAATAAGGTTCTCTCCACTTTTCTGTGTATTTTCTAAATTCATCATTCCATTTAAAAGTTCCAGATGTATCAAATAAAAGAGTTCCTTTTTCACGAAATACAATAATATTTATGCCGAGCGACTCAGAAAGTCCTTGCAACTGTTCCTTTGTTGTATGACTTAAACCATCTTCTTTAATTAAACTAACGATTCTTGCTTCTTTCTCCATTCGGTTATTAAAGATATCCATATACGACTCTTTAAACAAATTTGCTAAAAGTAAACCAAGACAGAGCAATACAATCACAATTGATAAGACAAAGCGAAATAAAAAGCGAGTGTGGAAGTTCTTATCCATCTTTTCTAGGTTCCTCTAATTTATACCCAAGACCACGAATTGTCTTAATATATTTTGGTCTTCTTGTATCTGATTCAATTTTTTCACGCAAATGACTAATATGCACATCAACAATCCTTGAATCACCAACAAATTCATATTGCCACACAGCTTGCAATAATTGATCCCGAGTAATGACACGCCCTTTATTTTGAACTAAACAAAGCAACAAATCATACTCTTTCAATGTAAGCTCTAGTTGTCTTTCCTTGAAATACACTTCATGACTTTCAGGAATAATCCGCAAATCTGCAATCGTAATTTGTTTTGCACCTATATGATTTTCTGGATCACCACTACTATTTTTTGTCCGCCGCAAAATAGCTTTCACCCGAGCAACTACTTCTCGAGGGCTAAAAGGCTTCGTCATATAATCATCCGCACCCATCTCTAATCCAAAAATCCGATCAAATTCATCCGATTTTGCTGTCAACATCAAAATAGGTGTCATTATTTTATTCATTCGTAGTTGTTTGCAAATTTCCATACCGTCTAGCTGTGGCAACATTAAATCTAAAATAATTAGCTCATATGAACGTTTAATTGCTTTTTCAAGCCCCTCTTTCCCATCATAAGCAACCTCAACTTGGAAGTTTGCTTTTTGCAAATTGTACTCTAATAATGTGACAATGGACTGTTCATCTTCAATAACTAATATACAATTCTCCATAACTACCTCCGAACACTTTTATTAATATCATATCATAAAAAAAAGAGTTATTTACAGTGTGACGGAGATTTACCCTAACTTCCAAGTCCTAGTAATTTTAGCCATCATACAGGCATATTCCTAATTGCACGCACTAATCTTAAATGAGTCATTGCCATTTCTTCTGGCGATGGTGAAGGATCACTTTCTAACCATTGCTCAATCACACCAAGAAAAGCGGAAGAAAGAAAAGCCAAGAAATATTCTTCTGGAATAACCATATTGAATTGTTCGTTTTGAAAAACTTTCATTATTTTTTCTACTAGATGATTTTTTAGAAACGCTTTTAGTTTTTTTGAAAATGCTGGATCTCCTTTCTCGCTTAATAGCAATTTCAAAAAATGCTTTTTTTCTTTTAGATACTCAAATAGTTTCGTAACATTTGGATGAGGCATACCTTCTGTATAATATTTCATTACTTCAACTGGGTTTGTATCCTTCATAATTTCTTGAAAACCTTGAAGTAATTCATCTTGAACTTTTTCCATTAAATCATATTTGTCTAAGTAATGTAGATAAAACGTTCCACGATTTAATTTAGCTCTTAATGTTAAATCTCGAACAGTAACACCATCAAATCCTTTTTCCTCTATTAGTTCAATTAGTACATCTTTTAATAACTGTTTTGTTTGAGCCACTTTCATTTCTCGTAACGTTTCTGCCATTAAACTCACCCCTTTCACTGTACACTTATAGAGAAATGTTTATTAATCAACATTTCTTTATAAGTGATGATTGTTATTACCATTATTATACTATATATTCATATAAGCAATCAACACGTTGTTTATTAATTTTAAAAAGGGGAAATGAAAAATGAATTTATTTAAACAAAAACTTACGAAACTCGCACCCATTATTGTCTTAGCTGTTGTTATTATTTTTAGTTTGACCTTGGCATCTAACGTCAATCCAACACCAAAAAACCTTCCAATTGCTATTGTTAATTTGGATAAGGGAATGGATACCCCTCAAGGTCATCTGAATATGGGTGATATGATTATTGAAAAAATAAATGAGGTAGTAAAAAGTTCAACAGAGAGTGAACCAGCAGTTGAATTTATTAAAGTAGCAAATGAAGCAGAAGTAAAAACAGGATTAAATGATAAAGAATATTATGCCGCAATGATCTTGCCAAAAGATTTCAGCCAAAAACAGATTTCCTTGCAAACACCTAATCCATCATCGTCTGAAATTACACTCCTTATTAATCAAGGAAAAAACGCTAATGGAGCAATGATGGCTAACCAAATGCTCACACAAATGGTCGATACTATAAACGCACAAACTCGAACAAAAATATTAGAAGCATTGGATAAATCAGGAATGACAGTTACAGCAAAACAAGTAGCCGTTATCGCCAATCCAATTACCAAAAAAATCGAGAATGTAAATGCAATTGGCACGCATACAGCTAATGGTAATGCACCTGTTGTTTTAATCACACCACTTTGGATGGCGAGCTTAATTGGATCAGTCCTTACTTTTTTAGCAAAAAATAAAACAGTCGTAACCAATAGATCAGAGAAACTGAAAGTCATTTTTGAACAATTAATTTTGTGTATTGTATTAGCTTTTGTAGCTGGATTTGGTATTGCTACTATGGCAGAATGGATTGGCTTTACGATTCCAAACTATGTAGATGTTGCTATATTTTTAACACTCGCCTATATTTGCTTCTATTTATTAATTTCCGCTGTTATGTCATGGATTGGCTTTGGTGGAGTTGGGATTTTTGCTCTTATTTTCTTCTTTGGTGGTTCTTTAATTGGAATGGCTCCAGAGCTTTTACCAACCGTTTCACGTGATTGGTTATATTCGTGGATACCAATGCGATTTGGTGCAGAAGGCTTAAGAGAAATTTTCTACTTTGGTGAAAAAGTATCGATGTCGCATTCCATGATTGTGTTGCTTTCGATAGGTGTTATCTCTCTTGTCGTATTGTTTGCTTCTATCTTTAAACCAACTAAATCACAATCTAGCACACAAACTCTTAATACTTAACACTTCATTAAAACATCTCAAAAAGAATTATGTCCCAGACTCAGATGAAATAGAAAAAAAGTAGCTGAGCACCCCACAATCACTCATAGGGACTCAGCTACTTAAATTTTAATGACTACCAGCCTTTTCATTCTCGTAAAGAAGTAATATGAGCCGTATGATGTTTACCATGCCAAGTGTATAAAGCAAGGGTGCTTGATAATTTAATCTCTTGATTCATTGCTGGATGATAAAACGTCTTTTCCAATAAATTCTTATACTTTCTTAGTCTTTTGAAAATAGGTAACTATATCTTTTAATCATTCAAATAATCACGAAGAGTAATTCGGTGCTTCTTTTGTTATTTGAACATCGTGTGGATGACTCTCACGTAATCCAGCTCCTGACATTCTAATAAATTGAGCATTTTCTCTTAATTCTTTTAAAGTAGCTGTACCACAATAGCCCATACCAGCTCTAATTCCGCCAATTAATTGGTGAACTGTATCTGCTAAAGGTCCTTTATAAGGTACACGTCCTTCAATTCCTTCTGGAACTAATTTTTTATTTCCTTCTTGGAAATAACGATCCTTACTTCCTCTTTCCATTGCTCCAACAGAACCCATGCCACGGTACACTTTAAATTGTCTACCTTGATAGATTTCGGTTTCGCCTGGACTCTCTTGAACTCCAGCAAACATACTACCTAACATGACAATATGGCCACCAGCTGCAAGTGCTTTAACAATATCACCAGAATATTTTATACCACCATCGGCAATGATTGGAACACCATACTCTTTCGCTACGGTTGCACAATCATATACTGCAGTAAGTTGAGGTACGCCAACACCTGCTACAATACGTGTTGTACAGATTGAACCAGGCCCAATCCCCACTTTAACAATATTCGCACCAGCATCAATTAATTCTTTTGTAGCTTGTCCAGTTGCCACATTACCAGCGATGATTGATAAATCTGGATACTTACTTCTAATTTCTTTTACTTTTTCAATAACACCTTTTGAATGACCATGTGCCGTATCAATGACGATTACATCCACATGAGCCTTTACTAGACATTCAACTCTTTGGAGGGCATCACACGTCACACCAACTGCTGCACCTACCAGTAGACGACCTTGTTGATCTTTTGCAGCGTTTGGAAATTCAATTACTTTTTCAATGTCTTTAATGGTAATTAAACCTTTCAAAATGCCATCATCATCTACTAGAGGCAACTTTTCAATTTTATACTTTTGCAGAAGTTTTTCTGCCTCTAAAAGTGTTGTGCCAACAGGAGCTGTTACTAAATTTTCTTTCGTCATTACATCGTAAATCATCATGGAGTAATCTTGAATAAAACGTAAATCACGATTTGTAAGGATACCTACTAATTTCTTGTTATCTGCATCATCTACAATTGGTACACCAGAGATACGATATTTTCCCATTAAGTATTCAGCATCTTCTACTTTGTGCGTTGGTGTTAAAAAAAACGGATCATTAATTACACCACTCTCTGAACGTTTTACTTTTTCCACTTGGTCCGCTTGTTCTTCCATAGTCATGTTTTTGTGGATAATTCCTAGTCCACCTTGTCTAGCCATCGCAATTGCCATTGCAGACTCAGTAACAGTGTCCATCCCAGCACTAATTAGTGGAATGTTTAACTGGATTTTATCCGTTAATCTTACACTTACATCAACTTGATTTGGAAGTACTTCTGATTTTGCTGGAATTAATAAAACATCATCAAATGTAAGTCCTTCTTTTACGAATTTTGATTCCCACATAAAAAATCCCCCTATGTATGTATAAATATTATTAGTAGCTTAACAATAGGATAAAACGCTGTCAAGAAGTGGGAGATCCATTTAAGTATTCAGTTAATAAAGAAGTTGGGACAAAAAAATTTTTTGAGGAGTTTTATTTAACGAGTTTGGGTCAATTGGAGTAAAAAACACCCCAATTGACCCAAACTCAGACTACATCTTTATACAAAGAAGAGGATGGGCAATCGGTGAAAAAACACCCCGATTGCTCCATCCTCTTTTTCTTTAAAACCTATCCAAGCACAGCCATAACATTTTTAACAGCTTCTACAGATTTATCTAATTTTGCTTTTTCATCAGCAGTTAATTCAAGTTCAATAATTTTTTCAATACCACCTGCACCTAGAACAGTGGGAACTCCTAAATAAATATCGTTATAACCATACTCACCTTCTAAGTAAGCAATTGAAGGAAGAACACGTTTTTGATCTTTCAATACTGCTTCCGCCATTTCAACAAGTGCAGCACCTGGGGCATAGTAAGCACTACCATTGCCAAGTAAGTTAACGATTTCTGCTCCACCTTTGCGTGTGCGTTCAACAATTTCTTCCATGCGGTCGGCTTTAATTAATGTTGAAAGTGGAACACCACCTGCAAATGAGTAACGAATAAGCGGAACCATTTCATCGCCATGACCACCAAGAACGAAACCAGTAACGTCTTTTACTGATAAGTTTAATTCTTGTGCAACAAATGTACGGAAACGGGCTGTATCAAGCACTCCTGATTGACCAATAACACGTTCTTTTGGGAATCCTGATTCTTTGAAAATAGTATATGTCATTGCATCTACTGGATTTGTTAAAACGATAATCACACAGTTAGGAGAATATTTTGCAATTTCTTTTGCAACACTTTTCATAATCCCTTGGTTTGTTGTAACAAGATCGTCACGACTCATCCCCGGTTTACGAGCAATACCAGCTGTAATAATAACAACATCTGAATCAGCTGTATCGGCATAATTAGATGTACCAATAATATTTGCATCAAAACCAAGCACAGGGCTAGACTCAAGCATATCTAATGCTTTTCCTTTTGCTGGGTTTTCGAGTTGTGGAATATCAACAATTACAACATCCCCAAGTTCTTTTTGAGCAGTAATAAATGCAGCAGTTGCTCCTGTAAATCCTGCACCAATAATAGAAATCTTTTTACGGTTAGCCATTGTATGTATTTCCCCTTTTTGTTTTAGATTTTGCAAAACTAACTTCTCTATTTTACTAAAAAATTTCATGAGATTCAAAAAAAATGTTTTGTATCATAAAATAAGTAATTTATTTTATGAAGATAGGGCAAACGGGGTGTTTTTCACCCCGTTTGTCCCATCCTCTTACATATTCTTAATTAGCTCGTCTGCAAACTCTGAACACTTTACTTCTTTAGCACCTTCCATTAGGCGGGCAAAGTCATAAGTAACGACTTTAGAAGAAATTGTTTTTACAACAGAATCCATAATTAATTTAGATGCTTCATTCCATCCAAGATGATCAAGCATTAATACACCTGAAAGAATAACAGATGATGGATTTACTTTATCTTGTCCAGCATATTTTGGAGCTGTACCATGCGTTGCTTCAAAAATAGCATGTCCTGTTTCGTAGTTAATATTTGCTCCTGGAGCAATACCGATTCCACCAACTTGTGCTGCTAATGCATCAGAAATGTAATCACCATTTAAGTTCATTGTTGCTACAACATCAAACTCATTTGCACGAGTTAGAATTTGTTGTAAGAAAATGTCAGCAATCGAATCTTTGATGATAATTTTTCCAGCTGCTTCCGCATCTTTTTGTGCTTTGTTTGCCGCATCTTTACCTTGTTCTGCTGCAATACGGTCATATTGATTCCATGTGAATACTTTATCGCCAAACTCTTGCTCAGCAAGTTCATATCCCCAGTTTTTGAAAGCACCTTCTGTAAATTTCATAATGTTTCCTTTATGAACGATTGTAACAGATGGTTTTTTGTGATCGACAGCATATTGAACTGCTGCACGCATTAAGCGTTTTGTTCCTTCTTCAGAAATTGGTTTAATACCAAATCCAGAAGTTTCAGGGAAACGGATTTTGTTCACACCTAGTTCTTCTTGTAAAAATTTAAGTAGTTTTTTTGCACCTTCTGTACCTTGTGCATATTCAATTCCAGCATAAATGTCTTCTGTGTTTTCACGGAAAATAACCATGTCTACATCTTCTGGATGTTTGACTGGAGAAGGAACACCTTCAAAATATTGAACTGGACGCAAACAAACGAATAAATCTAATTCTTGACGAAGGGCTACATTTAATGAACGAATTCCTCCACCAATTGGTGTTGTTAATGGCCCTTTAATTCCAATGAAATATTCACGAATAACATCAAGTGTTTCTTGTGGAAGCCATTCTCCTGTTTGTTTGAATGCCTTTTCACCAGCAAGCACTTCTTTCCATACAATTGTTTTTTCACCATTGTATGCTTTTTGTACTGCTGCTTCTAGTACACGTGAAGCTGCTGCCCAAATATCAGGTCCAATTCCGTCTCCTTCGATAAATGGAATCACTGGGTTATTCGGTACATTTAATACACCATCAGTTACTGTAATTTTTCCACCTGTCATGCTGTTTTCCCCCTAATTATATTATATAAAATCTTAACGCTCTTCTAGTGGTACATATTTTTGCATTCCTGGTCCTACATACTCGGCACGTGGACGGATTAAGCGGTTGTTTGCGTATTGCTCTAGAATATGTGCAACCCAACCAGACATACGGCTTACTGCAAAAATAGGTGTAAATAAATCATGTTCAATTCCTAAACAATGATAAGTAGAAGCAGAATAGAAATCTACGTTTGGTGGTAATGGTTTTTCTTTCGTAACAATTTCTTCTACTCTTACAGACATGTCATACCATTTTGTTTCACCAATTAATTCACCTAATTGCTTAGACATTCTTTTTAAGATTGGGGCACGTGGATCACCTTTACGGTATACACGATGACCAAAGCCCATGATTTTATCTTTGTTAGCAAATCTTTCTGCAATGTATGTATCTACATTTTCTAAAGAGCCAATTTCAGCAAGCATTTTCATTACAGCTTCATTTGCTCCACCGTGTAAAGGTCCTTTTAATGCTCCAATTGCTGCTGTTACACCAGAATATACATCAGATAATGTTGCAACACAAACACGTGCAGTGAATGTAGAAGCATTAAGTTCGTGATCAGCATGAAGAACAAGTGCTGTATCAAATACTTTAACGGCTACATCATCTGGCTCTTCACCTGTTAACATATACAAAAAGTTTTTGGCATAGCCAAAATCTTCTCTTGGAGAAACTGGCTCTTGCCCTTTACGAATGCGTGCGAATGCGGTTACAACGGTAGCAACTCTAGCTTGTAAGCGAATAGCTTTGCGATAGTTAGCTTCATCGCTCATTATCTCTGCTTCTTCATCGTATAATCCGATAAAAGACATAGCTGTACGAAGTGCCGTCATTGGATGAACGTCTTTAATTGGATATAATTTAAAATGATCTAGTACTCCTTGTGGAACAGCCATATTAATAGCAAGTTGTTCTTCTAGCTCAGCAAGTTGTTCTTTGTTTGGCAATTTACGATGCCAAAGGAGGTAAACTACTTCTTCAAAACTGGCATTTTCCGCTAAATCATCAATGTTATAACCCACATACGTTAGTGTATCATCAATAATAGAACTAATTGACGACTGTGCTGCTACAATTCCTTCTAAACCTTTTGTTGCTGTCATGTGAATCGCTCCTTTTACTTGATTATGTTCTATCATTTTACACTAGAGAATCTTCCTGATAAAATAACAAGAATATTACCATGTGTAAATTTCCCATTTCTTCCTCTTTCATTATAAACAATCATGTACATTTTGTGAATTAAAAAGACACTATTTTGTCGAATATTATAGCAGTTTGCGAAATTATGCGGAAAAAGGTTAGGAGAAAATTTTTAATTAGACAATGAACTTTCCACACAGTAAGTGAAACTGCTATAATGAGTGACTGTGAGGGAAGAACTATTTGTATTATATCTAAAAATTATGAGGTGAAAAAATGCCAAAGCAACTGCTTTATGGTGGACTACGTTTTTTATTAATCATTGCTATTGTCGTTGCAAGTGTAATCACTTTTTATTATGTCTCTACAGTTACCTACCCATTCATTATTGCGTTTATTATTTCTTTTCTGGTCAATCCACTCGTTAATTTTTTCCAAGACCGAGTGCGTTTACCTAGAATACTTGCTGTTCTTCTTGTGTTGTTATTGCTATTCACCTTACTTGGCGGACTTATTGCCTTGCTTGTTTTTGAAATCATCACAGGAACTCAGTATTTAGCTGAAGTTATTCCAGCTCATTTTCAAAGTCTTGTTACATCCACAGAAAATTATATGACCGCCAAAATTATTCCGTATTATAATGACTTGGCTAAATTATTTAACACATTAGATTCTAGCCAACAATCAACTATTACGACAAATATTCAATCATTTGGGTCAAAAATCGTAGCATCAGTTGGAAAATTTATGCAAAATATTTTAACATTAATTCCAACTATTCTTAGCAAGCTACCATTTTTTGCAACGGTTTCTATTTTTTCTTTACTTGCTACTTTTTTTATTAGTAAAGATTGGTATAGATTCACCGGTTTCTTTCACCGAATGTTACCTGAGAAAGCACGTGGAAGTAGTGTACGTGTTTTTATTGATTTAAAAAGAGCAGGGCTCGGTTATTTAAAAGCACAAGCTACACTGATTTCCGTTACAGCTGTTATGGTTTTAATTGGATTGTTGATTTTGAAAGTAGAATATGCGATTACTATTTCTCTCATTATTGGTATTTCTGAATTGTTACCATATATCGGAACAGGGATTACTTTCGTTCCATGGATTATCTATACATTCATTAGTGGGGATTCGACTTTAGCTATTGGTCTGATTATCATCTATATTATTGGCATTGTTGTCAGACAAGTAATTGAACCGAAAGTATTGTCCTCAAGTATTGGTGTCGATCCATTTGCCACACTTGTTGCTTTGTTTGTCGGTGTTGAATTATTTGGTTTCTTAGGATTAATTATTGGCCCTATTTTACTTGTTGTTGTTGGCACATTGTATCGTGCTGGTGTGTTTACTGATTTATGGGGATTTATTAAAGGTGGAAAAATTTAAAAAGAGGGTGGAAGAAAAGGGGCAAAAAATACCCAATTCTCCTACCCTAGTGGAATGAACTTCTTTCCCATCCTCCTTGTCTCAGCTTCTGTTCAGATTTGTGTCTATAGCACTTTGGAATGCCCGTGATAAATAATGCCATATCCTGCTTCAATGGTAATATATTCTCCATCTTTTAATACAGTTGTTGCATTTTCTACACCAATAACAACTGGAATTTCTAAGCTAACACCAATAAGTGCCCCATAACTGGTGAGCTCACTGTCTTCCGTAATAAGCCCAGCAACACGAAGAAGTGCTTCTTTCATATCTTCTGTTGCACTACGAGTTACCAAAATAGAACCAGCTTCTACTCTTCTAATCGCTTCTTCTGCTGTATTGGCAACAACTACTTTACCGAAAGAAGATTTCCGACCAAGCCCTTGACCTTTTGCTACAATATCGCCGACTCGATGAATTTTCATTAAGTTGGTTGAACCTTTTTGGCCGATAGGTACACCCGCTGTAATAACGACTAAATCTCCAGGATGAGCAACCCCAGCATCAGTCGCTACTTTTACAGCCGCTTCAAACATTTCATCTGTTGACTTAACATCCTCTCCTACATATGCAAAAACTCCCCACAGAAGTGATAACTTTCTTGAAATAGATTCGCTTTTTGTCACCGCAATAATCGGTGCTTGTGGTCGATATTTAGAAACCATTCGTGCTGTATGACCGCTTGCCGATGGTGTCACAATGGCTGCTACATCTAAATTATAGGCACTATGAGCAACAGATTGTCCAATTTCATCTGTAATTGTACCATTCATTGTTTTACTTCTTTTTGTTAGCATTTCGGAATAATTAAGTGATTCTTCAATCCGTAAAGCAATGGCATTCATTGTTTCTACCGATTCAACAGGGTACATTCCTGCCGCAGTTTCTCCAGAAAGCATAATGGCATCTGTGCCATCAAAAATAGCATTGGCTACATCACTTGCTTCTGCCCGAGTTGGACGTGGATTTCGTTGCATAGAATCTAACATTTGTGTTGCTGTAATAACTGGTTTACCTACGGCATTAGCTTTACGAATTAATTCCTTCTGAACAAGTGGAACTTCCTCAGCAGCAATCTCTACTCCTAAATCACCACGAGCAACCATCATTCCATCAGACACTTCCAAAATTTTACTAGCATTTGTTATGCCTTCTTTATTCTCGATTTTTGGAATAATATTAATATGTTCGGCATTATTTTTTTTAAGTAATGCTCTCACTTCCAGCACATCATTTGAACTACGAACAAAAGAAGGAGCAATATAGTCAACATCTTGTTCAACACCAAACAAAATATCTTTTTTATCCTTTTCTGTTATCCCTGGTAAGTTCACACGAACACCCGGAACATTAACACCTTTATTATTTTTTAACATGCCACTATTAATGACTTTTGTTTTGATTTCTTTTTTTTCTTTACAAATATGTATTACTTCCAAGTCAATTAAACCGTCATCTAATAAAATATGTGAGCCTACATGAACATCATCAAGCAGTTGTGCATAAGAAATAGAAAATCTCTCTTTCGTTCCTAGCACTTCATCCATTGTAATAATTATTTCTGCATCTTCTTCTAACTCAATTCCATCATTCTCCATTTTGTGTGTGCGAATTTCTGGACCTTTTGTATCTAGCAGAATGGCTACTGTTTTCCCAGTGATTTCTGATGCCTTACGAATATTTTGAATACGCATACTATGTTCTTCATGATTTCCATGAGAGAAATTTAAGCGAGCAACATTCATTCCAGCGGTTATTAAGTCAACCAATATCTCAACACTTTCACTAGCAGGACCAATTGTACAAACTATCTTTGTTTTACGCATAAAAACATCTCCTTCATTAAATAGCCAATTCCTTTGCTAACTCATACATTTTGTGATCTGTTTTGCTTGGTCTAGAAAATACATCACTGATTTTCATAGAAATTACTTTATTTTTTTGAATCGCAACACATAAACCACCTTCTCCTGCCAAAAGAAGGTCAACTGCATGTGCTCCCAAACGACTTGCTAGTACACGATCAATTGCTGTTGGTGAGCCTCCACGTTGAACATGCCCCAGAATAGTCACACGTGTTTCTAGTCCTGTTCTTTCTTGAATTTGCTTTCCGTACTCTACTCCACTACCTGCACCTTCTGCAATGACAATGATACTATGTCTTTTTCCACGTGCTTGTCCTTTTTTCAGGCGTTCAATAATATCATCTATATCTGGTTTTTCTTCTGGAATAATAACTGATTCTGCCCCACCAGCCATACCTGCCCATAAAGCAATATTTCCAGCATGTCGTCCCATTACTTCAATGACATATGTACGTTCATGTGAAGTTGCTGTATCACGAATTTTGTCAATGGCATCAATAGCCGTATTAAGTGCTGTATCAAAACCAATTGTATAATCAGTAAAAGGAATGTCATTATCAATTGTTCCAGGAACACCGATACATGGATAGCCATGTTCTGTTAGTTTTTCCGCCCCACGATAAGAACCGTCTCCACCAATAACAACAACACCTTCAATTCCATGTTTCTTTAACTGTTCAATTCCCTTTAACTGTCCTTCTAATGTGATAAATTCTGGACAACGAGCAGTAAACAATTTTGTTCCACCACGATGAATAATATCACCGACATCTCCAACATCTAATTTCTTAATATCCCCAGAAATCATTCCAGAGTATCCATGATAAATTCCATATACTTCTGCATCGTGGTAAATTGCTTTCCGAACAACTGCTCGAACAGCTGCATTCATTCCTGGCGAATCACCACCACTCGTTAGTACACCAATTCTTTTCATATTTTCCACCTCTTTAATTTCCAAAAATTTTTTCCTACAAACTGAACATTTCTAATATTAATATGTTCATTTCAAAAAACATCAACGTTTTAGTAAATCATTCTGTTCACTACAAATGCTTCAAACTAGCTTCTGTCTTATACTCTTTTTTAAAAGCATACCCATATTTGCTCGTATCATTCTTGGTTAATCATTTTTAGAAAAAGCAAAAAAGAGAACAAATAGTCACCGAAACATTCATTCTACGGAATGTTGACCATCTATTCTCCTAGAAGCTGTAAAAAAGCTTTTTTGAATGGTTTTAGTGAAAAGAATGGTTTACCAAACTATTGATACAACCTTAGTTTTGGCAAACATTCTTTTCACTAAGTTAGGTCAATCGGGGTGTTTTTCACTCCTTTTGACCTAATTTCCTACTTCGCTTAACACTTCAAATTCACCAATTTTTTTATATTTCTCGTAGCGATGCTCTACTAACTGTTCTCCAGTCATATGTATGAGATCGGTTAATGATTTTCTTAATACTTGATCAATATAGACTGCTTGTTCATCTACATTATGATGTGCCCCGCCATGTACTTCCTTAATAATTTCATCAATAATACCTAACCTTTTTAAATCAGGTGCAGTAATTTTCAGAGCTTCTGCTGCTTCCTTCGACTTCTTCGCATCTTTCCAAAGAATCGTTGCCGCTCCTTCCGGAGAAATAACAGAATATGTAGAATTCTCTAGCATATGCACATAATTTCCTACGCCAAGTGCTAACGCTCCACCACTTCCACCTTCACCAATCACAACACAAATAATTGGAACAGTAAAGCCTGCCATTTCAAAAAGATTTCGAGCAATCGCTTCACTTTGTCCACGTTCTTCAGCGGCTTTTCCAGGATATGCTCCTTTTGTATCAATAAAACAAATAATTGGGCGTTGAAATTTTTCCGCTTGTTTCATTAAACGCAATGCTTTTCGATATCCTTCAGGATGTGGCATGCCAAAATTACGGCGAATATTTTCTTTTGTATCTTTTCCATGTTGGTGCCCAATAATCGTAATTGGTAAGCCTTTGTACTTCGCAACCCCACCGACAATTGCCGCATCATCGCCAAAAGAGCGATCCCCATGACACTCAAAAAAATCAGTAAACAATCGTTCAATATAATCAAGGGTTGTTGGGCGATTTGGATGGCGGGCAATTTGCACACGATCCCATGTAGAAAGGTTTCTATATATATCATTTTCTAACGTTTCTAAGCGAGCTTCTAAATTTCCAATTTCTATTGTGAAATCTATGTCCGCACTTTTTGCTAGTTCTTTTAATTCCACAATTTTTTTTCGTAGCTCTATTATTGGTTTTTCAAACTCTAACCCAGTTCCCATTCATTTAAACCTCCTTTGTGTATGTCAAGGAGATTAGTCAATGTTTCTTTCAGTTGATGCCTATGAATAACTGCATCTAATTGTCCACATTTAAGAAGAAATTCTGCTGTTTGAAAATCTGCTGGCAACCGTTCACGCACCGTTTGTTCAATGACTCGCCGACCTGCAAAACCAATTAATGCTTGTGGTTCTGCAAAATTATAGTCACCAAGCGAGGCAATACTTGCAGATACTCCACCAGTTGTTGGATGCGTCATGATCGAAATAATTAGCCCACCTTGTGAACTAAACTTTTGTAATGCTGCACTCGTTTTTGCCATTTGCATTAAACTGAGTGCACCCTCTTGCATTCTTGCCCCACCAGAAGCTGTAAAAAGAATAAATGGAACTTGTTCGTGCATCGCCCACTCAATTGCTTTTGTGATTTTTTCTCCAACAACAGACCCCATACTTCCCATACGAAAATGAGAATCCATTACCGCAATCACAAATGGTATTTCTGATAGCGTTGCCTTTCCTACAACTACCGCTTCAGATAAACCCGTTTTGTTTTGGTCTTCTGCTATTTTCTTTTCATATCCAGCAAAACCAAGTGGATTTTTTGTAAAAATATTTGTTTCTATTTCCACAAATGAACCATCATCTACAAGACTGGCAATTCGTTCATTCGCTGTCATTGGATGATGATAAGCACAATTTAAACAAACACTCATATTTTTTTCGAGCTCACGTTTGTACATAATTTTCTTGCATTTTGGGCATTTTTTCATAATTCCTTCTGGTATGCCCTTTGTTTCATGTGTTGGTAGTGTTACATATTTCTTATTGCGTTTTGAAAAAAGATCTTTCAGCAAAGTGAGCCCTCCTAACTAGATTTTCTCTATACTATTTTATAGAATACAAGTTAGAACATGTGTCAAAATGTGTCATGATTTATCCAACAATTTATTTTCTTCTTCACTATTTCCCTTTAATACTTGCCAATTTTCGTGTTTTCTTGGCAACTTCTTCTGCATCAACCATAATTCTTGCTACGCCACTATCCATCGCCGCTTGGGCAACTGCTTTGGCAACTGCTGGTGCTACTCGGGCATCAAATGGATTTGGAATAACGTAGTCTACATTTAGATCTTTATCACTGATTAAACCGACAATCGCTTCCACTGCTGCTATTTTCATCTCTTCATTAATTTGTCTTGCTCGAACATCTAATGCTCCTCGAAAAATCCCAGGGAATGCTAATACATTGTTTACTTGATTTGGAAAATCAGATCTTCCTGTTCCAATAATTTTTGCCCCTGCTTTTTTTGCTTCATCTGGCATAATTTCCGGGTCTGGGTTTGCCATGGCAAAAATAATTGAATCTTTATTCATTGTTTTAATCATTTCTTTTGTTAATGCACCTGCTACAGATACACCAATAAATGCATCTGCACCTTTGACTGCATCGGCAAGTGTTCCTTGTACTCTATTCAGATTCGTCAGTTTAGCAATCTCTACTTTCATCGAGTTCATGCCAACATGACGACCCTCATAGATTGCCCCTTTTGTATCACACATAATTAGATCTCGAACACCATAGCGATATAATAATTTCAAAATAGCAACCCCTGCTGATCCAGCACCATTTAACACAATCTTGCTATCTTCTAGTGTTTTTCCAACTAATTTTAATGCATTAATAAGCCCTGCTACTGTAACAATCGCTGTTCCGTGTTGATCGTCATGAAAAACTGGGATATTCATTTCTTGTTTTAATTTTCTTTCGATTTCAAAACATTGTGGTGCTGCAATATCTTCTAAATTAATTCCACCAAATACTGGCTCTAATGACTTTACTGTTTCAATTAATTTATCTGTATCTCTTATATCTAAACAAATTGGAAATGCATCTACGCCTGCAAAACTCTTAAACAGCACTGCTTTTCCTTCCATAACCGGAATAGCGGCTGTTGCTCCTATATTCCCTAAGCCGAGTACTGCTGTTCCATTAGAAATAATTCCAACTGTGTTTGCTTTTAATGTGTATTCATATGCTTTATTTTTGTCTTTCTCAATTTCTAAGCAAGGCTCTGCTACACCTGGAGAATATGCAAGACTTAAATCATATGCATTTCCCACTTTGATTTTTGCTGTTGTTTCTAATTTTCCTTGATTCTTTCTGTGAAGCTTTAAAGCTTCTTTTTTTAACGTCATTCTAATAATCCTCCTATATAAATCATATGGAGGATTATAACATATTTCAATACCGTAGATAATTAGAACGACTCGGAAAAATTGCTTTTATTTCAAGACTACATTTCCACTTCCAAGCAGTTTTTTTAGTTCTGTTACACAATCTTCCGAAGCACTAGTAAAATAGTGAGCCGCTAACTCTACAACTTTTCCACTCTGTTCATAATACAAAAATACTGGCACAGCACCACGAAAAGATTGCAATATTTTTTGTACTTGTCTCAGCGTTCCGTCTTGCTCTTGTTCTCTGTTTACTTTTACATATACACTTTCCACACCGCCAAGTGTAACTGGAATTACTTTACTGACAATAAGCTGCAACCGATTATCTCGGTTTTCCACTTTTCCTTCTAGCAATACAACTTCTCCAACATTTATTTTGCTTATTCTATATACATTTGGAAATAAAACAGCGTCTATTTCTCCTGACTTATCACTTACATTCAAAAACACCATCTGCTCGCCTTTTTTTGTGCGAATTTTTTTCTCTTTTCTAATATACACACCAAGTAAAAATGTTTTTGTTCCTTCATGAAGTTCAGAAATTGCTGTTGTTCCATGCATTTTATACGCCTGCACAGGATGGCTAGATATATAGATACCTAATGCTTCTTTTTCCTTTTGTAACAGTTCATCAGTAGACCAACTAGTAGCTTCTGAATATTTTGGCTCAAAAAATCCACCTAATAAGTCTCCATGATTTAAAGCAATATCAATACTCGCAAATAAAATGCTCCGTTCTACACCAAATTCATCAAAACATCCTGCTACAATAAATGATTCTATTACTTTTCGATTAACACTTTTTCCAGCCATCCGCACACAGAAATCAAAAAAATCTTTAAAAGGTTTCTGCTTTCGATCATGAACAATTTCTTTTATAGATGCTATACCAATATGTTTAATTGACAACAAACCAAAGCGAATATTCTCTCCCTCTAAATGAAAAGCACCGAAACTTTTATTAATAGATGGTGGTAAGATGGTAATTCCTTTCTCCTTCGCTTCTTGGATATACTGGGCAATTTTCAGCTCATTTCCCATTGAATTTGTAAGTACAGCTTTATAAAAATGTAGTGGATAATTCGCTTTTAAATAAGCAAGGTAGTACGCAATCATCGCATACGCTACGGCATGGCTTCGATTAAATCCGTAATTAGCAAACTGGACAATTAAATCATATATCTCATCAGCAACTGTTTCCTCATAACCATTTTGTTTGCAACCAGACACAAAATGATTTCTTTCATGCAGTAAATCTTCTCTTTTCTTTTTGCTTACTGCCCGTCTTAGTAAATCTGCTTCCCCAATCGAAAATCCTGCTAACTTGGAAGCAATTTTAATAATTTGTTCTTGGTAGATGATAACCCCATATGTTTTTTCTAAGATCGGTTTTAAATCTGGATGAGTATAAACAATACGCTCCTTACCATGCTTTCTAGCAATATATGTCGGAATTTGCTCCATTGGTCCAGGACGATGAAGGGAAGTAACAGCAACAATATCTTCAAACTCGGTTGGTTTTAAATTTCTAAGCACCCGCCTGACACCTGCTGATTCTAATTGAAATACACCGAATGTATCTCCAGAGGCAAGCAGACGAAATGTTTTTTTATCATCGAGCCGAATGGAATCTACATTTATTTTTACTCTTTCTACTTTTGTAATGGAATTTAAAATGGTTTCTAGTACGGTTAAATTTTTTAAACTTAAAAAATCCATCTTTAACAAGCCAAGACTTTCTAATGTATCCATTGGATATTGTGTTAAAGAAACTTGTTCATGTCCTTCTTGTAGTGGGACAATATCGACAAGTGGGTGTTTGCTCATCACAACACCAGCAGCATGAGTAGATGTGTGACGTGGCAATCCTTCTATTTTCAAAGCCGTTTCATAAATTTTTCTCGCTTCTTCTGATGTTTCAATGACTCTTTGTAAACCTTTTGACTCTGCTAATGCTTCTTTTAATGTAATTCCGACTTTCATTGGTACTTGTTTTGTTAGTGAATCGGTAAGTGTTGAGCCAAAAGCTCGTCCAACATCTCGTAGTGCCGCCCTCGCTGCTAATGTTCCAAATGTAATTATTTGAGCAACATGAGCCGAACCGTATTTTTTTGCTACATAGGCAATTACTTCATCCCTGCGGTGATCGGGAAAGTCAATGTCAATATCTGGCATGGAAATACGGTCTGGATTTAGAAATCGTTCAAATAACAAATCGTACTCTATCGGGTCAACACTTGTAATCGACAATGCATAAGAAACAAGCGAACCAGCAGCCGAACCACGCCCTGTTCCTGTTAAAATCCCTTGTGTATGAGCAAATTCCATAAAATCAGCAACGATTAAAAAGTAATCAATATAATCCATTTTCCGAATGACAGATAACTCAAATTGAAGGCGTTCTTTGTAGTTGTCAACAACTGTTCCTAATTTTTTTATTAATCCTTCTAAACACAATCTTTCTATATATTGTTCATTTGTTTCATTTGTTGGCACATGGAATTTTGGTAGTTCTGGTTTTTGTGTAGGCATTGTAAATTGACATTTTCCGGCAATACGCAACGTATTTTGAAACGGTTCTTCATCTTGTAAAATTGAATGCATTTGCTCACTTGTTTTTAAATAATATTGTTGTCCAATTAAGTTTGGCTTGATTGTCGTGTTATTTTTAATCGCTGTTAAACAATCATGAATAATAGCATCGTTACTTTCTAAATAATGAACATCATTTGTTAAGACAAGTGGAATGTGCAGTTCTTCACTAAGTTCAAGCAGAAGTTCATACATTTGTTCCTCTTCTTCTAGCCCATGTTGTTGAATGGATAGATATGTATCTTCTATGCCGAAAATTTCTATATACATTTGGAGAATTTTTTTTGCTTCTTCTAGTTGTCCTTGTAGTAAAAATTTCTCTACACTCTTCCCAGTCCGGACTCCAGAAGTAATTGCTATTAATCCAGCACTGTATTGTTTAAGCTGGGAAATGGAAATTCCAGCTTGCATTTCTAGTTGGATTATGCTACTTATTTTGATTAAATGGTGATATCCTTGTTGGTTTTTTGCTAGTAAGATTAATTGGTCACCATTTTCAAGAGTCGTAATCATCCCGATGATTGGTTTGATTCCAGCGGCTAGGCATTGTTCATAGAATGGGAATACGCCATATAAAACATTTTCATCGGTGAGTGCTAGGGCAGTGAAGTTATTTTCTTTTGCTTTTTTTATTAATTCTTCTATTTGAATGGAGCTATTTAACAAACTGTAGCCACTTCGGATTTGAAGATGAACGAACATGTTGATACCTCCTGTTGATTTTGGAATGCTTACTTGGAAGTTTATAGGAGTTTTTTTGGAAGTACAAGTGATAGTTTTAGGAATGAAATAAGAGTATCTTATTCTTCTGAAGTGTTATATGATTTTATTAGAAAATTTATACTTTTAGGAGTGGATTATATGACATTCAGCACGACATCAAATTATTATTTTGAAGCTTTGAAGGAGCGTAATATTGAAAAATTTACTCTCTTGATTAAAAATGATGAGAAAACTACATTAATCTTTCCGAATGGACATATGATAACTGGTTTTCAAAATATCATTGACTTTCACACGGATTGGTTTGAAGATCCAGATTGGTCAATGGAATATGAAATGGAAAAAATAGGATATGCTCTCGTTAAGGTGAAATACCAAGACATCAATCAAGCAGGAGAGCCATATGTGATGCACTATTATTTGAATCTGTTATTTCAATTTATGGATGGAAAATGGTTATTATTTCATGACCAAAATACATTAATTCCTAGTTAACTCGTTGTGCTAGTTGTTTTAGCCCTTTTTCAATAAAAAACGCTCAAAATTTATTAAATATAGCATGAATAATTGCAACAAATAGACAAAATTACAGTTTTTGTTCAAAATTACTAAGCACAAATTTAAAACTCC
>JAVBJX010000038.1:0-45443 GCA_031546705.1 Caryophanales bacterium
TAGGAGTTTTAAATTTGTGCTTAGTAATTTTGAACAAAAACTGTAATTTTGTCTATTTGTTGCAATTATTCATGCTATATTTAATAAATTTTGAGCGTTTTTTATTGAAAAAGGGCTAAAACAACTAGCACAACGAGTGAAGATATCTATATCCAGCGTATAATGTCAAGAATACTTTTTTGTCTACAAACAAAAAGCCCGACTAATTGTCGAACCTAGTTTGGCATTGATAATTCCTGCACATATGGTATTTAAGAAAAATAAAGGCTTCGTTGCTATCTGCTTATTTTGTGGGATAGATCACTCTTATTCTTTCAAGCAAAGCCAGAAATATTTTTTTCTCACAGCACCTATACCACATTCCATCATTAAATCTTTCCCCTCTCACATAGCCAGTCATTATAGCTGAGACAGTTTCTAAATTCGCAGATTTTATAAAGTTAAGCTCATTATTTCTATAGCCCTCTATACGATTCATAATTTCCAAGTAATCAGCTCGCATAATCCCACTTTCTTGGACAGCTTTAATAAATTCTATTAGTTTTGGAGCATATTGGGGATGACTTGGTGAAAATGTACCATCTTCATTTCTTTTTCTGGGAATCAGCTTTCCAAAAACCGAGTTTCTGTCTTGAAAATACGATATATACTCTAATAATATATTTACATTCATTTTGGTCATCCCTTTCCCCACTTTGAAAATTTCCCACTCATTATTTGTTATCTCATATTACAATAAAGAGCAGCTATTTTAATTCTTCGATAGACAATCTTAATATACTAACAAAAACATCAGCAGAAATAATTGAAGGTAACATAAGTGCAAATTTTTTGATACCAGCATTATCCAAAAGATATACATTTTCTATCCAACTGTCGGCATTAACTTTATCTGAGCCACTTATTTGAATTTTTTCACCGTCAATTTCTATTTCGTTTTTGCTTAAATAGAAATCTTTAGTAGAAGAAGTTGATTTTACGTAGTCATTAACTTTCATTGCGAATGCTCGTTTTAACCAAACAGATTTTGAGTCTACGTAATTAAATTTCAATTTATTGCCCAGTTTTATCTGTGGAAGCAGACTTGCTGCTCTTTGTGCAGTATGCAATTCCCTAAAAGTTTCAATTAATTTGTGAGATTTAGCGTGCCTTAAAGAAATAATAAACCAATCGTCCGCTTTGTTTTTTCTATATGCTAGGCTATTCATAAAACCTGAGTAACTATATTTTCCAACTGAAAATAAATATACATCTTCAATCTCTGTAAACAGTAAACTTGTTTCTTTTCCTTTGCTTCTAGCGATGATACCATTTTCAAAAATAATGAATGTATATTTTGCTTTTGTTGCAAATGCGAATAAAACAGTGAGAAGCCCCAATAGAATAAGTCCAAGTCCTATAATTAAAAATAATTCTTTAGGACCCATACCTAAACCAGATGTATCAAAATATGTCCCACCATTTGCTTCCTCCATTGATGTTGGCATATTCATTAATGTGAACGAAAATAACCCAACTCCAAAAAAGAGAATCGAACAAAAGATTAAACCGTAAAATCCATACTTGCTTGAACCATATGTTCCTAATGATCCCCCTAAATTTTCTGCCCTACTATTTAGCTGTTTAATTCGATTAGGTTTGTAGTTTCAATAAACCTTTTAACATTCTCCAGACCACTTTCTGGTGATTGTCCATCCCAATCTATTTCAAATAGTTGCTGAACACAATTTTTGCTGTAGCTTAAAGTGATTCTTTTCATCTTAATTCTTGTAGATGCCCAATCAAATATACAATTGTCTTTCGTTTTTGTTTGCTTGAGCAGATCAGAAACAAGTCTTTCAACTCGTCGATTATTATCTTCCCAGCTATGGTCGTTTTGAATATTTTTGATTGCACTTTTATACTCTAATTCCTTAAACTCATATGTAAGTCCATTTAAGTCAGACCAAATAACAACATCACCATCAAGAGAAACGCTCACACTGTAATCTCCGCAACCCTCACACCCGCAAGTACATCTGCCAATTAATAATTCACCATTTATATAGTTTTTTTCTTGTAAAAAAAATATAAAGGGATCAATTCCTAAATATTCTTCGCCTAAAAAATCCACTTCGTCAATTTTAATTCTAACTTGATGGTCGTTTGATGATGGACTAGGAATTATTTTAAATGCGATTTTATTCATCAACTTCTCCTCCCTATTTTTGCTAAAACTACAAAAGTATATAAACTGCTATATTATTTGATTTCTAGCCTTTTGTTCCGATTATGCTTATTAGTTATACAGACACTTACGAAAGAGTATCTTTTTCGTTAAAGAAATGCCACCCATATCCATAATATATCTTTTCTGTGGCATTTGAATAAACAATTTGTGGATTAGACAGTTTCTCATCACAAATACCAACCTCAATCAAAAGATTACTATCCTGAGCTGAGATACCTGTAAGTATATCAAACACTAATTGTGCATGTTCTTTTGGATTTTCTGATCTCATATATATTATTTCTGTAAAGTTATCATCATGTGGAGTATCATAACAATCTTCAGATACTTTTCCATCTGTAAGTTCCTCTAACCTTTCACCCCAATAACAATCAAAGCCAAAGAATTTTTCATATTCAAGTTCTTCACTTGAGTGCAACCTTATAAAAATCTCCCCCATCTCTACACCTCCCAAATATAAACTCGCTACGTTACTTGATTTCTAGCATTTTGTTCCGATTATGCTTATTTTATCTGACAGAGTATATTAAATTAACTATCCCCTAAAATTTTATTGCTCGATAGTGTCATCCATCTCCTCCACACTTGTGGATGTATTCCAACCCCTGATGTCTATACCTGCAACCACTTGAATTTTATTGCTATCTCTTTCCGACCAAAAATTTACTACTCTTGGTTAAAAGTAAATATTTTCCTAAAGTGTGTAAATTCAAAGATTATCAGATCTCTACTCTCTGTAGTCCTACTACACACTCTACGTGACTAGTTTGTGAAAACATATCAACAGGCTGAACATACTCCGCCCGATATTTCTGAACCAACGTATTCAAATCCTTCACAAGCGTAGAAGGATTACACGACACATACACAACACGCTCTGGCTCCGCTTGCAAAATTGCCTCCAATAACTTTTCATCACAACCAGTCCGTGGCGGATCAACTACTATCACATCAGGTTTCCAATTTTTCTTCAACCATTGCGACAAAATAACTTCCGCTTTCCCAACTTCATACTGTACATTTTCAAATCCAAGCAGTTTCGCATTTTCATTAGCATCCTCAACCGCTTCCTTCGTAACATCCATTCCTCGAACTTCTCTTGCACTTTCTGCAAGCCATAATCCAATTGTTCCAACTCCAGCGTATGCATCCACCACACGTTCTTCCCCAGTCAATTGTGCCACTTTTTTTACTTCATTATATAATTTTTCTGTTTGTACAGGATTTAGTTGAAAAAATGCTTTTGCTGATAAATGAAAAGAAATATCTCCTAGTTTTTCTTTAATAAACGTTTCTCCATGTAAAGGAATTAATTTCTCACCAAAAATAAGTGATGTTTTTTCATGATTTATATTTTGGGCAATAGATGTGACGTTCGGCAAACGCTTTGTTATTTTGCTGACAAGTTCTTTAGGTAATTGCTCTTTTGCCGTTACTAATACAATTTGCAATTCATTTGTTTGAAAAGCAAGCCTTGCCACAATGGTACGGATATTTCCCGTTCGTTTTCTTTCATTATAAATTGGTATTTGTAAGTCTTCTATAATTTCTTTTACTGTACTCACCGCATGATTAATGGTTTGATGTTGAATGTCACACTGTTCAATGTTAATTAGTTCGTGTGAGTTTTTGGCATATAGACCAGTGATTACTTGTCCATCTTTTCGCCCTACTTGAAATTGACTTTTATTTCGATAATGCCATGGGTTGTCCATACCAATAGTCGGGCGAATTTCTATTTTTTCGACAGGAATTTGCGAATGTCGTTCAAATGCCTGAATAACAATGTCACGTTTCAGTGAAAGTTGTTCGGTATAGTCCAAATGCTGGAGCTGACATCCGCCACATTGTTCATATACTGGACAACGTGGTGTGATACGGTGTGGCGAAGATTTGCGAATTCGTACAATCTTTGCCTCCGCATACTTGTTGTTGATACTCGTTACTTCTGCAACTACTTCTTCTGTTGGTAATGCTCCTTGTACAAATACTACTTGTTTCTTAAAATAACCGACTCCTTCTCCATTAATCCCAAGCCGCTTAATCGTCAATGGGAATCTCTGTCCAATCTCTATCGTTATCATTTGTTTTCCTCCATTATTCAATACTTCTCCATAAATAGAATGAAGCGTAACTTAAATACGGCTTCCATTCTTCTATCCACTCATCCATTTGGTCAATCGTTGGTTTATTTTCTAAATGAAAATATTTTTTCAAGGCATTTTGCAAACCTATATCTGCCTTCGGAAAAAGATTCGGTCTTCCAAGTCCAAATAACAAAAAGTTTTCTACCGTCCAAGGTCCAATTCCCCGAATCTGTAATAAAATCTTTGCCACTTCCTCATCCGATTTTTCCGCTAGTTGTTCCAAATTTAATTGTCCACTGGCGATCAATTTCGATGTATCAATAACATACTCTGCCTTACGTCCGCTAAACTGTAACTCTCGTAACTGCTCATAAGAAAGATTGGCAATAATTTCAGGGCGTGGACAAAAGTATATACCACCTTTTTCTTCACCAAAATTTTTAATAAATCGCTCCGTTAATGTGTGAGCAAATGATAAATTTAATTGTTGGTGAATCAAACATTGCATTAAACAAAAGTATGGATCAATATCTCGAATAATTGGGGTTCCAGCGTGTTCTTGAAATAATTCACGTAAAGATGTTTGCGAAAAAAATTGTTGTACTTCTGCCATTGAGTGTTTCCAATTAAATAACTCACTCACTTTTTCAAAAATAGCACTTTCTAAATGTTCTTCCTCTGCTCGAACAATAAAGGCTGGTTTCTCTGTTGTTCCAATTGCTTGCACATCTGCAATAATATTATTTTCTACTATTGTAAGTGGTAAAGTAACTGTTCTTTCTGCTATATTTACATGTAAAAGTGGGTTCATGCCCATTCTCTTTAATGCTTCATCAAAATGATATGGAGCGGAAACTTCTGTTTGTTTTTCCCACATGATTATCATCCCTTTTTTGATTGTATGCTACAGTATAGCATAAAAAAGTGGAGCCGTTTCGTTGATACGTTTTGCATCTTTTTTGATTCCTCATAAAAAAACGTAAAGATTATTTTCCTTCATTGCAGTTATGTAATGTAAAAAGCACTCATCCGGCTTTCTATACCTGTGAGTGCTTTTATTCTGGTTATTTATTATATTTCCGAGGAAATTCCTATTTTTTCTCCATAATGTATGAAAATTTTCCTCATTTCACTATTTCCCCATCAAATCATCCAGACTTTTGAATGTATATCCTTCTTTCCGCAAATCATCAATGATTTTTGCCAACGCCTCGGCATTATCTTTCGAGACCGTATGCAAAAGCAAAATTGCTCCTGGATGAATTTGTTTCATCACATTGTTATACGAATACTCCCAACCTTTTTGATTATTTGTGTGCCAATCCACAAAAGCAACTGACCAGAAAATATGGTAATAGCCAAGTGACTTAGCGACTTCCATTGTTCGCTCACTAAAAACACCTCTTGGTGGGCGAAGATATTGCATCTTTTTTTGTCCTGTTAATTGCTCTGTTTTTTCTCGAACAGATTCAAGCTCTTGTTTGATCTTTTCATCACTCATTTGTGTTAAATCTGGATGATGCCATGAATGATTGCCGATAATGTGTCCTTCCAGAGTCATTCGTTTTACTAAGTCCGTTGCAGATTCTAAATAATGTCCCGTAACAAAAAAAGTTGCTGGTACTTTTTTTGACTTTAATATGTCTAAAATTTGAGCAGTATAGCCATTTTCATAACCGTTATCAAATGTTAAATAAATGTCTTTTTTTGTTGTATCACCTAAGTAAACTGCTCCATACTTTGCAATTATCTTATCCAGTTTTGCCCCTGCTGATGCTGGAACATGGTTGTTACTTTTTTTAAATCCCCAATGAGTTGCTTCATTGGATGCTGCTTGAATATTTAGTGGAATTGTAAAAAATAAAAATAAAGAAATCCAGATTTTTTTCATATATAATCCTCCTATCTTTTTAGGATGAGGATTTTTCTAGTAGTTCATGACAAATAGTTTTTTCCAAAAAAATTTCAGAGATAAAATTTATGTTGGAAGACGATGTAGATTTCTGTATAATAAAGAATAGTTATTTTATTTAACTAGGGGGAATTTTGTGGAAAGTATACAGCAGTTACATAAAAATCATTTTATTACTGGGCTTCGTGCAGGAATTCCTATTTCCATTGGATTTATTCCAATTGCAATTGCTTTTGGTTTAACTGCGAAATCACTGAATATTCCTGAATATGTTCCGCTACTTATGTCACTAATTATTTTTGCAGGAGCAAGTCAATTTATTGGCATTACGTTACTAGCAACCGGCATTTCACATTGGGAAATCATTATGACCACTTTTGTGTTGAACTTTCGCCATTTCTTAATGACAGCATCACTTTCACAGCGTTTGCCTGAATGGACATCGAGAAGTTTATTAGCTATTTTATCATTTGGTGTTACGGACGAATCATTTAGTGTTGCCTCCTTACAAGAGGACAAAAAAATTCATCCATCATTCATTCTTGGACTTAATTTTATTGCTTATGCTTCATGGAATATTTGCACATGGATTGGTGTTTTTCTTGCAACTGGCTTACCACAATCACTACAAAATAGTATGGGAATTGCCTTGTATTCGATGTTCATTGGTATATTAGTTCCATCACTAAAAAAATCAAAATCAATCACCATTATTGTGTTGCTTGCCATTGCCATTAGCTTCTTTCTTTGGAAAATCCCCTTATTTTCTGACATGTCTACTGGTTGGCGAATTGTCATTACAACAATTATTACCTCAACCATTGGTGCTTATTTTTTTCCAAGTGTAGGTGAAGAAGATGACTAGTCTTGTGGTTTTAGTGATTGCAATGGGGATTGTTACATACGTTCCAAGAATGTTGCCAATGGTTTTCTTAAAGAAAATTAATTTACCACCTAGAGCAAAACGATTTTTAGAATTTACACCTTATGCCGTGTTGGCTAGTCTTATTTTTCCTGGAGTTTTAATATCCGTGGAAAATCCGATATCAGGAGCTATTGGAGGCATTGTTTCTGTGATATTGGCTTTATTTCGAGTGAATGTCATATTTGTCGTGATTGGCGGAGTTATTGGGGTCTTTATTGCGGAGAAATTGATATATGGCTGAAGCAGCTTTTGTGGTCTTAGAAATAATCATTGTTGATTACCAGATTAAATGGTCTAGAATTGAAGTGGTTTTGAAGGTTTTAAATGAAAGGAATGCTTCCCCAAACCATTCCTTTCATAAGTTTGGGACGATTGGGATATTCTCCTCCTTTTTGTCCCAAACTCAATACTTAGCAGGATTAACTTGTACTGGCTTGAAATTTTGATTCGTATCACTGTAATGCCACCATTCATCAACATAACCCTCAAATCCCACTTCAATCATCGCTTGATTCATGATTCGATAAGCCTTTTCTTGTTCAGCAGTTCGCTTGTAATTTCGAGATGCTTTTTTAGAAAAATCATCAAAACCACTTTGCATGGCTACTTCTCTACCATTACTCAAATAACAAAGTGTGATGTCTACGGTTGCTCCTAGCTGATGTCCCCGAATGTTTTTCGGATTAGGACGGGCAACATATGTAGAATTGGGATAAACATTCCATAAAGCTTGTTGAGCTGAAAGTGGTCGATACGCATCCCAAATTTTTATGACAAATCCTTGTTTTTTTATTATCTCATTAGCTCTCACAAGTTTATTTGCAGTGTTTCTTCTTAGCACCGCTTGACTGAAATTGTATATACGTTTCTTTGTAAAATTATTTTTCGTATTGTATCTTAAATCCACAATGAAGCTACTATCTATTTTCTTTACATTTACAAATTCATTATCGTTTGATGGCATGCTTTCTTTTACATACTTTGCAGAAACAAAGCCTACTTTTTTGTTGTAGTTAATCTTGTACCATCCTTTTGATTTGCTAATGACCGATAACTGTTGTCCTTTCTTTAAAGAACCAATAACTTTATAATTCGTACCTGCTCCAGCCATCACATTTAGTGAATTTGCAGTTACTATGTAAATTATGTTAGATGTTGCACTTACGACTGGTGCTCTAACAGCAATCCCTATGATTACATTTAAAATTATAATAACAGACAAGGTAATTATAATTTTATTTAATTTCTTCATTTTCTACTTCCTTTTTTGTAATAAGGTATCCATTGTCGCATATTTTTCTTAAAAATCGTGCAGAACACTTACGATTACCAAACATAACTAAGAAAATAATCAACCTATTCCAGTAAGTTCATTTTTAAGTGGCTTTCTTACATACTTTATCATGTCAAATTCGCAAGCACCGAATTCTAAAAAATTCACCTTTGCTTGATTTAGACTCACATGATTTTCCCCACCTTTATATTCTGGATCGTCCAATTGTATTGGATCACCCTCCCAAAAACAAACAGGACAAATATCGTAATTACCATTTGGTTTTTCTGTAAATGTGTAAAAACTACAACAAAGACATTTGTAATTTTTTATTTCAAACACCTCTACTCCATACGACGAAAATTCCCTAACTCAATGCTATCAAATTCATCGTGTTCATTTGATTTATAAATACCCATCTCACTAAGAATCACATTAATAATGCCAAAACCTTCTTCTCGTGTAGGTGCAATCTGAATCTTACTATTTACATAAAGAACACCACCTTGTTCCCCTGTCCCTCCAAAATAATCCGTTTCAATATATGCAAGCATAGATTGGTGCGAGTATTCTTCCATAACACTTCCAATAGCTGATGCAAAATACTCTAGTTTATTTTCAAGTATATTTTCTTCATTGAATAATTCCGTTATATCATTAAACAAATCGTCCGTTAAGAATACCATTGAACAATCCTGAGGTAGGGAAATTGGAGTTCTTGACCAAGCTTCTGCAAGTTTTTTTACCGTTTCACTTTTACCAATAAATGCTCTTATATAATGCATGATTCACTCCTTAAATTTATATATATATTTCAATTTCTTCTTTTCTGAAAACAACTATTGCTTTAAACTATTTAACAACATTCAAATATCCTAAATATTTTTAGAATCGTTCGGTTCGTCTTTATAAAACTTATTATATTTCATCATTCTCATTAATAATTGCCAGCACTTGATGATCTTCCCATCGTCCATTTATCTTCACATTCTTCTTCGCTATTCCTTCTTTATGAAATCCTGATTTTTCAAGCACTTTTATTGAAGCAATATTATGTGGCATAACCCCTGCTTCAATTCGATGGAGTTTTAATTCATTAAATGCATAGGCTACTAAAAGTTTGACTGCTTCTGTTGTATATCCCTTGCCATTATGTTTTTTATCAAGCGCATACCCAATAAAACAACTTTGTAACGAACCTCGTAGTACCTCTGATAACATTATTGTTCCAATTAACTCTAACGTCTTATTATGAAAAATACCAAAGAAATAATATTGATCTAACTCTCTTTTTTCTTTATTTTTTTCAATCCGATTCATTTGTTCTTTTAACGTATAATAATCATTTTCTCTTGTAGAAGAATACATCCGAAAAAATTCCTGATTTTCTAGTTCCAATTGTAGAAGTAACTCTACATCGGTATGTTCCAGTTCTCTCAAATGAATACAACTTCCATTCATTTTCATTTATTTCTCCGCCTTTTTATCTAATGATTGATAGCATATTTTAAGTAGAGTTTGGGACAAAAAGGGGTGTTTTACCCCTTTTTGTCCCAAACTCATTTTTGTTATTTAAATACTGGCTCTTTAAACTGTGCCAACTTCTCAAGTGAAGATTTTTCTACATCTTGATGCAAACTATTTCCATGTGAATCCATTGTAACAACGGCAGTAAATCCTTCTACTTTTAAATGCCACATTGCTTCTGGAACACCAAATTCCATTAAATCTACACCTTCAACTGCTTTAATGCAATCAGCATAATATTGAGCAGCTCCACCAATAGCATTTAAGTATACACCACCGTGTTCTTTTAAAGCCGCTAATGTTTTTGCTCCCATTCCACCTTTACCAATAACCGCACGAATACCAAATTTTTTCATGATGTCGCCTTGGTATGGCTCTTCACGAATACTTGTTGTTGGTCCTGCCGCTTTGACGTGCCATCCTGCTTCATCTTTTAACATAACTGGTCCACAATGATAAATAACTTGTCCATCTAAATCAACTGGAGCATCATGGTCAGATAAATATTTATGAATGGCATCACGTCCTGTGTACATTCTGCCGTTGATTTTGACAACATCCCCCACTTTTAATTCACGAATTTGTGCTTCGGTAATTGGAGCTTGTAATGTAACTTCTTTCTTTTCTGGTGTAGATGTTTGTTCAGATTTAGCGAACTCAACATCTTCTCCTTCTTCATATAACCAGCCTTGAATTTTTCCGTTAACAGCATCTAGTTTTACACCAAGACGGCGGAATGCCCAGCAGTTGTAGGCAACGGAAACGAAGAAACTTGCTGGAAGGCGGTGCATGACACCAATTTTACAACCTAATAAAGTTGTTTCTCCACCAAATCCCATTGTTCCAATCCCAAGTTTGTTGGCATTTTCCATAATGTAAGCTTCTAATTTAGCTAAATCTTCATTTTCATTTGTGTCATCTACCGAACGGAATAATTGTGCTTTTGCTAGGTCGTAACCTGAACCACGGTCTCCACCAATTCCTATGCCAATAAAACCAGCACTACATCCTTGACCTTGTGCTTGGTATACGGAATGAAGAATACATTTACGAATACCGTCTAAATCACGACCAGCACGTCCAAGTCCTTCTAATTCACATGGTAGACTGTATTGGATATTTTTGTTTTCACAACCGCCACCTTTTAAAATAAGGCGAGCATCTATATAGTCTTTTGTCCATTCTTCAAACTTAATAACTGGTACACCAATCCCAATATTATCTCCACTATTTTCACCAGTCAATGAATCAACAGCGTTTGGACGTAGCTTTCCATCTTTTGTTGCTTGAATAATCGCACCTATAATGGCTGTTTTTATTTTTGATTGATTTACTCCACTTGGAACTTTTATTTTAAATGTTGGCATACCAGTGTCTTGGCAAATAGGCGATGTTTTGTCTTCTGCCATTTGAATGTTGTTTGTAATTGTAGCAAGTGACATAGCAGCTCTTGTTCCAACATTTTCTTTTTCTGTTGCTTTAGCAATTGCTCGGCGAACATCTTTTGTTAATTTTGTTGACGTAGCTACAATTAATTCGTACATACTTTTTTGAAAATTTCCCATTATATATTTCTCCTTTAAATTATATTTATTTCATTATACTCTCTTTCAAAAAAAATTGGCGAGGATTTGAAAAGTATATAGAAATTTTTTTATATGCTTCTTTCTCTGTTAAATTCGACATTCTTTATAGGGGAATTCGGGTGTTTTTCACTCATTTTATCTCATCCCTATTCGACTTGACTTGTTACTTCTGACATTCTCACTCTAATACCTTCATTTCTTTTCTCCATATCTTCAAGCAGCCTAATTAATGCATCCACATCCTCTAACTGTATCTCTTCTGGATTAAGCGAATCAACCATGATTAAGAACAATTCTAAACGCTTTTCTATATATTTTTGAAAACTATTATCTTCCCCAATAGGATTTCCCATGTTTTCCCCTCACTTATCATTTACTTCTATAGAATACATTCCTTCATTAATCATAAAGTACATTTGAATAATTTTCAATAACCATTCCAACAAAAAAAAGGCTAACCTACAGTAATATAAACTGTGCTGGTTAGCCTTGTTTTTAACGTGGTAACTGAGTTGTTAAGAACCGAAATGTTATTTTATCTTGAACAGGAATAAATGCTCCTATTCCTTGGGAAGTAACATTTTTTACAACTAATGTTTTCTTTCTTCCCTTTAGTACAAGGTATACTTCTCCATACGTAATTGTTCCTTTTTCACTCACTGCGGGATTATATGTGTATAGATAGCTAACTTTTCCGAGTTGGGCATTATACTTTTGTCCTTTTTGTGTGCCAAATCCAATCGTTGTTTGAAAAGCTAGTGGAAGATTTGTGTTTTTCATTGCGGTTACAAGTACCATTTTTTTCACCACTTCTTCTTGAGAAATTCGAGCTGTTAAGTTTCCTTTTATTTGCTTTTGGGCTTCTTGACGATACGTGAGTTGTTCTGGTGTTGATCGTCCACGATTGTCTACGTAGTTTGTATTTACTTTTTCGTGTTCATAATTAATTTTTGTTTCTTGTGATGTATAGTTCAGTGGAAATTGTCCCAAAAAAATAGATGCACGATAACCAATCGCTGTTGGTGGTGCAAAAATCGTTGAATCATTTAACATTTTGATTAAATCGGGGTTGTGAATTTTTACATTTGCTGTTTCTAATAACGCTTTCGTCAATTCACTTGGCTGGAGTTCAGGAATGTTTTGAAGCGGATTCGGATACGTATTCTCTTTAGAAATATCAACAAGTGCTGGTGAAGCATAAGCATTTGAATATGGTACGAACAACATCAACACGAGCGATACAATTATCCATTTTTTCATATTTACTTCTCCTTATAAAATAGGCTGGCTACATTCTCATATTTTTGCCAAGACTCTTTACTTTATTCCTAACAAAAAAATAAAAATGAGGTTGGGACAAAAAAGGAGTAGAAAACACCCCGATTGTCCCAACCTCGTGTAATGAATGGTTATCGAATCCCAGTAAAATCAAGGTTTTAGTGAAACTTTCCTTTCACTAAAACCTTTCAAAAGACTTCTGTCCCACACTCAAATTGAATAAAAATCTCTATGTTTGTTTTTGTAATTGAACATATAGCTTTTCAAATTTCGGATAGAAATAATCAATAAAAAACCCTAACACAACAACAAAAATGATTGTTCCAATACCGATTGGTCCACTAACAATAAAAGCAGCAACTAAAGCAATAGTTTCGGCAATAATTGTAGCAATCTTTAGAGAAACTTTAAATCTTTTGTGTATCGCCACAATAAATTGATCGATAGGGCTAACTGGAAGTTTTGGTTGTAAATACATAGCAATTCCTATCGCAATAATACAAATACCAATTACAACTATTCCATAACGCAAAAACAATGGCTCTATTGTCCACTTTTTTATTAAGAATAGCCACATATCAATAAAAAAACCAGTACATGTACTAGTCACAAGTGCAAGTATTTCTGGAAAGCGTTTCATTAAAATAGCATTGACTAGCATAACAACAACTCCAACTATCCCATACCAAGTACCAACAGTGAAACCCATATAGTTATGTAGTCCAACTGCAATTGCTTCCCATGGACCAGTACCAACATCTACTTTAATAATAAGCCCTGCACCTAGTGCAATAATAAGTATTCCTCCAACAAAAAAAAGAAACCGATACATTAAAAACCTCCATTTTTCACTATCAATCCTCATGCTATGGTATCATAAAAGAATTACATTCGCTATGATTTAGAGAGGATATCTTATGTTACAGTTACGTTTTCCAATTCTCGTAATGATTGTTGCTATTTCGGGTTTGTCACAAGGATTATTACTTCCACTTATTTCTATGATTTTTGAACGTGAAGGGATTTCTCCTACACTAAATGGATTCCACGCCACAGGAATATATATCGGTATTATTCTTGCTTCTTTTTTTATGGAAAAACCACTCCGAAAATATGGTTATAAACCAATGCTTATTTTCGGTGGATTAGTTGTTGTGGTATCTCTCGCTATGTTTACTGTGTGGAAATCATTTTTGTTTTGGTTTGTATTGCGTCTAGTTATCGGTATCGGTGATAATATTTTGCATTTTAGTACGCAAACATGGATTACATCGTTTTCACCACAAAATAGGCTAGGTAGAAATTTATCTATTTACGGCTTTTTCTTTTCCCTTGGTTTTGCTATTGGTCCACAACTCACAAAATATATTGATACTAATGAAAGTTTACCATTTCTTATTTCTTCTTTATTAAGTTTAATCGGTTGGTTATTTATCTTTTTATTAAAAAATGAATTTCCAGCACAGGAGAAACAAAGTGCAGAACGGTTTGTTGATATGATTCACCGTTTATATAAAGCCTGGAAATATGCATGGGTTGCTTTACTTCTAACATTTGCTTATGGATTCTTAGAAGGAGCAATCAATGGAAGTTTTCCCATTTATGCAATGAGAATGCACTTAGATATTGGAAAAATTTCTGCCTTACTCACCGCATTCCCTATTGGGGTTTTGTTATTTCAAGTTCCACTTGGAGCATTGGTTGATAAATATAATCGCAAAGTTGTTATTAGTAGCTCCGTATTTATTGGTCTAGCTTCCTTCTTAGCTGCTCCTTTTTTTATTCATTCTTTTTATTTATTACTCGTTTGTTTTGTTATCGCTGGAATGTCTGTCGGATCACTCTTTTCACTCGGGCTTACTTATATGACAGACTTACTTCCATCCTCTTTACATCCCGCTGGAAATTTAGTTTCTGGAATGCTTTACAGTATCGGAAGTATTTGCGGACCATTACTCGAAGGAATTGTTATTCAGTATGGTTCATCAAGTGGGTTTTTTATCGTGATTAGTGGAATGTTACTGTTTATTTTTGTTAGCTTGCTTTTACCACAAAAAAATAAGATTGTTTCGATGTAAAAGGTTTTTGAATGGTTTTAGTGAAATAAATGATTCACCAAAACATTGATTTTACGGAATTTCAGCAACCATTTACTTTACGAGAAAAGGGCAAAAGGTGTCTTTTACCCCTTTTGCCCCTTTCTTAATGATCTTTATTCTGTCCGTTTGCACTACTACTTGTTTTATGTTTTGGTTTGTTTTTTGCTTTTCGTTTAGCCATTAAAATCCCTCCATAAACTAAAGTTACATCATTACTATGCCACACTTTTCTTTTTTTACAGTTGGAAAATTTATTTACTCTCACGCCTACAACAAAAAATAGCATTGATTTCTCCACCGATAACCACAATCATGCCTGTTAAATAAAACCATGTCATCAATATAATCACTCCCCCTAGACTTCCATATGTAGCGGAAAAGTTACCAAAATTACTTACATAATAAGAAAATAAATACGATACAATCATCCAACCAAGTGATGCAATGAATGCCCCTACTATAACGTGTCTCCATTCCATATTTCGATTTGGAGCAATATAATATAAGGCAGAGAAAACAAAGAAAGATGCAAGCATACTACCAAACCACCGAAAAATATCCCATACAAATACAAATGAATCACCTAGACCGAATGTATCAATAAGTAAGGCACTAATTAATTTTCCAAATACAGGTAAAAACAATGCAACAATAATAACAAATACCATTAGTACCGTTAAAACAACAGACATACTTCTAGCAACAAAGAAAGAGCGAGTATCTTTTATACCATATGCTCTATTTAATGCTCGGATGAGAGCATTTAATCCATTTGAAGCCGAGAAAATAGTTGCCGCAACCCCAAATGACAAAAGTACCCCATTATTTTTTTTTAACATCGCTTTCAAATTCTCCTCAATCATTTTTATCGAATCATTTGGAATGTACTCCTTTAAAACAACGATAATCTCTTCATGAGAAACAGGAAGATAAGCGAGCAATGTAAATAAGAAAATTAAAAAAGGAAACATGGATAACAAAAAATAATACGCTAATTCTGCCGACAAATGGGGAATTTCATCCTCTTCATAACGGTGAATTAATTCTTTCATAAAAGCTATCATTTTCATTTTCACCTCTTTGTTATTTATTTTGCCAAAACTCTTCCCATTCATGATAAAAAAAAGTGACCGAGTCGATGTAACATTCATCCATTCGATCACCTCTATAAGTATTCATTCTTGTTCATCATCTATTCCTTGTTTTATTTCATCTAACAAATGATGACATCCATTCCGTACTAGTTCATATACTTCCAAAAAATTACCTGTATAATAAGGATCTGGAACATCTGATATTTTTCCATCGGGAACAAAATCAAGCAAACGAGCAATTTTGCCAACCTTGTTCATCCCAGCGATTTTATGAAGTTGTCCAATATTAGAAACATCCATCCCAATAATATATTGAAAAGAATATAAATCTTCTACCTTCACTTGACGAGCGGTCTGCCCTGAGAAATCAATCGAATGCTCCGTCAAAATTTTTTGTGTTCCTTCGTGTGGTGATTTTCCAATATGCCAATCTCCAGTTCCAGCAGAATCAATAAAAATTTTGTCTTCTAATCCTTCTTTTCTTACTAAATCTCGACAAATTGCTTCTGCCATAGGAGAACGACAAATATTTCCTAAACAAACAAATAGGACATGAATCACCCTTCTATTTTCGTTTCTTTTTCGATGACTTTTGTAATAAGTATTTGATATCTTTCTGAAAGTGAATACTCCTCACCAGATGAAAATTCACGTACAAATGGTCTTTGCATATTTCCTTCTACTTTTGTTACAATCGCTTGTTCACCATTACTTAACAATACTTGTGTTCCTGGAGGATATGGTGCTATCGCATTAACGAAGGCACGAACAACAGAATCCTGTAGCTCTATACCAGATTTAGCCATAATCATTTCTACTGCTTGATAAGGAGATATATTTTCTTTAGACATAAGATTTTCATACATATTGGCTGCCGAGACGATTTGAGCAAATTCGTGAAAATCTGCTCCTTCTATTCCTCTCGGAGTTCCTCCACCTCTTAATTTCTCATGATGTTGAAAAGCAACGTGAGAAATTTTTAAATTAATTTCTGATTCTTTTCTAAGCAACTCAAATCCTTTTGTAGAATGATCTTGATCCCCTTCAATCACTTTTCCAATATCATGTAACAGTGCTCCAATCGTTAAATCTCTTAATTGCAAACTATTGAAACTCATTTTCCTGCCAATTTGCAAACTAAGCAGAGCAACATTTACTGGATGAGCGTAATCACGTATTCCTTTGTCTAGTGTTTTTGTTGTAATAGTAATTAACACTTTTCGCAAAGAAACTTCTTCTGTTAATTTTAATGCTAGTTTTTGAACTACTTTTAATGGAATTGGTTTCTTTGACTGTGCAGCTTCATAAACAGTTTGTATTACTTCTGTTGCCTCCATCCAGCTTGGCATATCCATTAATTCTTCCATTGTTATTCCTTCAGAAACAGCATCATCTACAAAGATATAATGTAAATCCATTTCCTCTAGACGCTCTAAATATTTAGGATGAATTTTTCTACCAGTCCCAAGCAACACTCTACGTTGTCTATCATAAATGGGACGAGCAAGTTGCATTGTTTCCTCTTCGTACTCATCTAAGGCAATAAGTCTCATTTAAAACACTTCCTTTACTAAGAATATTTACCTAATAACCGCTCTCATTATATCAAAATCCATTATTCTTTGTCACTACATGTCGAAAAAATTCTTTACTTGTTCATATCTCTTTGACTCTCTGATTATTATTGGTATGATTAGTAAATGAAAAAGGGGGGACTTCTATAATGCAAGCAATCAAAATTAGTGATGTACAATCAAAAATCGAAGCATTTTATAATAAAGATATGTATCTTCATTTAGAAACAACAAATGGAGCCTATGCCATGCATAATGGTGAACGTTCTATTTCAGCAGGAGCATACATCCGTAATGGCAAGGTTCGTTTTAGTAATGGAAAAATTGTTGGAGAACATTCCTTTCGTGTTGGTTTGCAAATCGAACTCGGTTGGATATATGCCGAAGGATTAACCGATTATGAAATAACAGAAACAGGGCAATTGTTACTTGCAGGACATGATAGTGAAGGAAAAGTGGCAGTCGCTTTAGAACTTAGCGATACGCCATTTTCTTAGGAGGTTACATTTATGGAGAAACGTATATTAGTTATTTTTCCTCATCCAGATGATGAAGCATTTTCTTCCTCGGGAACACTCTCTATGCGTATTGAGGAAGGTTACGAGGTTACATACGCTTGCTTGACACTTGGTGAAATGGGAAGAAATATGGGACTTCCTCCTATTGCCACTAGAGAATCATTGCCAAGCATTCGCAAAAAAGAATTAGAAGAAGCGTGTCGTGCTATTGGTATTCAAAATTTACGTCTACTCGGCATTCGTGACAAAACAGTCGAATTTGAAGATGAAGAAAAATTAGCTGAACGATTTTTAGGTATTATTACCGAACTACAACCAGAACTTGTCATTACTTTTTATCCAGGATATAGCGTTCATCCAGATCACGATGCAACAGGACGTGCTGTTGTACGAGCAATGAAAAAAATTGACCCATCCACTCGTCCAACCTTACATTGTGTTGCCTTCTCCAAAAATTGTGAAAAAGAAATTGGTCTTCCTAATGTAGTTATTGATGTAGAAAAAGTATGGGACAAAAAATTAGCAACTATGCAAGCTCACCATTCCCAAACATCATGGATGGCTAAATCATTAGAAAAAAATCAGCAAATAAATCAAAGACTTGACTTCTTCCGTAAAGAACGATTTTGGGTGTATAAATTTTAACAGCTATCATGAGAAAAATAAAAATATCCGATAAAATCAAGAGAAAAGATTTTATCGGATATTTTTTTGTATACCTCTTTCAAACTACATCTATTTACTGTTAAATAAAGCATTTCTTCTCTTCAATAGATATAAAATACTTCCCATCATTCACTATTACTCCGCAGGAATAACAGCACCTTTGTATTTTGTATTAATAAAGTCTTTAATTTTTTGTGAATGTAATACTTCGATTAATGTTTTAATTTCTGGGCGACTTTCATCACCTGTGCGAACTGCAACGATATTTACATATGGATTGTCTTTTGGTGATTCTACAGCAATTGGATCTTTTGAAGGATCAAGACCCGCATCTAATGCAAAGTTTGCATTAATTAAAACCGCATCTCCTTCATTATTTTTGTATGCTTGTGGCAAGAAACTTGGTTCGATATCGGTTTTGAATTTCAGATGTTTTGGATTATCAACAATGTCTTTCTCTGTTGCAGTTGTTTTATTAACACCATCTTTTAATTTGATTAATCCTTTTTCTTGAAGCATAGATAATGCACGTCCGTGATCGGCAACTGAGTTACTCATAATAATTTCTGCTCCATCAGGAAGGTCTTCTACTTTTTTGTATTTAGAAGAATAAAGACCAATTGGCTCAATGTGAACGCCACCCGCATTTGTAAACTGATAGTCTTTGTTGTCTTTTAGTTGTTGTTCAAAGTACGGAATGTGTTGGAAATAGTTCGCATCTAATTCTTTGCTTGCTAATGTTTTGTTTGGTAGTACATAATCATTGAACACTTTAATTTCAAGATCAATTCCTTTTTCTTTCAAAAGCGGTTTTGCTTCTTCTAATACTTCTGCATGGGGTACATTTGTTGCTCCTACTACTAACTTTTTAACTTCTTCTGTTTTAGGAGTTGTTGTCCCTGCATTTGCATCCTCTTTTTTTGTGTCATCTTTCCCACACGCAACAAGCGTTGTAATCGCTAGTGCCGCAATCGCACCTTTTACCCATTTCTTCATGTTTCTTCCCCCTTAAATTATCTTTTATCTATTTTGGAAGTGACAAAATCACCGACAAACTGAATAATAAATACAATGATTAATATTAAAACAGTAGCTACAAATGTAACTTCATTATTACTTCGTTGGAATCCATCTAAGAAAGCTAAGTTTCCAAGCCCGCCTGCTCCAACAACTCCTGCCATTGCGGTATAACCAACAAGCGCAATCGCTGTTACGGTGATTCCTGATATTAATGCTGGCTTTGCTTCTGGAAGTAATACTTTAAAAATAATCGTTGAAGTGCTTGCTCCCATTGATTGTGCTGCTTCAATGACTCCTTTATCAATTTCTCTTAACCCAATTTCTACCATCCTCGCATAGAATGGAGCCGAACCAATCACAAGTGCTGGCAATGCCGCATTTGCTCCAAGAATTGTTCCCATTACAAAACTTGTTGTTGGGATAAGCAAAATAATTAAAATAATAAACGGAATAGAACGAAACAGATTAACAAATGCAACGATAATTAGATTAATAGATTTATTTTCCCAAATATTATCCTTCGATGTAAGAAAAAGTAATAATCCTAGAGCTGTACCAAGAATAGCGATAACGAGGACGGAAATGCTCGTCATATATACCGTTTCATAAGTTGCTCCCCACATTTTTTCCCAGTCTACATTTTCAAACATTTGTTAACACCTCCACTTCTACAAGACGTTCTCGTATGTAATCAATGGAGTTTGCCACTTCTTCTTGCTCCCCATCTATATGAACAAACAAGACACCATAAGCCCCATTGGCGGTTTGCGATATTTTTCCTTGCAAAATATTGATACTAACTTTGAACTGTTTAATTACATCGGCAATAATTGGTTGCCCTGCCACTTCATTAATAAAAGTAAGCTGTAATATTTGCCCACTTATAATGTTAAAATCATTTCCCACTGCTTGCTCAGGATCATTTTCTTGTCGTACAAATCGCTTTGTACTTGCCTGTTTTGGATGACGAAAAATCTCTACCACATCACCGCTCTCGACAACTTGACCATTTTCCATTACTGCTACTCGATGGCAAATTTTCCGAATGACATGCATTTCGTGCGTAATCAGAACAATCGTTAGACCAAGTCGTTGATTAATATCCACTAACAATTCCAAAATCGAATCCGTTGTTTGCGGATCAAGTGCCGATGTTGCTTCATCACAAAGCAAAACTTTTGGATTGTTCGCTAATGCCCTAGCAATCCCAACCCGTTGTTTCTGACCCCCACTTAGTTCAGATGGATAGGCATTCTCTCTTCCTTCCAACCCAACAAGACGAATCAATTCATCCACACGCTTTGTTCGTTCCGAATGACCAATTCCTGCTATTTCTAACGGAAGGGAAATATTTTCTCGAACAGTTCTTGACCACAATATATTGAAGTGTTGAAAAATCATACTAATCTCTTGTCTTGCCTTCTGTAACTCTCTCTTATTTAACTTCCCGATATCTTTTCCAGCAACTACTATCTCACCAGAAGTTGGCTTTTCTAAGCCATTTAACATCCGAATCAATGTACTTTTTCCTGCACCACTATAACCGATAATTCCAAAAATTTCTCGTTCATTAATCGTAAAAGTTACATTATCTACAGCTTTTACTTGCGTATTTGCACCAGAAAATTCTTTCGTAACATTGGACAACTTAATCATTTTCTTACTCCTTTCTACAACAAAAAAGCCTTTCTGTGTATGACGACAGAAAGACTGAGCTTACGCTAGTTCTTTCTCTCATCTCCCGAAACAAATGTTTCGTGTGATTTGGCACCGTTTCAGATAACTGACGGTTGCCGGGCTTCGCAGGGCACTTCCCTCCACCTCTCGTGATAAGAGTATCACTTACTATGAAATTTATTTTATGCTAAACACTATTAACCTTAGTTATGAGTCTCATTATAAAATGCTTATTTTAAGATGTCAACACAATTTTTCTAGTTTTTTGAAATTCTTTCATTTAACACTCGACACATCGCATCTAACCGTTCCTCATCTTTTCTTTCTTGGCAAAGATAGAAGATAGATTCAAGTAAAAGAGCATGACGAAAACTACTAGTAACAAAGAGTTTTCTCATTTGAATTTGCTTTTGCAACTTCACTTCTCCTGAAAATAATTCCTTAAATGCTGGGAGTGATCCTCGAATACTTACATCTGGAAATTCTAAACGGCGACCACTTGCCATTTCCATTCCTTGTTTGCTTAGTGTAGCATACACTTTTTCCCCTTCACATTGCATCATCATTTTTATTGGCTTATGTGGTAAAAGTGGGGAAATGTATTGTGCATTATGAATTATTTCTAATAAACGTTGTATCTGTGCTTGAAACATATTTTTACCTCCGACATATGAATATTTCATTATATGCGGAAGATAGTATGATATATTCGTTATTTTGCACGACAAAATATGACAGAAGATAGAACATCAAGAATAGAAATGAATCCTTTTTAGAGGATTTTTAATGCTTAGGGTGCGGTATATTTGGGAAATTCAATGAGAAAAACACCCCGATTTCCTCCAAATTCTTTTGCTCTATTATCCATCAAAATAATTCTTTTATATTCAGCTGAAATCCCATCAAAATTTTTGAATTTGCTATCCCTTTTTCCTTTAATACTTCTATTTGCTAAACTGTAATTTAACTGATACTCGCTGATGTGTCACAGATGGGGAAGGTGACTATATACCACCCCATCTATATACTCCATTAAACACTCTATATTTTCTCTTAGTCGAAAAAATTCTTCTATATTTACAAGTTTTTCATTTGGTAACATTACAACACCGACCTCACTATATGTACTAATTTATTTTCACTCCAATCGAACATGTTTATTCTTCCCAGTCATTTTGTTACATACATTAATTTGAAGAATTTTACTTCTGCGACACATTCTTAATACCCTCTTTGCACATCCACTTGATTGATAAGTGGATTCCCTTGTTCAAGATTTTTCAAAGTCGTAACAAAACAATCTACCGCTTCTTTTGGTGGAGTAACTGCGGAAATATGCGGTGTAACAATAACACTTGGATGCGTCCAAAGTAGCGAACTTTCTGGTAGTGGCTCTACTTGAAAAACATCTAATATCGCTTGACTGATTTTTTTGTTTGTTAGTGCATCTAGTAATGCCGCTTCATCTACAGTTCCTCCACGTCCCACATTCATAAATACTGCTCCATTTAACTGTGCAAAAAAATGTTTATCGAATAAATTATGTGTATGTTTTGTCAGTGGTAATGTACTAATAATAAAATCTGCCTCCGCTAATACTATTTCCGCTTCTTCCATCCGAACAACTTTTTCAAAATACTTTTTACTCATGCCACTTGCCGAAATACCAATAACCGAAACACCAAATACCGAAAAAACTTGTGCCATCTCATACCCAATTTCTCCCGTTCCAATAATGACAACTTTTTGTGTAGACAACCTTACTGGTGTTTCCATCTTCCAAATTTTTCCCGTCTGTCTGTTTGCAAATAGAGAATGTTTCTGTAAATCTTGTAACATATAACTTAAACAATACTGTCCAATCATTTGCCCAAAGGAACAAACCGTTCTTGTCAGTAATACATTCTCCACCCATTTACGTTCAAATAAAAAAGCATCCACTCCAGCTGCTAAAGAATGCACCCACTCTAATTTCTCTACTGGAAAAATCGGTGATGGACGAAATCCTAACATTCCATCTGCCCATTCAAAATCGGCATCTGTTACCTCTGATTCTCCTAAAAAACGAAATGTTTGCGGTAAGGAATATTCTGAGAGTAATGTTTGGATTTTGTCACGCATTCTTCCGACTACAATAATATTATTAATCATACTAACTCCTCCAATTCTGCATATAACTCTTCTCTTTGTAACTCTAGTTGATTTTTCTCTTGAAACAATACTTGTAATGTATCTACATCTGTTTCTTCAGTCATTTGTACATCAAGACGATGAATAGTAGTTTCTACTTCCACTAAAGCTTCTTCAATTTTCTCTATTTGTTTAGAGTCATCTTGCTTTGGTTTTTCGATTATTTTTTTACGTTCTACAGGTTTTACTTTTACAACTTCTTCCTTCTCTCGTTGCTCTTTCATTTTCGTTCTCGCCCAATCGTAATTCCCAATAAATTCGGTCACTGTTTTATTTTCCAACCAATACGTTTTATGACAAATTTTATTTAAGAAATACCGATCATGCGAAACCGCAAGAATTGTGCCTGTGAAATTTTCAAGAGCATCTTCCAACACTTCTCTCGATTCAATATCCAAATGGTTTGTCGGCTCATCTAAAATAAGCACATTTACATCTTTGTACATCAGTTGTGCCAATCGCAAACGCATTCGTTCCCCACCACTTAGCTGTCCTACTTGTCTATACACACTAAATCCATAAAACAAAAACTTTGCAAGAATATGGCGAGCTTCTCCTTCTGTCACCGCTATTTCTTCACGAAATGCTTGTAATACGGTGTCTGTTGGATTTTTCACGGTAGAATGTTGTGATAAATAACCAAGTTTTACACTACTTCCAAGCCTTGCTTCTCCTGAATCAGCAGGAATTTCACCAAGAATTAGCTTTAATAAAGTGGATTTCCCTGTTCCATTTCGCCCAACAATTGCTGCCGTATCTTTATATTCAATCAACATATTAATCTGTTCAAACAGTGGTCGATCAAATGCTTTTGTTAAATTTTCGACAACAATCACATCATTGCCACTTCTATTTGCTGATTCAAACTGCAAACCAATCTTTTTTCGCTCCAGAATTGGGCGTTTTAACTTCTCTATTCTCTCCAATGCCCGTTCCATATTTCTAGCCCTTCGATGCAATCCTTCATTTGGTGGGTTCGCTTGATTTGCCCATTCTTTCAAGCGTTTAATTGCTTCTTTCATTTTCTTTATTTTCTTTTGCTGTTCTTCATACGCTTGAAATTCGACAAGAAGCCGCTCTTCTTTTTCCTTCACAAATCCCGAATAATTTTGATGAAACACCGTCACTTCTCCATCTTCTAAATCAATGACTTTTGTAATTACTTCGTCTAAAAAATAACGGTCATGTGAAATAACAATCATTGTTCCATTATATTCCTTCAAAAACTGCCCAAGCCATTCAATCGCTGTAATATCTAAATGATTGGTCGGCTCATCAAGTAGTAATAAATCCGGATGTTGCAATAAAATAAGTGCTAATCCAACTTTCGTTTTTTCTCCACCACTCAAACTACTAAATGATTGATTGAGCAACTCTACAATTTCTAGTCCACTAGACACCTTTGTGATATTCGATTCAATTTCATAACCACCTTGTAAGCCGAACTGCTCTTGTAGTACACCATATTTTTCAAGACTACGTTCTAATTCTTTCTCAGAAATTCCCGAAGCCATGTCCACTTCCATTTTCTTCATCGCCGTTTGCATGTCTACAAGACTAGAAAAAGCAGTCCATAATACATCACGAACCGTCATTTCATCTGGGAAAACGGGAATTTGTGCTAAATAGCCAACTTTTAATCCCTTCTTAAAATGAATACTTCCAGCATCTGTTGTTTCACTACCTGTCAATAATTTAAAAATAGTTGTCTTACCACTACCGTTTCTTCCAACTAGACCAATACGATCATTTTCATGGATATCTAAAGATATATTTTCAAAAACAAGATGACCACCAAACATTTTGCTCACTTGTTGTGCACTACATATAATCATGACTACCTCCAAAAAACTATTATTTTCATTCAATTTTAATTTCACTTTACAATTAAGTAGACATACTATTTCTATTATAATATAATTTTTTATATAAAAGATAGAAAAATAAGGGGGAGAAAAAATGAAAAAGCAAGTAGCACTTTTATCATCTGTAGTAGTAGCATCTTCTTTACTTACAAGTTTTGGTAGTGTAGAAGCTAGCGAAAAAACAACGCCTACAAAGCAACAAGCACTTAATCTAGCAGAAACAACAGAGATCTCATCATTAGATTCTTCACAAGCAACAGACCAAGTTTCATTTCTCGTTATGAATAATGTCTTTGAGGGGTTACTCCGCATAGATGCAAATGGGAAACTAACAGACGGAATGGCAGAAATGGCAAAAACAGAAAAAAGTGCAGATGGATTAGTCTATACCTTCCATCTTCGTGATGCAAAATGGTCAAATGGAACACCAGTTACCGCCAATGATTTTGTCTATGCTTGGCGTAAATTAGTCGATCCGAGAACTGCTGCAGAATATGCTTATATTATGTATGATGTAAAAAATGCCGCAGCAATAAATGACGGAAAAAAAGCTCCTTCTACACTCGGTGTGACTGCCATTGATGACAAAACTTTCAAAGTAGAATTAGAACAACCCATTCCTTACTTTGAAAAACTAGTTGTCTTTCCATCATTTTTCCCACAAAATGAACAGTTTGTAAGTAAAATGGGAGGAAAATATGGCACAGAGTCAACAAATATTATCTATAACGGTCCATTTATACTATCTGATTGGAAACATGAAGAACGTTGGACATACAAGAAAAATCCAACATACTGGGATACTAATACCGTTAAATTGGAACAAATTAATGTTAGTGTTGTCAAAGATAGTTATACTACTGTCAATCTGTATGAAACAAATTCATTAGACCGTATTAATTTAATATCTGATTTCGTAGAGCAATACAAAACTGATCCGAATTTCAAAACAGAGAACGATTCAGCTGTCTTTTTTCTACGTATGAATACAAAAAAACCATTATTAGCTAATGTAAAAGTACGTAAAGCAATTGCTATGAGTATTAATAAAACAACTCTCACAAACGCTATTTTTAACAATGGCTCCACTCCAGCAAACGGATTAGTTCCAAGTGATTTTATCACTAGTTCAACAGGGAAAGATTTTCGTAACGAAAATGGAAATCTACAATCGTACAAACTGGATACAGCCAAAAAACTTTGGCAGGAAGCAAAAAAGGAATTAAAAAAGGAGAAACTTACCCTTGAACTTTTGGTCTATGATGGCGATACAGGAACAAAAATAGGTGCGTATTTAAAATCACAATTAGAAGAAAATCTTAATGGTCTAATGGTCAAAATTAATACTCAACCATTCAAACAAAAGCTAGATCTCGAATCAGCAATGAAATATGATCTTACTTGGAGTGGATGGGGACCTGACTATCCAGACCCAATGACTTTTCTTGATATGTTCGTAACAGATAGTCATTACAACCAAACAGGTTGGTCAAATACATCATATGACCGGCTGATTAATTCTGCGAAAACAACATTGTCTAATGATGGACAAGCACGTTGGAGAGCGATGCTAACTGCAGAGAAAATCTTAATGGATCAAGCACCTATTGCCCCATTATATCAAAGAGGAATAACTTACTTAGAACGAGAGTATGTGCATGGAATTGTGAATTATCAATTCGGAGCAGATTATTCTTATAAATGGGCTTATATGGAACGACCATTTCCCACGACTACACTCTATCAGAAATAATAGAATCTATACATCAAGTTCACAAAAAATGAGTTTGGGTCAAAAGGGGTAAAAACAACCCAATTGGCCCAAACTCATTTTTTTATTTCTTTTTCACCTTTTGATAAGAAGTAAATTTCTTCTCCTGCACAGGAATAACTTTTCCTCTGGACACTTCCATTTTTTGAAGTTGTACACCTAACTTCTTTTCATACGCTTTCAGGTTTTGTTCTTCTCGAATAGTTACAAGTGAAATGACTGTACCAGTTCCAAATGCTCTCCCTGTTCGTCCAGAACGGTGGATATATGTATCAAAGTTTTCTGCAACATTGTAATGAATAACATGTGTTAATCCTTCAATATCTAAACCTCTTGTTGCCACATCAGTTGCAAGTAATGCAGGAAATTGACTTAAACGAAATTGCTTTAAAGCTGTTACCCGTTCTTCTTTACGAAGCTCGCTATGAAGTATGCCAAGATTTGTTTGTTTATAGCGTAGTTTTTGATTGACCACATTCAATTCACCAATATCTTTAAAGAAAACGAGTGCTTTTATAGTAGGCATTTTCACTAACTTGCGAACTAGTTCCACTTTCTCTCTTGCTTCACAAACAATATACAAATGTTCCACTTTTGCTTTTTCACTAGCTTGTTTCTCTACTTTCACAATAATGGGTTCACTCATCATTTCTTTTGCTAATTGTTCCGTTCTTGATGATACCGTTGCGGAAAATAAAACAAGCTGTCTTGTACGCATTGTTGATTTGACAATTTTTTGGATTGTTTCTACTTGTTCAGGTATCAGTAATTGATCTCCTTCATCAAATACAATTACTTGCACTTCATGCATTTTTATTTTTTTCGCTTGAATAAGCTCTTGCACTCTGCCGGTTGTAGCGACAATGACTTGTGGTCGTTGTTTTAATTTCTCTAATTGACGTTGTGGATTTGTTCCACCAATCAATGATGCCGAAACAATTCCACTTCCTTCTGACCATTTCTGTACTTCTGAAAAAATTTGCATAACTAGCTCACGGGAAGGTGCAAGAATAACCGCTTGCAGTCCCTTTTCTGTATCTATTTTCTCCAAAAGCGGAAGTAAGTACGCTAAAGTTTTTCCCGTTCCTGTTGGTGACTCCGCAATGACATCTTTTCCTTCTAACAGAACGGGAATTGTTTTTTCTTGAATATCCATTGGTTTCGAAAAACCAGACTTCTCCCATACCTTTTGTAAAAAAGGCTTAAACATTATTGATTCCATAATTTTTTATCCCCATGACTATTTTTTTCGTTAAATGTAGGATTTACATACACCCGAAGTTCTTGTTTTGGACCCCAACCAATATTGCTAAGTACATATTGTTCGGTATATTTATCCCAAGATGCTAACATTGCTACCGCAAACAAAGCAATTTGTGGTGAATATAATGGGTGATCAAAAATACCAAACAATAGAAAAACTGGAAATAATAAATAATACGTATCAACAACATCGTTATTTCGTATATTAAGTGCTAGTAAAAATAGTTTTACAAAAATGGTCATCGTTACACAGAAAAAAGCAAGCCCACCAATCACTCCATACTCTGAAAAAAACGCTAATACCACATTGTGGGCATGTGGAACAGGTGGAGCATATCGTGCAAATGCCTCTTTAAAGCCAAAAGGTGTTGTCCCAAAGAAAAAATGATCTCGCCAAATACAAAGACTAGTTCGCCAAATATCTTCTCGAATTCCGAATGCTTGTTCCGACGCTGCGATACGTGGAATAATATCCCACCATAAATTTTTACAAAGTAAAATAATTACGGCAAAAGCTATCCCAGTTTTCACTTTCCATCTGAGTACACAAAGCATAGCAACACACAGCATAGTCATCGTAGCTGCCCTTGAACCAGTCCAAAAGACACCACCTACCATACAACTAAGAAGAATAAGCTGTTTTAGATAAAAATATTTACTCGTTTGCGTTTCAGAAAGCCCCTTTAAAATATTAGACAAGATAAGTGCAAAAGATATAAGCAGAAAAAATGCCATAAAGTTAGCATTATAAGCCGTTCCAATTAACCGACCACCAATAACTTTTGTTTCACTCCCAATAGGAAGTACACCCATAAAAAAAGAAACAATTTTATACTTTAATAAAGCCTTCCAGAAAAACCCTAAAATAATGGCATATAAACTACCATAAATCATAATATTTTTTAGTCGAGCAAATGAAACATTTTCATTTTTGACAAATAAATATACACCAAAATATCCTAGAAGCATAAAAACAATTAAGATAAATTTTCGTTCATTCATTGTCACCATCGCTCCAAAAGAAGCTCCGATTAAACACATAAAAAAGACAACAGACATATTCATTGTAATTCTTTTCTTTACAAGCTCCAGCCAACCAATGATAAGAAATATTCCAATTCCAACAGGAGGAAGAATAAAACATAATATTCCAGCCAGCTCAAATAAAAATAATTTCCTGTTTTTTTCTATTAACATACATTACCTTTTCCTTTGTAAATATCTATCAAAAATCCCTCTTTTTCCATACTATCATAAATCCAAGGAATATATCCATATTTTTGTTCTACCCAATGATTTCCACGAAAAAAAATAACGAGAATAGTCAACGATAAGAAAAACGAAAGCAATGGTGATAACAATGTTTATTCGACACGAACTACATGAGGATATTCTTATTCTCCATTTAAATCCATCTTTAACAGAGTATGCCTTAGAAATGCAAGAACAACAAACAATAAAACAAACCACATTACCCGAAGAGATGAAGAAGTATATGTATATGCATATACCAAATAAAAAAATCCGCCTCGCCCAAATTGTTCTTAACTCTTTCCTCATTGCTTCATATATTTTCGAGGAGCAACGAGTAACATGCACCATTCAATCTGGTGATAGCTTGTCCATTATTGCAAAAAGATTTCATATATCAGACAAAATACATTCCTTTACATCAAATACTATCCAAGTTGGTCAAATACTAACTATCATTTGAGTAAAAATAAAATAAGGATGAGACAAAGGGGCAAAAAACACACCGATTGTCTCATCCTCATGGACTAAATGATAGCCAAACTTCAATAGAATCAATATTTCACTAAACTATTCTGTTTACTATAGCCGTTTGCGAAATTGTACCGAAAAAGGAAATAAGAAATTTTTAAATTATGCATTGAACTTTCCGCACAATAAGTGAAACTGCTATAAAAACCATTTAAAAAGAATTCTTGTACGAAAACTTCTTGCTTTTATTCTTGATGGTGAATATAAGTTCACGACAGTTTTTTCTAGCCGTATTTTATAATATCTTGCTCAAAAATAATTTCGTCCGTTCATGTTGTGGATTTTCAAATAATTGTTTTGGCTCATTCTCTTCCACAATATATCCACCATCCATAAATAGCACCCGATCCCCAACCTCACGAGCAAAACCCATTTCATGAGTGACAACAACCATTGTCATTCCTTCTTTAGCAAGCCGTTTCATTACATCTAATACTTCTCCTACTGTTTCAGGATCAAGTGCTGATGTTGGTTCATCAAATAACATAATTTTCGGATTCATTGCCAAAGATCTTGCAATTGCCACCCGCTGTTTTTGTCCACCAGACAGGGAACTAGGATACACATCTGCTTTTTCCGTTAAATTAACCTTTTTCAAAAGTTCTATGGCATTCTTTCTTGCATCTTCTTGTGATTGCTTACGCACTTTGAGTGGAGCAAGCATAATATTTTCTAACACTGTTTTGTTAGCAAACAGGTTAAAATGTTGAAATACCATCCCAACTTCTGTTCTAATCTCATTAATATTTGTTTTTTTATCGGTAATATCCGTTCCTTCTATGTAAATGTGTCCAGATGTAATAGATTCTAGTAGATTAATACATCGCAAAAAAGTTGATTTTCCAGACCCTGATGGACCGATGACAACGACAACCTCTTGTTGTTCAATTGTCACATTAATCCCTTTCAGCACCTCATGTTCACGAAAGGATTTCTTTAAATTTTCTACTTTAATCATTCTGTCTTCAACCTTCTTTCGATGTAACTCAGCAGCGTACTTAGCGTAAGCGTTAATACTAAATAAATAGCGGATGCTGTAAGATACGGTTCCCATACACGAACATATTCACCAGCCATTGCTCTGCCCCAATACATTATTTCTGGTGCCGCAATCACTGCTGCTAATGAAGAATCTTTAATTAATACAACTATTTCATTTCCAAGCGGTGGAATCATTCGTTTAACTGCCTGTGGTAAAATAATGTATCGCATTGCTTGTGTATGTGTCAGTCCAAGCGAACGTGCTCCTTCCATTTGCCCACTATCAATTGACTGGATTCCTGCTCTGAAAATTTCTGCCGTATACGCCGCACAATTCAGCGATAAAGCAGTAATTGCCGCAACAATTCCATTCGTATGATTTAGAAACACAGGAACGAGCCCAAAATGAACTAAAAGAATTTGCAGAAATAGTGGCGTTCCTCGAAAAAATGCAACATAAGCCGCAAATGGAAAAGCTAGCCATTTATTTTTCATCATCTTCCCAAGAGCAATAACCATTCCTAATATAGCACCAAATATCACACTAACTATAGATATACCAATTGTAAAGAGTGTTCCTTTCCAGAAATAAGGAGCATATTCTAATATAATATCAAATCTAAAATCCACCATTAGCCTCCACAAGTACACACTTTAGAGATGTGAGTTTGGTACTATCGAAGTAAAACTTCGATTGTCCCAAACTCATGAGCTGAATGGTTGTTAAAATTCGTGTTTTATCAACGTTTTAATGAACCATTCATTTCATTAAAAAACTTTCAAAAAGATTTCTGTCCAAGACTCGCAAACGGAATGATTGTCAAAATACGATAAAATTAACGTTTTGGTAACTCATTTCTTCACTAAAATCATTCAAAAAGATTTTTATCTCACTCAATATCTCTATGTGTAAAACAATCTAAAGTTTTGTTCATTTACTTTATGAAAGCATTTACAAAAGGCTTATCATCCGAAGAAGCATCTAACTAACTTCTTCGGATTTAGTTTATTGTTGTGCTTTTAATGTAGCAATATCTGGCTCTGCACCGAACCACTCTTTATAAATTTTTGCATATGTTCCATCTTCAAATGTTTTGTTGATTCCTTTATTAATTTCATCTGTATTTGTACTACCCTTTGGGAAAATTAATCCATAAAACTCTTTTGAAAATGTTGGTTCATCAATAACAACGAGTTTTTTATCTGGATTTTTCTTCGCATACTCCTCAACAACAGCATTATCTGCTATAACAGCATCTACACCATTATTTAATAGTTCCATAATTGCCAATGTATTATTTTCAAACTTCTTAATTTTATCGCTATTCTTTCCAAGTATTTCTTCCATTACTGTTTGTGCAGTGGTAGCATTTTGAAGAGCAACTGTTTTTCCTTTCAAATCTTTTGCAGATTTAATTGGACTTCCCTCTGGTACTAAAATTTTATTAATCGAAATGAAATATGGATGAGAGAAGTCATATGTCTTCTTTCGCTCGTCACTAATAGAAATAGATGACACACCTATATCTGCTGAACCTTGTTTTACTTCAACAAACAAAGGATCCCAAGCAATATTTTCAAATGTTACTTCATATCCCGCAGCAGCGGCAAATGCCTTAACAAAATCAATATCAAAACCTGTAATCTCTCCACCACTCATATACTCTGCCGGTGCATATGTAGCATCTGTTATAACTCGAAGCGTTTTCTTTGCCACAGCAGGCTCAGCCGCTCCACCATCCGCATTTCCCTTTGGCTCTTCTGACTTCCCACAAGCAGATAAAACTAGAACGAGTGCACACATTAAAATAAACGCAATCAAAGACCCTTTTTTCATTTTCATCTCAACTACTCCTTTATAATAATTAGATAGTTGCTAAATTTCTAGCAAACTTTCATTTATTATACAGTTATACGTTTGTTTATGCAATAAAATATTTTAGTAGAATTTCGATTTTTTTATTATCTTTGTGAGCTATTTCTACAACATCTATCATTTATTCTAATAATCACTCATATCCATCTACATTATTAGACTTCCATCTCCAAGCATCTGCACACATTTCCTCAATGTTTTTCTCAGCAATTCAGCCTATTGACTTACTTTATTGTTGTGCTTTTAATGTAGCAATATCTGGTTCTACACCAAACCACTCCTTATAAATTTTTGCATATGTTCCATCTTCAAACGTCTTATTAATTCCTTTATTAATTTCATCTCTGTCTTTGCTACCCTTTGGAAAAATTAATCCATAAAATTCTTTTGAAAATGTTGGTTCATCTATAACAACAAGTTTTTTATCTGGATTTTTCTTTGCATACTCCTCAACAATCGCATTATCTGCTATAACAGCATCTGCACCGTTATTTAGGAGTTCCATAATTGCCATTGTATTGTTTTCAAACTTCTTAATGTTTGAGCTGTTTTTTCCAAGTATTTCTTCGGCTACTGTTTGTGCAGTGGAAGCATTTAATAGAGCGACTGTTTTTTCTTTCAAATCTTTTGCAGATTTAATTGGACTTCCTTCTGGTACTAAAATTTTATTGATAGAAATAAAATATGGATGAGAGAAATCATACGTTTTCTTTCGCTCATCATCAATAGAAATTGCTGAAACACCCATATCTGCTGAACCTTGTTTTACCTCAACAAACAAAGGATCCCAAGCAACATTCTCAAACTTTACTTCATATCCTGCTGCTTCAGCAAAAGCCTTAACAAAATCAATATCAAATCCCTTAATCTCTCCACCACTCATATACTCTGCTGGTGCATATACAGCCTCTGTTACAACCCGAAGCGTTTTCTTTGCCGTAGTAGGCTCAGCTGTTCCACCATTCGTACTTTCTTTAGGCTCTTCTGATTTTCCACATGCAGATAAAACCAGAACGAGTACAAACATTAAAATAATCGCAATCAAAGATCCTTTTTTCATTTTCATTTCAACTACTCCTTTATAATAATTAGATAGCTGCTAGGTTTCTAGCAAACTTTCATTTATTATACAGTTTAATGATTATTTATGCAACAACATTTTTTAATAGATTCTCGATTTTTTCATCTTATCTGTAAATTATTCCTACAGTAATAGCCATTTCCTCTAATAATTATTCATATCCATTTATATTATTAGACTGCCACTCCCACGCATCTGCACACATTTCCTCAATATTTTTCTCGGTAGCCCAACCTAAATTTTCTTTAGCTTTTGAAGGATCAGTGTAACTAACTGCTATATCTCCAGATCGACGTTCCACTATACTGTATGGTATTTTTTTGCCACTTACTTTTTCAAAAGCAGTTATAATTTCAAACACACTATACCCTTTTCCAGTCCCTAAATTATAGGCATCAATCCCTGTATTCGTCATTATTTTATCCAATGCTTTCAAGTGACCAATAGCTAAATCTAAGATATGTAGATAATCTCTCTCCCCAGTCCCATCAGCTGTCGGATAATCCGCCCCAAAAACTTTCAGTTCTTTCAACTTACCAGTTGCTACTTGTAAAATAAACGGCATTAAATTATTTGGAATCCCACTTGGATCCTCACCAATTAATCCGCTTTTATGTGCACCAATCGGATTGAAATAACGCAGTAAAGCAATGCTCCACTCTGAATCAGAACTATATAAATCTTGTAATATTTCTTCAATCATTAATTTTGTTCTACCATATGGATTTGTTGCACTTAGTGGTGAATCTTCTGTAAGTGGAACTTGTTTCGGAATACCATAAACAGTAGCCGAAGAACTAAAGACAAGTTTCTTCACATGATATTTTTGCATAGTCATACATAAATTTAATGTAGATGTAACATTTGTATGATAATACACTAATGGTTTTACAACAGATTCTCCCACTGCTTTAAGTCCAGCAAAGTGAATTACTGCTTCAATTTGATTTTCAGAGAAGACCTGATCTAATTGTTCAAGGTTCAATAAATCTATTTCGTAGAATTTAATTTGTTTCCCTGTAATTTGTTGGACACGTTTTAAGGATTCGTATTTGCTGTTTGAAAGATTATCGACAACAATTAGTTCAAATCCGTTATTTAATAATTCTACGCAAGTGTGGCTTCCAATGTAGCCCGCTCCGCCTGTTATGAGTATTGGCATGTTTTTTCCTCCAAATGCCCTATTTTCAATCTAATACTTGCTTCTATATATACTTATCTAAAAAATATAAAACCATATTTACTATATTCATAATAGAAAAAGGTAATATTCCCATAATAAATAGGGGAGTAACTAAATTTCTATTATTCATTAACAAATTCACTATAAAAATGGCTAATAAAGTAGATGATACAAATAATGTTCTAAATCCAGAAGCATAAATAGTTGGTGAAAACCACATCACTATTAAAGAACAAAGTGCAGCTAGCATCAATAATAAACGAAACATCCATTTGCTATTTTTTATAACCATACATAGGAGTAAAATGAAAAATAAACTCCAGTATAGATAAGGAAATATTGCTAAGCAAAATTTAAGATATTCCCTTAAGTTGTTTCCAATATACACATCCAACAGTGGTGTAAAAGTAAAAAACAAACGATAGACATAGTCTGATAGAAGTAGTGTACATATCGAAAAGCAAAAGAAAGCAGTAAATATATAAAATAATTTTTTTCTTGGTTTCTGATAATTAATTAAGAGTAACAAAAAAGATATAAATAATATTAAATGCTTCATTGCATTAAATAACATATCATAAGTCCAAGTGACTCCAACTTCTATATGTTGCATGAGCGATAAGTCTTTGAAAGTAGGAAACCAGTTAATTACTTCTGCATCAAATCTTATAGGATTTCCGGGTGCAAGTAACACAGTTGTTATTCCAATGATGGAAATAACTGTTAATAGTATATGCTTTATACTTGGATAATTTTTTTTATAAATTAAAATCATATATGCCACAATCGAAAATCCAATTACACATAATCCTACCTGTTCATTACTAAATGCAGACACAAGTGCTGCACATACATATAATATATAATACTTAATGCTTTTATCATTCCTGAAAATCAAGTCTGCTAGTGGAATCATTGAAAATATGGCGGTTGACACTGCCCATAAATAATTTAAACTTCCTGTAGTCCAAAAAATAGCATAAGCCAATATATCTTTATTAAAGCAAAAAATCAGACAAGCAATCATTAGGATATCAAAAATCTGAACCTCTTTTTTTATAATTCTTCCTATAGAGTAAGCTAATAAAAAAATCATAAGCGGGTTGATAATCTTCCATAGCCAAAAATAGTTAGCAAACACAAGAAATGCAACTGTATCGGGAAACAATCTTCCTGACCATGTAACATATCTCATATGCAAAAAATCAATTAACGAACTTTCTTTTGAAGCTTGGATAAAATATAAATCATCTCCATCAGAAGGCTTAATTACCAAATGCATTGCAAGTAAAAAAAGAAATATTATAAAAAGATTAAACTTTTTATTGATTAATATATATATATTAATCATTTTCCGACCCCCTAAATGCAAAAAAATTTTGTCCGATAAAATTTAAAATTGTAAAAACAAATGCTCCCAATAGCATGGCAATCTGTTCTATCGCATGAGTTCCTATATTAAAATCAATCATCTGAAAACCATATAAAATAAGATTTTCAGCTATCAAATAAGCAATTATATAACAAAAAATAATTACTATGACAAATCTCTTTACACTTTTCACTAATGAAGATTTAGATTGAAAAGTGAAATTTTTATTAAGAAAAAAACTCAGCACACTCGCCAATAAATTTGCCAAAAAGGTCGACTTCCAATATCCCAAGTCAAATAAATTATAAAAACAAAACATTAAGGATATACCTATAATAGTATTTATCACTCCCACAATCGCAAAACGCATAAACTGCTTATTAAAAAATAGCTTGAAATATTTCATATAACCATTTACCTAACATCTGTGTTCGTTTCTTTAATAATATAATTAGGCCTTCGTTTAACTTCCATATATGTTTTCGCTAAATACTCTCCGATAATCCCCATAAATAGGAGCTGAACCCCACCTATAAACAAAACAACACACATTAATGATGTCCATCCTGCAACTGAATCTCCAAATAGGAGTTTCCTTATTATAACAAAAATTGTAGTCAAAACCGCTAAAATCGAAATAAGTACGCCAAAGATAGAAGACATTCTCAAAGGAACTGTCGAAAAAGCAACAATCCCTTCAATCGCATAAAAGAAAAGCTTCTTAAAAGACCACTTCGATTCACCAGCTATCCTTTCAGCATTTTCAAACTCTAACCATTTTGTATGATATCCAACCCAACTAAAAATCCCTTTAGAAAACCGATGATACTCACTTAACTCTAATATGGAATTAACCATTTCTCTAGTCATCATTCGATAATCCCTTGCTCCATCTACAATATCTGCATCTGAAATCTTATTAATGATTTTATAAAACATCCTCGCAAAAAAAGAACGAATGGGTGGCTCTCCTTTTCTACTTACTCTCCTCGTCGCAACACTATCATATCCTTGAACACATATACAATTAATCATTTCTGGGAGAAGTCTAGGGGGATCTTGTAAATCTGCATCCATTAAAACAATGTAATCTCCTTGTGAAGCTCTTAATCCAGCTAATATAGCAGCTTCTTTTCCAAAATTACGAGAGAATGAAATATATTTTACACGTAAATCAGTTAAAGAGATTTCAGTCAGAATATGTAAAGTTTGATCTTTCGAACCATCATTAACGAAGATTATTTCTACTTCAACATCATTTAAGTTATGTAAAACAGTCTGTATCTCATCATAAAATAGTGGAAGAGACTGCGATTCGTTATAACAAGGAACTACTATTGATAAACTGTATTTCATTTTATTTTCTCCTAATTTGGCACATTCTTAAAATTTCTCAAAAAAATAACGAGGTTAAGACAGAAATCTTTGAAAAGATTTTAATGAAATTTATGATTTACTAAAACGTTGATAATACACAAATTTCGGCAGCCATACATTTCATAAGGATAGAACACTCGGAGTGTTTTACCCCAATTGTTCTATCCACTCTAATATGCATTCCGATTAACAAAACCATTCACAACCGTTTTCAGTATAATTTTGATATCGAATAATATCGTCCAGTTCTCAATGTAAAATAAATCATGATCTATTCTTTTTTTAATAGACGTATCCCCACGGAGCCCACACACTTGTGCCCAGCCTGTAATTCCAGGACGAACATGATGTTTCACCATATATTTTGGAATTTCTTCTTTAAATTGATCGACAAAGAATGGACGTTCTGGACGTGGACCAACTACACTCATATCCCCAAATAGAACATTAAAAAATTGTGGAAGCTCATCCAAACTGGTTTTTCTCAGAAATGTTCCAAACTTTGTACGGCGGGGATCATTTTCAGTTGTCCACTGTGTATCTGATGCAGATTGTGGCATATGTTTCATTGAACGAAATTTATACATATAGAACTTACGGCGATTGAGTCCCACTCTTTCTTGTTTAAAAATAATTGGTCCAGAAGAGGTTACTTTATTACCGATAGCAATAGCTAACAAGATAGGTGAAAGTAACAAAATTACACAACCTGAAAACACAATATCAAATAAACGCTTCTGTAATTTATTACCAACTTCATCCAGCGGAACATCCCGTACATTAATAATTGGTAAATCACCAAAACTCTCAAAATACGGTGCAGCTGGTAAGATATCATAAAAATCTGGAATAATAGAAACACGAATTCCGGCTTTTTCACAAGCTAAAATAATTGCCCGATACTTTGGATAAGCTTTCATTGGCAAAGCAATAATTACTTCATCAACCAGTTTATGAATGAGAATGTTAGATAAATCATCTACTTTCCCAATAATTGGTTTATATTGCTTGTATTCATCAGCATGTTCTTTATGATAATCATCTAAAAAACCCAAAACTTCTAAACCAAATTCAGGTTGTTGTCTTAAAGTTTGATAATATTTACGCCCTAATGCACCAGCTCCAACAATAAGAACAAATTGTTTATTATGTCCATTTTTCCGAAGTTGTCGTAAGCTTTGTTTTACAATATATCGATAAATAAATGTCATTATTAAACTTGTTCCAATGTAAACTAATAAGAAAACACGAGAAATATCTACAATTTTCACAGTAAAAAGGATGCTTAATAATACAAATCCACTAAATACATGCACTTGAAGTAGACTAGTTAGTTCATAAGCAAATTTACTTTTTCGTTTCGGTATATATAAAGAAAGAATAAAAGCCATTCCAACAAAAACAACACCATATATAAAGCTCCAAAACAAGTAAGTTTCAAATGGAAGATATCCATCTACATTCTTATCAAATAAAAGAAACCGAACAAACCATGCGATAAGAAAAGCGATTTGGATAACAATAAAATCAGCACCTGCATATAATTGTGATAGAAATTTTTCTTTTCCTCGAATCATAAGAGCCCCTCCAATTATTTGATAGATGCCAAAGTTTTATCTTGAATATTTTGCACTAGTGATATTAAGTAAGGAATCAATTCTTTTTGTAAATCTTCACGTGCTAGAGCAAACTCAATCGTTGCTTGCACAAAACCAAGTTTATCTCCAATATCATATCTACGCCCTTCAAACTGATGAGCTATAACCGATTGAATTTCTATTAATTGTTGAATGGCATCTGTTAGCTGAATTTCTCCACCTGCTCCAGCAGGTAGTTTTTCTAGTATTGGGAAAATCTCTGGTGTTAATACATATCTACCTAACACTGCATAATTAGAAGGAGATTCATCAACAGTTGGCTTTTCTACAATTCTCTCGATATAGCAAGTTCTTTCATTCAAATAAGTATTTGGCTTTACAATTCCATATTTGCATACATCCTTTGTAGGAACAGGTTGCACACCAACTACTGAACATTTCGTTTCATAAAAAATATCTACTAATTGCTGTAAACACGGAACTTTTGCATCAACAATATCATCCCCAAGCAACACAGCAAATGGCTCGTTTCCAATGAAAGAACTAGCACACAAAATAGCATTTCCGAGTCCTTTCGGTTCCTTTTGGCGAATGTAATGGATATTAGCCATATTAGAAATTTGTTGTAGTTCTTTCAAGAGACCAAACTTTTCTTTTTGATACAGTCTTTCCTCTAACTCATAAGATTTATCAAAATGATCCTCAATCGCTCTTTTATTACGTCCGCTAATAATAATAATATCTTCAATGCCCGAAGCAACTGCTTCTTCGACAATGTATTGGATGGTAGGCTTATCAACAATAGGTAACATCTCTTTTGGTTGTGCTTTCGTAGCGGGTAAAAATCTTGTTCCCAAACCAGCAGCAGGAATAATTGCTTTTCTAATTTTCATTTTATCCTCCTCCTGATACTTTCTTCACACTGTTTATCGACAAAGTAAGCAAAAACTTTAAAGAAATCCCACCATAAACTACCCAATTTATAATAAATGGATATTTTTTTGCATAATGATATTTGTGAAATAAATACATTGCTCGATGGAATTCATAAATAATTTTAAACGGTTTCTTTCGACTACTTGCACCTTTATAATGAATAATAGAGACAAGAGGATAATAGACAATCTTCCATCCAGCTTCTTTAATCCGATAACACCAATCAATATCCTCTCCATACATAAAAAATGTTTCATCTAATAAACCTGCTTGTTCAATTGCTTTCCTCCGAACAAGCATATATGCTCCGACTAAGCAATCAATTTCATGCGTTTCATCCATATTTAAATAGGTTAAGTGATAGCCTGTAAACGTAGGATTATTTGGATAACGCTTTGCAAAACCAGTCATATAATAAAATGAAGCAGCAGGTGTTGGGAAACCCCGATGACATGCCTGATCAAGCGAACCATCTGGCAATACTACTTTACATCCACTTGCTCCAATATTATCATTCTTATCCATAAACTGAAGCATTTCGTAGATGGTGTTTTCCTGTACAACTGTGTCAGAATTTAACAATAGAATATAGCGTCCCTTTGCAGCCCGAATTGCTTGATTATTCGCCCTTGAAAATCCAACATTCTCTTTATTTGCAATTACAGTAACATTGGAAAATGATTGTCGAATTGCCAAAACAGAACCATCTACTGAAGCATTATCCACGACAAAAATTTCATATTGATAATCTAGTTGAGAGTCATATACAGATTGAATACACTCCACTGTTAATTTGCATGTATTATAATTGACAATAATGATACTAACATCCATTTCTTCACCTTCTTATCAAATACCTAAAAAAATTGGTACGTTTGCTGAAATACTAATTTTTGTTACATGTGATTTTTGCACTCTAATATCCATTCAAATAATCACTCTATACCTCTAATATTTCTCGTTTATTTAGAATAACATAAATAACATTTATGTAGTCATAGAAAAGAATGGGAACAATATGAATGAAATAACACTAATTCTATATTCAACTTATTATATCACAAATTAATCCTCTTCCATTTAAAAAATAAAAAAGATTAACCCAAAAGGGAAAAATACCCCAATTGTGCTAACCTTTAAATTGATTTCTCTTATGATTCAACGCTTCAAATACTCTCTCAACGCTTCTCTCCAATGACGAAGTGATGAAAAACCATTCACACGCAGTGCAAAATCATCTAATACCGAATAGTGTGGTCGTGCTGCTGGACGTGGAAATTCTTCGGTCGAAAGCGGCTGCAAATTCACTTCTATTCCACTTTCCTCAAAAATTGCTTGAGCAAATTCGTACCACGAACATGAGCCACTATTTGTACAATGGTAAATACCATACTTTTCTGTCTGTACTAAAGCAGTAATAAATCCAGCTAAATCTACCGCATATGTAGGTGAACCAATTTGATCATTCACCACACCTAATTCATCCTGTTCCTTTACTAATTGTAACATTGTTTTCACAAAATTATGACCGTACTCCCCATACATCCAAGCTGTTCGTACAATAAAATATTTTGAACTTAATGTATGTGTCAACTGCTCACCAACAAATTTTGATCGACCGTATATTCCTAATGGATCTGTATTATCGTATTCCTTATATGGAGAATTTTCTTTTCCATTAAACACATAATCTGTACTCACATAACAAACTTTTGCACCAATTTTCTCAGCTGCTACAGCTATATTGCGTTGAGCATAGGCATTTACCGCATAAGCTAACTCTACATTTGTCTCCGCTAAATCGACTTTTGTATAAGCCGCTGCATTAATAATAACATCTGGATGAATACGTTCCACTATCTCAAAAACAGCTTGCTCATTCGTAATATCCAGTTCACTCTTTGTAAATGCATAGATGTCGAATGAAAGTGCATCAAGCTGCTTCACAAGCTCTTGACCAAGCTGTCCATTCGCACCTGTTACTAGAATCTTCACGACTTACTCTCCAACTTATGACCATATTGTTTTTCATAATAGTTTTGGTAATCACCTGACAAAATATTCTCCCACCACTCACGATTGTTTACATACCAATCAATCGTTTGTCTGAGTCCTGTTTCAAATGTGTACTTCGGTTCCCAACCAAGCTCTCCTAATTTCGTCGCATCAATTGCATAACGCCGATCATGACCAAGCCGATCTTCCACAAATTGAATTAATGATTCAGATTTTCTAAGATGATGTAAAATAGTTTTCACTACATCAATATTTGTTCGTTCATTATGACCACCAACATTATATACTTCCCCGTTCACACCTTTATGTAAAACAAGATCAATCGAACGACAATGATCCTCGACATGAAGCCAATCACGAATATTTAATCCGTCTCCGTATACAGGAAGCGGTTTATCATTTAACGCATGACTAATCATCAGCGGAATAAGTTTCTCAGGAAAATGGTACGGTCCATAATTATTTGAACAACGTGTAATATTGACTGGCAAATCAAATGTCTCATGATACGCTCGAACAAGTAAATCTGCTCCTGCTTTACTCGCACTATATGGGCTATTAGGCTCTAATGGGGTTTCTTCCGTAAAATAACCAGTTTCTCCTAGCGTACCATACACTTCATCCGTAGAAATTTGTACATACTTTTTCACATTGTATTTTTTCGCTGCATCTAATAATACTTGTGTCCCTAGTACATTCGTTTTCACAAAAATACCTGGATCAGTAATACTACGGTCAACATGAGATTCAGCGGCAAAATTAATTATCACATCTATCCCTTGTTCAAATAAAGATTCAACTAAAACAGTGTCGATAATATTGCCTTTAACAAAACGATAATTTGGTGCATTTTCTACTTCTTTCACATTTTCTAAATTACCCGCATATGTAAGTGCATCCAAATTTGTAATGTGATAGGTTGAGTATTTTTTGACCATATAGTTAACAAAGTTACTACCAATAAACCCTGCCCCACCCGTTACTAAAATCCTCATAATCATCCCTCCTTACTTTTTATAGATAAATGTATTTTCCACTTCCGATAATATCGAATGACAAGTATCTTTTTCTGATAAAATTGGTATACTTGTAGGCCAATCAATCGCAAGTGCTGGGTCATTCCATAAAATACCCCTATCACACTCTGCTGAATAATATTGATCAACCTTATATAAAAACTCTGTATCTTTCACTAATGTACAAAAACCGTGAGCAAATCCTTTTGGAATTAATAACTGCCGTTTATTCGCTTCACTTAAAATAAAACCTTGCCACTTTCCAAATGTTGGTGAACCTACACGAATATCAACAATCACATCATATACAGCTCCACGAACAACACGAACTAACTTTGTCTGTGCATATGGCTCTAACTGATAGTGCAAACCACGTAATGTCCCTGCTTCAGCAGAGCATGAATGATTATCTTGCACAAATTCAAAAGAAAATCCTAACTTCTTCATCACTTGTTCATTATACGTTTCCATAAAAAATCCACGATGATCACCGAATACTTTTGGCTCTAATACATATGCATCTGGGAAAATTGTTTTTATCACATTCATTCTACTCACCTACTTCACACGTTTTGCCAAATCTATTAAATACTGACCATAAGCATTTTTCTTTAATGGTTCTGCGAGTTCAAGTAACTTTTCTTTAGAAATATATCCTTTCCTATATGCAATTTCTTCTAGGCAAGCTACCTTTAAACTTTGACGGCGTTCAATTGTTTCGATAAATGTTGATGCTTCTAGTAGTGACTCGTGTGTACCAGTATCCAGCCACGCAAAACCACGTCCAAGTAATTCGACATTCATCTCACCTAGACCTAAGTATACTTTATTTATATCTGTAATTTCCAACTCTCCACGGATAGATGGTTCGATATTCTTTGCAATATTAACCACTCGATTATCATAGAAATACAGACCTACAACAGCGTAGGTTGATTTTGGTTCAATTGGTTTTTCTTCAATCGAAAGTGCTTTGCCATTCTCAGCAAATTCCACCACGCCAAAACGTTCTGGATCTTTGACGTTATAACCAAATACAGTTGCTCCAAATGTACGGCTTGATGCTCTTTCGAGGATTTCTGTAAAACCATGACCATAAAAAATATTATCTCCTAAAACAAGAGCAACTGAATCTTCACCAATGAATTCTTCACCAATAATAAATGCTTGTGCTAGTCCATCTGGTGATGGTTGGATAGCATAAGATAAGTGAATACCTAAATCTGAGCCACTGCCTAGTAGTTGTTCAAAACGTGGTGTGTCTTCTGGTGTAGAGATGATTAAGATTTCTTTAATTCCTGCTAGCATTAGTATAGATAATGGATAGTAGATCATTGGTTTATCGTAAATCGGTAATAGTTGTTTTGATATTGATTTTGTTAGGGGATAGAGGCGTGTGCCGCTTCCTCCTGCTAGAATTATACCTTTCATAAATCATCCACTCCCATATTTCTATTTACTTAGTACCATCTTATCTAACTTTATATTTTACAGGAAGATACTGATAAGTCTTATCTTTAGACACTGCATTAACCCGTTGTGCTAGATAAAAAAAAAGAGAACTCAAACAAGATATGCTAAACTATCAATAAAACGCCAAAGTGATAAAGATAGGGGGGCATAATCATGTTAGAGTTCCAAAAGTATTGTAACATGACGATAGAAGATTT
>JAVBJX010000027.1:0-51668 GCA_031546705.1 Caryophanales bacterium
AATTATTAGGGAAAGAGCAACCCGCCAAAATCAAAGAATTAGTATTCTAGTCTCAGAAAATTCGTTAATTTTCTATAGAGAAGGGTAGCTTTTTTTGCTTTTTTTTTACTACAATTCATTTTAATAGCACAACGGGTTAAAGTAACTACTTCTGATACTAACAAATATAGGTTAGAGTCAAGCATATTCTCTCTATCCATCACATCAGTAGGTATTGCATAGGAAAAAGCAATAGAGCTGATTATAATTGCTACACTTTTTCTGAGCATACTAAAGTTCTGTTTAGCAAAAAACAGACTCATCCCACCATAAAGAAAATAGATAACTTCTATATCTTCAAAATTATGTTGAATATAGTCAACGCCATAGATAGTCATTGTCACTAAAACAACAGGAATAATCCCAAAAAAAGAAGCAGTCATAACAAATAGAATTTGTAAATGAGATTGAAATGCTTCGGAATGAATAAACTGAAAATTCATTAGAAAGAAGTAACATATACTAAATAACACTCCGTTTAAAATCTGCCTACGCAAATGATTTCTTTTCACAGACATATCTATCCCTTTGAACAGGTACTCAAGAAATATGACGGATAGAAATAAATAAGCGATTATTACGGAAGTAAGAACAATATAGTCTTTAAACACTTCATCACTTCCAATTTATAAAATTAGATATATACTGTATTTAATCCTATTAATTCTAACATATTTACCCTTTATTAAGAAGATAAACATCCAATATTTTTATACATTCGACATATTATTTGGGTATACAATCACCTTATTAAATTTATTATAACAGAAAATTTTTTTATTTAAAATTAACACACCTTGAAACAGTAATATTTCCCTACATACACCTAGATTTAGAATTTAAAATCTGTATATAAAAAGAGAGCGAAAGTTAATAATTTGAAAACCGAAGATTACGGCGAGTAGTACAGAGATAAAAGTGAGTATAGTAACAAGGAAGTTGATAGTTTTAGGTATTTTAATACAGTGATTCTTAGATTAGAAGAAATTACAGGTATCACTGTAAAAGTAGTAGTTTAATACATTTTATATACATCAAAAATGTGGTATAATAAATAAATCTTCATCCTGTGGTGGAGATTTATTTATATCCTATATAGAGGTGATTACATTGGCGATAAATGAATTTAGAGTCAAATCATATGATCTTATTGAAAAAATTCCAGATGAAAAAATGGAGTTTGTATTCAATGTTCTTTATAATTTCCGTCATGCTTTAGAAGACTCAAAAAGACCTACTTGGAGTGAGATTGAAGCAATGTCTCCAGATGATGTAGAGTTAAGTGAGGAAGAAAAAAGACAGATAGAAAACTCACACGAGTTTGTAACATGGGAGGATGCAATGAATGAGCTTAACCTACCAACTCAAACTGAGTCGTGAATCAATTAAATTTCTAACCAAACAAGAAATGTCTGTGCAAGTAAGAATTCAAAAAGGACTGCTCGGACTCTGTACTCAACCGCCAATTGGAGATATTGTTCCTTTAAAGGGACGACAAAACCAATTGCGTTTACGAGTAGGTGCTTATCGAATCATTTTTGAAATGGATCATAAAGAAAAGATAATCTTTGTGTTATCTATTGATAACCGTGGTGATGTGTATAAATAACTTGAAAGGCACTCTCATTTGAGGGTGTTTTTTTGTTGGGAAAATAATTTTGGTGAGAAATAGAAAAATTTCATAAAACTCTTGACTTTATGTGTCACAAAAATTATATAGTACCCATTCCGTTCATGAGGATGGGGCATTCCGAGTGTTTTTTACCCATTTCTTCCTACCCCATTTTGTGGTATACTACGTTATTATACCGAAGGAGAACTATGATGAAGATTGTCTGTGCCACTTTAAATGCAAAATACATTCATACAAACTTAGCAATTCGTTACTTAAAAGCCTATGCCGCACCAGAATTTGACGTTACACTCGCTGAGTATACAATCAAAGATCCTATTTTAAATATTGTTACTGATTTATACGAACAACATCCAGATGTCATTGGTTTTAGCTGTTACATTTGGAATATTGAAGAAATCATTCAAGTTTGTACACTTTTAAAAAAAGTGCTACCCTCTGTAACAATCATTGTTGGCGGCCCAGAAGTAACCTATGATGCTCGCCACTTCCTCGACTTCTTTGATTATATTATTATTGGCGAAGGTGAAAAAGCATTTAAACAATTTCTTCAGAACTTGCCTGAGAAAAATTTCAAAAAAGTATCTGGGCTAGCTTATCGGCAAAACGGGGAGATTTTTATTCAACCGCCAAATGAAAAAGTATCACTAACCACCGTTCCTTCACCTTATCAATTTGCTGAAGACATTCCGCATTTAGCAAAACGAATTACCTATGTAGAAACGAGTAGAGGTTGCCCATTTACGTGTCAATTTTGCCTTTCTTCCATAGAAGTTGGTGTTCGTTATTTTAACCGAGAAAAAATCAAAGATGACATTCGTTACTTAATGAAACATGGAGCAAAGCTCATTAAATTTGTCGACCGCACGTTCAATATTCACCGCAGTTACGCCATGGAAATGTTCCAATTTTTAATAGATGAACATATAGAGGGAACGGTGTTTCAATTTGAAATTACCGCAGACATTATGCGTCCAGAAGTCATTGAATTTCTAAATACCAACGCTCCTATTGGCTTATTCCGCTTTGAAATTGGCGTTCAATCAACCAATGACCAAGTCAATGAATTAGTACTTAGAAAACAAAACTTCGAGAAGCTCACAAGAACAGTCACGCTGGTAAAAAACGGCGGAAAAATCGACCAACATCTCGATTTAATTGCTGGGCTTCCAGAAGAAAATTACGATTCCTTCCGTAAAACATTTAATGATGTTTTTGCGTTAAGACCAGAAGAACTACAGCTTGGATTCTTAAAAATGCTTCGTGGCACTGGAGTACGTCTAAATGCCACAAAACACAATTATGTATTTATGGATAAAGCACCATATGAAGTGCTAAGTAATAATTCTCTGTCTTTTGCCGATATTGTCCGCATGAAGCAAGTCGAGGATGTGCTAGAAAAATATTGGAATGACCACCGCATGGATGAAACAATGGAATACATGGCAGAAATTTGGTCCACACCGTTTGATTTCTTTCAACAATTCGGCTCATTTTGGAGCAAACAAGGATGGGCAAAAATTGGGCATCAGTTAGAAGATTTATTTCGCCATCTGCATGAATTCTTGGCTAAAAATGAACATTTACCAATTATAGAAGTCTTAATGAAATACGATTATTTGCGTAATCAGAAATACAAACCACGGAAACCTTGGTGGACTGAACGAACCAGTAAACAAATATACCGTTCTATTATTGACAATCCCCTTCTTCTCGGAGAAGAATTTGCAGAACTTCACTTAAATGAAAAAGATATATACAAACATACTATGATTGAAACAATACCTTTTGATTTACACCATTACTTAAAGACAAAGGAAATAAAGAAAGTGCCGTCTATTGTCTTAGCATATTTTGATCAGACTGCACTACAGACGAAAATCTTTATAGGAAAAGAAAACGGGGCATAAGCTTCCGTTTTCTTTTCTATGGTTACTTCCTTCATCTCCACTACTTACTGATGTACACAAAATAGAGAAAGAATCACGACAAACGCACGAAAAATAATTTATGCGTTTGTCGCTCCTAGAAAATATCAGTCACCATGCTGCCCGAGTTTTGAATTACGATTTGCCCCTTTTGCAGGATTTTCTTTACTAAATTGTGCTTGCATTTCATCCTTTGGCAGACTTTCTTTTGGTGTTTTGCTTGTCTTTGTTGCCATATCATGAGCTACTTTTCGTTTCATTTGTATTCCTCCTTGTTTTGTATTAACACAAAAGTTTTAACTGAATGGATTTTACAGAATTTCAGCAACTTATTCAGTTTCCATTGGTGAGTTAATTGGGGTAAAATACCTCTTTTGACTCACCAACTTTCTTTTATTCTGTCCGAACTCATGAATTTTATTTATCGTGGCATACTACATACAGAGGTGATGAAAATGGAGAAGGATTCGCCCATGTTACATGGAACACAGCCACATCAAACAAATGCTCCTTCTTTTTTGGGAACAGGAATAAAAATACAACCGCCATTCAAAAATGAACATGGTGTTATTATTGGTGATAGCTTGTATAATTCAAAACAATCACCACTTAACAATTGGAGTAAAGATACCGATCCAAATGTAATGGCAGGCAGTGAATGGGTCCATCCAACCAACGATATTGGCTGGAATAGTGAGGAAAATCGTGCACTCTTAGAACAAATGAAAAACCCTAAAGCCTTATTTATGCATCCATCTATTGATGCTGGATATAAGAAAGATTAGGCAAAATTGTTAATATTTTTAGTGGAAGATTTATTTTCTTGGACACATACTAAGAAGGTAAATTTCTTTTAGAAAGGATGAATTATATGTCACGAAATAAATTAGTTGTTCCTGGGATTGAACAAGCATTAGATTCTATGAAATGGGAAATTGCACAAGAGTTTGGTGTGCATCTTCACCCAGATACACCAGCCTACGCCAACGGATCAGTTGGTGGTCACATGACAAAACGATTAGTTGATTTAGCAAAAACGCAGTTAGCGTCTGAATAGAAATAAAAAACAGTGAGCTTGAGTCAAAAGGGGTAAAACACCCCTGATTGGCTCAGGCTCATAAAATGAATAGTTGCTAAACTTCCTACATATAGGTCTGGGTCAAAAGGGGTAAAAAACACCCCCGATTGACCCAGACTTTAAACTTTAAATTCGTTAATTTGTCCTTGTAATTCTTCTGCCATATTAGATAAAGCTGTGGAAGCGGCAGCAATCTCTTCCATAGATGCCAGTTGCTCTTGTGTAGCAGCAGAAGCACTTTCTGTGTTTTGCGAAACGCTTTTAGCTGCTTGTTGAATTTGATTAACAGATTTAACGACTGTTTCTGTATCTTTGAACATTTTATTAATAGAAGAAGATACTTCTTCTATTTGGTTGTTTACATCTGTGACGGCATCTTGAATGTCTACAAATGTTTTACCAGCAACACTAACCATGTCAATTCCTTCTTTTACTTCATTTGTGGCAAATTGCATCGACTGAACAGCTTTTTCCGTTTCTGCTTGGATGTTTCCAATTAAACCAGAGATTTTTTGAGCAGATTCCCCAGATTGTTCGGCTAGTTTTCTTACTTCGGCTGCTACAACTGCAAAACCTTTTCCTTGTTCACCAGCTCTTGCCGCTTCAATTGCTGCATTTAGTGCGAGTAGGTTTGTTTGTGCAGCAATTCCTGTGATAACTTGAACAATTTCTCCAATCTCATTAGAACGTTCACCAAGTTCAACGATAACTATATTCAATCCACCAATCGCCTGATTAATAGAATTCATTTGTTTGACAACGGTTTGAATGGCAACATTTCCATCTGCTGATTTCTTTGATGTTTCACCTGATTTTGTAGACACAACAGACGCATTTTTTGTAATAGTTCCAACTCCGTCAACTAGTTGATTTAACGTACCCATTGTATCCTCAATACTGTCAACTTGACCTTGTGAATTAGAAGCAACATCTTGAACTATTTCGGAAATATGTTCCGTTGCTCTTGTTGTTTCCCCTGCACTTGCATTAAGTTCTTCCGAGAAAGCGGCTACTTGGTTTGCGGTGTCGCCCACTTTTAATAATAAATTACGAACTTGTAAAGACATTTCATTGTACGTTTCTGAAAGCATCCCTAATTCATCTTTTGCTTGATAATTAGATGTTTCTGTAAAGTCACCTTTACCTGCTTTAACCATCAAACGTTGAATTAATTGTAATGGGCTAGTAATTGCTTTTGTAATTAGTAAAGCAACAATAATACTTACTATTAATAATACAACTGCCACACCAATAGAAGTATATAAACCTGTTTTTGCGTTGGATGTATTTTGGTTATTTGTATCCTCAGCAAGCTTTAATTCTAATTTTTCTAACTGTTCTCCAGGTGCAACTATTGCGGCTGTACTCGAAATACCTTGTGTTTTCCATAATGCATATGCTTCTTTATTTTTGTTCTGACTACCTAAATTTAAAATGCTCAGTATGGTTTGTTTATAAGGAGCATAGTTATTTATAAGTTCGGTAATGAGTGTTTTTTCCTCATCGATTATCCTAGGGCTGTTCGAAAAATCTTGTAAAAACTTCTCATTGTCAGCAAGTAATGTGTTAATCGTTTGTGTTAATTGTGTTGCCTCTTCTCGATTAATATTTTGCATTGATTGAAATATCGCTGATTCAATTGCTCGGTTGTTTGCTCGATATTTACCAAAAGAAACTGTTGGTAATAATCTTTCGTAATATAATGCATCTGCATCTTTAGAGCCTTTCATAATTGTGTTGCCATTTACTCCAACAACAGTTACCATTGTAATTGTAAAAATAATAATAAGTAAAAACTGTTTACTTCTAACTTTCATGTTTTTAAACATACGCTCATCTCCTTTTTTATATAAACTAAAAAAATTTAAAATAAATGGATGTTTCAATCTTATCTTCTTAAGCAAAAAATAACTATTCCTATACGAATATATTATACTCTCATTACTATACAAGTAAAGAAAAATATTTTTAAATCTATTTTTACACTAGGATTTTTTCACTATTCCTATATGAATATATTTTGCATTTTCTATCTTAAAGTAAAAAACCAAACAAAAAAATAGGTCAAAATGGGTATAAACTACTCCAATTGACCTATCCTCTTATCATAATCGATTAAAACAAGTTCTTTTATCCTGTTTTTTACCCAAAATATTTTTGACATAATTTTCTTGCAAATGCTACATCATTTGTTCCATGAACAAGAATTCTTCCATCTTGGAACAGAATCACCCGATGCTCATCGAGTATTATTTTTAATAAATAAGCATTTCCTTCGACAACAATACCAGCTTTCTTTAGTTGCGAACGAATTTGTGTTAGTTCCACTTCTTTTTGTTTTGGAAAACGCACTTGCACCGTATTTCTCCCACATAATACTGCTACATTTGGCTGGCTAGATAGAAATGGATATGTTGGCTGTTCACCACAAGATGGACAAGTCGTTTTTTTCATTTTTGATACTTTAATCGCTGTATGTTGTCCTGTCCACACATCAAATGTAATAAATGTTTTCCTTACTTCGCTATCTTCTATTAATAGCTTTAACACTTCCGTCGTTTGATAGGCGACAACAATTGCTACACTTGGGGCAATAACGCCTGCGGTATCACAAGTCATTCCATTCATTGGTAACACTGTAAGCAAACAATGCATACAAGGAGCGTTCTCAGTAATTGTATACGTCATACCGTAGCTTCCGACACATGCACCATATACCCACGGAATAGAATATTTTTGTGACAAATCATTAATTAACATTCGGGTATCAAAGTTGTCTGTAGCATCAACAATAACATCAACATTTTCTAGTAATGGCTCTAGTAAAAGCGGACTGGCATCCATTACATATGCAAAAATTTCTACATCACTATTTATTTCCTCTAATCGTTTCTTAGCAGCAATTGCTTTTGGCAAAGACTGCATGGCATCTTGTTCAGTATATAATTGTTGCCGTTGTAAATTACTAAACTCTACATAATCCCGATCAATGATAGTAAGTTTTCCAACCCCAGCTCGAACAAGCATTTCTGCATTTCCTGAACCAAGTGCCCCTGCTCCAACAATTAGAACGTGTTTTTGGCGAATTTTTTTCTGCCCTTCTAGTCCAATTGGAACAAATAACTGTTGTCTTGAATATTTATCCATCAAGGGATTCTCGTTCATAATCGCCATTTTTTCCACCTGATTTATGTAGTAAGTAAGTCTTACCAATAATCATTCCTTTATCTACTGCTTTACACATATCATAAATAGTTAACGCACAGACGGATGCAGCAGTTAATGCCTCCATTTCAACACCTGTATTTCCTTTTGTTTTGACTGTTGTTTCAATCAGAAGTTCATAGCACTCATCTTGTTTTTTCCATTCAAACTGGATGTTTACTCCTGTTAAGGCTAGTGGATGACACATCGGAATCATATCAGATGTTTTCTTTGCCGCCATGATTCCAGCAACTTGAGCAACTGCCAATACATCACCCTTCTGCATTTTTCGCTGATTAATTTTCGTAAAAATTTCCTCAGACAAAAAAATGCTTGATCTAGCAACAGCAATTCGTTCTGATATCTCTTTATCAGAAATATCGACCATTTTTGCTCGACCTTGTTCATTAAAATGTGTAAGCTCTTTCATCTCATCCACCACTAACTGGTGGGATAATTGCCACTGTATCACCGGATTGAATCATTGTATCATCTGTTTCAAACTCTTCATTCACCGACACCATCATTGCCGATAAATTTGGAATACCATAGGTGTCAGAAAGTTTCTTCTTTAGTTCTAAAACAGAAACATTCGCTATATCCATTTGCATTTGCTCTGTTCCAACTATCTCTTTAATATTTGCGAAAAATAATAGATTAATCATTGTCCTCCATCTCCTCTATTTGCTTCTCCGAATAAGTTTCCGTTTCTAACTGATTTCCAACCCACATTTCTCCATTATCCCAATGCTCTTTTTTCCAAATTGGCACAATTTCCTTAATACGTTCAATGGCGTATTCATTTGCTTTATATGCATCTTTTCGGTGTGGCGTAGACACTGCAATCACAACAGCAATATCTGTTATCGTCAATGTTCCAATGCGGTGCGTAATCGCAACTTTTGCTTCTGGATATAAATTTTGTATTTCAATCCCTATCTCTTCTAACTTTTTTACTGCTAACGGAACATACGCTTCATAAATTAAATATAATGTCCTTTTATTCTTGGTTAGTTCTCTAACCGTTCCAATAAATGTTGTAATCGCCCCTGCATTTCGGTCAATAACTTTATCAATAACTGATTGCGTATTAATTGGTTCGGAGGTAATTTCAAAATTCATCGCTCTAACTCCCTCAGTAAGTACATGATGATCCATTTTATATAGTGTTCTTCTTCATCTATTAAAAAAACAGGATAAGCCTCATTTTGTATTGGTATCCATGAAATAACTGCTTGAATACCATTTAGCTTCTGCAAAAGCTCTATATCTTCCATAGATTTCACTAAAACAATTTTAGGATAGTTTTTATATTTATACCCTTCTATTAAAAGAACGTCAAATGAGAAAATGGATAGAGCTTGAACAATTTCTTCTATTCCCCATGTTGTCTGGCTCACTTCAATTTGTAATAATCCATCACCTTCGACAGCCGTTACAACTGCTCCAGCAGACTTATGTTTCCTTGAATCCGTAGCAGGAATAGCCTCTGGTTCTCCGCCATGACCATGATGTTTGATTGTTGCTACTTTTGTATGATGCTTACATAATTCTCTTATTAATTTTTCCACTAATGTTGTTTTGCCACTATTTTTGTATCCAACTATTTGAAGTGTTTTTATCCCCATGTATGTGGAACGCCTTCATTATCTTCCAGTAGAAGAATATCCACTTCCGTCCCCTTTGTATAACCTCTTGTTCCACTCGGCAAAATGATTAGGCAGTTTACTGTTGCTAAGGAAGAAACAATATTTGATTTATCCTTGCCACTTGGATTGACATACACTCTTGTATTATCATAGTGAATAACTCCTCGGATAAAGCGTGTAAATGGATTTGCCTTTGGAAAATCACTATCTAAAATGGCTCGGATTTTTTTCAAATGAAGCCCCTCGCAACCTAACGTATAACGAATAATTGGACGAACAAATAATTCAAAGCCAACATAACATGCAGATGGATTTCCTGATAAACCAAAGAGCAATTTCCCATTAAGCACCGCAACGGTTGTTACACTGCCTGGTCTCATTGCTACTTTATTAAACAACACTTCCGCACCTAATCGTTCGTATACTTCAGGCAAGAAGTCAAAATCGCCAACGGAAATTCCACCCGTTGTTATCACGATATCTGTTTTTTCTAAAGCTTGTTTCACTGCCTCATATGTTTTCTCAAAGTCATCTTGTAAATGACCATAATAAATCGGGTCTGCTCCGCTTCTTTTCGCTTGCGAACAGAGCATATATGTATTACTATTACGAATTTTCCCATCTATAATTGGTTCTTCTATATCGAGTAACTCATCTCCTGTTGCAAACACAGCTACTTTTATTTTCTTCATGACTGGTACATTTCTGTAACCAAATGTCGCAAGCAAAGCTTTTATGCCAGGTGTTATGCAATTACCTCTACGGACAACTATTTCCCCTGTTTGAATATCCTCTCCTTGAAAGACGATATTATCTCCAGCTTTTAACTGGCGTTTGATGGTCATGTGTTCCTCGTCACTTGAAACAATCTCGAACATCGCAACTGCATCACAACCAGCAGGGATTTTTGCACCAGTCATAATTCGTACTGCTTCAAATGGTTTTACTTCTTGTTCATATACTTTACCTGCCCCAAGTGTTTTGACTACTTGAAATGTAATTGGTGTTTCTGTTGTTGCCCCTTCTGTATCCATAGCTCTCAGGGCAAAGCCATCATATGGTGAACGATCAAACATTGGAATATCATAGGTAGCAACAATATCGTTTGCTAGAAATCGGCTATCACAGTCCTCAATTGCCAAGCTTTCTGACTCGCCAGTCTTGACATACTGCATCACTCGATTAATTGCTTCTTCTACTAGTATTGGTTTGCGTGGTTCAAACATGGACAATCCTCCCACCTAACAACTTTTATCTGAAATTTATCGTAAATCTTTTCTAATCTCGGAAACAATATGGGTAATTTCTGGGATAATTAATTTATTCATTGCTAATTGTACAGCTTTTGTTGAACCAGGGGTAGAAAAAATTACTTTCCGTCCACACACACCAGCTATTGCTCGACTTAAAATAGCCGCTGATCCAATATCTTCAGTATAACTTAACATCCGAAATAATTCTCCAAAACCGACTATTTCCTTATCAATTAGTTTCTGTACAACTTCAATTGTCACATCACGCATGGCAATACCAGTTCCACCATTAGTTAGGATCACATCTATATTATCTTCACAGCCTTGCTTAATAGCTTGCTCTATTTCGCCTTGTTCATCTTTAACTATTTCATACGCTATAATTTCATGTCCAGCTTCTTTAAGTAAGTCCATCATTAACTTTCCACTACTATCGGTCAATTCTGTTCTTGTATCTGATATGGTAATTACTTTACATGAAACACTTTTCATCGCATGTAATTTATGTTCTTGTACACTCATTTATCCACCTATATAACGCATTTCGATTTTTTTTCGCTCCGCCTTATGATTAAAACGGTCTACAGAATATTGGTCATCTCTTTTCTCCCAAATATTCCTTACAAACTTTTCGATTTCCTCATCACCTTTACCATCTCGCAAAAGCTCTCGCAAATCATATCCATCAGTTGCAAACAAACACGTATATAATTTACCCTCTGCCGAAATTCTAGCTCGTGTACAACTAGAACAAAAAGTTTCCGTTACCGAAGAAATAAAGCCAATTTCAGACGGGCTATCTACAAATGTATATCGTTTTGCCACTTCACCATAGTATGTATCTATTGGTTCAATTGGCATTTCCGCATGAATCATATCTCTAATCTCTTTACTAGTGACTACTTCATCCAATTTCCAACCATTTGAATTTCCGACATCCATAAATTCAATAAATCGCAAAGTAATCCCACGATCTTTAAAATAACGAGTCATTGGCAAAATTTCGCTATCATTAAAGCCTTTTCTAACAACCATATTTACCTTTACTTGCAAACCACAATTTTTTGCTTCTTCTATTCCCTCTAAGATTGGTGCAACCCCAACAGCTCGACCATTAAGTTTAGTAAAAATACTATCTGTCAAAGCATCTAAACTGACATTTACTCGGCATAGCCCAGCATCCGCCAGTTGTTTTGCATATTTTTTTAAAAGAACACCATTTGTTGTAAGCCCAATATCTTTCAGTCCATCTAACTTAGAAAGTTTTTCAATAAGAGAAGGCAATTCTCTACGTAATAAAGGCTCGCCGCCAGTTAGACGAATTTTCTCTACACCAAATGAAAGAAAAAGCGTTGCCAAACGAATAATTTCTTCAAAAGATAACAACTGATCCCTTTTCATAAATGGATAATTATCAGGATATATTTCTTTTGGCATACAGTATGTACAACGAAAATTACACTTATCCGTAACCGAAATTCGTAAATCTCGTAGCGGGCGGTTTTTTGTATCCTTCATTCTTTTCCTCCTTTCGAGTCTTTGTAGATTGGCAAAAAATACCCTGATTGACAAAAACTCATGAATTGAATGATTACCAAAATTTACATTTTATCAACCTGTTGGTAAATCATTCATTTCACTAAAAAACCCTTTAAAAAGTTACGTTCCACTCTCTAAAAAAGTAACGTTCCAAACGAAGATAATTTGGTGGGGAATTGTTTCTAGTATGTACATTTTTTGAGGAGCTACCCACTGAATAATAATACCAACAGTTGGATAGTTATATCATATCAAATATATGAAGATAAAATAATAAAAAATTTTCCTTCATTTGTAATCAGCTATACAGCCAGAGTTTGGAACTAAATTCTTTTGACATGTTTTAGTAAAATGAATGGTTCACTAAAATCGTGATCTTATCGAATTTCAGCAATCATTCATTTTACGAATTTGGGACAATCGGGGTAAAAACCCCTTTTGTCCCAAACTCACCTATTACTTCTTGTATTCTAATTTTTTCCATTGTAGATACGAAATTAACGTAATAGCGGAAGATACAATCGCAACCATCATACAAGTTGTTGTTTTAGTTACTTCTTCCCCATGATAAGCTTCAATTGTCATTTGTAACATAATAATATTGACAACTAATGTAACAAAAATGAGGATAATCCACCCTTTTTTATCCATGGCGAACCTCTCTACCAACGGCATAGACAACTCCGTCTTTAATTTCTAACGTAATTTTTGGTAACTCACGCTGTGGTGGTCCTCCTGTTGGTTGACCCTCTAAATCAAAGAAACCTCGATGACAAGGACAAATTAATTGTTCTTTTCCTTCTTCTGACTGATAGAAAACTGGGCATTGTAAGTGCGTACACTTATTATTAAATGCTATTAAATTTCCATCTTGTTTATGAATTAATAACGCAGGTTGTGCTTCATCTGGATAATTAAACTCAAAAGATTGTCCTTTTTGCAACTGAGATAGGTCGACAATTTTCTTTCGAGTACCATCTGATGATTCAACTCTATGAGATAATATTTGAAAAGGTACGGTAGCTAGTCCAACTGTGACTGATGCGGCTACAATTGATTTTATAAAAGCTCGCCGATTGTACTTCAAATCATTATCCCGATTTAAGTTATCGACAAGATTAATCATGTCTTCTTCTGCATTCTTTACTATATTTTGTTGCCCTCTACTGCTATTTTCACTCAAAATCCTAACCTCCTTTCTGTGATTAAAGGAATATCACTCGCTATACACACCAAAGAATTCTGGAACGTATTTCCACTTGTCCCCTTCTTGCGGCTTCTTACCTTCAATTAAATTCATTTGTGTACGTTTTCTACGCAATTTTTGCATCTCATCAAAATCAATGAAACGAATAGCATCGCTCGGACAAACAGATGCACACATTGGGGCGATTCCATGTTGGGAACGATCATAACACATATCACATTTATACATTTTATTCTTCTCAAAATCAAATTTTGGTATACCAAAAGGACAAGCGAATGTACAGTTTCTACAACCAATACACTTTTCTTCCATCGCTGATAAGACAACACCTTCTGGAGTAATTTGAATCGCATTAGCTGGACATACACGTGCACAAGCTGGATCTTTACATTGCATACAGAGCATAGGAAATGTTTGTCTGCTTTCCATAAAATCAACATACTCTACATAATTTCGATCCATGCTTTCATGATCTCCACACTCACGACATGCTGCTTGACAAGAACGACAACCGATACATCTTTCAAACTCTAAATACATAATTTTGTTCATCTCATCACATCCCTTATGCTTTTTCGATCTTCACTGCACAAACTTTAAATTCTGGCATCCTAGAAGCTGGATCTAAACATGGATTTGTTAACTGATTAATAGACAATTCTTTTCCCCAGTGATACGGTACAAACACTGTATCTTCCCGAATTGTTTTTGTTAAACGTATATCAAGCGTTATATTTCCACGAGGTGTTGATAGTTTCACTTTATCTTTATCATGCAAATTGTATTGAGATGCTAAAGCTGGATGCATTTCCGCATATGGCACTGGGCATTGTTCCATTAAGAAACCAATTCTTCTCGTTTGATTCCCTGATAAATAATGGAATACTACACGTCCAGTTGTTAAAATATGTGGATATTGTTCTGACGGCATTTCACCTGGGTTACGATATGGTACAGCTGGTAAATTCGCTTTTCCATCTGGTGTACCGAATTTTTCTTTAAACATCGTTGGTGTCCCCGGATGATCTTCGGACGGACATGGCCAGAATACGCCATCTTCTTTGTCAATCCGATCCCAAGTAATTCCGTAATAATCAGCTACTCCACCTTTTGTAGCCACTCGGAACTCTTCGTAAATTTGTGCAACATTTTGATAAGGGAAATGTTTTCCTTTTCCCATTCTTTCACTAATATCACGGAAAACTTCCCAATCCGTTTTTGATTCACCAAATGGTTCTTTTACTTTCCGAATTCGAATAACTCGACCTTCTAAATTTGTAATCGTTCCTTCATCTTCCGCCCATACAGCAACAGGTAAGACAACATCGGCTAGTTCTGCTGTTTCTGATAAATAGAAGTCATTAACAACGACAAAATCCATTTTTTTGAACGCTTCTGTTACATAATTAATATTTGGTGATGAAACGACTGGATTACTACAAATAACATGCATGGCACGAATCGTTCCTTTATTCACTTCATCAAACATTTCATATGCTGAAACCCCAGGGCCTGGCATTTCACTTGGATCAATTCCCCAAACACCTGAAATATATTTAACTGCTTCTGGGTCAGCTAATTTACGGTAGCCCGGTAGAAGGTCAGCCTTCTGTCCATGTTCACGTCCACCTTGTCCATTTCCTTGACCTGTAAAAGTTGCAACACCTGATGCAAACTTTCCAACCATTCCACGTAAAAGTGACATCGCTGTATATAATGATACATTGTCTACACCTTTTGAATGTTGCTCAATTCCACGAGCAAAAGCAACAACAGAACGAGGAGATTGACCAAAAATATGAACAGCTTTCACTATTCTTTCTACATTAATGCCAGTCACTTCAGATGTTTTCTCGAGCGTCCACTCTTGCACAGACGCTTTTAGCTCTTCAAAATTATTACAACGTGCATCAACATACTCTTGATCGACATATCCTTCTTCGATTAATAGACGAATCATACCCATCACTAATGCTGAATCTGTGCCCGGTTTTAAATTCAAATGTACATCGGCAATCCGAGCAGTTGGAATTTCACGAGGATCAACTACAATTAGTTTTGCACCTTTATCTTTTGCTTTCCATAACCATTGAATAGAAGTTGGATGACATTCCGCTGTATTAGAACCAGCCAATAAGAAACAATCCGTATGTTCTAACTCAGGCCATGGTAATGTTGAACCACGGTCAGTACCTAATGTTTTCAAAAATCCACCAGCCGCTGAACTCATACAATAGCGACCATTATAATCTAGGAATTTAGTACCAAGTCCTACACGAGCATATTTACCAACTAAATAACATTTTTCGTTGGTCATGGACACACCACCATATACACTTAGGGCATCTTTTCCATACTTTGTTTGTAATTCCTTATATTTACTTTCAATTAAAGAATATGCTTCTTCCCAAGATGATTCTACAAACGTTCCATTCTTTTTGATTAATGGACGACTAAGACGATCTGGGTGGTCAATTTGTTGATAAGCTGTTACACCTTTTGGACACATTTTCCCAAGCGTCACAGGCCAGTCATATCTTGGCTCTACTCCCATTACTTTATTCGTTTTTTCATTGACACGAATATGCATACCACATTGCATACCACAGTAAGAACAATGTGTTGAAACTAATCTTTCTCCAGGCTTATGCAAATTCTTTACGCCTTCTTTTGCTATAAAATCACTCATTCTAACTTTCTCCTCCTTGAAAAACACAAGTTTTAACTAGCAATCAAGAGCTAGATTTTTGCATTCAAAGTTTGATCTCGTATTTTCAGAAAATCAGTTCCTATTTTAATGAATTGGTTCTTTTTCCTTGTCTTGACTATAAAATTCTTCTGAACGTTTTTGTCCAAATCCTGAAATATGGATACCATTACCTGTTTGAATCGGTCCAAATGGGTCACTTTTTGGTGATTCCATATTTAATTGCTTCATTACACGCAATCTGCGGCGGCATTCTACACAATAATCAGCTAAATATGTGCCATCATCTAACTGTAAATCAAAGTTTTGCATACTCAAAATTTCTTTAACATCTCTAATTTGATCTTCATTGCTATACATTTTTTTACATCTTGCACACGGTTTTGTATCTACTTGTAAGGTTTCTTGATAACTCATTGGTACAGCCGTAGCTAATGGTCTAATTGGAACGTGGAACAGTTTTCCAAATGGGAAGAAACATAGCATAACGACTACACATATTTGATGCACATACGTTAATGGATGATGGAAAAATCCACCTAAAATTGAATATGAAAGCGTTAATAGTAATCCAGATACTGTAACAGCTAACAGTATAAATAATGGAAACATATCAAATTCTACTCTTTGGGTAACTTGCAAATCACGTTCTTTGAGTCGGCGGTATAATGCCATACTTGCTCCAAACAGAACCATAACTGCCCCAACATTTAATCCGTTATACACCATTTCTGCAAAAATACTTTCAGCTGGAAATTTTAGCACATGCAGACTAAATACAACCATTTCATACATGCCATCTCCAACATACGCAAAACGAAACCATTGGAACGTAAGTCCAAATGTAACAGCAAAGGAAATAATACACCCCCATGAAATTAAGAAATGTTGAATTCCACGGTATAGCCCACGTTTAAAGATAAACTTTTGGAGAATGATGTTGTCTAACAATGTTTTAAAAATTGATACAATGTTACGCTTTGTTCTTGCACTTGTAAGCAAATTGGTAATACTTCGTCCAGTCACTCGGCTTGTTGCCGTTCTACTTAGCCATGAAGACATTCTAAATGTTAAACCTATCGCAAAAATAATGGACGAAATCATATAACCCATAATTGCCGTATCTACATGGGTAAACTGTTCACTTGCAACCCAGACGGATAAAATGAGTAATACAGTTACAAAAAAAGCTTTCATACTCGTTCTCGAATAAAATGTTTGTTCTAAATGCTTTTTCACTATCCTAAACTCCTTTCAATAAATGATTGATTCATTTCCAACCTACCAATAACTTGTTGATACTCTTGTTGCACATTCATATTAAAAAAAACATCCTCCAAGCTAATATCCAGTGCTTCAAATTGATTTTCATCTATATAGTTAACATGAAGCATTTGAATCATTTGATACAACCTTAGCTCATTCTCATTCAAATTACTTTCTAACACTGGTAACACTGATTTTGTGTATACCGCACAAGTAGGATGTAACTTCTTAAAAATATACGGTATTACCGCATCGTAACTAGCAACTTTATTTTGTAAAAACCGAAGAACATCCGCTGATATAAATGGCATATCACAGGCAACCACTACATTAATATTAGTATTTGAATGTCTTATCCCTGCCTCCATTCCAGCTAGAGGTCCTTTATCTTGGATTCGGTCGCTAACCATTCGTATCCCAAAACATTCATACTGTTCCTTAGCGTTTGTTACGATAATTAGCTCGTTTGTTACCTCGGAAAGTGTGTCTATTGTACGTTCAATATTTAGTTTACCTGCAATTGGCAATAACGCTTTATTTGTCCCCATCCTTGAAGATTTACCACCAGCTAATATGATTCCAGTGCTTTTTATCATTCTTTCACCTTCCTCAATCATCATGTGTACGTGACAACCTTGCTTAATAAAATTACCACATAACTAAACAACAAACCATGGTAACAATTGGTGAATGAGTCTGTCATAGTTGGTAAAAAACACCCCAATTACTACAGGATAAAACTCCTACAAACAGAATTCTTACTAAGAAAAATTCTATCTTTCATTCTTATTGGTGAATTATTGTCAATACAGATTTATCCTATAGATTCTGACTCAAACACTGATAGCAACTCGAGTATAACGTGCATATACAAAAAAAGTCTGTGATGTACATCACAGATTTTATTAGTTTTGAAAATATGGACTAGAGTTCCTTAGATGGTTTTATCTACTCACCCAATGGAAATACGAAAAAATACCATAGCCAAGAGATTAGGTCAAATCTCCATGAGTTTCTACTCACCATCAAGAATGAAAATGGAAGTTTTTCTATTATAGCAGTTTGCGAAATTGTGCGGAAAAAGGTTAGGAGAAAATTTTTAATTAGACAATGAAAAATCAATGCCGCTTGCTAGAAACAAGCTAAGAGTTTTTGAAACAGTACAATTAAAAATTAGTCATTGAACTTTCCGCACAATAAGTGAAACTGCTATAAGTAGGAGTACAAAACACCATTCCATTAGCAAACCATGTACTTTTTACCACATGATTTATTTCAAGTAAGAGAGATTGTGCATAAAATAGACACATTTTTTTTTGGATTACACTATAAATTTAATTCATTTCAAGTACAATAGAGGTATGGCATTTATTTTCGGAAAGATTTTGAAACACGGAGAAAAAAATGAGGATTTTGCGAACTAGTAATCCCTATTTATTTCACCAACAAGTACAGTATTTATGGAGGACAAATAAATGAATTTCATGACCGATCCATCTCAACAACCAATCAAGACTCTACTTCTATCTGTTACAGATAGATGTAATTTACGCTGCAATTACTGTATATCTTCTGAACTTTACAATGAAAATATTCAGTTTTTAGCACTGACTGATCTACTGACTTTCGATGAAATAGAGCGACTCATAAAAATTTCTACTGCATGTGGTGTGCAAAAAGTTCGTATTACAGGCGGTGAACCTTTACTTAGAAAAAATATCGAAAAACTCATTGAAAAACTTGTGTGTATTCCAAATTTACAAGATATTTCATTAGTAACCAATGGTGTTTTACTCGCAAAATATGCCAAGAAACTAAAGAAAGCTGGCTTAAAGAAAATAAACATCAGCCTTGACACATTAGATCAACAAACAATCCAGTTTTTAAATGGTCGAAAAATCGACAAGTCAAAAATACTGGAAGGAATTCTTTTAGCAAAGGGACTTGGGTTTGAAATAAAAATCAATATGCTTGTTAGAAAAGGGGTGAATGAAAATCAAATTATTCCAATGGCTGGTTTTTTTAAAACCCATGGAATTACTTTACACTTTACTTCATTTTCTGACCTTGGTTGCTCCCATACTTGGAAGATAGAGAATATCGTTCCTTTTGAACACATTTATGAGTTACTTCACAAACAATATCCGCTCGAACCAATTGATTCGACTGATACGAAAGAAATTACCAAAAAATATCGTTATGTTCATAGTAACGCAGAAGTTTGTTTTATTCCTTCTATAGTTCCTGTTGATTGTCCCAATTTCACCTATGGACGTATTTCAGCAAATGGACGATTATATCTCAGTCTATTTTCTAATGAAAGTTACCCTTTACTTCCCATATTAAGAAATAGTTCTACTGATGAACAAATCGGACAGTACATGACTGAAAAATGGATGTAATGAATTCGTTTTTGATTGAATGAGGATGGAACGAGGTGCTTTTTACCTCTTTTGTCCCATCCTCCACTAAAAACCCTTCAAACAGAGTTCTTTCTCAGATTTATTCAATCAATCCGACAAATCGTTGGTGGACAATCTTCACAACCAATAGTTGTCTTCAAATAGTTCAAATCATGAATGGTGATGTATTTCCCATGGATACTAATAATACCTTTCTCACGAAGATTCATTAATAGACGATTTACCCCTTCTCTTGTAGAAGCACTATAGTTCGCTAAATCTTGATTTGTGAGTGGTGTATCAATATAAATTCCATCTTCTCTCATTATCCCAAAGGTATTACATAGACGAATTAATGTAGAATACAATGCCCCTTTTTTTCCACACAATAATAAATCCCGAAACTTGGAATGTTGCTTGCGAATGTGTTCATTCATCACAATCATAAATTGAAATGAAAATTTCGGATCACTCAACAACAACTTTTCAACCACTTCATTTGTTATACTATATACTTGACTATCTTCCATAGCTTTGGCATTAAATAAATACCTTGGATCATCAGAAAATAATGTTAATTCTCCAATAATACTTTGTGACCTAGCTAACCTTAAAGAAAGTTCTTTTCCATCTCCTGAGAACTTACCAATTTTGATTAGCCCCTCTGTAACCACATACATATTCTTTGCACGTTGCCCTTCTAAAAAAAGATAACCTCCTTTTGGCACATTTTCATACTCTCCTTCAAGTGAAAAAAACATATCAATATCCAAACTTGAATATGTATCTTTTAACATATATACACCTCCTTATTTATTTCACTCTTGCTTTCCACCCAAAACCACTTCTTAATTGTTCTTAAAAAATTTTCAAAATGCTATTTTATCCCCTCTATATTTTTAAAACCCCTGAAATCTGTGAGGTACGTCACAGATTTTTTTTAAGTCTCCCCATATAATTATAGTAACAAATGTGGGTTTGATAAATAAATACACAATGGATCACTGGGGAATATAGTCTAGGTTATATTACAATGTGTCCAAGAGATTTTTTAATGTGTTTAACTCATTTTTGAAACAGGTATACCTTCTAGTGCATGTTGACACATTTGCTAGACTTAGTTTTGATCATATTTTATATGATAACATATATTACATTTTTATTAAATTCTATTTAGGAGAGTGGTTCTACTATGTCAAAAAAACAGTACGACATTAAAACGTATTGGGATCCAGAGAATACCGACTTTTGGGAGTCTACTGGAAAAAAGGTGGCAAATCGTAACCTTTTTGTTTCAACTTTTGCACTATTACTCGCTTTTACCGTATGGCAAATTTGGGCAACAATCGCTGCTCAATTAAACAAAGTTGGATTTGATTTCACAGATGCACAGCTATTTACATTAGCTGCTTTACCAGGACTCACTGGAGCAACATTACGTTTATTCTACACATTTATGCCAAGTGTCTTTGGTGGAAAAAACTGGACTCTTTTTTCTACAGCTCTTTTACTTATTCCATCTATCGGACTTGGAATGGCTCTTCAAGATACTAGTACTTCTTATAACACAATGGTTCTTCTTGCTGCTACTTGTGGTCTAGGTGCTGCTAACTTTTCGTCTTCCATGGCAAATATTGGTGGATTTTTCCCACGTGCAAAACGTGGAACAGCACTAGGAATTAATGGAGGAATTGGAAACTTAGGGGTTTCTGTTGTACAATTCCTTGGACCAATCGTTCTAGCGGCTGCTGTATTCGGTTCTCTTGGTGGTAATCCTCTTACAAATGATAAAGGTAAAGAAGTATATTTACAAAACGTAGCTTATATTTGGATTATCCCAATTATTATTGCTTTAGTTTTAATTGCATTATTTATGAATAACTTACCAGGTATGAAACAATCGGTTGGTGATATGACTTCTATTCTTAAACTCAAACATACATGGGTTATGACTTGGCTTTATACTTGCTGTTTTGGTTCATTTATTGGGTTCTCGGCAGGAATGATGTTACTTGCTTCTAAAGAATTTCCTGATGTAGCTTTTGCTAAGTTTGCATTCCTCGGCCCACTTATTGGTGCATGTGTACGCCCAATTGGTGGATGGTTATCAGATAAAATTGGTAGTGGGACAAAAGTAACTTTTTATGATTTTATCTTCCTACTCGTTTGTGTAATTGGTGTTATCTATTTCATTAATATTCATAACTTTGCAGGGTTTTTGACAATGTTTATTTTCATGTTTGCTGCTACTGGTATTGCAAATGGTTCGACATTCCGTATGATTCCAAATATTTTTGAACCTAAAGTAGCTTCAAACGTAACAGGATTTTCAGCAGCAATCGCTGCTTATGGAGCTTTCCTGATTCCAAAGCTTTTCGGTTGGTCTTATACAAATACTGGATCCGTTAATGCTGCTTTCTACATTTTCATCGGTTTCTACGTCATTTCTATCGCTCTAACATGGTGGTTCTACTTCCGTAAAGGTGCAGAAGTAAAATGTTAGTTTAAGTCAGAACTCAAATGAACAGCCCCAACTCTAGAAACTCAAAGACTTGGTTAGCTGTTCATTTTACTAAAGTATTATTGTCTTTAAGCACTACTTTACTTTATAAAAAATTTTTTAAGGAAGGATATAAAAATGAACCAAAAAACGAGTTTTTTAAAGTCTGGAAACTTATCTAACTTATTTGCTTCTTTTCTTTACTTTGACATTAGCTTTATGATTTGGGTATTACTTGGAGCAACTTCTACTTTTATTGTAAGTGATTTTGATTTGACTCCTGCTCAAAAAGGTTTAATGGTTGGTATTCCAGTTCTGGGTGGTTCTTTACTTCGGATTCCAATGGGATTATTGGCTGATAAATACGGCGGGAAGAAAATCGGGATGATCGGGATGGCTGTTACCGCAATTCCATTACTATGGGGTTGGTTTTTTGGAAATAGTTTAACAGAAGTTCAATCATTTGGATTTCTACTTGGTGTTGCTGGAGCTAGCTTTGCTGTTGCTTTACCTCTTGCAAGTCGCTGGTATCCTCCTGAACATCAAGGATTGGCAATGGGAATTGCTGGAGCTGGAAATAGCGGAACGGTGCTAGCTACGTTATTTGCCCCTCGTTTAGCTGCAGCTTATACATGGCATGCTGTATTTGGATTTGCTTTAATTCCTCTTTTAGTTGCCTTTGTTGTCTTTGCCATTTTTGCCAAAGATTCTCCAAATGCTCCAAAGCCACAAACTATTGGACAGTATTTAGGTATTGTCAAATATAAAGAAACATGGTTTTTTAGCTTCTTTTATAGTTTATCATTTGGTGGATTTGTTGGGCTGACCAACTACTTAGGAATATTCTTTGTCGATCAATATGATGTTAGTAAAGTTACTGCTGGAGACTTTGTAACGGTTTGTGTATTTGCTGGAAGTTTTATTCGTCCAGTTGGTGGATTTATGGCAGATAAAGTTGGTGGGTCAAAAATGCTTGTTATATTATTTGGCATAGTCAGCCTTATATTACTTGCAATTGGCTTCCTTCCTTCTTCTGTTTATGTAGTATTAGCTTTATTATTCCTAACACTGTTAACTTTTGGTGTTGCTAATGGAGCCTTATTCCAAGTTGTTCCTGTCCGCTTTCCAAAAGAAGTTGGTATTATGACTGGATTTATTGGAGCTGCTGGTGGAATCGGTGGATTTTTAGTTCCAAATATTTTAGGAACATTAAAAGGAGCAACTGGTTCTTACTCATTTGGATTTTGGTGGTTTGCTGCAACAACTATTGCTGCCATGTTTTTGTTTATGGTTCTTAATAAAATGTGGGCAAAAGAGGAAGCATAGTATTAAAAAATGGCATCGTAGCATTTTCGCTACGATGCCATTTTTTTAATAAATCGCTCGCAATTTCTTTGATGCAGATAGTGGTGGATGGAAAATAATATTTGCTCGTTTCCACTCTAATATTTCATACTGGGCTGTTTTTCCATCCATAACAATTGCTACTTCCAAAATATCTTTCACATTTAAATCTTCTAGCTCTTCACGATACGTTTTATTCACTATTCGCTTTCTCGTTTCCGCCATGACTTGCCTGATATGCTGTCCAGGTAGAACAGATTTTAATTCGAGAATAATTCCCTTATCACAAGTATCCTTTGGCATAAGCATAATATCATATCTACCAAATCCACTCGGTTTCTTGGAACGAATAATATATTTATGTTGTTGAGAAACTAAAATACCTAATAGAAAAGAATGGAAAGTTTGCTCGGATACATTCTTTGTTCGGTGATGCATCCATGTATTTCCAATAAATGTTTCAAATATATAGGCAAATGTGGAAAGGTCACCATTTTCCAAGTGCCCTAACATATCGCTAATAGTCGCACCGATTAATTTTCCATTAATCATTTCCATAATACTATCTTTATAAATGAGCATGACTTCTTTGTTCGGAATTTTTACATCCAGATACGTTCGATCACCAAGGAACTGTCTGCGTGCAACCGTTAAGTATCCAGAACATAACAAGAAATTCCAAATATTATCTTTATTATCATAAGCATTCCAAAGCATCATATTTTCATTCAAAATCACTTGAATTGATTTTCCCTCAAGTAGTAGTTGCAATTGCTGTTTCATATCATAACTACTTTGTTCAACCATTTCCAAAATAACCGCATGGGAAGATGTATTTGACCAATATGCTTGATAATTCATCTTCTCTTTTGTACTTCTTTTTGTCACATGCAAAATACTCCATGGATTGTAAATAATTTCCTCACCAAACATATAGCCATTGTACCAACTCTTAATATTACTTCTTTCCGCTTCCATTCCGTGGTCACTTAAGTGTTTGTCCATTTCTTTCTCTGTAAAACCAAAACTTCTGGCAAACAAATCATCTGCAATTGAAAATACTTCCATATTATCAAGCCCCGAAAAAATACCTTCTTTCGCTACTTTTACGATGCCTGTAATAAGTCCTTTCTCTAAATGCTCATTATCTTTGAAAATTGGTGTGAGAAAGCCTCGCAGAAATTCAATCATCTCTTTATAATACCCTTTGCCAAATGATTCATAGACTGGTGTATCATATTCATCCAAGAGAACAATTACTTTTTGCTTATATATAGTAGATAAAATATCCGTTAAATAATACATACTTATTTTTAATTCTGCCTCTGTGTATAGACCAGAAAATATTTTTTTCGCAAGATGAATCTTATCTTCATCTAATCCGCTTTCCCTAATTACTGTTTTGTAGGTTAAAAATATTGCCGTTACTTCTATGGACAGTTGTTCTAAAAACTCTTTATATGTTTTCGCTAAGAGGTGATTGAAGGATAAATGAATGACTGGATATTTCCCTTGGTGTTCCATCACTTGTGGAAGTGAATGGATAAATAATCCCCTAAAAAGCTGGCGATTCCCCCGCACATCTTTGTTTTCAAAAAAATACTTCAACATCGACATATTGAGTGTTTTGCCAAAACGGCGTGGGCGTAAGAATAAAGACACTTTCGCAGAGTATTTTAAGACATCTTCTACAAAATGGCTTTTGTCAATAAAGTAATAATTTTGTTGGATTACTTCTTTAAAATCACTAATTCCTACTGGAAGTTGCTTCATCTCCTCACCTCTCTTGACATTTTCTTCTATTATAGCAAAAATTTTCTGTAATAGGGAATTTTTTTAGAAATATTTTATAAAAAAAATACACTTATCTACTTAATCAAAAATAGTCAATCTATATTTTTTTGCAAGCATAGACTCTGCAACCTCATACTATATCTAATTTTCAATGAACACAAAGGTGTTTTAAAGACTTGTACTTGTCTGTAGAACAAATGTATCACAGGTCAAATGCTTAGTATAGTGATAAAATCTTTCGATTTTTTTATCACTATACCGCATTTGACCTCACTCTCATCCCTAAAGGTGATGGGCTTTCTCGTTCGGAAAGTGCTGTAAACAAAGACTAAAAAGGAAGAAGTCAGCTTATCATACCGAGTAGAAACGCATCTAAAGTGCTTCAATTTATTGAAAAAGCACTCGAACAAATGACGTTCTTTATAAGTAGACCAGTTATATTCCCAAGAGTTTGGGTTATTCGATTTAAGTGGAATGGTGTAGAAACCCTGTTGAGATCTAAAGCAACATATACTACTACACTTTTACCTAATTGATTCACAATCCAATATTCTTTTACATCCTACTTATCATATAAAAATGCCCCATAAAGTAGTTAAAAACCTACTCTACAGGGGATTTTACTTTACTCTGCTCCTGGCGTAAATGTTCGTCCAGCAAATTCTGCATCTAGTGTATACAATGCACTCATATCATTTTGAATTCGTTTTAATTTAGCAATAATGTTATTAAATGTTGCTTCTTCTTCTACTTGCTCTTCCACAAACCAATTTAAGAAATTAATTGTTGCGTGCTCTCTTTCATCCAAAGCAATATTAGATAATTCGTAAATTCGTCTTGTTACTTCTTTCTCATGGTGTAACCCTGTTTCAAAACAAACAACTAAATTATCAAATTCATTGGTTAGATCCCCAAAACCAGTGACAACTGCTCTTGCTCCCATGTCATTTAGGAAATTAAAAAACTTCATTGCATGAAACCGTTCTTCTTCCGCTTGAACTAAGAAGAAATTAGAAAAACCATCTAAATCTTCACTAGAAGCATACGCCGCCATTGCCATGTAGGCATGGGCGGAGAAAAATTCAAAATTCATTTGGTCATTTAATGCATCAATTAATTTTGGACTTAACATGATAATCACCTCATTATGTATTTGACTTTATTCTACATAATTTTTTAGAATCTGTCACTTATAGAGAAAATAATTTTGCTTGCGTTTGTTGATCGGCAATGCCTGTTACTTTCAGTTTGTATTTTTTTTGAAATGTACTGATGGCTTGTTTTGTTTTTGTATCATATAGTCCTGTTACTTTCCCAAGTTTTTGCTTCTGTAATTGTTTTTGTAAATTGGTTACAGCAGTACCTTTTGAACCGAGTTTTAATGTTGGATATACTTTCAAGCTGTATAGTTTTGCTTGTGTTTTTTCTCCTGCTATTCCATCTGCTAGTAATTTGTGTTTTTTTTGAAAATTGATAACGGATTGTTTTGTTTTTGCATCGTATGTACCAGTTAATACTCCTGAAAAAAAAGCGTGGACTTTTAGGCGAGTTTGTAATGTTTTTACAACTTGTCCTTTAGAGCCTAATTTTAATAAAGTATATTTTACGGTTGGTGGGTTTGGGTTTTGGGCAACGATTTTTGGTGGAGGTGGCTTTGGTACTACTACTGGAACAGCTCCCCCTTCCCCACTTGCCCATGCATAGAAATCATTCCAAATGGCAGTGTTTTCTGTTCCTAGACTCCAGTTTCCAGTTCCTTTTAAATTATATTTATGAACAAGTGCCACTTTATCTTGAATAGATTTCGTATTTTCATACCAAAATTCATACGTTCCCGGTACTAAAGTCTTTCCACCGACAATTGTTGTGGAATCGGTAATATTTACGATTGCTTTTGGTGACTTAGCAATTTCATCATAGGTAATTGTACCATTATACTTAGTAACAATCTCATCTACTTTTTTCATATTTATACCATAGCCACCGACTCCATCTTTCCAATATCTACCGAAAAAAGGTAGCCCTAGCACTATTTTGTCACTTGGTACTCCTTGATTTAGTGCATACTGAATTGATTTTTCTACCCATGGGCTACTGGCTACTGCTCCAGAAGTGCCACCTGCATAATGTTCATCATAAGTCATCAACATTAAATAATCAGCGTAGGTTGCTAATTTTGCGTAGTCATATGAACCATGCCAACCTGTTTTCCAACCGTTTGGATTGGCGGCAACGGCAACAGAAACTTCTTTATTAGCAGGGATTTTTTCACGAAGTAATCGAACAAAATCGGTATAGTCATCTCGATTTTTGTCCGTGACATTTTCAATATCTACATTAATTCCATCAAGATTGTTTGCTTTAACAAAATTTGCTATTTGTGTTGATAGATTTTCTCTATTTGCTAGTGCTGTTTGACCAAGAACCCGATCCCAATGATTGCTAACAAATGGTACAATCCGAATGTTTCTGTTGTGCATTTCAGTTACTAATTTCGTATCAAACTGAGATGTTATTTGTAAACTACCATCTGTATTTAAATTGAAATAGCTAGGAGAAACGAGCTGAACATTTCCTTTTGTTGCCTCTACTTGCTGAATATATGTAGTTGTATTGCCAAAAAATAAATAACTCATATTAAATGGCGTTTTCGCTGATGCGTCCAGTGCAAATGATTGCAAAGCAATACTTCCTACAACAACGACAACCGTTGCCATTTTCAGAAGTGGAAGATGTTCCTTAATATATTTCCTTGCAGATTCTTTTAAATCATTGACATGTTCTTTTACATCGAAGTCAAAAGAAAATTCTTCTGAATAGGATACATGCAACGTAATTATAGCTTCTCCATTATGCTCACTTACTTCAAAACGAGTAAACATATTTCCCACCATCCTTCATTAATATAGTATGAAATGGGAATGCTTATTTTATACAAAAATGATTCAGTTGAAAAATCTCTATCAGAAGTTGGGACATACATATGATTGAAAGGTTTTTAGTGAAATGAATGGTTTACTAAAATATTCATTTTACGAGGTTTTAGTGACCATGTATTTTACAAAAATGGGCAATTTTGGTGTTAGTAGCCTGTATTTCACAAGAATGGGCAATTTTGGTGTTTTTTAGCACTTTTATCCCATTCTCACCAATATTTCCTATTGATTTTTACTACACATATAAGGTATGCTCTTTATAATGGATATTTTTATAAACATATTATAAAAAAATATATGGAGGTTTTTAAATGCTAAGAAACATGGCAGTTGGAAGGAAATTATTTCTGCAAGTTATGGTGTGTATTATTGCCTTATTAGTTGTTGGAGGAATTGGTTATTTTTCAATCAAAGAAATAGACCAGAATGCAGAGAATATGTATGCTCATCAATTATTACCTACAATTGAATTTAATGCTTACCGGGCAAATAATCGGGCACTTGAAACGACATTGTTTCACAGTATGCAAGATATCTCATCCGAAAAAATTACTCCATTAAGAGAGAAAATGAACGAGCTTTTTACAAAAAACAATAAATTTCTTAATGAATTACCAGCAAAACTCAATGATGTGGAAGCAAAAAATCTTGCTAACTCTATTTTAGCAAACTATCCTGCTTATGAAGCAAGTATTAGAAAAGCATTTGCACTTGGAGAAGTAAATAAGAATAAGGAAGCTTATGCTGTATATGAAAAAGAAATAATTCCTGCTTCAAAACTTGTTGTTGATATCGGGGCAACATTACAAGACTTAATGCTAAAACTTTCTAACGATTCAAATGATGCAAATACAAAAAACGTAAAAAGTTCTGCTTTAATTTTAATAATTACGCTGACAATTGCTATTGTCATCGCTTGTGTACTTAGTTTGTTGATTTCTAAGATGATTACAAATCCACTTCATTTAGTACAAGAGGCAATGAGAAAAGCGAGAGAAGGCGATTTCACTGCAACTGTAGACTATTTCTCAAATGACGAGTTAGGAAGCCTAGCTAAATCATTCAATATCCAAACAGATACACTTAGAGACCTTATTGCTAATATCGGTGATACATCTGACCAAGTAGCTGCTTTCTCTGAAGAACTTAGTGCAAGTGCAGGGGAAACAACAAGAGCTGCTGAACACATTTCAGATGTCATCCAAGGGGTTGCTTCTAGTTCACAAGGTCAAGTGGACAGCATCGGTGGTACAATTCTTACGTTGAATCAATTAGTCGATGGTGTAGGAAATATTACAAAAAATACTTCCTTTGTGTCTACTAAATCTCATGAAACATCAACTAAATCAGCCATTGGAAATGATGCTATTCAAACTGCTGTCAAACAAATGAATTCGATTAATAATGCTATTAGTGGTTTAAATACTGTTATCATTCATCTTGGAGAACGTTCCAATGAAATCGGTGAAATTGTTCAAGTTATTACAGGCATTGCAGGACAAACAAACCTACTTGCACTAAATGCAGCTATTGAAGCGGCTCGTGCAGGTGAACAAGGAAAAGGATTCGCAGTTGTAGCAGATGAAGTAAGAAAACTTGCCGAACAATCAGGAGAATCTGCTCAAAAAATCTCAGCCTTAATTGGAAACATCCAATCAGAGACTGATAAAGCTGTTGAATCTATGCAATTTGCTACAAATGAAGTAAAAGAAGGAATTGGCATGGTTAGCATCGCTGGAGATACATTCGTAGATATTCAAGAAGCAATTTCAGACGTAACTCACCAAATTGATGCTGTATCTGCTTCTATCAATACGATGTTTAAAGATACTGATTCTGTTGTTCAATCCGTTAATCACATTCGTCAAATGGCTCAAGAAGCTCGTGGAAACACAGAAAGTGCTTCTGCATCTACAGAAGAGCAATTGGCATCTATGCAAGAAATCGCTGCTGCTACCACTTCTCTTTCCGATATGGCAGAAGGATTACAAAACCAAATTCGTAAATTTAAAATATAAGCCTGCACAACAAAAAAAGGGGAAATATATATGTTAAAAAACATGAAAGTAAGAAGCAAACAATTTCTACTCATTATTATTTTTACGATTACACTAGTCTCTGTTGTTAGTGTAAGTGGTTACACCATGGACAGTCTAGCCAAAGACTCAGAGAGTTTGTATCAACAACGGTTGCTGCCAGCAGTCGAATTTGGAAAGTATCGTGCAAATAATCGATCCATTGAATTGGCTGTATCTCAGTCTATGCAAATGATTCCAGAAGAAGAAGCTACAAAACTGACTCAAACTGTCACTACTTTATTTGCTGAAAATGAAAAGTTTTTACAAGATTTTTTGAGTAATCCCACAACAACAGAAGAAGAAAAAACACTTCTTACCGAAATTACAACTTCCTATGCTCCTTATAAGCAAACAATGATAGACGTATTAAATTTAGGTAATGCTAAAAAAAATATCGAAGCATTAGCATTATGGGAAGCAAAAGGAATACAAGTTAAAGATGGCATCGCTGTGCCTGGAAGTAAACTAGAAGAGCTAGAAGCAAAGCTTGCTAGCGACACAAATGAACAAAATCAACAAAACGAAAAAAAAGGTCTTTATACCTCTATTGCTGTTGCAGTTATTTTGTTAATCATTAGCATTGTTGTTGCTTTAATCATTACAAATTCAATCACAAAACCATTACAAAAAATTCAATACTTGATGGTTAAATCTGGTGAAGGTGATCTTACACAAACATCTGATTATGAATCCGCAGACGAATTAGGGATGCTTGCCAAAGCTTTCAATATAACGAATGAACAACTCCGTCATCTATTATTGAAAGTTGGTGATACAGCTAGCCATGTAGCTGCTTTTTCACAACAATTAAGTGCAAGTGCCACGGAAACAACAAGAGCTACGGAACATATTACCATGACTATTCAAGATGTGGCATCTGGTACAAATAGACAAACAAATGAAGTTGGTTCTGCTAAAGGCTCACTTAATCAAATTCAACAATCCGTAAAAGAAATTAATATAAATGTGAGTAATGTTGCAAAAACAGCAGGAGATGCAGCAAGTAAATCCGCAGAAGGAAATACAGCAATTCAAACAGTTGTTACACAAATGGGAACGATTGATAATGCTATCGGTGGTTTAGGAGAAGTCATTACAGAACTTGGACAACGTTCAGAAGAAATTGGACAAATTGTTCAAGTTATTACAGGCATCGCCGCACAAACAAACTTACTTGCTTTAAATGCCGCTATTGAAGCAGCACGTGCAGGAGAACAAGGAAAAGGATTCGCAGTTGTAGCAGATGAAGTAAGAAAGCTTGCCGAACAATCAGCAGGATCAGCATCACAAATTTCTATTTTAATTGCTGGAATCCAAGCAGAGACTGATAAAGCAGTAAGCTCAATGAAATTTGCTACCGAAGAAGTAACAAGTGGAATGTCAACGGTTAACATAGCAGGTGCTTCCTTTAGCCAAATTCAACAAGCAATTAATGATGTATCTGTAGGAATTCAACACGTATCAAAAAATGTTACCGTCATCACACAAGACACAACCGTACTCGTTGATGCAGTCGATCACATTCAACAAATCGCAACCCAAAATACAGAAAGTACACACAACGTATCAGCAGCAACAGAAGAACAATTAGCATCCATGGAAGAAATTGCCGCATCCACATCTACCTTGTCAGATATGGCATCAGAACTTCAACAAGAGATGAGAAGATTTAAACTATAACTAAAATAGGATGGGATAACCCATCCTATTTTAGTTATATCAATCAAACAGATAATATTCTCATATTTTATGAAGATTAATTTTAATCCAATATTTATTTTTCTTACTAAATTAATTTGTTTTCCATCTATCTATACTATTATTTACTATTGATTTTTGTTATATATACATGTATTATTTTTATAATGAGTTATTTTTAAAAAATAATGGAGGTTATTTTAGATGCTACTAAGAAATTTATCAGTTGGCAAAAAACTACTAGTACAAGTAATTATATGTATTGTTACACTTGTATCAGTAGGAGCAATGGGTTACACTTCTATTAAAAAAATTGACACCAACCAAGAAACGATGTATTTTCAACAATTATTACCAACCATTGAATTTAATTCTTATCGTACTAATAATCGTTCGATTGAAACACACTTATTTCAATTGATGCAACCAACAACTGTTGAAGAAGCTAACAAATTAGCAAGTGAAATGAATACTCTATTTGAAAAAAACGAGACATTTATTAGTGAATTACCTAGCCATTTAACCAATGATGAAGCAATCAAACTTGCGAACACGATTGCACAAGCCTACCCAACATATAAAGCAAGTATTCTAAAAGCAGTTGCTTTAGCGAAAGAAAATAAAAATGCCGAAGCCAATGCGTTATACAAAACAGAAACAGCCGCTGCATCAAAAGCTGTTGTTGATAATGGTGCCACACTACAAGCATTACTACTAAAACTTTCCGACGAGGGAAACACTAAAAGTACAGATATAGTAAAACAAGCATCACTTATTTTAATAATTACTGTAATTGTTGCCGTCATCATTGCTCTTGTGTTAAGTATGTTAATCTCACGAATGATTACAAAACCACTTAGCCAAGTACAAACAGCAATGAGCCTTGCTGAAAAAGGAGATTTTACTGTCAGTGTAGACTACAAATCAAAAGATGAATTAGGAAGTCTTGCTTCTTCATTCAACTCACAAACAAATACACTTAGAGAACTTATTGCTAATATTGGAAATACATCCGATCAAGTAGCTGCTTTCTCTGAAGAACTTAGTGCAAGTTCAGGAGAAACAACCAGAGCAACAGAACATATTTCCGAAGTTATTCAAGATGTTGCTGAAAATTCACAAGGTCAAGTAGATAGAATAGTTGGTACGATTGAAACACTTAACCAATTAGTAGATGGTGTTGGAGCAATTACTGAAAATGCCTCTTTTGTATCTACAAGATCAAACGAAACATCGAAGAAATCTGCCGATGGAAATGTGGCTATCCAAACCGTTGTCAAACAAATGAATTCAATTAACACAGCGATTGGTGGATTGAATACTGTTATTGTTGAACTCGGAGAACGTTCCAATGAAATTGGTGAAATTGTTCAAGTTATTACAGGCATTGCCGGACAAACAAACCTACTTGCACTAAATGCAGCTATTGAAGCGGCTCGTGCAGGTGAACAAGGAAAAGGATTTGCCGTTGTAGCAGATGAAGTAAGAAAACTTGCCGAACAATCAGGAGAATCTGCTCAAAAAATCTCAGGCTTAATCGGAAACATCCAAGCAGAAACAGAAAAAGCTGTTGAATCTATGCAATTTGCCACAAATGAAGTAAAAGAAGGAATTGGGATGGTTAGTATTGCAGGAGAAACTTTCGTAGATATTCAAGCAGCCATCACTGATGTAACTACCCAGATCGAAGAAGTATCCGGCTCCATTACAGAGATGTTCCGAGATACTGAATCAATGGTTCAAGCCGTTAGTCACATTCAACATGCAGCTCAAGACTCTTGTGGAAACACAGAAAGTGCCTCCGCTGCTACAGAAGAACAACTGGCATCTATGCAAGAAATTGCCGCTGCTTCCACTTCTCTTTCTAACATGGCAGAAGAATTACAAAATCAAATTCGTAAGTTTAAAGTATAACCAACACAACCAAAATTTATACTATATCAAGACAGAGTGTGGGGCAAACAGTGTGAAATAAAACGCTTAATTGCCTGCACTCTGTTTTTTGATCTGACATTATTATTGGCTCAACACCAAAATCTATTCTTGACAAAACAGGACAATAAAAAAATCTGTATAGCTGTTATATTGAAAGTAAAACTAACCGCTAAGATGTGGTTCACTGTGCTGTAATTAAAGGATTATTTTGACGTGTAATGAAAATTATAGATGTTACTTTATTGCAAGAACAGATTTTGGTAAAAAGTCCTTATTATTTGTTAAATTTATTTGTATGTTCACCTTATTGCTATTGATTTCCCTCTATTATAGCGATATGATTTCTATAAGGGATACCTTGTTCAGTATAACTTATAGATAATGTGGAGGGATTTTTTTTATGTTAAGGAATTTATCTGTTGGTAAGAAACTATTCACACAGGTTTTGGTATGTATTATTGCCCTTGTTTCAGTGGGATCATTGGGATACTATTCCATTAAAGAGCTAAGTAGCAACCAGAAAACAATGTATCAGAACCAACTATTGCCAAATATTGAATTTAATGCTTTTCGTGTCTATAATAAGATGGCGGAAGCAAACTTATTTCATCTAATGCAACCAACAAGCGAGGAAGAAGGTAACAAATTACTAAATGACATAAAAGATATGTTTGCAAAAAATGAAACATTCATAAATGGATTATCTGCAAGATTAACAGATGATACTGCAATAAAACTTTCAGATTCTGTTGCAAAAGAATATTCAGTATATACATCGGGTATTTTAAAAGCTGCTGTTTTAGCAAAAGAAAATAAAAACGCTGAAGCCTACGCTTTATTTAACACAGAAATATCTGCTGCACTAAAGCCAATTATTGCTGATGCAACAGAACTGCAAGCATTATTCATAAAACTTTCAGATCAAAAAAACACGGAAAGTGAACAGACAGTGGAACAATCATCGTTACTTCTACTCATTGGGGTAATTATCGGTGTCATCATTACTGCCCTACTTAGTACGATAATCACTCGAATGATTATACACCCACTTCGTCAAGTACAAGAGTCAATGAGCATTGCTGAAAAAGGAGATTTCACTGTCAGTGTGAACTACGAATCAAAAGACGAACTCGGAAGTCTAGCCCATTCATTCAACAAGCAAACTGCTACACTTAGAAATCTTATTACTAGTGTTGGAAGTACATCCGATCAAGTAGCCGCTTTCTCTGAAGAACTTAGTGCAAGTTCAGCAGAAACATCCAAAGCAACAGAACACATTTCAGAAGTAATTCAAAGCGTTGCAGCTAATTCACAAGGACAAGTAGATAGAATTGTTGGTACGATTAGCACACTAAACCAATTAGTGGATGGAGTTGGAACGATTACTGAAAATGCTTCTTTCGTGTCTACGAGATCGAACGAAACATCGAAGAAATCTGCTGATGGAAATGTGGCTATTCAAACCGTTGTCAGACAAATGAATTCGATTAATACTGCTATCGGTGGATTGAATACAGTCATCATAGAACTTGGTGAACGTTCTAACGAAATCGGTGAAATTGTTCAAGTTATTACAGGGATTGCTGGGCAAACAAATCTCCTTGCACTAAATGCAGCTATTGAAGCCGCCCGTGCAGGAGAACAAGGAAAAGGATTTGCCGTTGTAGCCGATGAAGTAAGAAAACTTGCCGAACAATCGGGAGAATCTGCTCAAAAAATCTCTAGCTTAATTGGAAACATCCAAGCGGAAACAGAAAAAGCTGTTGATTCCATGCAATTTGCTACAAATGAAGTAAAAGAAGGAATTAAAACAGTTAGTATTGCTGGAGATACATTTATAGATATTCAAGAAGCAATTTCTGATGTAACTAACCAGATTGAGGAAGTATCTGCTTCCATTAATGAAATGTTCCGAGATACAGAATCAATGGTTCAAGCTGTTAGTCACATTCAACTTGCAGCTCAAGAAGCTTGTGGAAACACAGAAAGTGCCTCCGCTGCTACAGAAGAACAACTGGCATCTATGCAAGAAATTGCCGCCGCTTCTACTTCTCTTTCTAACATGGCAGAATCACTACAAAATCAAATTAATGAGTTTAAAGTATAGCCAACATGACTAAAACCACCACTATATAACATCGTAAAGAATAGATAAGAGTTTGGGGCAATCGGGGTATTTTCACCCTGCTTGTCCTAAATTTTTAAAAATATCAATGATTTTTTCATTTTTCATTATTAATACTCTTTTTTGAATATATTTATTCACTTATTTGCTATTGCTTTTCAATGTTTATAAATGTATGATTTTATAGTAGGATATACGATTAAGAATGATATTGGGAGGAATTATATTGAAGAATTTAAAAGTTGGAATGAAATTAATGATACAAGTTATTGTTTGTGTTGTTGCTCTTATTTCGGTAGGAGCATTTGGCTATTATTCTATTGAACAAATAAATAGCCGTGAAGATAATACGTATAATCACCAATTATTACCAACTATTGGGTTTAATATTTATCGAGGAAACAATCGATTCATTGAAGCAAACTTATTTCAATCCATGCAGAACGTAACACCAGAAGAAGGTGCTGCATTAATGAAATCAATAAATGACCTATTCGCCAAGAATGACAAATTTCTTAATGAATTACCTTCCACATTAACTAATGATGAGGCAATACAAATTGCTAATGATATTGTCAGAGTATATCCAGCATATAAAGCGAGTGTGCTAAAGGCAGCTACTTTAGGTGCTGTTAATAAAAATTTAGAAGCCTATGCGTTATATAAATCAGAAACCGTACCTGCATTTCAGCCTGTTTTTGATAATGGAACGAAACTACAAGATTTGCTACTAAAACTTTCTGCTGACGCAAACGTTGCAAATGCAGAAACAACAAAAAAAGCATCGCTAATTTTAGTAATTATTGTAATCGTTATAGCTATCATTGCTGTCATGCTAAGTACATTAATTACTCGAATGATTATTAATCCACTTCGTCAAGTACAAAAAGCAATGAGTCTCGCTGAAGCAGGAGATTTCACTGTCAGTGTGGACTACGAATCAAAAGACGAACTAGGAAGTTTAGCTAGTTCGTTTAATAAACAAACAAATACACTTAGAAAACTCATTGCTAGTATTGGTAATACATCTGATCAAGTAGCTGCTTTCTCTGAAGAACTTAGTGCAAGTTCAGCGGAAACAACCAGAGCAACGGAACATATTTCTGAAGTAATTCAAGAAGTTGCAGGAAATTCACAAGGTCAAGTAGATAGAATTGTTGGTACGATTGATACACTAAATCAATTAGTTAATGGGGTTGGAGCGATTACTGAAAATGCTTCTTTTGTATCTACAAAATCTCATGAAACATCGAAGAAATCTGCTGATGGAAATGTGGCTATCCAAACCGTTGTCAAACAAATGAATTCGATTAACACTGCCATTGGTGGATTAAATACCGTTATTGTTGAACTCGGAGAACGTTCCAATGAAATCGGTGAAATTGTTCAAGTTATTACAGGCATTGCCGGACAAACAAACCTACTTGCACTAAATGCAGCCATTGAAGCGGCTCGTGCAGGAGAACAAGGAAAAGGATTTGCCGTTGTAGCAGATGAAGTAAAAAAACTTGCTGAACAATCAGGAGAATCTGCTCAAAAAATTTCAGGCTTAATTGGAAACATCCAAGCGGAAACAGAAAAAGCTGTTGAATCGATGCAATTTGCCACAAATGAAGTAAAAGAAGGAATTGGGATGGTTAGCATTGCAGGAGAAACTTTTATAGATATTCAAGAAGCAATATCTGATGTAACCAATCAAATAGAGGAAGTATCTTCCTCTATCAATGAAATGTTCAGAGATACAGAATCAATGGTTAAAGCTGTTAGCCATATTCAATTTTCAGCTCAGGAGGCTTGTGGTAACACAGAAAGTGCCTCCGCTGCTACAGAACAACAACTAGCAGCTATGGAAGAAATTGCCGCCGCTTCTACTTCTCTCTCTAACATGGCAGAATCATTACAAAATCAAATTAATGAGTTTAAAGTATAGTGATCAACATATATCAAAAAGAAAGGATTGGTCAATTGGGGTAAAAAATACCCTTTTTGATCAATCCTTTCTTTATCACAGATGATCTTTTTATTACGATAACAGTAGGAACTGCTCTGTCACTCAGAAATCTGCAACGGAATTTTTCTATCTTGACGAAAAAAGCAAATGTTCCACGGATTAGGTTTCACGATTTAATACCTACTCACACCACCCTCTTCAGTCTGGCAGATGAAAATCATATATTGCTACAATTCCGCATGCCATTATTCATAGGTTTGGACTTTTATAATGCTTAGGTTGAAAATATAAATCAGTTGTATATACTTTATTTTTATTGCGTGGGCAAATAGAACAGCAAGTAAAAAAGACTACCTCGACAAAGGTAGTCTTTCTTTGGAAAGCCATGTCTAGCATGGCTTCTAAGGGTTTGGCACCCAATGATTCCAACTGGGTTCGAACCAGCGACCTCCACCCTGTCAAGGTGGCGCTCTCCCAACTGAGCTATGGAATCAAAAATATAATACTATTATTATATATTCTCTTTTCTATGTCAAGTGTTACAGTATTTTAATAAATATAATAGAAAATTACTATTTTTTTAGTTCCCAAGATGCACTTCATTTGTTACAATAGAACTAGTTATGTTGTATATTTTTTAGTGACTTACAATAAAAAAAGTGTATTGTTTTTCCTCTATATGTTGTATGATAGTACATGAACTTATAGGGGGGATATTTGTGAATTATTGTGTAGTGTTACTCCCGTCAGAAGAAGTGCAACACTTTTCTAATTCTCATCGTAAATTATACGATAAAGAATACTCATTTCCATCTTACATTACATTAAAACACCCTTTTCGATTAGATGCACACATAGTGACGGAACAGTTACAAAAGATTGCAACAAACACAAACCCACTCAACATTACAATGAAAAAAATTGGCTCTTTTGCTCCTGCAAATAATATGATTTTTTTAAAAGTGGAACGAACCAAGGAATTAACTTCTCTTGTTGAGTTACTACACAACGATGTATTCGCTGATAAACCTCAACTTGTCCCACATATTTCGCTCGGAAAGCAAGAATCTGCTGAGGAGCATTTTGATGTGTATGGACGATTATCCATGCAACATATTTATTTTAATGAAACTATTATACATCTCCATCTGCTTTATCAATTAGAAAATGGGGCGTGGAATATCTGTGAAACATTTTCGTTTAGAAAGGATGCAGTAAAATGAATCTCAATTTTTTGTTTGGCAGAGTTTTCGGGGCAGATGACAAACTCTGGAAAGATGCAACATTTGTACGCAATACTATTTTTGGAACTGAATATCATGTGGCAGATGATATTGAAGTAACTGATATTGAAAAGAAATCAGCACACTTTGTCTTATATAATGACAGAAAACCAATCGGAACTGGTCGCTTACGTGTAGATGGTGACTATGCATTCTTTGAAAGAATAAGCGTGTTACCAGCGTATAGGAATAAAGGGCTTGGAGCAATGATTCTTACTAAAATGGAATCAGTCGCAAAGAATCGTGGATACAAACAAGTGAAAATGCATGTCCCAACAACGGTTGAAGGATTTTTTCAAAAATACGGCTATGAAACAGTTTCGGATGTATTTTTGGAAGTGAATTTTCCTCATGTTATCATGGTGAAAGCAGTTTCAAATGAGGAAAACAAATGAGGATTCGATTTGGCAAAGAAGAAGATATTTGGCAAGATGCCCTATGTGTTCGCCGTCTCGTATTTATAGAAGAACAACAAGTTTCGGAAGACCTTGAAATAGATGGTTTCGAAAAAGAGTGTATTCATTTTGTTCTATATAAAGATAAACCAATCGGAGCTGGTCGCCTTCGTGTAATAGATGATTATGTGAAAGCGGAACGGGTTTGTATACTTACCTCTTATCGTAGTGAAGGGTTCGGAAGACTTATCATGGAAGAAATGGAATCAGTTGCAAAAACAAACGGTTTTAAAAAAATAAAGCTAAATTCCCAACAACATGCGGAAGCCTTCTATATAAAACTTGGCTATGAAACTATTTCTGATATTTTTTTTGAAGCAAATATTCCTCATGTGCAAATGGTCAAAGAACTTAATTAAATACAAATGACCGTTATTAAAATCATAATAGATTCTAATAACGGTCATTTTGTTTTAGGCAATACCATTAAACATCGCTCCTCTTCCAGTTAATTCCACTAAAGCACCATCAATAGCGGCTTGAGAAGCATGTACCTTTTTTGAAGGAACTTTTCTCTTCTTCTTAGAGAATTTTTCATGCTGTTCCTTTACTGCACTCACCCTGTATATAACAGGCATTTCAAACGAACGACTAGCTAATTCTTGCATGTTCCCATAGGCCATACTTTGCTCAGTACGCATGGATTGAATGTACATCTAAATCACGTCCTTGTGTTAGTTTTCATTCCTTGAATTATATTATTCTGTTATTATATATATCGGCAGAAATGGAAAATTTTTAATACTTTTCTGGGACTATTTTCATATGGATGATCGATTTTTTGGAAATATTATCCATCGATCATCCTAGTTTTTTCCTTTTATTGTTTTTTTAACATATTTGCTAGCGTAGTAAAATCCAGTTTCTTTCCATCCGCAAGAATGGTTTGTACCAACTTATTTTCCATCTCTTTGGAAATAGGTCGGTTGGCAATTTGCCCCACTCTCCGCACAACATTCCGCACCGTTTGTTCATCTTTAAAATTTGCGTTCTGAAGTGATTGAACTAATTCAAGCACATCTTTCATTTGTACGCCCGTTTTGTTCTCGATATTCTTAAATAAATTAGAATCTATGTCCCTCTCCCCCTAACATTGTATTATTATAAGTATAAGAAATGACTAAGCCCCAAAATTTTTTCCCTGAAAAACACTTTGAATTTCCCATCGAAAATTACTCATTTTATAGAAGTTAGGACTACATTCTTTTTCAAGGTTTTTAGTGAAGGAATGGTTTGCCAAAACCTTGATAAAACTTTAATTTTGGCAACCATTCATTTCATGAGGATATGACAATCGGGGTGCTTTCACCCCCTTTTGTCATATCCTCCATTTTTCATTAGCCAATAAACGCTGATCCAACAATGATTAAGAGAATGAACAATACAACAATTAAAACGAATGTGGAGCCGTAGCCACCGCCACCACAACCAGCACCAGTACCATATCCATAACCGCCGTAACCGTACATAATAACACCTCCTTTACTTGCTTACTGTATCGTATTCAACTTCCAACAAAATGTCTGGGCGATTCATTTGTTTTTCATTCTTTTTTCCATCCATTGATCCATATAATCCATGTTGCTTGTAAACTCTTTAAAAAATTTCTCATTCACTTGTTCCATTTGTGAAAGTATCCCTTGCAGTTCCGTTCCCCACGTTCCAATTTTCTTTGTTAGTACGTCATGCCCTGTTTTTTTGCTATTTACATGAGCTTGTAATTCTTGTTCAAATTTATTCATTGTCTGCCCCCCTACCTATTGTTATGTAGATGTGTCTTAGTGTGTGAGCATTGTATTTTGTTTCGCTTGTTGGATATGCTAAATTAAAGTGGAAGTTATTAGAGGAGGATATAATAATGAAGACTTTAGAAACGGCAGAACAATTCCAAGAAGTTATTCAAACTGATAAGCCAGTAATGGTAAAGTTTTTTGCCACGTGGTGTCCAGATTGTGCCGTCATTAATCATTTTATTGGTGACATTATTGAAGAATATTCAGAGTATGATTGGTATGAAATGAATCGTGACCATGTTCCTGATTTAGCGGAGAAATATGAGATTATGGGCATTCCAAGTTTGCTCCTATTTCAAAATGGCGAAAAAATTGCTCATCTACATAGTTCTCATACAAAAAGACCTGAACAAATTACTGATTTTCTTAATAAAATGGCATAAAAATGGAGAGGGAGCTGTGCTGATTCCCTCTCTTTTTTATATTTCCAACTCAATCTCTACTTTTTATAATGGATTTACTTTTGTTTTGAATACTTGTTTTCCATCTTTAAATTCTATAACAACTGCTGATTTAATTGGGTTATGATGATTATCCATTGTTGTGACAAAGCCAGAAACTAATTGCAAATTTTTCGTTGTTGCAAGAGCATCTTTGATTTTCTTTGAATCTGCTCCACCTGCTCGCTTAATGGCATCTGCCAAAAGATACACAGAATCATAACCTAGTGCAGCAAATGGATCTGGTTCTGCGTTATATTTTTCTTTGTATGCAAAAGCAAATTTTTGAACATTTTCTGTTGGATCATTATTAAAATAGTGGTTGATAAAGAATGTATTATTTAATGCATCTTTACCGGCAAGTTCAACTATTTGTGGAGAATCCCAACCATCTCCACCTATAATCGGAACGGTAATTCCAAGCTCACGAGCTTGTTTGATTATTACTCCTGTCTCTACATAATAACCAGGTACAAAAACAACTTCTGGATTCGTAGCTTTTATATGCGTTAAAGTTTCTTTGAAATCTGTATCTTTTGCTACGTATGCTTCTTCTGCTACAACATTTATTCCTTTTGTCTTAGCCGTTTCTTTAAATGAATTAGCAACCTCTTCTGAATAACCACTTGAAGTGTCTGTTAGAATTGCTACCTTCTTTACTTTCAATTCATCTGTCACAAAGTTTGCGGCAACTTTTCCTTGATATGGATCTATAAAACATGTACGGAATACATATTCATTTACTTTACCATTCTGAAATGTAACCATTGGATTTGTTCCAGTTGGTGTAATAAGTGGAATTTTTTTCTCTGTTGCAATGTCAATTTGGGGAAGTGTATTCGTACTTGTTGCTGCACCAATCATCGCTACTACTTTATCTTTGTTTACTAATTGTAAGGCTGCCTCTGATGCGTCAAAAGCATCCGAATGATTATCCCTTTTTACCAGTTCGATTTTCTTGCCATTTATCCCCTTTTTATTAATTTCTTCTACCGCAAGTTCGATACCATTTGCTTCTGATGTGCCATATGCACCAACTCCACCTGTTAACTCAAGATTAAGACCAATTTTAATCGTTGTTTCTTGCTTTTTAATAACTATCTTAGCAACCTTCTTCTTACTATCCCATGTAGCTGTTGCATTAATAGCACTAGCAATCATTTGGAGTGGCATATACGGTTTTTTGTTCACTATTTTAGAAGAGGCGTCAAATTTTTTATTCGTATTATTTAACTTGAACGTTTTTGATCCTACTATATGCGTAATAGTTGTTTTGTCTTTACTAGCTGTTATCTTTTTCGCCCCTTTGTTCCATGAATATGTAAAGCCGACTGATTTAAATATTTCTTCCGCAGGTACAAAGACAATCCCCTTCTCATTAATAGGAGCAGTACCAAACTTTATTGTAACTCCATTCACAAAAACTTGGATACCTAATTCATTTGCTTTGGCTTCTGCTTGTCCACTCATCATTGTTCCAAGTACGAAAATCATCATCACAAAAAAAGAAAGCAATTGTTTCCTCGTGCATTTTAAATAGTACATACATGTATCCCCCTTTAAAAATTTTATGACTAATAGCAAAATCAACCATTACACTTCAGTTTTTTTCTAAAAACAGTATCTGCTATTCAGATTGAAAGTATTTATAAATTTAACTTGTATTATCATTAAAGAATATCAATAAATTTTTAGTATAGTTAGACTATTTATTTAAAATTATACTATGAATTCCACAGTTTGTTAATCTATCTACAATAATATTTTTAGCACGAAAAAGAGGCTGGGAATTTTCCCAACCTCTTTTTTACCCCTTCGGCTTAAAAATCAGTGCCCCAATAAATCCAAAAATAATTGCCGCTGAAACCCCTGCACTTGTCACTTCAAACATTCCTGTCAATACACCAACGACCCCATGTTGATCTGCTTCTTGCATTGCCCCATGCACAAGAGCATTGCCAAAACTCATAATCGGAATCGTTGCCCCTGCCCCTGCAAAAGCAATCAGCGGCTCATACAAACCAAGCCCATCTAAAATCGCCCCGATCACAACTAAAGCACTTAACATATGACCAGGAGTTAATTTAAACACGTCCATCATAATTTGCCCAGCAACACAAATCAATCCACCAACAACAAACGCTGCAAGAAAAGTCGTTATCATTTCTCACCCCATTCGATTCCCACCGCATGAGCAATACATGGAATCGTTTCACTTTGTTGAAAAGTAAGCGGAGAAAGTAACGCTCCAGTTGCCACAACTAAAATTCTTTTTAATTCCCCACGTTTCATTCGATTTAAAAAATGTCCATACACAACCGTTGCCGAACAACCAGCTCCACTTCCACCAGCCAAAACAGGTTGCTCATCCTCATAAATTGTCAAACCACAATCCACATATTTTTCTCTTTTTATTTGCACACCATGATTACAAAGCAAATCATAGGAAACATTTTGTCCAATCCTTCCTAAGTCACCCGTAATAATTAAATCGTAATAATCAGGAGTTACTTGCAAATCTTTTAAATGTGCCTCAATTGTATCGACTGCTGCAGGTGCCATTGCTCCGCCCATATTAAATGGATCAGTCAGCCCCATATCCACTACTTTACCAATCGTTGCCGCTGTAATCATTGCCCCATGATTAGATTTCCCAACAATTGCCGCTCCAGCCCCAGTTACCGTCCATTGTGCCGTTGGTGGTTTCTGCCCACCATATTCCGTTGGATAACGAAATTGTTTTTCTACCGCCGCATTATGACTAGAGGCGGAAGTTAATACAACCTCAGCCCCTCCATGATTCACAATAAAAGCCGACAATGCCAGGCCCTCCATTGAAGTAGAACACGCCCCAAATAAGCCAAAATACGGCGTAGCCAATGTTCTTGCCGCCAAACTGGTTGGAGTAATTTGATTAATTAAATCTCCTCCAAAAAAAAGTTGAACATCCTCTTTCACAATCCCAGCCTTATTAATCGCATGTGTACAAGCATCTTCTACCATTTTTCGATGTGCTTTTTCATAAGAATCTTGCTCTAACCACAAATCACCATATAATTCATCAAAATCATTCACAATTTTTCCATTCGCTTCAAATGGACCACCAGTTGTTCCAGTTGAAATAATTCTTGGCTTATTCGCAAATCTCCACGTTGTCATAACTGTTCCCTCCTGACTAACACTAGCTATGTATCTGCTTTAGTAAAAACCAGCTACTTACTGAACGAACATTATCCTCATCACTGATACATGTTCCAAAAACCGTAACCAACACACGAATAGAAAAGTTAATTTATACACAGCAATATTTAACTAAACAAAAGCTTTATCAACGCCACAACAAATGCCGAAAATGTTCCAAATAAAATAACCGATCCTGCCAGCTTAAACATATTTCCACCAACGCCAAGTACAAACCCTTCCGTTCGATGTTCAATTGCCGCTGAAATCACCGCATTTCCAAATCCAGTCACAGGTACAGCACTCCCAGCCCCAGCAAATTGAGCAATTCGATCATACACCCCAAACCCTGTTAATAACATCGAAATAAAAATCATTGTCGCCACTGTTGGATTCCCAACGGTTTTCTCGGTAAAATCAAAAAAATACATATATAAATAAGAAATACCCTGACCTACGATGCAAAATAAACCGCCAAATAAAAACGCCATTATACAATTTTTCAAAACAGGACGTTTAAATTCTCTCGTTGTTTGAAAATCTTGATACGCTTGTTGTTGCGGTGTTACATTTTTCTTCTTTTTGTCACCCATTTTCTTCACCTCGTATTATGCTTCTTCTTTGCTCAGTTTTTCTAACTCATCAATTTTTTTATGAATTTCCTTTTCCGATAGTTTGTCAACTTTTTCTTTTAACTTCGATGTTTCTAAGAAAATTTTCCAATCATTAGAAGAAACTACGTGGTATTTCGGAAACTTCTTCTTTAACTCTTTTTCCATCTCTTCCTCAATTTTTTTCATCCTAAACCGATTCCACTGTCTCACTTTATAAGCAACCAACAATTGCCCATCGGAGTGAACAGCAATCACTTCTTTTATGTATGGCTTAGACTCTACATAGTTAATGGCTTCATTTGAAACAGAAGTTTCTTCCGCTAATGTAAATGGTGCATACATGCTTGTGAGTAAAAAAACCATCAGCATTATTTTTTTCATGTAATCACCCCCATCTTTATTTCTATTAGGATGAGTTTTTTGTGTGTTTTTATAAATAGAAAAAAATGGAGACTAATGGAAAAGAGCTACAATCACCTCTATTCCATCAATCTCCATTAACTATTTACTTATCTTTAAAACCTGTTCCAATAGATGGGTTGTTCAAAATCCCAGCGACTACAAAAAAGTCTAAAACACTGTTGTATAGATGTGTATACTGACCGAAATCAATGCCTACACCGAATGTTTGCATAGCAATAACGGAAAATGAGCCAACTCCAAGCCACAAACCATAATTACGAAAACGGTTCATCGTTCTCCCCCCTGACGATGTTTTTTCTTACCGCATCCACAACCTTTTTTCTTCTTCTTTGGAAGTTCGTCTTTTTCTTGTTTTGGGGGATTGTACGAAATCGGTTTTTTGTTATAATCGTTCATTCCTCACACCTCTCCTTGTCAAATTAAACATACAATAATAACATATGAAGGAAAATGTGGCGTGTGAGGGCGATTATTGCAGTTTGGAAATAATTGTTTCCACAACTGCGGCACAACCTGCTAGAGCAAGTAGCAGAATGATTGGATACAAAAACCATATTTCATTTATAATAAGTAAAATTGCCGAACACCAAATTCCCGTACACCAATGACAAGTAAGCAACTCACCAATAAATTTGTGAAATCCTTGCCCTTTTACAATAATATATGTGTCCTGATTACCATGCTCATCAGTTTCGATAATTTCTTCATGAAATGGCTTTCGCACAAATTCGGTAATGGTATCATTTACAAGTAAATGTGTGAGCCGAAAACTCGCCATCGCTAAAATAAAAAAGGAAAACGGAGTCATAGGTGTTTACAGACTCACAATTTCTAATTGTTCCAGTTCACTTACAGCATAGCGTTGTGTTCTTAGATGATAGAAATCACACCATTTTACTTTATTGTCTTGGATACCAATGACGTAACCTCTCATCGTTGCCCCTTTTATTTTTGCTTGGCACAGTGGCTTCTTAATAATTACTGGTAAATGGGCTAAGTACATAATTTTTTCTTTGGTTGACAATAGTTGAAATGAGTCTATTGGCAGTTCTTCATTGGAATTGTGTTGTTTGCTATCATTTATTTCTTGTTCTTTTGAAGACAGTTGGCTAGTTTCTTCGGAAAATGATTGTGTAATCTTGGCAGATGGTTGAATATTTTCTTCTGAAAGTATGTGCGTGCTGTTTTCATAAGCTACTTGAACAACTTCTGCTGAAGATACTTGGGTAATTTCCTCGGAAACTATTTTAGTTAACACTTCCGTAGAAAGTTCTTCTGGATGTGTTTCAAGGGATTCTTGTCCCTGTGATTCTTCGACAACTACCTTCACTTCCATAAACGGTTCTTCTGAATATAATCCTAAGATTACTTCTTGTTCCTGTATTTCCTCCAACTGTTCAAGAACAGATTCTATTCCATTCAACCTGTCTTCAATCTCCACCACTTTTTCTGATAAAGATGATTCTTCTAGTTGTCTTATTGCCTCTTGGATAATATTTTTCTCCCCAACTATTTTTTTCGTTCTCATAAAACTTTGCATCATTCTTGTTGGTGTTTGTAAATCGGGTTGCACAATGTATAAAAACGGTTTTTGCTCATTCAAATCATTCTTCATGTATACTCCTCCTCTTATTCACTTTAAACTATATGCCTAGTCCCAAAAAATTCATGCCTATTTTTATTTTCTTAGACAAATGCCCATACATAAGATTACAAATCTCCATATGTTGTAAAGGAATAAACTAAAAAGGAGTGAAAAAAATGGGTTGTCACAAAAAAGACCATGACCACTTTAAAGGAGAATGCGTCTGTGATGTTGTCGAATTTATTAACGACATTCAAGATGCTGTGGACGATGATAATTGTGGTACAGACTGCTTAAATCCTGTACTTGGCGCAAACACAGACAAAAAGAAACTTCGTGCGAATACTCGTCCATTTGTACTTTTTACAGATGAAGGGAAACCATTCGAAGCATTTTTTAATTCGTATGGTCACAAATTCTGTAAATCAATTTTCTTTCGTGTAGAATCCGTAAATGATTGCTGTGCTGTCTTACGAGTACTACGTCCAGAACGCACGGAAGACTTTGAAGATGATTACAATCACAAAAAATGCAAAGAAGACAAAATCGAATGTGAAGTGTTCGGCGGTTTAGAATTAGAAAGAACAAACAACTGTATCACTGTTGATCTTCGTTGCTTCTGTGCGATTCAATGTTTAACTGATCGTCATATTGAAGGTGTGTAAGGGTGTATAAAGGAAAAGCTGGCGAATGTTGCCAGCTTTTTTTGTTGGAAAAAGTAAGGAAAAAACAATACAGTTGTTATTAAAAGGAGTATTTGAATGACGAATAATAAATAAAAAGTGACTGTAATCGGCTAATAATACCGACTCAGTCACTTTTTTTACGTTGATTTTAAACGAATGGATGTAATCGAGTTTAATGGAAGTTGGATGGCTTTTTCTTCGTCTTTCTTCTTTAAAATGACGGTATCTTCTTCTAATGCTTCAACAATCACTTCATATTTTTCTGTACTTGTTTCAACGATGCAATACATTTGTGGAATGTATTGGGGTTTATTGACGAGAAAATCAATCTTCTCTGAAATTGTCATTTGTTTGAATGTTTTTCTCCGTCTTCGATCAAATTTCTGTTCTAATTTTTCTTTTGTTTGTTCTGCTACTTCTTCTGTATCGTTTTTTTGCACATTTTCTGTATCGTCTTTTTGGACATTTTCTGGAACTTCTTTTGTATCATCTTCTACAATATTTTTCGGTCTAAGCTCCACGTTCCCTCTGAACGGTTTTCGCACATAATAGCTCTGCATATTTTGCTTTGCCCGTTTTAAGTTTGGTTGCACAATGTAAAGAAGCGGTTGAATTTCATTCACACAAAAACCCCCTTTTTCCTTACTATATGGAAAATGGGAGTGATGGGTGCCTAAGTGGAGATGATTGATTGCCAAAATCCAATAAAATTACCATTTTAGTAAACTGCTGCTTATATCCTTTGGTATCAGTTAACTAATAAGCGACTGTTCTTTTTTGCTTATGAGATTTTTTCTTCTATATACACTTAAAAGCAAGCCTACTAACACCATATTGCACACGAAACCTGTTCCTCCATAAGAGATAAATGGTAAGTTTATTGAAAAACTCGGAAGAATAGCTGTGCTAACCAAAATATTTATTACAATTTGGAAAGTAAACGCCGCACAGATTCCAATTGTCAAAATCCGACCATAATCGTCTGATATTTTTTGCGACAATACCATGATTCGCCATACAAATAGCAAAAGTAATACAAGTACCATAATAGCAAATACCCATCCGAATGTTACAACAATAGTCGTAAAAATATAGTCATTATGGGAATTTATAATAGAACGAAGTGGTGAGAAATATTCTTTGTTTGTGTTGACGGAAGTTTTACCAAATAGTTTTGCCGATTGAATGAGCCGACTAGCCATTACAGCAGGATAGCCTACTCCTGTAGGATCATACTGAGGATTAAAAAGACTTTTCAATCGGTCACTTATATAATGATTTTTTAATGTAATATATCCAATCGGCACTACCAAGCTGAATAGACCGCCACTATAAAGAATCCCTATATATTTTCGTCTATTACCCTTAAACTCTTTTCGTAAAATTCCATATGTAATCATACTTAAAAAAATTACGCCAAGAATAATTACAAAAGACAAGCGGGGCATAATCAAAAAAGAAAAAATAGGGATTCCTGCCAATCCGACCAGTATGACAAAATCTGGAAACTTCCCCATGAAAATTTTTTTTTTGCTACCTGATGAAAATAAACTAAAATTTAGTATTTCCCCTGAGCAAAACCGCTTAACAACTCCTGCAAATGAGATGATAAGAAAAGGTGTTAATAAAGATGGTAAGTCATGTATATAAATATGAGAGCGATTCATAAACAACATAATGCTACTTCTTTCTAAATCTGTAACATCCCAAATAAGAAGGATTGTACTAATAAGTACATAACATGGAAGAGATAATTTTTCTAGTTTTTTATAATCAAACATCAAAACTGCTATAAAAGCTACAATACCAATTCCTGTTGTAAAAACTAAAGTGGATGAATTGTAAAAAAATTTTTCACTATCCATGTTTTTTATAGTCAATAAAATAAACAATCCCATACCAACAAGAACGGTTGTTAAAAATAACACCGACCATTCCATTAAAGGCTTGTATGTTTTATTTAATTCCATCCCTATTTCTGATGGGTTACCCATGCGCTCCACAGCGATTTTGTATGCTGTATTTTCAGGAGTTCCAACCTCTATTAAATCATTCGCCAGTTCGTCAATGTGCATTTCAAATTCCTTGGCAATTTCTGGACAGATTTTTTTATACTTAATTTCATGACAAAGGTTGTTTAAAAAATTCTCTTTGGTTTCTTCTTTATCAATAGACACTTTCATAAAGAGTTCCTCCAATCACTTTGTTAATAGTAGTAGAAAATAAGTTCCACTCCTGTTTTTTTTCTGAAAGTAAATTCAGTCCATCTTTTGTGATTCGGTAATATTTGCGTTTTCTTGCTGACTCTGTATCTTCTACATAGCTTTCTATCATTTTATCTTTTTCCAAACTGTGTAAAATTGGGTAGAGCGTTCCTTCTTTCAATGTAAACGTATGATCCGAGATCGATTCTAAAGTCTTAGTCATTTGATATCCATACATGTCTTGCTTACTAAGCAAATCAAGAATGAGCATAGATGTACTACCTTTTAACAATTCTTTATTAATTGCCACTTAAATACCTCCTTATCCAATACATAGATATACAATATATTTATTTTATATCACTTTTTTGTTTTGTCAAGTGATTACAAGTACAAATTCACTATAGATATGTAACAAAAAAGTCGAGTAGACTATTAAATAATCTCTCGACTTTTTAGCTGTCTTGCTATTTTTTTAATACCGAAACCAATCCAATATCTGTCGTTTTAAAAATGCTAATACTGTTTGTCGTTACTCTCGAATCATTATGACTTCTGTCAAATCATTTTTTGCAAAAAGTTATATTTCCTATATAAGTTAACTCGTTGTGCTAGTTAAATGCATCAAAAATGATCAAAAACAGCTTGAATTCATCAATTTTAATCATCTGATTGTAGGAGTTTTAAATTTGTGCTTAGTAATTTTGAACAAAAACTGTAATTTTGTCTATTTGTTGCA
>JAVBJX010000014.1:0-96230 GCA_031546705.1 Caryophanales bacterium
AAAATCTGTATAGCCGTTATATTGAAAGTAAAAATAACCGCTAAAATGAGGTTCACTGTACTATAATTAAAAGATTATTTTGGCGTGTAATGAAAATCATAGATGCTACTTTATTGCAAGAACAGATTTTGGGAAAGACCCATATATATATATTTAAAAAGTAGCTACTTGTGACCATTTTCGTTGCAAGTGGTTATTTTTTTGATTAAAGCAGTTCTGAATATTTATACATAAATAATTGGAACATATCGAGAGCATTTTAGGGTTATGTTTTGGGTTGAAGTTATGCGTATGCTATAATTTTGATAGTAATTAATAAAAGTAGTTTGATATCTTATTGGAACACGCTATTATGAAACAGATAAACTTATGCTGTGGCTATAATGTTCAGAAAAACGAAAGAGGTGTTTGCATGAAAGAATCATTGATAAAAAACTGTGATTTATTTTTAACAAACAGAAATATTCTTAAAAATAAATTCAAATGGAGTCAATCAGAGTTATATCCGCTATGTGCAAGTATTTATACGTCTAAAAACTTAGAAATTGATGGAGAAAAAATTAAGCAATCTCGAGAACTGATAAAAAATCAGACTGGTATATTTTCAAATTTTAGAGGCACATCTTTACTTGTATTAGCTACAATGTTGTCGTTGGAGCAGGAGCTGAAAGTTAAGCTCACGAAAACTTTGTATATATACAAGCTATTAAAAAAGGAGTTTTTCACTTCGGAATATCTCCCATTAGTTGCTTTAGTAATTGTGAATATGAGTGATGAAGATAATTATAAGGATATAATCACAAAGGCAAAAGAATTATACAAATGTATGAAAAAGGAACATCCTTTCCTTACCTCAACAGATGATCATATATATGCTGTGATGTTTGCAATGAAAGATTTATCAGTGGAACAATCTATCACCCAAATGGAAACTTGTTACGATTTATTAAGAAAAAATTTTATGCCTAGTAATGCCTTGCAGGCGTTAAGTCATGTATTGGCACTTGGCGAAGAAAATGCAAAACAAAAGTGTGAGAAAGCAGTAGATATTTATAACAAGTTAAAGAAAAGAGGGTTAAAGTACGGAAAGGGAATGCAACTGCCTACTTTAGGTGTTTTAGCTTTACTAGAAAAAGATACGAACAGCATTGTTAATGAAATATGTGATTTGTATGAGTATCTTAAATCTATTAAAGGATTTTGGACTTTTTCGATGAGTAAAGCAGAAAAAATTATGTACACAGCAATTATCATGTCCAATCAGTATACAGATGAATCCTTAAAAGAAAGTGTGAAATCAGCTACAGTAAGTGCTAGTGTTTTAAGTATTATTGCAGCTCAACAGGCGGCAATGATTGCTGTAGTAGCAAGTAGTGCAACAACGACAAGTGGTGCTGATAGTTAAAATGGTTTGATATTAAAATATCTCATTAATGGAGGGTTCTCAAATGCTAATACAATGTACAAAAAAATTACTAGATGAGCTAAAAATTATGCCAGATGCAGTTGTAGATGAAACGTTACCACTGTTCTCATGGCACGCCAACTTGATAACCGTAAATCGAAGAAAAACAGTTGTTCTTGTGAATGATAGTAATCGTTATATTGTTGTCCTACATGGATTAAAAGCAAAAGATTTTCAGAACTTAGATGACTTTATCAGAAAAGCCATTCGAGAAACATTATTAGCTGAAGATCTTGCACCAGATATTGTTGAAAAAGTGATTCAGTTTCAACCAGAAATAAAATACACCAAAACAAAAAATAGAACAGCAACTGCAAGATTAAGTAAGGCTTGTGAAACAGTAGGAGTGTTTGCGGAAGATTTTAATGTAAATGTTATTACTCAGCCAGAAGTTAGCTTATTGGCAAGCAGACATCTTGTTAGTGCGGGGAAAGATTATATTTTCCCAAATGAAGAAATGTATAAAGATATGGAAGCATTTGTGAAAACTCCTATTTTTGAGTGTGAAGCTGTTCAGATTAAAGTTACTCTTGACTTGTATGAGTTTGAAGTTTGGAGAATATTAGTTATTCCAACTAATATTACGTTTAATAAATTACATAAAATATTGCAGATTGCATTTGAGTGGAAAGACTATCATATGCATGATTTTTGTGTATTTGATGGGGAGACACCAATTATAAATTTAGTTTGTAGTGAAGAAATATTCGAGTATCAAACCGATCTTCCAATGAAAATGGAAAGTGATCATACACTTTCTGATTTTGTTCCTAAGTATGAAAGAATTAAATATTGTTATGATTTTGGTGATATGTGGCAGCATTATATAGAAGTAGAAAAAGTGATAGAAAATTATTCTAATCATTACCCTATTTGTCTTGAAGGAATTGGAAATTCTCCACCTGAAGATGTTGGTGGGGAGGAGGGTTATGAAGATTTTTTAGAAGCAATTTCTAATCCTACCCATGAAGAACATGAATTTTCTCTTGAATGGGGGAAAATGCAAGGATATAGTGAATTTAACATAGAAGAAATAAATAAGAAACTTAAGCTGTTAAATAAAGAGGTCTTATCAAACAATGAAAGGAGAAATGTAGCACTATTTTTAAAAGAAGATGACGCAAAGCTTTTTTTCAAGCTATGGTTAGGCGTACTTAGCTATACAAATCAAAAATACAAGCTTAATCCAAAGTTAGGGGAGATGAAAACCCAAAAAGGATTGGATGTAGAAAGCTTAATCTCAATTAAGGACAAACTATGGGAAGATGTATCGTTGCTTGATGAATATATAAAAACAAATGAATTACTTCTACCTGACAGAGAGATAAAAATTTTGAGTAGTTGGAAAGAAAAGATTGCAGGTAAATTTGTGGTTTTAAAGAATTTGAAAAAGTATTCGGTGTTCTTAAGTGTTGAGGAAGAGCAAAAACTTTATGGGGTAGTAGGGATTTCTAACCCCATTGAAGAAATATTACCTTCATATGTTTTACCAAGCTATGTTGAAGCGGTTCTTTTACCTTTTGAAGGGAAGATAATATACGATAGTCTTCTTCGACCATATGATGTTCAACTAGGTAGTGGGATTCAAAAAAACATCAATGAGCAATACAAGGAATTAAAAAAACAAAAAGGTATCATTACTTCTCTGTAAGGAGACGAGGAAAGTTAAGATTCAGCGTTATAAACTAGTTCTCTATATTAATAAAAACAATCCAAGGAGGCAAAAGCATGACAGAAAATTTTATCGAAATCATTGGAGCAAGAGAAAACAATCTTAAGAACGTAAGTGTGAAAATCCCCAAAAGAAAAATCACGATTTTCACAGGAGTATCTGGTTCAGGAAAATCTTCCATTGTTTTTGAAACAATAGCACAAGAAGCTGGAAGACAACTAAACGAAACCTTTAGTAATTTCATCAGAAATTTTTTGCCAAGGTATTCTCAACCAGATGTGGATTCTATCACAAATCTGTCAACAGCTATTGTTGTGGACCAAAAAAGATTAGGCGGTAATTCACGTTCGACACTCGGTACAATTACAGACATAAATCCACTACTACGTTTATTGTTTTCACGATTTGGAGATCCGTATATCGGATATGGAAATCACTTTTCCTTTAACGATCCGAACGGTATGTGTAAAGAATGTGAAGGGATTGGAAAAATTGTAACACTTGATCTTGACACAGCACTTGATAAGGAAAAATCCTTGAATGAAGGAGCGATACTTCTTCCAGGTTTTACTGTCGGCACATGGCAATGGAAAATGTACACTACTTTAGGATTTTTTGATAATGATAAAAAAATTAAGGATTATACGAAGGAAGAATTTGATAAATTAGTATATGCAAAGCCTGAAAAAATTTTAATACCCATATTAGATGGAGATATGAATTCGACTTATGAAGGACTTGTCGAAAAATTCATAAGACAAAACATCAAAACAGATAGAGAAAAATCACAGGCGAATCAAAAGAAAATCGAGAAATTTACTAAAACTTGTGAATGTCCTGAGTGTCTTGGCAAAAGATATAATAAGGAAACTCTTTCATCAAAAATAATGGGATATTCCATCTATGATTTTACAGAAATGCAAGTGGATGAGTTAGTTGGGGTGTTGAAAGATTTTGAGGAAAAGTCAGCTATGCCTATTGTAAATAGCATCATCGAACGACTTCAAAATCTAATAAATATCGGTCTTGACTATGTAACGCTGAACCGGGAATCTTCAACTCTTTCTGGTGGAGAATCGCAAAGAGTGAAAATGGTGAAGCAACTTACTAGTAGTCTAACAGATGTTATGTATATTTTCGATGAACCAAGTATTGGACTTCATCCGAGAGATGTTCACAGACTGAACGATCTTCTCATAAAGTTACGGGATAAAGGAAATACGGTTATTGTAGTTGAGCATGATCCAGAAGTTATCAAGATAGCAGACTATATAGTTGATGTTGGACCAGAGGCTGGGGCACACGGTGGTGAGATTGTATTTTCTGGAACATACGAGAGCTTATTAAAGGCGGACACATTGACTGGTCGATATATCGGAAAAACTTTAGAAGTCAACAAAAATCCTCGTAGCAGTAACGAATTTCTTGAAAGCTCAAAAAGTAGTATTCATAACTTGAAAAATATAAGTCTAAAAATCCCAAAAGGTATTTTCACAGTGATTACAGGGGTTGCTGGTTCGGGAAAAAGTACACTTGTTAACGAAGTTTTTGCCAAGGAATTCAATGAGGCAATCAAAATTGATCAAAATGCTGTAAGTGCAAATATTCGCTCAAACCCTGCCACATTTACAGGTGTAATGGATTATATTAGACAATGTTTCGCCTCCTCCAATAACGTAAGTGCCGGATTGTTCAGCTATAATTCCGAGGGTGCTTGTGAGACTTGTAAGGGAATTGGGAATATCAAAATTAATCTGTCCTTTATGGATACACAAGAAATTGTTTGTGATGAATGTGAAGGCAAACGCTTTAAGAAAGAAGTCCTCGGATACACATATAAAGAAAAAAATATTGTTGACATTATGGATATGACCATTGCCGAAGCGGTAAATTTCTTTGAATCAAAAGAAATAAAACAAAAACTTAAAAATATTGTCGAGGTTGGACTTCATTATATGACTCTGGGACAGCCACTTAATACGCTCTCAGGCGGAGAATGCCAACGACTAAAGCTTGCGAAGGAACTTAACAAAAAAGGAAACATTTATATTCTGGACGAGCCAACAACAGGGCTTCACATGTCCGATATCACGAATGTACTTGGAATTATTGATAAGCTAGTCAAAAAAGGAAATACCGTAATTGTCATCGAGCATAACCTTGACATTATTAAAAATGCCGATTGGATTATTGATTTAGGCCCTGATGGAGGAACACGGGGCGGAAATATATTGTTTGAAGGAACACCGATGGAGATTATGAAATGTGAAAGTTCTATTACGGCAAGGTATTTGTAAGATAATGGTGATTGGTGCATAATAGAAAAAATTCACCCCACATATATAAACAGGTGTTTTAATATGATTTGAGAGGGAGAAACAATATGAAAAAATTAAGTCCTGATTTCAAATATCTTGAGGAGATGTACAACGATAGTTACTTTCCGAATTTCTTAGTTGATAAAGTAAAAGAGCAAATTGTTAAAGTCGTTTCATTCTTAGAAAGCGGAACGCATACAAATGATGAAATTCAAGTAAAGCTGGATGAAATGACTTTAGCAATTAACGATTTACAAGAAGAGTTCGATCAAAATGCTAGTGAAATAGAAACAGCTGCAAGAGATTCTATCGGTACTACTGTCGAGGATATACTGACATTTTTTGAAATTGAGATAGATATTGAAACAGCTATACAAGAAAGAGACTGGTAAATACAAACATAAAGATAGGACAAAATGGAAAAAATACCCAGATTGTTCTATCTTTATTTTTAGGATAGGCTAACAAAACTCATCAAAATCTATTTTAATGAATTATTAATCTCATTAAAAACTCATCAAATAGACTTCTACCCTAAATTTTTTAGTGGGAGTAGTTCACAATGAGTCTTTTAGAATCAAGTAATCAAGCACTTTTACCTATATATTTCACAAAAAATCCCTATATAATAAACAATTATAAGCATTTGCTTTCTCTTGTTTATTATATAGGGATTCTCTTGTTTATTGTATTACATGCTTCTACCAGCTACAAATTTTGTTTTCCAATAAGACATGTTTATACTATCAATACGAACTCCTTTAGACGAGGAAGAATGAATAAATTTGTTGTTTCCAACATAGATACCAACATGAGAAATAGAATTGGTTGATCCTGTTGCAAAGAATACTAAATCTCCTGCTTCTAATGCGTCAACCTCTACTTTCTCTGCTTTACTATACATGGATGCAGATGTACGAGGAAGATCGACACCAACTGCAGAATAAGCGTAACCAACAAATCCTGAACAGTCAAATCCTTTTTTTGTTGTTCCACCACTTATATAAGGTGTTCCAATTAAACCTTTTGCAACTTTTAATACTTCAGAAGAATCAGAGATATCACTACCATCTTCAGTTTGAACATCATCCGGACCGTCTGCTTTTACAATATCACCTGTATGGAAACCAAGAAGGAATATTGTGGAAAGAATAAATGGGCCCAAAATCTTTTTGAAAAATCTCATGTGTCAACCTCCAAATTTAGTAAATTACTATTTCAATCTATGTAATTTTGTTTATTAATCTTTTGTTTACAAGAATGAGTATATCAAAAAAAATAGTAGAATACTGTTACATAGGAATTAAGCTAGTATTACATTAATGTTACAATATGACATTATGAAATAAATAATTTAGAAGAAAAACAGCATAAAAAGGTATATTACTGTTTAAAAACGATAAACTAGTCGTTACAAACTAAATGATGAATTATATAAAAATGAAAAAAAAGCTTGAAAAAAAGAAGATATGTTCTTATACTAGGAATAGTAAAGCTAATAAGTGAGTAATATTTCGATCAAAAATATTTCATGATGAGTAGTTTTGTAATTTTTAGGGCAGAATAAGAAGTGGATAAAAAGTAAAGTGGAGTAGTATTTATTAGAAGGAATAATAATAGATGTGGCGAACTTAACATAAATAAGTAATAGAATAAACTTGAAATCAACAAATGTAGAAATTAAAAAAGGTGTTTCGAAAATATTTCTAAATCGTTTTCATAATTTCCCATAATTCCACCAAAATTTTACCATACTCTTTTTTTATGATGTATGTAACGAAAGCAAGGCAAAAGCAACTTGTGTACCCCCCTTTTTTTCTATATGGAAAGGCACGAACCTTTCCTCTTTTTTAAAATAAATGAAACATATATATAACGATTATGAAGAGGTGATTATTGTGAAGAAAAAAAGCAACTTATTACTGACGGAATTTAAAGATGCCATTCGGACAAATGATTTTCCAGCCATTCAACAAGTGCTATTTAAACTAATGGAAGAAACAAAAAAGCAACAAGAAACATTACAGCAGCGAATTATCCAAAATGCGTAAATGTAAAAAATTAAGAAGGAACTGGGAAAATAAATCTCCAAAAAATAAAAATATCTGATTAAAATCGAAATAAAAAGATTTTATCGGATATTTTTTATGTATTTATATAAGGATGTACAAAGAAGACTAGGATTTGTTGGCTTTAACTATTTTGTCAAAGAAGAGGTGATTATGTGTTTCATGTATTTCTTGTGGAGGATGAAAAAAATTTAAATGAACTACTTGTTTCCTATTTACGGAAAGAATCGTGGGATGTTACTTCTTTTTTGGGTGGTGGAGAGGCATTGATAGCTATTCAGCGTGGAGACAAGCCACACTTATGGATATTAGATGTCATGTTACCTGATGTAGATGGGTTTGAATTATTGAGAGAAATTAAAGAACGGTCAACCAATGTGCCAATTATTTTTATTTCTGCTCGGGATGCAGATTTAGATAGAATTTTGGGACTTGAACTTGGAAGTGATGATTATTTAGCAAAACCATTTTTGCCAAGAGAATTAGTTATTCGAGCAAAAAAAATCTTGCATCGTGTGTATGGACAACCAATCCCTACTGAAAAAAAAGTTGGGAAAGTGATTGGACCCTATACAATTGATGAACAAAGACGGTTGGCATTTGAACAAGATGTAGTGATAGATCTTACTTCTAAGGAATTTGATTTACTACTTGTATTCGTAAATCACCCTGGACAAGCATTTTCAAGAGAGCAATTGCTTGAGTTAGTGTGGGGGGACGATTATTTTGGTAGTGATCGAGCAGTAGATGATTTAGTAAGAAGGTTACGTAAAAAAGTTGTTGAATTGCGTGTAGAAACAATTTATGGTTTTGGATATAGGTTAGACTTATGAAACAACGCCCACTCACTTTGCAAATTTGGATTGTATTAGCTTCTGTTACTGTTAGTTTCTCGATTATTACACTGATTTTTATTTTCTTTACCCTTCGCACTTTTTTTATGAATGAAACGTATCAAATGATTGAAAACTCACAAATGAACAATGAAGTAATCGCAGGAAATCTTATTGAGCAAGATCGAACTGGGCAAGAGAATCGTGGAGTGAACCATATTGTTTTTCTTCGCTATTCAGGTGTGATTACAAAAACAGATTTACCATCAACATTACTATCTATGGTATATACGCAAGCATTTGTCCAAAAACAAGAATTTGAACGATATACAAAAATAATAAATGGTCAACGAATCTATTATGTTATTAAAAAACTTCCAAATAAAGATACAGTCCTTGTTTCTTATATGTGGGATTCTTATTTAAATGATTTAGTCAGGACGTTGTTTCAACATTTACTACTTGTTATTTTCTTAGCAGCTCTTGTAGTTGTTATTCCAGCTGTAGCATTAGCTCAGTATGTAACAAAACCGCTTAGGCAAATGGAAAGACACGTTAGAAAAATGGCAGAGAAAGACTGGCATGAGCCATTACCACTCGAGATTGGTAGAGGTGATGAGATTGGTAGTTTAGCAGAATCAATTGAAAAAATGCGTAGAGAACTTGTTCATCAAGATGAAACGCAAAAGTCCATGCTCCAGCACGTTTCGCATGAATTAAAAACACCTGTGATGGTTATTCGTAGTTATGCCCAATCGATTGAAGATGGCGTTTTTCCAAAAGGGGATTTAATAGGGTCAATTCATGTCATTCAAGATGAAACAGAGCGATTAGAAAAACGAGTGAAAGACTTGCTTTATTTAACAAGACTCGACTATTTTGCTAATGAAAAAATAATCTATGAAGCATTCTCCTTATTTCCAATTATTTCCGATGTAAAAGAAAGATTACAAATGAATCGAACGGAAATTAATATTGAGATTCATGGGGATGATATTGAAATTCATGGAGACTATGCTCAGTGGGTAGTAGCATTTGAAAATATATTAGACAATCAACTTCGCTATGCAGAAAGTATGATTAAAATTGATATCCAAAAAGAACCATTGCAAGTTCGTATTTGGAATGATGGACCTTTTATAGAAGAAAATATGAGAAACACGTTGTTTGAAACATTTCAAACGGGCAAGAATGGCAAATTCGGACTTGGACTAGCAATCGTAAAAAGAATTGCTAATCTTCATCAAGCAGAAGTTTCTATTATAAATGAAGAAAATGGTGTTGCTTTTTATATTAAATTCTAAAAATGAGACAATCGGAGGGTACTCTGGTTGTCTCATTCTTTTGAAATGAATGCTTGTTAAACTCATATAGAATCAACATTTTAGTAAACCATTCATTTCAAAACATATCAAAAAAATTTCTTATATGAAACCTTCTATATTTTAATGGTGCATGTGGTGCAAATACTCATATTTTTTCCTTTGAGCACATATTTCATCTTGCCAGTTGTTTATATTTGCTATAAATTAGCAATGATAATACAATGAGAATGCACAAAATTTAACATGAAAAATTAATAATTTTTGGAGGTATACATAATGGCAGTTTTAACAGTGAAAGATCTTCATGTATGTATTGAAGACAAAGAGATTTTAAAAGGTGTTAACCTTGAAATAAAAGGTGGAGAAATCCATGCAGTAATGGGACCAAATGGAACAGGGAAATCTACACTGTCTTCCGCAATTATGGGGCATCCAAAATACGAAGTAACATCGGGAACAGTAACGTTAGATGGTGCCGATGTATTGGAAATGGAAGTAGATGAAAGAGCAAGAGCAGGGCTATTTCTTGCGATGCAATATCCAAGCGAAATTAGCGGTGTAACAAACTCTGACTTTTTACGTTCAAGTATGAATGCTCGGATGGAAGAAGGTCAGGAAATTTCATTGATGAAATTTATTCGTCACTTAGATAAAAAAATGGGTACACTGGAAATGAATCCAGAAATGGCACATCGTTATGTGAATGAAGGATTTTCTGGTGGAGAGAAAAAACGAAATGAAATTTTACAAATGATGATGATTGAGCCGAAAGTGGCAATTTTGGATGAAATCGACTCAGGACTTGATATTGATGCTTTAAAAGTTGTATCAAAAGGTGTCAATGAAATGCGTGGTTCAGATTTTGGTTGCTTAATCATCACGCATTACCAACGCCTATTAAATTATATTACGCCGGACTTTGTTCATGTCATGATGAATGGAAGAATTGTTAAATCTGGTGGGCCAGAACTTGCAAAACGTTTGGAATCAGAAGGTTATGACTGGATTAAAAAAGAACTTGGTATTGAAGACGAAACTGCAACACAAAATGTGTAAGGAGGAGTATCATGACAACAGTAGAGTATGTTCGTTCTTTTTCAAAAGAACATGACGAACCAAATTGGCTTAGTGATCTCCGCTTACAAGCATTTACGGATGCTGAAAAGTTGCCATTACCTAAGCCAGATAAAACAAGAATTGATAAATGGAACTTCACACAGTTTGCAACACAAGAAGTACAAAATCATGTGTACACGTCTATTGATGAATTACCAGAAGAAGTAAAAGCATTACTAGATGGAAATAAAGAAAATGTCTACATTCAACATGACCAAACAAATGCTTATACAATTCTTTCTGATGAACTAAAAGCACAAGGTGTTGTGTTCACCAATATTTTTACAGCAATTCGTGAACATAGTGAACTTGTAAAGAAATATTTAATGACTGCTGTAAAGACAGATGAACATCGCCTGACTGCTTTGCATACAGCATTAATGAATGGTGGCATATTTGTATACGTTCCAAAAAATGTAGAAATAAACGTGCCGCTACAAGCAATTTTTGTGCAAGAAAAGAAAGAAGCTGTATTTAACCACGTTCTACTTGTTGCAGACGATAATAGTAAAGTAACCTATGTAGAAAATTATATCTCTATGGATAGTACTGCAACTGGAGTGGCTAATATTGTGACTGAAGTAGTTGCAAATACAAATGCCCAAGTATTTTTTGGAGCAGTTGATACATTGGCGAAGTTTACAACGTATGTCAACCGCCGTGGCATAGTAGGGCGTGATGGACGAATTGAGTGGGCGTTAGGACTAATGAATGATGGTGATACTATTTCTGAAAGCACTACAAATTTAATTGGTGATGGTTCAGTAGCTGATACAAAAATAGTTGTAGTAGGACGTGGAACACAAACACAAAACTTTACAACAAGCATCATTCATCATGGCAAAAATTCTACAGGACATATTTTGAAACATGGTGTTTCTAAAGATAGTGCAACAGCAATTTTTAATGGAATTGGAAAAATTGAGCATGGGGCATCTAAAGCAAATGCTCAACAAGAATCTCGTGTACTCATGTTAAGTGAAAAAGCACGTGGCGATGCGAATCCGATTCTGTTAATTGATGAAGATGATGTTATGGCTGGACATGCCGCATCCGTTGGGCGTGTTGATCCATTGCAAATGTATTATTTAATGAGTCGTGGTATTAAAAAAACGGAAGCAGAGCGTCTGATTATTCATGGGTTTTTAGCACCTGTTGTCAATGAAATTCCAATCGAAGGTGTGAAAAAACAGCTCGTGGATGTCATTGAAAGGAAAGTAAAATAACATGGATGCAAAAGAGATTCGGGAATTATTTCCCATTTTGAAAGAGGTTGTAAATGGACACACACTTGTCTATTTAGATAGTGCGGCAACATCACAAAAACCGATTTCTGTTCTTGACGCAGTGAATGAATATTACCATAAGCTCAATTCTAATGTTCATCGAGGTGTGCATACACTTGGAACGAGAGCAACGGATGCTTATGAAGGAGCAAGGGAAAAAGTACGGAAATTTATTCATGCGAAATCAACAGAAGAAATTATTTTTACAAGAGGAACAACAACCTCATTAAATACAATTGCCACTAGTTATGGGCTAACAAATGTCCATGAAGGTGACGAAATTGTGATTACTTACATGGAACATCACAGTAATATTATTCCGTGGCAACAAGTAGCGAAAATTACAAAATCTTCACTGAAATATATTCCACTTCAAGAAGATGGTACAATTTCTTTAGAAGATGTGAAAGCAACAGTTACAAATAAAACAAAAATCGTGGCAATGATGCACGTTTCTAATGTGCTTGGCACTATTAATCCCATTAAAGAAGTGGCAGAAATCGCTCATCAACATGGGGCAATTATCGTTGTCGATGGTGCACAATCCGCTCCGCATATGAAAATAGATGTCCAAGATTTAAATTGTGATTTCTATGCATTTTCAGGACACAAGATGTGTGCCCCAACAGGGATTGGTGTCCTATATGGCAAAAAAGAATTGCTTGAAAACATGGAGCCAGTCGAATTTGGCGGAGAAATGATTGACTTTGTTGGTCTATATGACTCCACTTGGAAAGAACTTCCTTGGAAATTTGAAGGTGGAACACCAATTATTGCTGGAGCAGTTGGGCTGGCAGCAGCGATTGATTTCTTAAATGATATTGGTATGGATAATATTAATAAACATGAGCATCATTTAGCACAGTATGCACTCCAGAAAATGCGTGAAGTAGAAGGTGTAACAATTTACGGACCTGAAAAACGGGCAGGGCTTGTTACATTTAATGTAGAAGATGTTCATCCACATGATTTGGCAACGGTTCTTGATGCAGAAGGAATTGCTGTTCGAGCAGGGCATCATTGTGCCCAACCACTCATGAAACATTTAAAAGTATCGGCAACGGCTCGTGCTAGTTTTTATTTGTATACAACAGAAGAAGATATTGATCGACTTGTGGAAGGATTACAAAATACAAAGGAGTACTTTGGAAATGTCTTCTAATTCAAATTTAGATACATTGTATCGTCAAGTGATTATGGATCATTATAAAAAACCTCGTAATTATGGTGTGCTAGAAGAAGATATTCACATTGATATGAATAATCCAACGTGTGGAGACCGTATTCTATTAACAATGAAAGTTATTGAGAATAAAGTTACTGATGTGAAATTTGAAGGAGAAGGCTGTTCTATTTCCATGTCTTCTGCTTCCATGATGACACAAGCGGTTAAAGGGAAATCAGTGGAAGAAGCATTGAACTTGTCACACATTTTTTCACAAATGATGCTTGGCAAAGAATATGATGATTCCATTGATTTAGGAGATATTGAAGCACTGCAAGGTGTATCGAAATTTCCAGCACGTATTAAATGTGCGACACTTGCTTGGAAAGCAATGGAAAAAGGATTTAACGAAAAAGAATAAGAAGGAGGAATTCGCATGGCAAAAAATATGCCTGACATTGGTGATTATAAATATGGATTTGCTGATAAAGACGTATCAATTTTTCGTTCAAAACGTGGATTGACTCGTGAAATTGTGGAAGAAATTTCACGAATGAAAGAAGAACCAGCATGGATGCTTGAATTCCGTCTGAAGGCTCTCGATACATTTTACAGCTTGCCAATGCCACAATGGGGTGGTGATTTAAATGATTTACGTTTCGATGAAATTACTTATTACGTTAAACCATCAGAGAAATCAGAGCGTTCATGGGATGAAGTTCCTGCAGAAATTAAACAAACGTTTGATAAATTAGGTATTCCAGAAGCGGAACAAAAATATTTAGCAGGTGTATCCGCACAATACGAATCCGAAGTTGTTTATCATAATATGCAAGAGGATTTAGTTGATCTTGGCGTTGTGTTTAAAGATACAGACTCTGCACTGAGAGAAAATGAAGATATTTTCCGTGAATACTTTGCAAAAACAATTCCGCCAACGGATAATAAATTTGCGGCATTGAATTCAGCCGTTTGGTCAGGTGGATCATTTATTTATGTACCAAAAGGCGTAAAAGTGGAAACACCATTGCAAGCTTATTTTCGTATTAATTCGGAAAATATGGGTCAGTTTGAACGGACGTTAATTATTGTTGATGAAGGTGCTCATGTTCATTATGTGGAAGGGTGTACAGCTCCTGTCTATACAACTAATTCACTTCATAGTGCTGTTGTTGAAATCATCATTAAAAAGGATGCTTATTGCCGCTATACAACGATTCAAAACTGGGCAAACAATGTGTTCAATCTTGTAACAAAACGTGCTGTCTGTGATGCAAATGCGACAATGGAATGGATTGATGGAAACATTGGTTCAAAATTAACAATGAAATATCCAGCCGTTATTTTAAAAGGAGAAGGTGCAAGAGGTTTAACACTTTCGATTGCGATTGCTGGAAAAGGGCAACACCAAGATGCAGGAGCAAAAATGATTCATCTCGCTCCAAATACGTCATCAACGATTGTCTCCAAATCTATTTCTAAACAAGGTGGAAAAGTAACGTACCGTGGTATTGTCCACTTCGGTAGAAAAGCAACTGGTTCACGTTCAAATATTGAGTGCGATACATTAATTATGGATAACCAGTCTACTTCCGATACAATTCCGTACAATGAAATATTGAATGATCATGTTTCATTGGAGCATGAAGCGAAAGTATCCAAAGTATCAGAAGAACAATTATTTTATTTAATGAGTCGTGGTATTTCTGAACAAGAAGCAACCGAAATGATTGTTATGGGCTTTATTGAGCCATTTACAAAAGAATTGCCAATGGAATATGCGGTGGAAATGAATCGGTTGATTAAGTTTGAGATGGAAGGTAGCATTGGATAAGGAGCTCCTCTGGTAGAGAGGGTTTCAGCTCCTTTTTGTTTGAAGAAAAAAGGACGCACGCAGACTTCATGCCATTCTATAATTTGAAGTGGAATGTTCAAGAGAAGTTTCTAGAAGGAACAGTCTGGAAAATTTTTTAGAAAACTCCTGTTTGATCTGAAATTCAATGAAAAGTTATTAGAATATAAAAGAAATGTTAGTCTATTAAAATACAACTACCCGTGGTTCATCTAGCACCACGGGTATTCTTTATTTTTCTGCACCCAAACAATCCAAAACTTGAGAGTCAAGGATTGAAAAATGTATGCAGCAAATTCTAAGTGGAAAGGGTTTAAATGATTAGTATATTCGATGAGAAAATAAATAATTTAACGAATCCAAAATGAATGTCATTAATTACAACACAGGTAGTATAAAAATTGCGAGGGGAAACCCTTGCTTTTTTTATTGGTCAAGCTCTGTAATTATATTGATTTTTCTTATTCAACTAACGGAGCAGATTAGTTGAATAAGCTATAAATTAAATAGTTTAAAGTGAAGAAGGATTCTTGATTACAAAGGAATTATTATTATCATTGCCGAATATATATCAATAAAAAAATATTAAAATTTGATAATTTTTTATTGTAAAACGATAAATTTTATGCTAAAATCAAAATCGTAATAAATAAGTGAGGTGCTTTTTATGAAACGAGAAACATTCTTTTTAAAGTTCGTTGTTGTTCTTATGGGACTTCCCGTTCTTGCTTTGTGTATATTTGTGGTACCTAAGATAGCTGCATTTTTGCAGAATTATATCCAAAGTTAGATTTTTTGCAGTATCCCTTTTTAATCGGGTTATATGTAACAGCAATGGTTTTTTTCTTTGCATTGTACCAGACTTTAAAACTTCTAGGTTATATTGACAAAAACCAAGCGTTTTCGGAACTATCTGTGAAGGTTTTAAAGAATATCAAATACTGTGCCATCACCATTAGTGCTTTACATGTATCATTTATGCCACTTTTGTTTCTCATCGCAGAGGTAGACGATGCTCCCGGTCTTATATTAATGGGAATGGTCATTATTTTTGCTTGCATAGTGGTAGCAGTTTTTGCCACTGTTCTTCAAAAGTTATTAAAAAATGCTATCGATATAAAATCAGAAAACGATTTAACGATCTGAGGTGAAAACAATGGCGATTATAATCAATATTGATGTGATGTTGGCTAAAAGGAAAATGAGTGTAACAGAACTTTCGGAGAGGGTTGGAATAACAATGGCTAACCTTTCTATATTGAAAAATGGAAAAGCAAAAGCGATTCGATTAGCAACTTTAGAAGAGATTTGTAAGGCTTTAAAATGCCAGCCTGGAGATGTTTTAGAATACCAAAGTGGTGAAGACACTCAAGATTAATAAAGTAGGAATATTTAACATGGAAAGGAAAGGGAAAATTTCTTTTTCAACTACTGCAATGAATTAAATTCTTAAAAGGAGAGTTACTCATGAATTTAACGATTCAAAAAATGGAGGTACAAACCATGAGAGGACTAAAACAACTCGTTTGTTTTGGCTTTGAGCAGGCTCTATCGTGTTTGTTTCCTGTTGTTATTTTTGCCTCTTTGGCTTTTACAAAAATCATACCACTTCCCTTTCTACCACGATATGATTGGCTGCTTATTATCTGTCTTCTGATGCAGTGGTGGATGGTGCATTCTGGGCTTGAAACACGGGATGAATTAAAGGTTATCACTTTGTTCCACCTTATTGGACTTGCTCTTGAACTTTTCAAGACACATATGGGCTCTTGGGCTTATCCTGAGGAAGGATATTTCAAAATTTTTGGAGTTCCTTTGTATAGCGGATTCATGTATGCAAGTGTAGCGAGTTATCTTTGCCAAGCATGGAGAAGGTTGAAAGTTGAACTGATTAGGTGGCCGTCGTTTTTGGTAGTTGGATCTCTTGCAGCTATGATTTATTTGAATTTCTTCACCCACCATTATTGGATTGACGTTCGTTGGTGGTTATCTGGACTTGTAATTATTGTCTTTTGGCAATCATGGGTCACATACGAGGTTAATGGAACCCGTTATCGTATGCCACTTGCTCTTTCTTTTGGGCTCATCGGATTTTTTATATGGATAGCCGAAAATATCGCAACGTTCTTTGGAGCTTGGAAATATCCAAACCAAACCGATGCATGGAGTCTCGTTCATCTTGGAAAGGTGAGTTCATGGCTCTTATTAGTGATTGTTAGCTTTCTTATAGTAGCAACATTAAAGCAGGTTAAGAGAAAAATTCCACTATAACGTAAGAATTATCCCTTGACAATGCACAACAAGCCGCCTGTCCTCAAAGCCTATGCTATCCAAATTTTCGAGATAACCCAGAAATGCGTTTCTATTTGTTCCGGCGAAACGGCCTCGGTGCTCATGTCGCCTATTGAGGCGGTTTTTCCTCATACTTGCTAAACATATCAAAAAGACGTTTTTCGATTTCATGTTTACGTCGTTCCAACTCCTTTGGGGTAAGATTTTCAAGAGTAATCATTTTTCCCTCAAGAGGAACGGTTTTTATTTCACTTTGGTCTTTCCTCACACTTCGGGCTAACTTGGCTCGAAGTACCATTCATCATTTTCAGTCGGGAGTGTACCGCATCGTTATGTGTTTGCCAAATTTGTACTTCCCTTTCTATAATCGAAAGTGAAAGTGGATACTTGCCTAAAGAAAGTAGGTAGTTTATATATTTACATGCGTACCCTTATACAAAACAGGTATTGCTGCTGCTATAAGGATCATACCCATAAAAGCGGGTGCGCTAGACCCGAGTGATACATAGATTTGACCTCCAATGATAGGTCCAATCATTCTTGCTAAAGCCTGAATAGATTGGCTACTTCCTTGAATCCTTCCTTGTTCACTAGAATCAACAGACTTGGAGAGCATCCCATTGAATGAAGGCCCAAAGATCGAATCACCAAAACCAAATATAAACATTCCAGCGATAAGAAGAGGATAGAATGAGAACAAAGCCGATGCTGCAATAAGACTGTAGCCTATAATCTCCGAAACCATTCCAAGAATTGCTATCTGTTTATCACTAAGTTTTATCAAAAGCTTTGGCATGATGAAACCTTGTGAAATAATGTCTTGGAAGCCCATGATTGAAAACATAAGTCCGATTAGTGCAGGCTTCCAACTGAAAGTATCCATTGTAAATTGCGAAAAAACTGCCTGTAAAGATCCGTTGGGTATCCAAAGTAAGAACGCTGAGACAAGTAGCCATTTTAAGTTTTTCATGGAAAGTACGTTTGCAAGCTGTGTAAATGGATTCAATCTTACAAAGGTAATCTCTTTTAGCCTATTATTCTTGTCAAGGCTCTCAGGCATAAAAAAGAATCCATAAACAACATTGAGTAAAGTTATTATTGCTCCAAAATACATGGGAGCAGAATAACTAAACTTTGCAAGTAATCCGCCTAGAGTTGGGCCAATGACGGTGCCTACACCTACAACTGCACTCACCCATCCAAAGTATTTGGTTCTCTGTTCTGGAGGAATGATGTCTGCAAAATATGCGAAGATAGTGCTTATACTCCCACCTGTTATACCTTCTATTATGCGCCCAGCAAATAGTACCCATAGAGCTCCTCCTATTCCAAAAACTAAGTACCCGATTGCGGAACCCAAAAGGCATACTAAGAGCAATGGACGACGGCCATATTTGTCGCTCAAAGCTCCAAGTGCGGGAGCCGCAAAAAACACGCAGACTGCATAAACAGAGGTCAGCAGCGTAACAACTATAGCTTGTTCTCCCGGATTGCTTGTATAAGGCTGCACTAAGAATGGGACGACAGGTGCTATGATACTGAAGCCTATTCCGCAAAGAAATACAGAGATAAGACCGAATATTAAAGCGTGTTTATCTACGGTTTGTTCTGTGTTTTGTTCATTGTGTGATCTAAATATGGACATTTAAATTCTCTCCTCAAAAATTATTATTTTGATTCCTTGGAAACATATTTATCGTACCGCAATTTTGTTTCCTTGTCAACAAATTAATAGCAATAAAAATGCAGCCCGTTCTCAATAGAGTTGGACTGCCTGTGGTTTGATTTTCATTATTCAAATTTATTCTGACTTAATATCTATACCCAGTTTCTTTATTTCTGCATCCAAATGCTTACTATACTTTTCCACGAAGCTAATCATACTGTCAAATTCTTCCTCGGTTACCTGCTCAAATACGGCTTTATCCCGCTCCTGAAACTCTTTGTGCAGATCCTCATGGATTTTATAAATTACTTTCCCTTGCGAAGTCAAGCGAAAATAGATTTCTTTCTTGTTATCCGACTTCTGGTAGCTTTCGATAAGGTCTTTTTTTATGAGCTTCTTCGTTATTTTACTTATGGCACCGCGAGTCATATAAAAGGACTCCGCAAGTTTTGTCACGTTGGAATCTACATTTCTTTCAATGTATTCGATGCAATGTACTTCAGAAGACTTATAACCCTTAAGACTGTCTTCCATCTTATCCTTATTAAGCAAAACTATCTTGTTATATAAGTCCCTGAAACCCATCATGACCTGTTCTTCTTTGTTCATGGCCTGTCCTCCCACCTGCTGGTGCATTAACAATATTATATTAAATTTTTCTTTCTATTTCAACAATATTAAAATAATTATTTTAGGATAGGAATTGAGTTGTAGGCGAAAAAAGAGACTAAGCAACCTTATTATAATATTCAATAGGAGTAAGGTTGTTTAACTTCTTTTGAAACCTTTTTTCGTTGTAATAAGTGATGTATGATTCTATGGTATTTCTTACCTTTAAGTATATATTTACAATTTCGTTTGTGTGTTTTCTGTACTCTTCTTCCATAAAAGTACCCCCTATAATAGTCAGAATATCAGCCTTTTTTTGTCTACTATAAGGGGATAATATCAAAAATTGCCCAGCACCTTTTTATATATTTAAGTATGTTTATAAATGATAGATATTATCTCTATAACGTTCCAGTTCCTTTTCATCTGCATTTTCAATCAATGTTTGCAAATGTCCTACCATTTTCCCCTTATCTCGTGGTAACATACCTCTCATAGGAGCTACATTGGATACAGTACCCGCCTCGATAATAATTTCAATATCCAATTGTTCATACAAGGTCTTTAATTCTATCAATTTTTCAAACTCCCCAGTAGGCGTATAATCGCCGTTTTGAACATCTTGGTACAGATCTGAGTCGGGAAAAAGAGTAAGGGCAGTTACAATAAGAATTTTGGGATGTAGCTGGTTAAAAATTTCTGCACTTGCTAAAGCATTTTCTTCTGCTTTTCCTTTTCCAGCTAATCCTGAGAGATAAAAGAAGTTATAGGTGATTCCAGCTGCATCCAGACGTTTGCATTGTTCTAAAATTTCTGCTGTCCCATAACCCTTATTCATATAGGTTAATGTCGGTTCGTGGCCAGTTTCTACACCAATATTCAACCCGTCAAATCCTAATTTTTTTAATTCCTTCAATTGTTCATCAGTCTTATTCTTAAAGTCTGTTATACGTGAAAAACAACCAATGCTGGTAACACCAGGAAGATATTCCTTTACTTTTAGTGCAAGGTTTTTCAATTTAGTAAAATTAAGAATAAATGGATTTGCACCAGTAAGATAAACACGTTTTGAACTAGGATCAACAGACTGTATTTCCTCTAAATCTTCTATGACTTCACTTATAGGAGACAAGCGGAAAGGAGTGTCCTCATACAAAGTGCAAAATCTACATTTATCATGGGTACATCCTGCTGTAACTTGTAACAAAGTAGAACTAGCTTCAAAAGGTGGCCGCCAAATTGTTCCTGTAAAATGCATAAAATCAACTCCCTAATTTGTTTAAATTATTTTTAAGTTCCTCTTTTAAAACTTTTGCTCTATCTAACCTTTCCAAAGACAAAATGGAATCACTTCGTTCAAAGTGACCATATGCAACGGTCGTTTGTAAATGGTCTTTCAGTCCAAATACTCCATGTTTACCTCCTTTTCTCTAGCATACAACTATATTTCGTTATGTAAAGTACTGTCTTTTTATGTAAATAGTATTATTTTGGATACTAACTATTTTTATAGATAGTATCTTGGTTTTTAAATATTTTTGATGTATAGTTAAAAAAGCCTAAGAATAAAAAGAAAACAGGTATTTTTTAAACAACGTAAAACTGGCACTATAAACAGACTAAAGTGAGAATATGTTTCTCATCGATTCTGGACAATGAAGGAGATCTGCAAAAAATGAGTAATAATCAAAAAGGTATGGAGCGTTGTATAACGATGTGTACAATTCAAAAATTACTGAATGGAAAGTGGAAGATTTTAATACTGTGGTATATTTCTAAGTATGGTGTAAGGCGCTTTGGAGAATTGCAACGTCAGCTTGGAGAGATTACACAATCAACACTAACAAAACAATTAAGAGAACTTGAAGCAGACGGATTTATCAATCGATATATTTATCAAGAAATACCACCAAAGGTAGAATATTCATTAACCGAATTGGGAATCAGTTTTGTTCCAATTTTAAAGTATATGAAAGAATGGGGTGATGTAAATCTTAAGCAAGAGTAACTATATAGAAGGTAAAAAAGATTTCAACTGATTTTGAGCTATTCGCATCAAACATGAGTAGTTTCAAGGTTTATATTTTCGCATCACTGAAAACAATATTACCGTCTATATATATTAGATTGGAAAATTTAAAACGTGATAAAAAAGTATAACAAGATAAGCTTTTTCATGCTGGAAAAGTAGTTTTTAAAGTAGGATAAAAATGATTAAAAGACTTCGATGAAAAAAGTTTGAAATCTTACAAACTCCACAAGACAAAAAATGATAGATTTAAATTAAGTGAATTTTCTATATAATAAACACATCTTTTGTCAATAAGCAGGATAAGGTAATGCAGAAGTGCAACCTGAGCTGTTCAGTGAATTTTACAAAGAGACGGATGGGCTATCAGATCTCTGTTTCTTTGCTTTTGTATGGTAGTTTTTTTCCAACATATAAACTAACCTTAGACAAAGATAGACAAGCTAAAGACCAAATTTCCATGTTGCCATCTCAAGATTATCTATCAGTCATGTTTGAAGGTAATGATGAAGCAACAACTAGTTCTGGTCAAAAACAGTACATTTTTATTAAAAATCATTCAAATGGTCATTGCTATATTCTTTGTACCCAAGATATGAAATCTTATTATGTGTTTAACATTGATGCACAAACAGAGTTCTGTTACTTCCCTGAATGTGAATTGGATGAAGATAATGAAGAGCGTATAGAAATTTACTACTTTCAATACCTACTCATAAGCGGAAATATGGCAAAAACTATGAGATGATTACTATCTACTGTAATTTCTTTGAAAAATCTTCAAATTATTAAACTAGTGATGGGATAGATTATTCACAAAAAATGCTTTGGCACTTAACGATTAATTTTAATTGTCTTAATGTAACGAGTTTTTACAGGAGGAGTGAAAAATAATGATTCCAACATATTTCAAAAAGTATGCAAAAGATAGACAAGTAGATACATATACCACTTTCCAACTTTGTTCAAATGAGAATGTTGTACTCATTGATGGCTCGACCATATTGTGGGAAGATATAAAAGCTAATGGATTTGATTATATTAACATAACAATTATTACTGCTGATGGGAAAATAAGAGAAATCTGTGATGCTGAATTGGCATAACAGTGTAGGAGTAACAAGCATTTATTAAATGATGGGGGCCTTATATGTATGGACAATAATCTTGAAATGAAAAAAGAAGAATTAGAAAAGTTAATTGCAGAAAAATGGACACTTGGAAACTATATTTTTGATGAAGAAAAACAGTGCTTTTTTGGAGATACAGAAGTTGGACTTTGTCTTAAACAAATCGAAGATAACAAATATATGAGCTGTGAATCTTATTTTTTTGATGGCTATGAAGTTGGAATAAGTGATGAGGAAGCAGAGAAATTAGTTTTTTATGGTACTGAGGATGTGGTAAGTGAAAAAGCTATTGAGGAATTTAATTCCGAACCAGATATATTTCTGGGGTATCCTATCTTTTATACAAATGTTTCTGTTGAGTTTGTAGAAGAATAATTATTTCATTTGTTGAATCAAACGAAGTTGTTGACTTTATATTAGACCGATTTAATCCGTAGTTTATGGAGGATTTGAGAGTATGCTTGCTTTTGAAAGTATTACAGCCCTTTCCGAACGGGAAAGCCCATCGCCTTTAGGCATGGGATGAAAGTGAGGTTGGATACGAAGTACCACTAAAAACCGTAAGGTTTGTGGTGCTTTAAGTATCCAAAAGGTTTGTATCTTTTATTTTTTTCTGTTGCACTTAACTTGTTTAACTGATACGATATAATTATGAAAAATGATTATAGAAGAACTAAAACAACCGTATCATTAATTAACTATCATTTTGTGTTTTGTCCACGATACAGAAGAAAAATATTCCTAAACCCGAAAGTAGAAGAACGTTTCAAGGTGTTGGTTCAAGAAATATGCGATGAACTGGATGTTGCTGTTGTCGCAATGGAATGTGATAAAGACCACGTTCACCTATTTTTAAATACACTTCCAACACTTAGTCCTACGGACACAATGGCAAAAATCAAAGGAGTGACTTCTAAAAAATTAAGAGAGGAATTTCCTCATCTACAACACTTGCCGAGCCTATGGACACGTTCCTACTTTGTATCTACCGCAGGAAATGTATCAAGCGAAACGATTAAACACTATGTTGAAAATCAAAAAACAAGAGGGTGAAACGGGTGACACAAACGATAACAGTCAAAGTCAAATTGCTTCCATCAAAAGAACAAGTCCAACTGCTGAAACAAAGTGGTAAAGAGTACATTAAAGTCATCAACACACTTGTATCTGAAATGGTTGCGGAAAAGAAAAGTACGAAGAAAAGTACAAAAGATGTTTTAGCGAACCTTCCAAGTGCCGTAAAGAACCAAGCAATTAAAGATGCGAAAAGTCTATTCTCCACAAAAGTGAAGAAAAGCAAGTACAAAAGTATTCCTACTCTCAAGAAACCTGTTTGTGTATGGAATAATCAAAATTATTCCTTTGACTTCACACATATTTCTATTCCATTTATCATAAATGGAAAGTCAACTCGCTTAAAAATTCGTGCTTTGTTGGTAGACAAACATAATCGTAATTTTGATTTATTGAAACACAAGTTAGGTACACTTCGCATCACGATGAAATCAAATAAATGGATAGCACAAATTTCTGTCACCATTCCTACTAATAAAAAAACAGGAACAAAAATAATGGTGTAGATTTAGGGTTAAAAGTTCCTGCGGTAGCTGTCACTGATGATGGAAATGTTCGTTTCTTTGGCAATGGTAGACAAAACAAATATAGAAAACGTAAATTCCGTAGTATTCGTAAGAAGTTAGGAAAAGGCAAAAAACTAAGTGCTATTCGATATTTGGATGATAAAGAACAAAGATGGATGAAAGACAAAGACCATAAAGTAAGTCGTAAAATAATTAATTTTGCAGTAGAAAATCAAATTTCTGTCATTCGTTTAGAACAGTTAACGAATATTAGACAGACGGCAAGAACAAGCCGTAAAAACGAGCATAACTTGCATAGTTGGTCATTTTATCGTCTATCCCAATTTATCGAATACAAAGCAAATTTAGTTGGTATAAAAGTAGAGTATGTGAATCCTGCTTATACTTCGCAAACGTGTCCTAGTTGTTCCGAAAGGAATAAAGCAAAAGACCGAAAATACAAGTGTGCGTGTGGATTTCACACTCATCGTGATAAAGTTGGTGCAATGAATATCCGTTATGCACCTGTGATTGGTGGTAAAAGCCAATCAGCGTAGGGAACTATATGTTCTGCCCTACGAGGGGTGATGACACACCCTCATCTTGAAGGCTGTTCAAAGCAGAAATGGACTGAGAACGATTAGTCATTCAAGAATCCCATCCGTTAAAACGTAAGGTTTAGGACTTGCCACTTCAGGGGTGGGAGTGTCAAACGTTGTAATGATTACTTTTTTTTCATTTGCTTATGAGCTTGGGAGGGAGTTATATAGTTCTGGAATATATTTTAAGAAACCATGTACAGATGCGTATTTTAAAAGATCTAAGACAACAGAAAAACTTATCAATGACTGGATTGCAAATCATACAAATAATAAAATTCAATCAATCGTAAAAGAGTTGTGTATGGATACATTTTTTGTAATTGCCAATGCAATTTATTTTAAAGGGCAATTCTCAGAGGATTTTTCAAATAATGATAAAATGTTGTTTTATGGTGTAAAGAAAGATGTAAAGGTAGACCTGATGAATATTGAGAATAGTTTTAACTACTTTGAAAATGAAGATATTCAATCTGTTAAAATACCATTTGGACAAGGAGATTTCTCTCTAAACATTTACCTTTCAAAGAAGAAAGAGAGTCTATTAATGTTTCTTGGTCACTTAAAAGATGCAAAATTTATTGAAACATTAAAAACAAAATCAGTAAAGTTTGTAGATCTAAAGTTGCCTAAATTTAAGATTGAATATGAGAATAATTTGGTTGATACGATGGAAAAATTAGGAATGATAGATGCTTTTGATCCTAAAAATGCAAATTTTAGTCGTATAATGCAAGATTATATCCAATTTTTCATTAGTTCTATTAATCATAAAACAACTTTTGAGGTGAATGAAAATGGTGTTCAAGTACAACCATGAAGAAATATAAAATTATATGAAAGTCTTTTTGAACGGTTTTTAATGAAATAAATGGTTCACTAAAACATTGATAATAGGCAAATTTTGGCAACCATTTGTTTCATACAGAATAGGCAGAGGGTGCAACAAATGCACTCTCTGCCTATTCTGTAGTCATATTATTTCCAATCATTTATGCACTTTGTTATGATACATTCAGGTGATAAGAATGATTTATATTGGGCTAACTGGTTGGGGTGATCATGATACGTTATATACAACAGGTGTTGCTGCAAGAAATAAATTACAAGAATATGCAGCCCATTTTAAAACAGTGGAAGTTGATTCTTTTTTCTATGCGATTCAACCAAAAGAAAATGTCGAGAAATGGATAAAGGAAACACCTAATTCTTTTCAATTCGTTGTGAAAGCGTATAAGGAAATGACGCTACATACCCGTCATGAGCCATCGAAATATACAAGCAGAGAAAAGTTATTTGATGAATATATGATGACCGTTACTCCTTTTCTTACAGAGAACAAACTTGGTATGATTTTATTTCAATTTCCGCCATGGTTTGCTTGTACAAAAGAAAATGTGCAGTATCTTCGCTTTTGTCGGGAAAAAATGAAAGATTTTCCTGTAGCATTAGAATTTCGGAATCAAACGTGGTTTTTGCCGCAGTACCGAGAGAGGACACTCACATTTATGAAGGATGAAAAATGGATGCATGGTGTGTGTGATGAACCACAAGCAGGAGAAGGATCTGTGCCGATTGTGTTAGAAGCAACGAATCCAAATAGTACGCTTGTTAGGATGCATGGACGAAATGTATATGGTTGGTCAAGAGCGAATGATGCAAATTGGCGGGAGATACGTCATTTATATAGATATAATAAAGAGGAGCTAACAGAGTGGGTGGAGTATGTGAATATACTTCAGAAACACTCAAAAGATATTTACGTTTTATTTAATAATAATTCAGGCGGAGATGCCGCAGATAATGCGAAACAATTTCAGCAAATGCTTGGAATTGAGTATGATGATTTATCACCACGACAACTTGGTCTTTTCTAGGGGGAAGTAATATGGAATATGTTATTTTAGTTTTATTAGGTTTTCTTGCAGGGACAATTGGGAGTTTAGTTGGTTTGGGTGGCGGAATTATTATTGTTCCAGCCTTGGTCATGTTAGGTTCGTGGGCTTTAATTCCAGAAGTTTCACCACAAATAGCGGCAGGAACATCACTTGTTGTTGTTATTTTTAACGGCATATCATCAACCATGTCCTATATGAAAAGTAAAACGATTGATTATCGAAGTGCGATTATCTTTTCCATTAGTGCAACGGTTGGCGGACTCATTGGTGTATGGGCAAATGGTTTTTTAAATGGAAAAAGTTTTAACACTTATTTTGGTATATTTATGATTTGTATGTCATTTTTACTGTTATTTAAAGATAAACTTTCGATAGGGAATAGAGGAAATAAAAAAATTACTCGCACATTTACAGATAATGATGGAGTAGTTCACACGTATGGATATAATATTTTACCAGCTGTTATCATTCCTTTTATTGTTGGTTTTTTTGGTGGATTGTTTGGTATTGGTGGTGGCTCGTTAATGGTGCCAGCGATGGTTATTTTGTTTAGTTTTCCACCGCACGTTGCAGTAGCTACATCTATGCTTATTGTTTTTTTATCGGCTATTGGAAGTGTGACGATGCAAATTATTAATGATCATGTATCGTGGATATTTTCAGCATTTCTTGTGCCAGGTGTTTGGTTTGGGGCGAAACTCGGATCATGGACAAATAAAAGAATAAAAGGTAAGACGTTAATGACATTGTTACGGGTTGTTTTGATTTTGCTTGGGATACGCTTATTGTATCAGGGACTTATGTAGATAAAATAGAAAAAAGCTAGCAATTTTTGCAGAAGAAATTGCTAGCTTTTGTTATGTTTAGAGGATTTTTATTTTCTGTTAGTAATTAAAAACTGTACTCGCAGATACTTTATTAATGGTGAGACTAGAAGTTCTAATTCCCGCATGTACATATTTCCTGTAACAGTTACTGTTCCTATAGAATGATGTGCATCTACGATAAACAGATTTATTTAATAGTAATGATAACCTAGTGTATGATAGATTTTTTTGCTTTTTTCACTAATTTTTTTCTATTATCGAACGCACGTTAGATATGAACAAATAGCGACAATTGTATTGAAAAGACAAGACTGTGATATTTTTCACAAAGTTGGTCACTATAATCGTATATACTGTTAGAAAGAAGATAGCTATCAACTTAACAAACTCCTTTAAAGTATACAAATATGTGAGGTGATTGAATGAAAAAGTTAACTATATTATTTTTAACATTAGGTTTTTTTCTCACAGCATCCACGGTGAAAGCGGAAGAATCTCTTAGAATGAATGAGTTGAAAGTAGAAATTATGCCAGAATACAACTATCATCCTGATGATAAAGATAAGAAAGATTTGCCAGTGCTTATTGGTTATCATGGTACATTAGAAAATGTAACTGGTAAGTCATTGAAAGGACAAGTTTCCATTCCATTACCGATGAATGCAAAGAACTTTCGTGTGGGTTTTGTTGGAGAGTATTCAGCAGATCGAAAAGATATTGCAAAAGTAGAATATACGATTGATGAGAACACACGAACAATAAGTTGGGAAGCAAAGAATGAACTTGAAGCAGGGAAGCTATACAGTTTTGTTATTGAGTTTTATGTAACAGGAATGAATGTGAAAGATGCCACAAGAAATTTTAATTATACATTTGAGAGTTTTGCTCCTATTACTAATTTGACAATTAATGTTGTTGCTCCACTCAATACAGAAACAATTGGACTGTCACCTGATTCTCAAAGTCAATCTAAGAATTCATACGGAATGGATGTATTTAACTACCAGTTTAGTAATGTAAAAACATTAGATAAAAAAGCAATTAATATTGAATATAAACGAAAAGAAACTAGAACATCTTTAGAAATATTGTCAGAGATGGAAGGGAAAGCACATCAACAGTTACAAACAAGAGACAATACTTTTCCAGAGCAAACAAGTTATATCATGACTGCCCTTGGAAGTATTGTTGCCTGTGGTGGTGTTTTGATTTTTCTAATGAGAAGGAAAGTAAAGCCTAATGTAAATGAGAAGCAATTAAGATTGCAATATATGTTGAGACAAGGAATGGTTAATAAAAAGGAATACAATGAACTTCTAAAAAGAATTGGGAGATAATTATGACAAAAAATGTGAAAATTATTTTGACTGCAGTGATGATGATTATAGCTGTATCAATTATGATGGCTGCTTCTACGCCAAATGCAGGTAGTACTGAAGTGAATTTAGTAGATGCGAAAAAAGCGGATAAAGACAAGTTGATTTTGACACAAGGGTTACTAGATGAAACAACTGTGAACTGGGATACCGAGAAATTACAACTTTCGTTTACAGTGAAAGATGAATTAGGAAAAAACCCATTAAATGTAACTTATAATGGCGTGAAACCAGATAATTTTTCAAAAGATGTCATTGTTATTGTTGAAGGATATATGAATGGTGACATATTTGAAGCGGAAAAATTACAAACAAAATGCCCTTCTAAATACGAAGGTGAAGACCCGAAAAATTATAATTCTAATTTACACAAAGAAATTTATAAAGAAAACAAGAAGTAGGTGATTAGGTGTATATACTTGGAAATGCTACGCTGTATTTAGGTTTAGCGGTGGCATTATACACAGCAGTAGCAAGCACTGTCGGTATAGTTAGTCAGAAACCTAAATGGGGTGAAAGTGCTAGAGGCGGTGTGTTAGCACTTATGTTTCTATCAACATTATCATCATTTCTGCTTCTCTACTTATTAGGAACTGGACGTTTTGAATTTAAATATGTAGCTGCTTATACAAATGAAACATTGCCAATCGCTTATAAGCTCTCAGCTTTTTGGGCAGGAAATGCAGGTTCATTGCTTTTATGGGCATTCTTACTATGTATGTATATGTTTGTGATTGTCTACTCTAAAAAAACAACATACTATCGTTTAATTCCATGTGTTATTGCTATTTTGTCAGTAAATATTTTATTTTTCTACACTGTTATGGTATTTAATGTAAATCCATTCGCAATGACAGACACCATTCCGCCAGATGGAAAAGGACTTAACCCAATGTTACAAAATCCGGGAATGGTCATTCATCCTGTAACTTTATATTTGGGATATGTTGGAATGGCGATACCATTTGCTTTTGCAATAGGTGCTTTATTACTAAAGGATATGGATGCAACTTGGATTCGCTTAACTCGCCGTTGGACACTTTCAGCATGGTTATTCTTGACACTTGGAAATATTACAGGCGGTTGGTGGGCTTATGTTGAATTAGGTTGGGGTGGTTATTGGGCATGGGATCCAGTTGAGAATGCTTCATTTATGCCATGGCTCACAGCAACAGCCCTTTTACATTCTGTTATTATTCAAGAACGAAAAGGAATGTTAAAAACTTGGAATTTAATTCTAGTTATTGTTACTTACCTACTATCTTTATTTGGGACATTCCTTGTACGTAGTGGACTTTTAACAAGCGTTCATGCCTTTTCTGATTCAGATTTAGGTAGATATTTCTTAGTATTTATGACACTAATGGCTATTATATCGTGTTATGTAATGATATCTCGTTATCAATTAATTCAAAAAAACACACGACCATTAGAAGCTTATATATCAAAAGAAACCAATTTCTTAATTAATAATCTTATTTTAGTCGTACTAGCATTTGCAGTTATGTGGGGCACGATGTATCCACTTATTTCAGAAGCGTTTTTTTCAACAAAAGTAAATGTAGGTCCACCATTTTTCAAAAAAGTAACAGCTCCTATCTTTTTATTACTGCTGTTTTTAGTTGCAATTTGCCCACCAACTTCATGGACAAGGGCAACATTTTCTAATCTTTTACGCAGTTTAATTTTACCAGTAGTTGTTAGTGTTGTAGGAATAGGAATATTGATTGCCTTAGATGTAAATGGTGCTTATTCACTTCTTGGATTTTTTGCTGTATTTATGCTACTTGCTACACATATACACGAAATTTTCCGTAGTGTGAATGCCCGAATGAAAACGACTGGAGAATCATTAACGAAATCATTTGGGCGACTTGTTTACAAAAACCGTCGTCGTTATGGTGGGTATATTGTTCATATGGGAATAGGTTTTATGGCAATTGGTATTATTTCTACACAGTCATATTCAATTGAAAAAACAGTTGCGATTTCTGCAAATGAATCAACAACCATTGGTGACTATAAATTAACATTTAAAAAACTTGAAGAAGATATGGATTACTTCAATAAAACAAACAACGGAAAAGTATATGCACAAGTTGCAATTGAAAAAAATGGAAAAGAAGTTGGAGAAATTCGCCCAGAGAAAATTTTCTATTCAACATGGCCTGAGCCAACATCAGAAGTGAAATTATATACAACATGGAAAGAATATTTATATGTTGTATTAAGTTCATGGGAAGATGATAAAAAAGCGACATTTCTTATAAAAGTTAATCCGTTTGTTAATTGGATTTGGGGTGGAGGCATTATTGTTTTACTTGGAACATTATATGCAATGAGCGTTGATATGTCAAAACCTAGAATCAGACAGAAGAAATTGGGTATTAAGTCATGAAAAAAATTCTTGTTTTTTGTCTTGTACTAGTAATGATTCCTAGTGTTGTTTTGGCCGCAGTAGATTTTAATTCTCCTGAGTATCAATATATATGGAAGAAACTAGATATGCAGGGGCATGCAGATCATGATTTTGATACTTGTACAGTTCAACAATCATTCAAAAAAGAGATAGATTCGATGTTTGAAGGAGGAAAGAATAAGGAACAAATTATTGATTATTATGTGCAAGAGTATGGGGATTCTGCCTTAAGAGAGCCCAGTGCAAAAGGAGCAAATCTCTTAGCATGGATATTGCCAAGTGCTGTTTTAATAGTAGGATTTATTGGCGGAGCTTTTATGTTACGAAGGATGAAAAGAAAACCAGCTTCTACTCCTCCTTTAGTTAAAAAATTAGATGAGTTTGATGACATAATAGAAAAAGAGCGGAAAGATTTTCTATAGGAAGGGAGACATGGTAGTGGATTACTTATTTATGTTTTTAACAGTTATTGTTGCGGCAAGTAGTTTCTATTTTATTGTTTCTCCCTTTTTTGAGAATAAATTTGCTCCTATTGTTGAAGATGAAGGGATTTCAATGAAAGAGCAATTGTATAAATCACTAAATGATTTAGAGATGGACTTTCACATGGGAAAACTATCGGCTGAGGATTATGAACAATCACGACAACAATATAAAGTAGAAATTGTCAATGAACTAGAAAAAGATCATGAAGAAACTCGTGATACGATTGATATAGAGTTATGGGAGCAAATTGAACGATTAAGAAGTGAAAAATCGTGATTATTATTAAACAATTAACAAAGCAATTAAATGATCGCTTTGTATTGAAGAAAATTAATACAAGTATTTTAGTAGGGGAAAGTGTTGCCTTGCTTGGGAGGAATGGTGCAGGAAAAAGTACATTATTTAAATGTATGATGGGTTTAATGAAGCCAACTGCTGGCACTATTGAAATGGAGAAAGTGCAACCTAAAAAAGAAATTGGTTATTTAGGACATGAAAGTTTTCTATATGATGCTTTTACGCCATTAGAAAACCTATCTCATTATGCAAAACTGTATGAAATAAGTAATGAAGATGAAGTTATCACAGAATGGTTGAAGAAAGTAGGATTATTTGCATTTCGTTATACACCTATTAAATCTTTTTCCAGAGGAATGCTTCAAAGATTAGCGATTGCTAGAGTCCTTATTCATAAACCAAGTATTATTCTTCTTGATGAGCCACATACTGGACTTGATCAAGAAGCACAATTGTTGTTAAACCAGCTCCTTTTAGAACAACATGAGCAAGGTGTAACCATTCTCTTAATCTCTCATGATTTAGAAGCAGCATACAAATTATGTTCAAGGTTTTTAGTGTTAGAAAAGGGAAAGATTCTTGCAGATTTCACGAAAGAAAAAGCAGCAACATTAGTTGAATTACGACAACTGTATGAAATGACGGTGAATGGTAGTGGCTAAATTTCTTCGTGATGCATGGTTTATTACAAAAAAAGATTTATGGCTGGAATTTAAGTTTAAACAAATGATTATTATGATGGTTGTTTTTTCAGCACTAACAATACTAGCGTTTGGCTTTTCATTTGACTCTACCCAAAAAACATTAAAAGCTGTTATCCCTGGTATGATTTGGATTATTACTATTTTCACAGGAATTATTGGGTTAAATAGATCATTTACGTTAGAGAAAGAAAATGATAGTTTTACAGGTTTGCAGATTGCGCCTATTGATTCAACAAGTATTTATTTTGGAAAAGTTTTAGCAAATTATGTAATAGTAAGCATTGTACAACTAGTGAGTATCCCACTTCTTTTTATCCTACTTGATGTTAGATACGCACAAAATACACTATCATTATTACTGATTATTCCACTAGGAACGCTGGGATTTATTGTGTTAGGAACATTTCTAGCAGCACTTGCTTCAAATGGAAAAAATAGTGAAGTATTACTACCTGTACTACTGTTTCCCTTGATTTCACCGCTACTTGTTGGGGCAGTGCAAGCAACATCAGGTGTGTTAAATGGCGGAGTATTGCATGATGTATTATCTTGGTTACAGTTGATTGCTGTTTTTGATTTAGTATACTGTGCGGCTTGCTTTTTCTTGTTTGAGTACATTGTGGAAGGGTGAAAAAATTGCAAAAAACAATAGATAAAATTTTATTGTACACATTAATTGCTTCTGTATTTATTGCATTGTATTTAGTATTTATATGGTCACCTATTGAAAAGATAATGGGCGAATCTCAAAAGATATTTTATTTCCATGTTGGTTGTGCATGGATTGGTTTTCTCGCATTTTTTATTGTTGGTTATTATTCAGTAAGAGTACTTATCAAACCATCACGACATTTTCATATCGTTGCGGGTGCTTCGGCTGAAATTGGGCTTGTTTTCATCGTTATCACGCTATTGACTGGAATGATTTGGGGACGCTCATCTTGGAATACATGGTGGTCATGGGAACCACGTTTAGTGACAACAATCATCTTAGTATTTATTTATATTGCCTATTTTCTAGTTAGGCAAATGGATGGAAGTTGGGAAAAAATCTCTCGATTGTCTGCTGTGTTTGGAATTATAGGTTGCTTGAATGTACCGATTGTTTTTGGGGCTATTCGTTGGTGGAATACAAAACTTCATCCAATTGTTTTTGGAGAAGGAAAAAGTGGTAGTGGTGGTGGATTAGAATCTTCTATGCTCATGACAATGTTTTTCTGTATTTTCACGATTACGATTTTTTATATATACTTTATGCGTCAAGTTATTGAAACAGGGAAAATGCGTCTATACATTGAGGAACGAAAACAAAAACTAATGGACAAAATTGTTTAATAAACGAAATTGATTGTTTATTTAAAGGAGGGGACACAATGTTTTATGTATTTCTTGCTTATGGAGTCATTTGGGCATTACTTAGCGGGTATATGGTATTTCTACACAAACGTCAAAGTGCATTGAAAAAAGAGATAGAATTGTTAAAGGAAATGGAATCAGAGCTATGAAAAAGAAAACCCTCATTGAAATAGGATTTCTCATTGCAGTTTGTGTTGTAGTAGCGATGTTTCTATTAAATGATGATAAAAAAGAAGTCATTGCAGCAGGATCAAAAGCACCAGACTTTGAATTGGTAGATGTTTCTGGGAAAATGCATAACCTATCAGAGTATAAAGGGAAACCAGTTGTTCTTAACTTCTTCGCTACTTGGTGCGAACCTTGCAAAGAAGAAGCACCCGAACTAGAAAAATTTGGTTCTTATAAAGGAGCTACTTTACTTATTATTGCTCGTGGAGAATCGGATAAGAGAATGGAATTGTATTTAAAAGAAAATCTATCAAAACTTACTTATTTACTAGATCCACAAGAAATTATTTCAGATAAATATAATGTGGTAGGACAACCAGAAACATTTATTCTTGATAAAGATGGAATTGTTCAAGAAAAATTGGTTGGCCCAACAACGAATACTGATTTAATCAGACTTATCGAGAAAATTAATTAAAGAAGTAGAGGCTTTTATTCTACTTTTTTGATATATTACTCACGAAGAAAGGAGGGAATAAGTTGAAGAAGTTGTTGGCAGTAGACAAGAAAATATTAATTACAATGGCATTGCTTATCGGGATTTTTCTTTCAGTAGGAATAACAAAAGCGATGGGTTATTCTAACTCATCCGAATTTTGTAGTTCATGTCATATTATGACCGATGTAAATCAGTCATTTATGAATTCTGCTCATGCAACTATTGAATGTGGGGATTGTCATTTACCTCATGATAATGTTGTTACTAAATATGCATACAAGGCGAAGTCTGGTTTAGGGCATATTTATTACAATACACTTGGGACAAAAGATATTCCACAAGTTATTCATGCAAGTGAATCAACAAAAGAACTTATGGACGCAAACTGTATCAGTTGCCATAAACCTGTTGTTGAAAATGTAAAACATGATGCAAAAGATTCATGTGTAAGTTGTCACAGAGCGGTTCCACACGGTACAGATTTTAAAACAGAAGATTTCAATCAAAAACCTAAACCAGGGCAGCTACTTAAAGATAAAGGAGGGGTTTACTAATGAGTAAGATGAAAAAAACGTTTATGTTACTTATGGCACTTGCATTAATGATTATTATTGCTGGATGTGGTACCAAAGTAACTGATGAATCATCGGCAACAAAAACAGACTTAGCAAAGACTGAGATTAAATCTGAAGCATTTAAAGATTTATTCCCATTACAGTACAACAGTTACCAAAAAACATTACAAGAAGACACAATTTCTAAGTACGGTGGATCAAAAAAAATTAGTAAATTTGATCATACAAAGGAACCATATTTACCGATACTTTTTAATGGATATGGATTTGCGACCGATTATAACGAAGATCGTGGGCATTTATATGCAAACGAAGATATTCGTGCTATTAAACGTATTACAGATAAATCAGTTGGTTCTTGTTTAACTTGTAAATCAACTGCTGTTCCACAAATGATTGAAGAAATGGGCGACAACTATTGGGGTGGAAACTTCAATAAAGACGTATGGCCTAAAGCAGAATCAATGAAACATTCACCAATCGGTTGTTCCGATTGTCACGATCCAGAAACAATGGATCTTCGTATTACTCGTCCAAACTTGGTGAAAGCATTAGCAACTCGTGGTATTGATGTTGCTAAAGCAACAAAAAATGATATGCGTACATATGTATGTGCACAATGTCATGTAGAGTATTATTTTGCTAAATCTAATTCAGAAGTTACATTCCCTTGGGCAAAAGGTGTTAGTCCAGATCAAATGTATGAATACTATAGCACTGTAGCAAAAGACAGTGGTTTTGAAAAAGACTGGGTTCATAATGTTTCTGGAACACCAATGTTAAAAGCACAACATCCTGAGTACGAAACATTTATTGAAGGTCCACATGGTAAAGCAGGCGTTTCTTGTGCCGATTGCCATATGCCTTATACACGTACAGATGATGGTAAGAAAAAATACACTTCTCACTATATCACATCTCCATTAAAAACAATGGATACTTCTTGTGGTACTTGTCATGCTAGTGACTTAGACAAACGTAAAGAAACTGTGTTAGCAACTCAAGACAAACATATAGCAGCATTGCATGAAGCAGAGAATCTATCAGTAAAATCACATTATTATGTGAACAAAATGATTACATCAAAAGCACCAGAGGCTCAAATTAAAGCAGCACAACAAAATATTCGTAAAGCTCAATGGTTATGGGATATTATTGCTGCTGAAAATGGAGCAGGTTTCCATAATCCACAAGGAGCAATGGATGCATTACGTGAATCAATGGATGAGTCACATAAAGCAATTGAAATTGCAACAAAAGAATTAACAAAACTAAATGTTAACTTTACTGAACTGGATGGGAAAATTGAAGCAGCTATGAAAGCTGTTTATAATGAGCCAGATACTTTCATTAAGAAAACTCATGCAATCAATGAGTATTTCCCAGCTCAACAACCGCCACCACCAGCGACACCAGCGGTAACACCAGTAGCACCAGCAAAAAAATAATATCCCAAATTTAGCAAGAAGGTTGGGATCAAAGACTATGTTAGGATTTTTCTAGCGTAGTCTTTTTTTTATTTAATCCAGTTTTGGCACTTGGACAAAAAAACTCTGACTAAAAAATAATTTTTTAAGGGAAAATAGGACTTTAAAAATCAATTACTCTCTACTTTTTAGTAAGGTACCAGAAATGGGATTGAAGATTATAACAAACAATTCTTAAAAGTATACGGATATTACCATCGTCACCTTTGGTTTGTCAAATTATTGACATAGTCATTAAGGTAATTCAAAAAATAAAATAAGTTATTCGATAAACTCTTGATATTAATAGAGTGTTGGTATGGATTATTTTATTGAGGCTATTTCAAAAGGATATTTTTCCTCCTTTTGAAATAGTCTCAATATTCTTCTTTACATCCGAAATTTACAGCAGTAGAATTTTTTTATAAAATTATATAACCAAATAGAAAGAGGATAAAATAAACCACAAATTACCCATGACAGCACAGGAAATTTGTGGTTAGAAATAACATGTACGTAATCATTTTCCAAGAACTAGTTGATTACTTTTTTTTCGATAAATAGTCAGTAACCTGATCGACATCTTCGCCTTTAATGAGACCACCAGGCATTTGTCCTTTACCTTCTTTAATGATTTTATTTATTTGTTCTTTGCTGTAGAGAGCCCCGATTGTATCTAGTACAGGACCAGATCCACCTTGTAATTTATCGCCATGACATCCTTTACAAGTAATAATGGCGGTTGGTTCTGAACCATTTGATGGTTGACTTACAAGACTAACTTCTGGAATTTTACCATCCATGCTTTCTAAGAAGGCAACCAACTGAGTTACTTCTTTTTCTGCTAGATTAAGCGGTTTTATTAAAGAGTCTTTATTTGGATCGCTACCACCACCAACATTATAAAAATTCACTACATCTTTTAAAGTAGCAAGGCTTCCGTTGTGCATGTATGGTGCGGTGTGTGTTAATCCTCTTAAACTAGCTGTTCTAAATTTTCCTTTGTCCTCATCTTTTTTCGTTACATTAAATCTTCCATCATCGCCTGTAATTCCTGTATTATGGTAAGCATTATTAGTTAAATTTCCGCCAGAATGACAAGAGTTACAACCAGCTTTACCTACAAATAATTTCATACCTTCTTTGGCATCAGCAGTTATAGCGCCATCGTCACCTTGTAAATATTTATCAAATGCTGTATCTTTAATGACAATTGTCCGCTCGAATGCTGCAATGGCTTTTGCAATACCGTCCTTATTAATTTTGTCCTTAAAAACCGTATTGAATTCCTCAACATATTCTGGTACAGCATTTAATTCAACAATTAATTCATCCAATTTCTGGTTCATTTCACCTGCTGCTTGAATGGGTCCTAAGGCTTGCTCTTCAAGGCTTGCTGCTCTTCCGTCCCAGAAATATTCTTTGTAATAGCCAGAATTTATAACCGTTGGACTATTTCTTACTCCATTAAATCCTTTAAATCCAATAAATGTGGGCCTTTTATCTCCGAAGCCTGCACTAGGAATATGACAGTCTGCACAACTAAGTTGGTTATCTCCAGATAATCTTTTGTCAAAATATAGCTTTCTACCTAATTCGATTTTTTCTGTAGTCATCGGATTATCAGTAGGAATTGGCATTTCTCCCAATGCTACAAACTTTGATTTTGCCGTATCCATCGCTGTATTAACTACTTTCGATGTTGTTGTATCCACTGCAGTATTAACCACTTTTTCTTCTTTATTATTACCGCATCCAGCTAGTAATAGTAAAGTCATAAGTACGAAATGAATTTTCTTCATAATTAACTTCCTTTCTTTTTTTGGTAATAAAGAAATAGATGATAATATGTTCTCCTTTCTTTAAATTATATTAAGTATAACATTATAATTATTATTAATAATAAGATGGGTATGACATATTTGTGACATATTTCATGTGGATCGTATGTTGAAAATAATCTACACTACCTCTCAAACAAATGTGACCTGATATGGGATAGATTTTTTTATCTCATCGAACTCAGGTTAATTATGTTTTTTGTTAGAGGTGGAGTAGAAGGGGAAGGGAGAGAAAATCAAAACAACAGATGTATCTTTTACTACACCATCCAAACAGGGAATTATTATGTCTATTTTGTAACTTGGACAGACGCAAAGGACAAAACCATATTATATGGTAATGCTTCTTTTATTTTTACATTTGCAGTTAAATAATTATAATCGGTGGTGCTAGTTGAAGGTTATCGTTCACTTCATGGGTATACTTACTTTAAAAATCTTTTAAATCTGCTAAAACTATCAATGTCGATAGTATATTCTTTATATTAGTAATCAAAGACTGTACTCACAGATGCTTTATTAATGATCAGATCAGAAGTCCCAATTTTTACATGCCCATATTCCCCTATGACAGTTGCTTTTCCAGTAGAATGATGCTGATACACTGTTGCTGATAATATTACTTTATCATCACTTTTTCCAAGTAGTAAGTCAACATCATATGCTAGTCCTGCCTCTGATGTCACGTTGCTTCTAATAATATCATGATCATCACGAGATATTTTTCCATCGGTATATACGATATAGGCATCATCATTTTTTAAAGTAAATTCATTTGACCATGCTAAGGTAATAGCGTCCGTAAATTCGTAAAAAGGAGCAGTTTTCCAATCTCCTTCTACTATAAATTTAAAAGTATCATACACTTTGTTTTCCGTGTTAATTTTTTGGACAACAACTGTCATCGTAAAATCTGTTTTAGACATCATTTTTGTTTCATCTGTGTGTAGTGTTTTAGTAGTTTGAGAAATACTTACTATTTCTCCTTCTTGTTTAGTGAGTTCTAAAATCATTTCATCAGACATGGTGGAAATATCTTCAACAAGTATATCTTTATTGAACGTTAGATTTTTTCGTTTTTCTTGAATATCTTCTCTATTTTTTAAAGTAATAGGTGTATTGTTAGTAATACTGAATGTAACTACTAAAGATAGAGAGATTACTAAAAATAAACTTAAAAATTTTTTCAAAATAACTCACTCCAATCTCTCAAAGAATTAAATTTATAATGGCTATATACAACTGATTTATATTTTCAACCTAAGCATTATAAAAGTCCAAACCTATGAATAATGACTTGCGGAATTGTAGCAATATGTGATTTTCATCTGCCACTTTTTCAGTCATTATAGACTTAGTTAGAGCATGATGACTTTATTAATCAGTTATATATAGTTTAAAAAAGAAGTGGCATTATAAGAACTTTGAAGTAGTTTTTTTGAAAAGTAATCTATTAACAATTTTTGTCATGTAAGCCTCTCCATTTTTAGATTAGTATAGTTTAGAGAGAATGAAATAACAAATAAAAAACGAAATAGATTAATAATTTTGTAGAAAAGGTATTTCTCAATACATAACATTCCGCTTTCCGCATAGAAATAGATATAATATAGTTCAACAGAAGTATAGAGATGGGGTGAAGAACGTGAAAGAATCCATTTATATTTACCATACAAACGATATACATAGTCACTTTGAAAATTGGTCACGCATTTCCTATTTTATTGATGAAGCACGTAAACGCCATGAAGAAGCAGGGGAGTCTATGCTTGTTGTTGATATTGGTGACTTTGCTGATCGAATGCACCCAATTACGGAAGCAACAAATGGAAAAGGCAATGTTCGCTTTCTAAATGACCTACAGTATGATGCGGTGACAATTGGAAATAATGAAGGAATTTCTTTATCCCACGAAATGCTTGATACATTATATGAAGAGGCTAATTTTAAAGTTATTGTTGCAAATGTATTTCATAAAAATGGAGAGATGCTAAGTTGGGCAGTTCCTTTTCATATTATTACATTACATAATGGTCTGAAAATAGGTTTGATTGGTGTGACATATCCATATCAACAATTTTATGAATTGCTTCATTGGCAAGTAACTGATCCTTTTGAAGAAGTAAAAAAATATATGGAGCAATTGCAAACGCAAGTAGATATAATAATCGTGCTATCCCATCTAGGACTGAAAAATGATCAACAATTAGCTATGCAAAATATAGATATTATTCTTGGCAGTCACACCCATCATGTTTTACCAGAAGGGGAGTGGTGTAATGATACACTTCTTTGTGGAGCAGGGAAGTATGGAGAATACATTGGGGTTGTACAGATTGATATAGAGAATGAAACAATAATAAAAACAGCAAAATTAATAGATGTTCGCACACTAGAGAAATGTGAGGAAATAGAAACAAGAATTCAAGAAGAAACGAAAAAAAGTGAAGAAATTTTAAGTGAACCTCTTTTTATTTTACAAGAAGATTTAAGAGTTGATTGGTTTGGAGATTCAACATTTAGTACATTATTCGTAGAGGGTATTAAAGAATGGTGTGATGCAGATATTGGCATGATGAATGCTGGAATATTGCTGAACTCTTTACAAAAAGGAATTGTAACAAAGAAAGATATTCATCAAACATGTCCACATCCAATTAATTTGTGTAGATTACAATTAACAGGGGCAGAATTAATTGAAGTCATACGTCAAGCAAACACAACAGAACGAAAAAAATTAAAACTAACAGGTTTTGGTTTTCGTGGGAAAATAATGGGAGAAATGATTTATTCAGGTTTAGATTTTGATAAAGTAATCGAAAATAAAGAAGAACGAATTGAAAATATCAAAGTAAATGGTTGTAGTGTATCTGAACAACAAATCTATTCCATTGGCACACTAGACATGTTTACATTTGGTTACTTGTATCCTGAAATGGCTACTTGTCCATACAAACAATATTATCTGCCTGAAATGCTGCGAGATGTGCTTACTTGGAAGTTATTGAAGGGGAACATAATTGAAATTTCACACATACACTAACTATAAAAGGGTGTGTGAACATGATAAAGGTAGAGCCGATTTTTATTAACAGTCAACCATTTACAGCAATTACTGTAGAGTTACCAAAAACAACATTGCTGATGGTGACAAATAATAACGGCTATATTATGTGTGGAGCATTAGATGTTCGTTTGTTAAATGAGAAATTAAGAGAAAGAAATATTATTGCTGGACGTGCGGTGGGTGTAAAAACAATTGAACAGTTGTTAGATGCTCCACTGGAATTAATCACATATGGAGCAGAACAAAGAGGAATTACGATTGGCATGGATGGCAGAACAGCATTGCTGAAAATGATATAGAATGACTCCCCTATCTTTAGCATACATTGTATGGAAAAGGAGGGGATTATTTTTCGTAGAAAACTTCATGGTCCGTTGCCATTTCGTGCGGTATTTATTATTACACTTCTATTATTTACATTACTTACATCTGTGAATTTCTGGATTGTAAATAAAAATATTAAGCCAACACTAATGAAAATTGCTGAATATGAATCAACCCGAATTGCCAATAGTGTTATTGATGATGCGGTTGATAAAAAAATAACAAAAGGCGGGCTGATGGAAGGAGAAAATCTAACCATCATTGAGAAAGATAAAGAGGGAAAAATAGTTTCTGTTGATTTAAATCCATCTACCGTCAACCATATTTTACTGGAAACAACGAATGTTGTACAAGAAAGTTTAAAAAGTATTACGCAATATGAAATGAATCAAAGTGGGCTTACTAAAGGAGAATCACCAGATGATCCAGATATTACACCGATCATTTATTACATACCACTTGGAGAAGCAACAAATATACCTCTTCTCGCTAATTTAGGCCCAAGAATTCCTGTTCATTTTCAAGTTTTAGGTGATGTTACGGCTAATATTAAAAAGGAGATTAAACCATTTGGTATTAATAATGCCTTAATTGATATATCTATTACAATTCAAGTAAATGCTCGGGTGGTTATGCCAGTATCAACAAAAATGATTTCCGTTAACAATGACATTCCCTTAACTTTGCGTGTTATTCAAGGAGATGTACCGAATTTCTATAATAATGGTGGAGGTGCAGTTCCATATGTACCAATGAATTTAAAATAGTGTAAGCAGTAAAAAAACAAGGGCTTAAGCAAAAAAATTTAGTAAAATGAATTAGGGTAAGGCAGGAGTCTTTAATGAAAGCAATACTTTACCCAAACGTAGATTTTACTGGAATTTGATAACCATTCATTTCATGAGTCTGGGGTAATCGAGGTATTTTTACTCCTTTTGCTCCAGACTCAGTTTTTATTTCTTCTTTTTTATCTTCTCTTTCTGTTCCCATTGTTTTAAAAGTGGATATGGATCAAATGCCCATTCTATCCTACCATTGTCCTTATACATGCCATAGTGCAAATGTGGTGGGAATTTTCCAGATGTTCCAGGAGGCCCGTAGCCTGAACTACCAACAGACCCAATAAACATTCCCGGTTCAACAAGAGTACCTTCTTTTAAATCATTAGCAAATCCACTCATATGAGCGTAATAATGATACGTATTATTTAAGTCACGAATACCAATCCGCCAGCCACCAAATAAATTCCAACCTTTTAATTCAACAATACCGTAACAAGTCGCACGGACTGGAACACCGTAATCTGCAAAAATATCTGTTCCTTCATGAATCCTTTTTCCACCCCATCCTCGTCCTGCTCCCCATGTATTTTTGAGGGTATAATTCGCTCGAATCGGCATTGGAAAAGCGTGGTTGTCTAGTTGTAATGTATTGTGTGTTTTATACAATTTTGCTTTTCCGAGAATTAATTCCACTGTTTTACTTCGATGATAATAATTCCATAAGGCGATTTTTAAATGGTCATTGTCTGTTCCGTATGATTGTAAGTAGGTGGCAATAGCAGTAATAATATCTTCATCATCACTAGAATCAGCATTGCCATCCCCATTTCCGTCCTTTCCAAGTCCACCAAATTGTGAAATAGTGAATGGGTTTTTGTCTGAAGGATTTTTATTTAATGGCCCAGTCCAGACGGATGGTTGCATATAAATGCCAAGTGCACCTGTAGATTTTGGAATATCTTTCCGTATTTGTCGAACACTTCTTTCGTATTGGTCAATTGCAGCGAAATAATACCACGGAATAAGTGATGTTTTTTCGGCATGTTTGTATAGTTCCATTCTTTTTGTATACATATCTTCTGAGGTTTCGGCTGAAACGTGTGTAGCAGAGGTTAAGAAAATGACAAGTAATACACGTAACCACATAATAAACACCCTTTCCATTAATCATTTTGTTAGTGTGGTTTGTTTTTTAAAATTCATTCATGGGTTGGCGAAATTGGCTTTGTATGATAAAGTTGCATAAGAATGATGAATGAGGTGAAAGAATGGCAACGAGGGAAAGAAAACCAGATTGGTTAAAAATTAAGTTAAATACAAATGAAAATTATATAGGTTTAAAAAAAATGATGCGAGAACACAACTTAAATACAGTTTGTGAAGAAGCACGATGTCCAAATATCCACGAATGTTGGGCAACTCGGCGGACAGCAACATTTATGATTCTTGGTGATACTTGTACCAGAGCGTGCCGTTTTTGTGCGGTAAAAACAGGTGTGCCTAGTGAGTTAGATTTAGCAGAGCCAGAACGGGTGGCAGAGTCTGTTTTTATTATGAATTTAAAACATGTTGTTATTACAGCAGTGGCAAGGGATGACTTAAAGGACGGTGGAGCAGGCGTTTTTGCGGAAACAGTTCGGGCAGTTCGAAGAAAAAATTTATTAACTTCTATAGAGGTATTACCGTCTGATATGGGTGGCGTGTATGAGAATTTAAAAATATTAATGGAGGCACAGCCAGATATTTTAAACCATAATATTGAAACGGTTCGGCGTTTGACTCCTAGAGTGCGGACACATGCCACATATGAACGGTCATTGGAATTTTTGAAAAGAGCCAAAGAACTTGCACTAAATACGCCAACAAAATCAAGTATTATGGTTGGGCTTGGAGAAACAAAAGAGGAATTAATTGAAACGCTGGATGATTTGCGAGCAAATGATGTAAATATCGTAACAATTGGACAATATTTGCAACCAACAAAAAAACATTTAGATGTTGTTCATTATTATACGCCAGAAGAATTTTTGGAGTTAAAGGAAATTGCTATGAGCAAAGGATTTAGCCACTGTGAATCTGGACCACTTGTCCGTTCATCTTATCACGCAGATGAACAAGTAAATAGTGCAAAAATGCATCAAAAGTAAGGTGATAGAAGCTAGTTGCTTCTATCACCCAATAATGCTAACTTTTTGACATATATAAATTACTCAAAACCTTGTGGAGATTTCTTCATTTCTGCAATAGTTGTTTCGAGAATACGGTCTATACCTTTATCGGTAACATAACGCTCACTAAAACGATGAATTTTTTCAAACATTTGTGGGTTATCAGAAACGTACACATGATAATAACTTGGAACAACGCTTATCGCTGTTTTTTTCACTTGATCTGAGGCTAACTTTCGATTCGTTGCATCTGTAGAGTAGGCAACTAGTATAGCTTCATCACTGACAAGTGTTGCGACATCGTTAATGTGTGGTAGTTTTGTTGCAATTTTGCTAACTAGTTCAGCGACATTTTTTCGATTAATGGTTGGAAGATTTTCGTTTGTGTTCAAATCATTTTCCATTGATTTTTTTTGATGACGAACGTAACCGAAATTGGTCGATTGTGTAGATGCACGATTTGTATAAATATCATGTGGATTATTTCCATTTGATACTTTTACGACATTTGTATTGTTCAATGAAGTCATAGACTGATCTGATTGATTCATTGGGTTTGTACAACCTGTTAGTAGTATAAGCCCAGAGATAAAAATAATTTTTTTCATAAAGCACCTCCATATCTTAGAATGGTTGTTGGTGCGTGTTTTCAGTATAGTAATTGACTGGGATTTATTGTGGAAGGGGAGAAGAGTATGATTACTGTGCAAAATATGCAGTATGAGTTAGTGGAAGAGAAGAAGGAAGCCTTCCAAGAAGAAGCATTTAAAGATAGATACACCGATATTTTAAATAAGTATGATTACATCGTTGGTGATTGGGGATATGAGCAGTTAAGATTGCGTGGTTTTTTTGAAGATCATAATCAGAAAGCAACATTTGATACAAAAATTAGCACATTGACCGAGTATTTGTATGAATACTGTAATTTTGGTTGTGCTTATTTTGTATTACGGAGAATTAAAAATTAATAAAATAGAGATTGAATGTGGGGCAGAACGGGCAAAAAACGCCCCGACTGTCCCAAACTTATGAAATGGATGGCTTCTAAAATGCTGTAAAATCAATTAGTGAACCATCCATTTCATTAAAACCATTCAAAAAACGTTTTTCTTCAGACCCAATCCTTATTTTTACGCTTTTAACTGTGATAAAATCGTTGGATCTTTTAGGGTCTTATCATTTGCCAACATAATAATTTTTGATAAAATCTCTGCTGTTTTTGGATCTTCATCAACAAATGGTAAGAAAATTCTTCCTCGATGTTGCGAGTGAACAGGAATAATATATACCGATCCGCTTGCCATTTTGTTAACCATACCACTTCCTAAATGAACAGTGTAATGTCCAAATAATCCTTGAATGTGGGCATGTGTTCCTTTTATTTTCACATTTGCTAATTTGAGAATTGGCAATAATTCCCGAACCATTGCGGTACGCATTTCCACTGTTGAATGACTAGCTTCAGGATCAACGCCGCCAACATGAGCCACACTAACAACTAAATCAATATCCCGCATGACTTCAGAAAAAATAACAGCTGGAATATCTTTAATTTGTATTGGTTCATATGTTTTTCGATTAAAAAATCGTACTGTTTCCAGTGTTGGTGCTTCTATCTCTGCAGGGGAGAACCAATCGGCTAAGGCATACATCGTAACAATAATATTTTCTTTATGGTAGACCTTTTGTAATCCTTCTTCGTGACTTGCTACCCACAGTCTATTTTTAAGAAGTGCCACCGTTTTTTGCGGTTGGACTTGATGCCCTGCATATCTTCGGGATAATGTTCCTTCATGTAACTCATCTTCTGTTGGTGTATACACTTCTCTAAATACTTGTTTAAACGGTTGGGCAATTTGTTTTGTAAAAATATCTTTTTGATAATCTGCCCATTTTCCACTTTTTAATAAGTGAATAGGGTGAGCAATGAGAATATTGTCATCTGCTGAAAGAGTGGTGATTGTTTCATCTACATCATGTAATGTTCCAGCATGGAAATAACCGATTTTTTCGCCGCTCATAAATAATAAGTTTTTCATTAGTGGGACAAGAATAGGGTGATTTTCCATATTATTTAGCTCAGTCACTGTAAACATCTCTTCTGATTCCATTGTTTTTTCCAGTGTTGCTTTTGAACGTCTGTATTGTTCTTTTAATGTTGTCTGAGCTGCTTTTAATGTTTTGAAATATTCATTACTTTTTAATTTGGTTGGAATGGTTTTTAATTTTTTCCCTTCTTTTGTAATAATCAGATGAGCCATTCCTGTTGTGTCCATTTCGATATGGAGTTCCCAATCATTTACTTGCGTTGGCTTAAAGTATTGTTCCATTTCTTTAATGGATTCTGTTTCGACATTCCAAATCATTCGGGTTACATTCGCAAATTCGGCATTTCTTGCTAGGTTCTGGAGAGCAATGGAAACTACTTTTCCCTCACTTTCTCGTCTTTGTGCACCAAATTTCTTACTTTCTTTTAGAAATTGTTGGAGTTTGGCATAGCGGTGCATCGTTTCTTTCTTCTTATCATTCATTGGTAATAATCCATAACAAAGAACATAATTTTTATTTCGTTTGTCAATGCTCATTTCTACATCAGCAACAGCTAGTTTTCCGAGTACAGCATCACAAAATAATTGAGAACGTCTGTGATTGGAACCTTCTGAAATATATTTGGCACTGTCATAGACCATTTGGAAGCGTTCTTCTCCAAGTGTATTGTAAGATTCATGAAACCAATCAATATCAAATGAACCATCATTAAAATCAACAGATGAAATAGGTGAATACTTAGCGATAATTGCTTCTTTTTCATCAGAGAATGATTCATTTAAGTGAGCATGGAAATACCAGCAAGCAGATGCTAATCCTTCCCAACCTAAATAATCCTCTAACATGGCAATCCATTGTGGTGCATACATAGCGACATCTAGTAATGTTTTATTGCTAAGATTTTTTCCTTTGAGAAGTTCTTTTAGCATTTCAGCATTTTCATCAGGCTTTGGAAAGACACACTTCAATAATTTACTTTGAATTTCTTTTTTTGTGTAGTTATTACTATAGCCATAAAAATAGCCACGCATTAATGTATCTTTTTCGCTAAAGTTAATAATTAGTTTGGCGAAATATTCGATACCCTCAAAATGATTGATTTGTGTAGCTAAGTTAGTAACTTCTGTTGATGTATCTCCACGAGAAGATTCGATGTCCAACACTTTAGCAATAACTTTATTGCCAATGTCTACTATTTTTGGATAGTCATTTAATTTCATCTTGTTTCGTTTATCTGTAAAGTAATTGATATGTCCACTTCCAGAAGGACGCTCAAAAAACTCCTTAAACATTTCATTCTCATCAATAAGATTTAATTCTAGGGCACGAGCAAAATAGAGTTCACCAAAGAATCTCTCATTTTTGTATTCCGTTTTTTGATAATAATAATACAAAGTGTGGAAAGCATCTGTAAATGTTTCATCATTGTAAACAGCATTTTTCATCTGTGAATACCAATAGGAGATAGAAACTGTATCTGTACAGATTTTTTTATTATAATAATATGTTTCAGTCTCAAAACAAGATTCAGTAAATTTATCTTCTGGAATGGCTAAGTAGACATTCATAGCTGATTCATAGGTCAAATGAAATACTTCTTCTTTTGGACATTCTTGTAATAAAAGAGAAAGTACCTGAGAGATAGAATTATCATACGGTAATTTATCTCTAAATTTGTTTATGTTCTCTTTTTTATTTTCATCGTATAATTTTGATAATAGATTTGAAAACCATTCCTTTTTTGTTGAAGATCCACCATAGTGAGAATGCATCCTGCCATAAAACTCTAACTCTAGTAATTGTTCAGTAGTTATTTGTTGCTCTTTTGCAAAATTTCTCCATACTTCACTTAATGGATAGTTATCTAGTGTATCTTTTTGTAAGGAGTATTCTAATCTATAAAAAGAAGTTCCTAACAAAACAGTTGAACGTTCTCCATTATAATAAGTAACGGTGTACTCATACTCTTTATGTTCCTCAAATAAATCGCTAAGTTTTTGCAAAATATTTTTTAGAATATCTTCACTTGTAGAAAGAATAGATTCAAGTACATATTTTTTCGGTTTAAAAATCTTAAAAATAGATGCTTTCTTTTCTTTTTTTGTGAATGTAGGTAGTGATAATTTCTGATTAGGGTCATACAAATGAAAGCCATTTTCCAGACTATCTTGATTTGTTTTGGTGGTAATGGTATGAATTAATACTTGTTCTTTTGTGGATGATGTTTCCATTTGAGTGACAAGTTCTAGACAAGCTGGATAAATGGATTGAAAATCTTCATTCGTTTTGATATTCATTACAATGTCTAATCCGCCAAGTCTTTTTTCTTCTTTCTTATCGGACAGTAGGCGTTCTACTGTTTCATATAAAGAGTTAGAAGATTGTTTCAGTAATAATTCAATTGCTTGTTCTCGTCCCACTTTATATTTTAATAAATTTTCAATAGTAGAGAAGTCTTCTGTAGAGATGGAAGGAAGTTTTCCAAATGTTTCTAAAGCCCACATTCTTGTGGAACTACTGCGATCACTTAAAGCGTCTAGTAAAGCATTCTTTTGTTTTTCATTTCTTGGCTTTTCCATGTGTTTTAATAAATAATGTCGTGTATTGGATCCCATTTGCTTGCGATAATCTAGTAATAAATCAAACATCTCATCACTTCTAAACAAGGAGGCAATGTAAATCATTTTTATTAGAATATTATCCATAGATAGCGTAATGTTAGACCATGGAAAGACACTTTCTTCAAAGAATATTTCTTTTTTTGGCATCGTATCAAGAAGTTGTTTTAAGCGTTGAAAAATCTCACCATCTATCTCAGTAGCTGTTTTTCCATCCGTTTCAATACTCCACGTACTTATACCTTCGTATAAATTTCTTACAACCCATGCACTTATTTCAAAATCAGTTGGATCAATTAATGATTTGGCATGTGTCTTCTGTAGTTCAACTGATTGGAAATTGCTGATAAAATAAAGACACACAAGTTTTTTATATTTTTCTTCGAGCAGAAGTTTTTGAATGGTGTTAGAACAATCCGTTACATCACCAACTGCTTTTGTCCACAAACCAATATAAAACAGCATAACATCAGGGCTATGTAAGCAACTAGTCAAGTAATTTTCATTAGCAAGACAATCATAAATAGCTTGTAAACATTTTTTGACGGTTGCTGGTTTTTGCGCTTCTAAACCAAGCCCTGTCCATGTATCAAATGCTCTTATAATAGAAGAAAAGCGTTCTAAATTATTATCAAGAATAATTTTCAAAATGTATAAGAATCCTTGAATAGAACCCTCATCTAAACATTCGGTAATTGTTTGTCGTAAGCCTTCTTGAAGTTTTGCAGCAAGTAGTAAATCTCCAACCATTTTGTGGGCAGGTTCAGAGTGACTCATAAGTAATCCTAGAATAATAGGGCGTGTCACTGTTCCCACATTATTATCGCCATAAATAATATCTTTGATTTGATTGAACAACTCAAGATGATTGTTATCCATTTCATAAGCAATTAAAGAAGGTAATGATCTATTCCATGAATAATTCGTATCACTTAAGTTGTCTTTTAACGAGAATTGCTCTGCCACTAGCTCTAAGAAACCTGATATTTTCTGTAAATTATTTTCCATATATAAATAAGTGTTTTGTTTACTACGAAAAGAGCGGCGATAATAACCCTGTTGATATGGATAGTTTGGAGACAAATCCCAGATTGCTTTTACTTTGTCTGCATATGTTCCAAACAAACAAGTAAGAATTTCGTATTGATTACCTGTAAATACTTCTTCAATAGATTGTTTGCCTTCCCACAATAAATCTTTTGCTGTTCTACTTTCTCTACTACTTGTTCTGTAATAATCGTAGTCAAATTCAGCTTTTAGTAATAATGTAGCAATCTCTTTATTTTCTGGAGAAAGTTTTTCCACTTCCTGTAACTTTTGTTCAAAAAATGTTTTTCTTAACACGTCTTTTTCAGTTTCCATCATCTTTCCTCCTCACCATAATCTACCTGCAAGCATTGTTAACTTAATAAACATCACACTATCATTCTCATTAATAGATAGTTCATGTTCTAAACTATCTATTTCCGTTTCATTAATAAATAGTTTATAGATTCCATCTTCAAAACAAATCAATGCATTATCAATTGCTTTTTGAACATCTTGTTTGTTTTCGTTATATGTAGCACCAAAAGAAACTTTTCCAATGGAAAGCTGATTGGAAATTTGCTCATCTGTTAAATGAACAAATAATGGCTGTTCCACTTTTTTTTCATTGTATTCTGCCACATTTCTCTTCACAATTGCTGTAATCAATTCTTTTGCTGTTGTTGGTAAAATATCCAGTGTAAAAGGTACATGGTCAATGATTTTCTTTTTCTTTCCGAGTTGTTTGACACAAATGTGTATTTGCATAAACTTTCCTCCTTTCTTACTATTCTCAAACAAACATTAGTTCTATTTAGATTATACAACTATTAATAAAAAAATACAAAAAATAGGAAAATCAAACAAAAATTGTACAAATTTAAGATAGAGGGGGAATTTTGTTCTTCTATTTTAGCACCAAAAAAAGATGACATAGATTTTTCATCTAAGCCATCTTTCTGTTAAACTATTCGATCCAAAAATGAATGTAATTCTTCTGCCTCCGCTTCATTTAACTGAAATGCATATTCCAAATAGCCCGGTTCTCTCAAATCATCTGATCCAACAATCGCAAAGCGGTTGCTTTGTAAATCTAATACTATTTGCTTTCCATAAAACCGATTTGTTTGTACAATTGCCAAATCAAATCGCTGGCTTTCTCCAACAAAACTAACATATCGAGTTTGTGACTGTAATGTATCATCGTATAAAAAATGCATGTCCAATGTAATTCCCCCTCGTGTTGTTCATTATAGCATTTTCTCATGATAATTTCTCAAGAACCTTTCAACAATTACTGACGGCATTTTCATTTTTTTGTCGAAGAAAATTTTTATGTTACAATAAAAAAAATAACATAAGGGTGGGTTTAGTAGATGTATTTTGTCAATCGGGAACAAATCGAAAAAACATTGCAATATATGGAAGAACATCTTCAAATTTTCCTAGAACAAAAGCAATGGGAAACAAAAATGGAACGTCTAGCGTTAGAGAGAATCATTCATACATTGATTGAATCCGTTTTAGACGTTGGGAATATGATGATTGATGGCTTTATTATGAGAGATCCAGGGAGTTATGAGGATATTATTGATATTTTAATGGATGAAAAAGTAGTAACAACGGAACAGGGTGTACAGTTAAAGAAGTTCATTTTGTTACGCAAAGGTTTAGTGCAATACTATACTACTGCTCATGAATTATCAGTAATAGAAACAGTAGATGAAACAATGGATGTATTAAACCAGTTTCCAAAATCAGTAAGGTACTATTTGCAAAATGAACTAGGGCCTGTATCGGCATTTAGTAGTGAGGGTGTGAAATGAAAAAATATAACGGTTTTCTACTTGATTTAGATGGAACAATGTTTCGTGGTTCAGAACGAATTGAGGAAGCGTGGGAGTTTGTATGTGAACTGCATAGAAGAAACATTCCATATTTATTTGTAACAAATAATTCTTCGAGAACACCTGAACAAGTGGCGGAGAAACTAGAGTCACTAGACATTCCAGCAAGTAAGGAACAAGTTTTTACCACAAGCCAAGCAACAGCAAATTATATATATGAACAAAAACCAAATGCGTCTGTCTATGTTATTGGAGAAGAAGGAATCCGAAAAGCATTAGCGGATAAAGGTTTTATATTTGCGGAAGAACATGCTGATTTTGTTGTGACTGGAATTGACAGATCTATTACTTATGAAAAACTAGCAATTGCTTGTCTAGCTGTTCGTAATGGGGCAACTTTTATTTCAACAAATGGTGATATTGCTATGCCAACAGAACGAGGATTGTTACCAGGGAATGGTTCGCTGACATCGGTTGTATCTGTATCTACGCAAACAAAACCAATTTTTATTGGCAAACCAGAACGAATTATTATGGATCAAGCATTGGAAGTGTTGAATGTTAGAAGAGAAGAAGTGCTAATGATTGGCGATTATTATGATACAGATATTTTGGCAGGAATACAGGCAGGCATTGATACATTGCTTGTATATACAGGTGTGACAACGGAAGAATTAGTGAAAACGTATGAACAACAGCCAACGTATACAGCACGGTCATTATCGGAGTGGATGGAGCGATTGTAAGAAAGAAGAATAATTAAGTGATGAAGATTGCCTAATAAAATCATATTTCAATGATTTTGCTAGGCAATCTTTTTTTGTATATTAATTTTTTTTGGAAATTATGTTTTAGAAAGATGTAGAGGTTGAGGCTACGTTTTTTAAAAGAGTTTTCAGTGAAATGAATGACTCACTAAAATGTTGATTTTACGGAATTTTGGCAGCCATTTATTTCATGAGGATGAGGTAATCAGGGTGTTTTTTACCCCTTTTATCTTATCTTCAATCCCATATCATCGGTCTGTCTAAACCGATCATTCGTAAGTATTGTAGAAACTGACCTGTATGAACGGCATCATGGTAAGCAATTCGGATAAGCATATCTCCTAAATATCTTTGGTAACCAACATCACTTCGATCAATCATTCTAGTCGTTAACTCTTCTGTGTTAAGAGATTGAACATATGAAATAAAATCATCGAAATATGGCTTTGATAATTCAATTTCTTTTTCAATGGAAATGAATGGCTCATCAGCAAATGGAGTAGGTATTTTCGGGTCAAGAGATCCATTGTTTTTTAAAACCATATGATATCTAAAACTACCACCCCATACATGTCGAATCATTTCCCCGAAAGACATCGCCTCTTTATCAGGTCGCCAATTAATCCAGTTATCTGGAAGAGACTGCCATAATTTAATAGAGCGTCGCCGTGTTTCTTGTAGATTCAATACACTAAGATCAATTGCATTCATGTTATTTCCTCCTTGTTTTATACAAGTTAATTGTAATATAAATTCATTTAGGGTATCATCGAAATATGAATGTATATCCGAATATCTCATATATTGCAAAACTAATTGCTGAACCTACAAGAGCAAAAATCTTAGATTGTTTAATGAATAATCAGGCGTTACCTGCTAGTGAATTGGCGTATATGGCACAAGTATCGCATCCAACAATTAGTTCGCATCTTTCTAAATTGGTTGAGGGTAATTTGCTTATTGTAGAACAACAAGGTAGACATCGTTATTACCGACTTGCTAGTGAAGAAGTAGCAGAAGTTCTTGAAAAAATAGGAACAATTGCCCCACCTGTAGAAGTCCGTTCATTGCGACAGTCTAGTGGGTTAAAACGAGTTCGTTATGCTCGAACTTGTTATGACCATTTAGCAGGGAAACTTGGCGTAAAAATAACAGAGGCATTACTTGATAAGGAATTTCTCCTTTTAGAAAATAATGAATATGTTGTGACGGAACAAGGAAAAAAGTGGTTTGTTCAATTTGGAATTAATACGGAAGAAGCAAATACAAAAAGGAGAATATTTGCCAAGCCTTGTCTTGATTGGAGTGAAAGACGGTATCATGTTTCTGGTTGGTTAGGAGCTAGGATAGCCACTCGTTTTTTTGAACAAGAATGGATGACGAAAACAGAAAATAATCGAGCAGTCCAGCTTACTGAAAAAGGAATAGAAGGGTTACAAAATCAGTTTGGAATTGTGATGGTAGAGAGTGGAACTACGTCTTTTTGAAAGATTTTCAGTGAAATAAATAGTGTGCAAAAACATTGGTGTTACAGTATTTTAATAACCATTTATTTCACAAATCTGGGACAATCGGGGTGTTTTTTTCACCGGCTGTCCCAAATTCTTTTTTGTTATTCCTCATCTTCCAATGTATGTGCATGACTATGAGCAAGCCGACTAGAAGCGGCAGCGGCAATTGCTCCGACAATATCATCTAAAAAAGTATGACAGTGTCCGCTGTTTTTGTCATTCAATTTCTCTAAAATTCCCGGTTTTTCTTTATCAACATAGCCAAAGTTAGTTAGTCCAATTGAGCCATAGACATTGACAATGCCTAATGCAAGAATTTCATCAATTCCGTACAAACTTTCATCCCTTTCAATAATTGATTGAAGTGGTTGTAAGAGTTGTTTTTTCTCAGCTAATATGTCTAGTTGAATTCCTGTTAAAATAGCATTCTGTACTTCTCGTTTTGCTAATACCCGATCAATATTTTCTACACAATCTTCCATTTGAAGATTAGGATGATACTTAACTTGTAAAAAATAAACGAGTTTGGCAATGTCATCAATTTGAACCCCACGCTCTAATAATAATTCTCGGGCAGCTATTTCAAGCTTACTCATTTTTGCTTTTTTCATAAGTTCCATCCTGTCTTTTTTATCCCACAAAATTGTTAGTTATAGCAGTTTGCGAAATTAGCCATTAAACTTTCCGCACAATAAGTGAAACTGCTATAAGAACTCCATTAACGAAATTTTTATTTTATCAATTTTTATAGGAAAATTTTTTGTCCTACTCATATATATATGAAATTAAGGGGGAGATGTCAATGGAAAAGGATGTATATGAGGAATTTGGAATTCAAGTGGGACAGTTTCAGGATTTTTCAGGACTTAACTCTTTTTCTCACCAAGGGTATGTGTATGTGCTTGTTCCAATTACACATATGAATGAAGATGAAATAATGGAGAAGAAGCGAATGAGTGATTTTTTTTCTTATGATGGAACAGTTGGGAAGTTTGTGCCAACGAAAAAAGGGAAGTGGATAGCGAAGATTGGGGAAACAAAAATGGTGCTGCTTTGTGCGATTCATGATGAACGAAGTATACAGATTGGTGAGGATATGGCAACATTTCATTATTATGGAAGAACTTATCCGTATGAAGTGAAATATGTAAATATTCTTGGGCAATGGAAAACACTTTGGGGCAGAAGAATTGACCAACTAGAGAATTTTGGAAAACAAAAAATAAATGATATCCAAACAAAATTTGATGAACAGTTCATTACTTCTCTTCCGTATTTTATTGGTATTTCCGAGAATGCCATTCAATACTTGGTTGATGCAGAAATGGATGAAGAACGAGGTGTGATGGATACAGCTGTTATTTGCACAGAACGTTTCTTATATCGAAAAATAAAATTACCAACCGAATGGGTATATGATCATCCTGCTCGTGACATTGCGGAATGGATTAGGCTACAATGGAAAAAAGAACATCAAACAAGTGAAGTACGAAATTTTCTTGCTGATTATGAGCAGTTTATGCCATTATCTTCTTTTTCACTCCGATTAGTGTATGCTCGTTTGTTATTTCCGATTGCCTATTTTGAAGCGGTGGAAGGTTATTACGGTTTAGAAGAAGATAGAAAAAAATATGAAGATGATTTTTACAAAGTAATATCGCAAATTTCCACAAATGAAAAGCGGCTAAGCTCTATTTTTGGCACTTTTGAAAGAAAACTTCCATCTATCCGGTGGTTACAAAAAGCGGATAGCAATTTTTAAGTTTGTAAAAGTCAATTAAGTTATTTGTCAAGAATGATTAGGGTGAAATTTTCCTATATCTAAATGTGACAAAATAGATTAGAATAAAATTAATTTTGTTTTTGGGGAGTTCATTATGAGAGTAGTTACATTAGAGCAATTAAAACCAGATATAGTATTGAGTAAACCAGTTTTGAATAGTAGAGGAATAGTGCTTATTGGTGCAGGAGTACCTCTAACCGCTGGGATGGTGACACGGCTTAAAAAAATCCAAGTGGGCTATGTGTATGTAGAGGATGAGCGAACAAATGGAATTGATTACGACTCGCCAATTTCTGAAGAAACAAAGAGAAATACGGTGAATATGATTGAATCATCATTTCTAAGTGTTCTTCAGGCACCAGAGAAAGCAAAAATAGCAACACTTGAAAAATCATCAAAACAGTTTACAACTGTTGTTCGTAAAATGATGGATGAACTAAAAGAAAATAAAGAAGCCGTTTCGTTACTTACAGATGTTTGCGCTCATGACGATTATATTTTTACACATTCTTTTAATGTGACGTTATTTTCGCTTGCGCTTGGAATAGAATTAAAGCTATCTCAAAAAGACCTAGAAATACTCGGCATGGGTGCGATGCTTCATGATGTTGGAAAAATGTGTATTCCTTTAGAGATTTTAACAAAACCAGCTCGTTTGACACCAGAGGAATACGAGGTAATGAAAACACATTCTGAAAAAGGATATGATTTACTTAGGCATATCCATACCATCCCACTTGTTGTTGCTCATTGTGCCTATCAGCATCATGAGAAATTAGATGGAACAGGATACCCACGAGGAATAAAAGGGAAAGACATTCATTTTCTAGGAAGACTACTTGCAGTTGCTGATGTGTATGATGCGGTAACAGCGAATCGTGTATACCGTAAAGCAATGCTTCCGAGTGAAGGAATGGAAATTTTATATGCTGGAGCAGGAACACATTTTGAAGTGGCAATGATTGAAGCATTTCGCCGAGCAATAGCCATGTATCCAACTGGTATGACGGTGGAGTTGAGTGACGGACGCAGAGGGATTGTTGCTCGTCAAAACACAGGGATGACTGAGCGACCTGTCATTAGAATTTTGAATGAGAACGAAAAGGAACTTGCTGTAGATGATGTATATGAACTTGATTTGAAAAATCATTTGAGTCTTACTATCGTAAGTTGTGATATACCGTGAACATAAAAGATAGAGGTTTGTAGTGTAGGATTTGTTTACTAAAATATCCATTTTACTTTACAGAATTTTAACAACTAATCCTATACATGAAAAATGGTCAATCAGGATAAAAATACCTTGATTGACCATTTTTTATTAAAATACTTGTTCTACTTCTACAATACCTGGAACTTCTTCAAGTAATGCCCGTTCAATTCCAGCTTTTAATGTAATCGTTGAGCTTGGGCAACTGCCACATGCTCCAAGAAGACGTAATTTAACGATTCCTTCTTCTACATCAACGAGCTCACAGTCTCCACCATCACGCAGTAGAAATGGACGAAGTTTATCTAATACTTCTTGTACTTGCTCAAATACTTCAGTTTCTGACATCAATTAATCGACTCCTTTCTCACTTTTTATTATACTCATGATAACGAAAAAAATCTATTGAGGAGTTTGGATGATGAAACCAGCAACGATTACTGTATATGGGGCACAAATTCTTTGCCCATCTTGTGTAAATTTACCATCAGCAAAAGAAACTTATGAATGGCTAGAAGCGGCTATTTCACGCAAATATCCAAACCAACCATTTACAATTTCCTATGTGGACATTCATAATCCACCAAATGAAGAAGAAAAAAGAACTTTTGCCAAAAAAATAATTGCGGAAGATTTATTCTATCCACTTGTACTTGTAGAAAAAAAAATTATTGGAGAAGGAAATGTACGGTTGAAAGCGGTCTATGAAGAATTGGAGAGCTATGGGTATAAGAGCGAATAGACATGAGGTTGGGAGAAAAACTTTTTTTGAAGAGTTTTAGTGAACTGAATGGTTTATCAAAACATTGATTTTGCAGGATTTTGACAACCATTCAGTTCACAAGTTTTGGACAATTGGCGTGTTTTTACTCCTTTAATAGCAATAGTTGTTCCAAATGGTAGACTATTTAATTCTTGATACGTATGTCTTGTTTGGATGATGGATTGAAGACTAAGTGTGCATTGTTCTGCACCATCCACTTGATGATAGTTATCTACACAACCAAGTCCGATAATAAGGTCATCATATGGAATATTTCTACCATCAGCTAACGCAACTATTTTATTTTCTAATGAAATGTTACTAATTTCACCGTAGACTTTGTTTAATCTATCGTGTTCTGGGAAAGTGGTACGAACATGCAAATCACTTATTGTTCCAGCCGCCAATGCATAGTGTTCAGTCTTGAAACTATGGTAGGGAACCCGATCAATCAGTGTAACTTCTATATGATGTGATAAGATATTAGGCAAAAGACGCTGTAATACACGCATATTTCCATAACCGCCACCGAGTAAAACTAATTTTTTCATCTATAAAACTGGATCTTTCCCAAAATCTGTTCTTGCAAGAAAATAGCACCTATGATTTTCATTACACGTCAAAATAATCCTTTAATTATAGTACAGTGAACCTCGTCTTAGCAGTTAGTTTTACTTTCAATATAACGGCTATACAGATTTTTTTATTATCCAATTTTGTCAAGAACAGATTTTGGTGTTGAGCCATAAAACTCCCTTATAATAATTTTTCCTTATGTACTTAGTATACAAAACAAATAATGATTATGAAATAAAGGGTTTTTTATAAAAAGTAATAAGAAAAAATTATAATATTAGAGAAGTGCCTTGAAATTGACGGCAAGTGAAAAAGTCGATAGGATGGGCAGTGAGGTGAGTGATATGATAAATCCTATCATTGAGTTTTGTATAAATAACTTAGCAAATGGGGCACAACGTGTGTATGAGGTTATGGAAAAAGATCCAAATCTTGATGTAGTTGAGTATGGATGTCTTGGGTATTGTGGAAAATGCGATGATTCTTTAATTGCTCTTGTTAATGGTGAAATTATTTCAGCGGAAACGCCTGAAGCACTTATAGAGAATATATACAATTATTTAGATGAGAATCCGATGTTTTAAAAAGTGAGAATGAAGCTACGTTTTTGGAAGGCTTGAGGTTGGAACTGCATCTTTTTAAAGATTTTTTGTGAAATAAATAGTTCACTAAAACGTTGATAAAGCATAAAGTTTGGCAACCAGTTCTAAACAAAAGTTTGGGTCAATCAGGGTGTTTTTTGCCCCTCTTGATCCAAACTCATTATTCCATTAACTTTCGGAACCAACCGCTTTTTTCTTTCTTTGGCTCTTCAACTGGTTTATTTTGTTTTTCACGCATATGTTGTTCTTCACGAATTATTTGCCAACGATCTCGTGCCATTTCTACTGTATGTTTTTCAATCGTTTTAGCGTAAATAACCCGAGAGAAAAAGCGAATTGCTTTTCCTTCTTCACCAACTCGGTAATTAAGTTCACCGATTAAATACATCATCCGCACATCAGACATGTGTGTGTGTGAATAATCTCCCTTAGAGAATGATTCGCTGTACTGTTCTAAGGCGAGTTTTAGAAATTCTTGTTCTTTGTCAGACATATCGTATGTACGATATAACCAAGCAACTCGAATATATAAACCAGAACGGGCAATGTGTGATTCTCTCTTGATTTTTGCCGCTTCAATAGCTAAATTATACGTTTCAATAGCATCTTCAAATACTCGAATATCATCATATGATTTTTTCTTCCAAACAACAGAAACCTTTCGGAAGAACTCTTCAACTGTTGTTGGTGGAAAATAGTTAGAGAATTCCTCAGACTCTGCAAAACCACACTCTGGACACACATTTACATAATAAAGAAGTGGATTTAAGTCTTCAGGAGTATAGTAGGAGCAGAAATCTGTATCGTGTTTAGTTGTTCTTAAGAAACTAGAACGAATTTTTTTAGTTGTATATTTATGTTTACAAGCAGGACATGTACAGTGTTTATCATACAATGGAGTTAGTTGTTCGTTCATAACATTCTCCTTTCTTTCTGAGTAGATTATAACGCAAATAGATAGGAGAATACGACTATTTTTTTTTGTAAAAAATGAACTAAATCAAAATTAATTTATTGTGGATGGGGAATGGGGATAAAAAAATAAAGATTCGAGGCGGACGAACCTCGAATCTTTTTTATAAAACTGGGGGATTAATTTCATTGTACCCATGAATAAAAGTTTGTATACTATATAGAGATAAATCTTTTGGAGGGGATAAGATGTTTTTTTTATTTACAAAAATGCACGGCATTGGAAATTGTTACATATATATAAATTTATTTGAAGAACAATTAGAAGAATCACTGTATCCTGCTCTTGCCACTCAAGTATCTAATATTTCCACTGGTATTGGAGCAGATGGAATGATTTTAATTGATTCATCTAATGTTGCTTCTGTAAAAATGAGAATTTTTAATAGTGATGGTTCAGAAGGTAAAAATTGCGGAAATGGTTTACGTTGTGTAGCAAAATATGTCTATGAGAAAAAGATAGTAACAGAAACCACTTTCAAAATAGAAACAATGTCTGGCGTTGTCGAGGCAACAGTAGAAGTAAATGATGAAGTAGTAACAAATGTAACTGTTAATATGGGAACGCCACGTTTACAGAGAAGTCAAATTCCAATGATTGGAAACAATTCACAAGTTATTATGGAAGAAATTGAATTCGCTGGACAAACACTGCAAATGACAGCTGTATCTATGGGAAATCCACACGCTATTTTTTATGTACCAAACATTGAAGATGCCCCAGTCACAACACTTGGACCAATGATTGAAACAGATAGCCGTTTTCCAGACCGAGTGAATGTTGAATTTGTCGAGGTTGTAAATGAACGAGAGCTTCATTTCAGGGTATGGGAAAGAGGTTCAGGTGTAACGAAAGCATGTGGAACAGGAGCTTGTGCGGCAGTTGTTGCTTCGGTGCTAAATGGAAAAACAAACCGCAATGAAGAAACGGTTGTACATTTAGAAGGCGGAGATTTATTTGTCACATGGACGGATCAGGGGAATGTTTTAATGAAAGGTTCTGCTGAAATTATTTGTACAGGTGTATACTACTATTAAGAAAAAAATTATGGAGAGGATGATAAACATGAGTGAAATAGTAACAATTACAGAAACAGCGGCAATACAAGTAAAAAGTATGATGGAAGAACATAAGGAAGAAGGAAATTTTCTTCGTATTCAAATCCAAGGTGGCGGTTGCAGTGGATTGTCTTATGGAATGGGTCTTGAGTTGGAGAAGGGTGAAGATGATAATGTGTTAGAGCAACATGGTGTGAAGATTCTAGTGGATAAGGAAAGTGTTTCGATTTTGCAAGGGACAATTATTGATTTTAAACAATCAGAAATGGGTGGAGGGTTTACGATAGAGAATCCGAATGCCATTGCTTCTTGTGGGTGTGGATCGAGTTTTCGGACGGCGGAGAATAAGGGGATGCCTGAGGAGTGTTGAGGGATTGAAATGATTCCTGTATATGGGAGACGAATACATGGAAAAAAAGATTTTCATTATAAAACACTGTAATGCAGAAGGTCAGTCATCTGAATCACAGCTTACAGAAAAAGGTTTTCAACAAGCAATAGCTCAAGCGGATTTTTTCCAAAAAACATAATAATTGTTACTCACGGAAACTTAATATCTTTACTACTAAACCATTTTAATAATGAATTTGGTTTTGAACAGTGGAAAAACCTCAGTAATCCTGATGTATTTCTTTTGCAATTTAAGAAAAGTGAAACTACCTTTGAACGACTATGGAAATCTGAATAGAATTTATTATTTCAACTAAGAAGAAATAATAAAAAACCCCTATTTCCCTACATCATGTAGCAAAATAGGGGTTTATTTATGCGGAAACATGTCGAAAAAAATAAATAAACATTGAATTTTATTTGATAATGTTTTATAATGATAATCGTTATCATTAATGGTGTTAAATAAGTAGAGAAAACTATATCTAGTTATGCAGACCTTCTCAAAAATTATAAATAAGGAAGTTTTCTATGTTAGTAAATAAAAAAAAATCACATGCGTTTCTAGTCATGGTGATTTTTATAAGTGGATGTATTCTTCTGATTGCTAGTATTTTATTGTCCATTTCTGTTGGTGTTGCGGATATTAAACTTCGTACGATATGGGAGGCTGTTGTTCATTTTGATTCAACTAATCCAAAGCATCAAGTGATTCGAGAGTTACGTATACCAAGAACATTGGCATCGGCAGTAGTTGGAGCAAGTTTTGCCGTTGCTGGAGCAATGATGCAAGGAATGACAAGAAATCCTTTAGCTGATTCTAGTTTGCTTGGTTTAAATGCGGGAGCGGCATTTACATTGGCGATTTGTTTTGCTTTTTTTCCAAACACCGCTTTTACATCCATTATTGTGTTTGCATTTATCGGTGCGAGTATTGGGGCAGGGCTTGTTTATGGGATTGGCTCTATGTCGAAAAATGGTTTAACACCATTTCGTTTGACACTCGCTGGAGCGGCTGTTAGTGCATTATTAATGGCGCTCAGTCAAGGAATTGCCATTCATTTTAAAGTGGCTCAACAGTTAGCATTTTGGAGTGCAGGCGGAGTAGCAGGAACAACGTGGGCTCAACTAAAAATAATTATTCCGTGCTTTGTTATTGCGTTAGTTGTAGCAATTTTTTTGTCACGTTCAATTACTATTTTGAGTCTTGGTGAAGAGGTAGCGGTTGGACTAGGACAAAGAAGTACATTAATAAAATTTCTTGCGATGATTATTGTATTAATTTTATCTGGATCAGCAGTAGCTGTTGTTGGTGCCGTTGGATTTATTGGGTTGATTATTCCGCATATTTCACGCTACTTAGTTGGTGTGGATTACCGATTTATTATTCCTTGTTCTGCAATACTTGGTAGTTTATTGATGGTCTGTGCAGATATTGTTGCTCGAATGATTAATCCTCCATATGAATCACCAGTTGGAGCAATAACAGCTCTTATCGGCGTTCCCTTCTTTCTATATTTAGCAAGAAAAGAAAAGAGGGAAATGTGATGAGAACGAAAAAAACAATGATGATATTTATGATATGTGGATTGTGTATCGTACTGACGTTTATTATTAGTATGAATCTCGGATATGCAAGGTTAAGCCCAGCAGATATTTGGCAAACTCTACTTGGAAATGGTACGGAGAAACAAGAGTTAATTTTGTTTCAATTTCGTTTACCGAGAATTGTTATGGCTATTTTAGTTGGAATGGGTCTTGCGGTATCTGGTTGTATTTTACAAAGTATTTCAAGGAATCCCTTAGCTGATCCGGGAATTTTGGGAATTAATTCAGGTGCTGGAATTATGGTTGTGCTATTTGTTTCGTTTTTTCCAAATACACCATCAGCTCCAATTTTCTTATTACCGTTTCTTGCATTAGTTGGTGCGTTAATAACTGCGATTGTAATTTATTTATTATCCTATCAAACAGGAAGTGGGCTTTCTCCAATTCGTTTAGTTTTAACTGGTATTGGAGTTGCTGCAGGACTCAGTGCCGCAATGATTGTTTTATCTATCCGATTGGATGATGAGACATATCAATTTGTTACTGTTTGGTTGACGGGTAGTATTTGGGGAACAGATTGGCAATTTGTTATGGCTCTGTTACCATGGATTTGTGTATTACTTCCATATGTGATTTATAAATCAAGGATACTCAATGTGCTTAGTTTATCAGAACAATTATCAGTTGGATTAGGTACGGCAGTTGTGAAAGAGCAACGGTTGTTGTTACTTGCTTCTGTTGGACTTGCCGCAGCTTGTGTATCTGTAAGTGGTGGTATTGGCTTTATCGGTTTAATTTGCCCACACTTAGCAAGACAACTAGTTGGTTCAAAACATCAACTTTTATTACCAGCTTCTGCCGTTATTGGTGCGTTGTTATTATTAGTAGCTGATACGCTTGGAAAAAATATATTACAACCTTCAGAAATTCCTGTTGGTATAGTTATAGCAGTAATTGGGGCACCTTATTTCTTGTATTTACTTGCATCATCAAAAGTGTAGATTTTAAAGAAAGGAGAAAATTATGCTCTCCACAGAAAAACTTGATATTTCTTATGACCGTCGTCCCATTGTTGAAAATTTAAACCTGTCGATTCCAGAAGGAAAAATTACCACATTAATTGGACCAAATGGCTGTGGGAAATCAACCATTTTAAAAACATTAGCTCGAATTCATTTTCCAAATGCTGGTTCTGTTTATTTAGATGGAAAAAGTATACATACGCAGTCAACAAAAGAGGTTGCAAAAAAATTAGCCATTCTTCCGCAAACTCCAACTGCACCTAGCGGATTAACGGTGGAGGAATTAGTTGCCTTTGGTAGATTCCCTCATCAACGAGGATTTGGAAAATTAACGGCGGAAGACCGTCAGATTGTTCAGTGGGCATTAGAAGTGACAAATATGAAATTTTTTAAAGAACATCCGATTGATGCATTATCAGGTGGACAAAGGCAAAGAGTTTGGATTGCGATGGCACTTGCACAACATACGCAATTATTACTACTCGATGAGCCAACAACGTATTTAGATTTAACTCATCAGTTGGAAATACTACAGTTGTTAGACAGGCTAAATAAAGAAGAGGGAAGAACAATTGTGATGGTCATTCATGACTTAAATCATGCCGCTCGGTTTGCTCATCATATGATTGCTGTTCGAAATGGAAAAATTATGTGTGAAGGTTCACCAGATGAAGTAATGACAAAACCAAATTTAAAAAAAGTATTTCATATTGATGCAGAAATCATGCGTGACCCTCGAACAAACAAACCAATGTGCTTGACGTATGATCTTATACATTCAGATAAATAGTTGCTTTAGCTTCATTTGGGTGTTTACGATAAATTTTAAAAAATAAAGGAGATATCATGAAGAAGTTATTATTTTTATTAGTTAGCATGTTTACTATCATGTTATTACTCGCAGGATGCGGGACGAAGGAAGAAAAAACGGCGGAAACACCAAAGCCAACAGAAGAAGTAAAGAAAGAAGAACCAAAACCTGTAGAAGAACCAAAAACAAGAAAGTATAAACAAGCTACAGGTGAAGAAATTGACGTTCCTAATCGTCCAGAAAGAGTTATTGCTTTAAATAATATTGGAGAAATGCTTGCTTTAGGCGTAAAACCAATTGGAGTATCAGAATATTATTTGGATAAATATGACCCAGAACAAATGAAGGGTGTAGAAAATATTGGTGCAGCTGAACCAAATCTTGAAAAAATTACTGAATTAAACCCTGACCTTATTGTCGTTTCTAGTTATGTAGCACCAGAAACAATCGCTAATCTTAAAAAAATCGCTCCAACAGCTATAACAACATGGGGGAAAACAGCATTTGAACAACTTACAGATGTAGCAAACCTTCTTAACAAAAAAGATGAAGAAACAGCATTTGTAAAAAAATATGAAGAAAAAGTAGCACAAACAAAAGAGAAAGTAAAACCTTTTATGAAAGAGGGAGAAACAGCTCTTGTCATGCAATTTTTCCAAAAAGATATATATATCTTTCCAATTACTACATGGGAACCTATTTATAAAGGTTTAGGATTTGTTGTTCCTGAAAAATCAAATGTAGACAAACCAACAGCATTATCAGAAGAAGTATTGGCAGATTATAAAGCTGATCGGATTTTTGTTCAAGTATCTGATCCAACAGCGGAGGGTGTATTAAAAGGGCTTCAAAGCCGTCCAGTATGGAGAAATTTACCTGCTGTAAAAAATAATCATGTGTATACAATTAGCAGTCGCTGGGCTGAATTTAATGCAGCAACATTTGATTGGGAATTAGATCAATTAGCAGAAATGCTTGCAAAATAAAAAAGTAGGTCACGTAAAGACGTGACCTACTTTTTTAATGTTGTCCAAACATAGATGATGAGTGCATTGGTTGTACTTTAGCTGCTGGATCAAGATATGCTTTGGCATTACTTACAGCTGTTGGTGCTTCACCAAATCCTGCAGCAATTAAATTAATTTTTCCTTCGTAGGTGCAAATATCACCTGCGGCAAAAATACCTTCAATATTTGTTTCCATTGTTGATTTTACTTTAATAGAGTTTTTCTCAAGCTCTAAGCCCCACTCCTTAATAGGACCAATGGAAGAAAGGAATCCGTAGTTAACGATAACAGCATCAACATCAATTGTAACAGTTTCATCGCTATTAGCGTGTTTTACAACGACTTGTTTAATACCATTTTCGTCACCAATTAAATCATGTGGAACATATGGTGTTAATACTTTTGCTTTTGAGTTCATTAAATTGTCTACGCTATGCTCATGAGCACGGAATTTATCACGGCGATGGATGATTGTTACTTCTTTGGCAATCGGTTCTAACATCATTGTCCAGTCTACTGCAGAATCGCCACCACCGAAGACAACGACACGCTTTCCAGCAAATTTATTCATGTCATCCACAAAGTAATGAATATTTTGTTTTTCGTATTGTACAGCAGAGTCGAGTTCAAGACGGCGTGGTTGGAATGCTCCATTTCCAGCAGTAATAATAATTGCTTTTGTGTTATGAATTTCACTGTCTGTTGTTAGTTTAAACGTTCCATCTTCTTGCTTTTCTACTTTTTCAACGGATTGTTCCAAACAGATTGTTTGTTCAAACTGTCCCATTTGCTCTTTTAAACTATTAATTAATTCCTGTGCACGCACTTTAGGGAAACCAGCAATGTCATAAATAAACTTCTCAGGATACAAAGCAGATAATTGTCCGCCTAGTTGTGGTAAACTTTCAATAATTTTTACGCTTGCATGACGCATTCCGCAATAGAAGGAAGTGAATAATCCAACTGGGCCTCCACCAATAACGGTAATGTCATACATTTTTGCATCTTCTTTCATGAGTAATCCCTCCAAGTAAATTTCATACGTAGTAATTATACCACATATACCACAAAAAACGACAATATTTTATGGGAATGAGCATTTTTCTCAACTTTTTTATGTGTCTGTAGGAAGTATAAACCTGCACTTAGAACAAAAGGATTAAGACAGCTATGATTGTTTCAACTCCAAACGTCTTATCATTGCACTTTATAGTACATATTCTCAGCGATAAAGTGAATTTAGTAGAATATTTCGGGATTGGAACAGAAGTATTTTTGAAAGATTTTCGTGAATTGAATAGCTAAATAAAACTTTGACTTTACCGTATTTTGATGCCAAACACTCACCGAGATCGGGGCAATCAGGACGTTTTTTGCCTCTTTTGCTCCAAACCCATGTTAAAAAATATCAATAATTTTAAATTTGACGTGACAAAACGACAATTTTTTATTAAAATTAATTTTGTAGGAGTATGTAAAAACAAATCTGTTTTTGTCGAAGTTTGTCTATAACTGCACAATCTTCACTTTTTTGCGATAGATTGTGTAATTTTTAACAAAGTGTTAAGAAAAAAAACCTGAGAGAGGGAGTAAGTTCATGCACATTACTGTATGCGTCAAACAAGTTCCTGACACAAAAATTATTAAAATTAACCCAAAAACGAACACGCTTGATCGTTCTAGTGCACCAGCAATTATCAATCCATATGATGCACACGCTGTTCAAGAAGCAGCACAGTTTAAAAAATTCCATGGAGCAACAACAGTCTCTGTGTTGTGCATGGGACCACCGCAAGCAACAGATGTTATTAAACGTAGTATAGAAATTGGTGCTGATAAAGGGTACCTCATTTCTGACCGAGCTTTTGCAGGTGCAGATACACTTGCAACAAGTTACGCATTGTATTCCGCCTTAAAAAAGATAACGGAAGAAGAACCAATTGACTTGATTATTTGTGGAAAGCACGCCATTGATGGAGATACAGGTCAAGTTGGCCCTGGTATTGCACGTAGGTTAGATATTCCACCAGTTACTAATGTTATTGAGATTCTAGAAATCAATGAAGACGAGAAAACTATTTTACTAAAAAGAAAGATTTCTGGTGGTCATGAAATCATTCAAAGTCAAATGCCATGTTTAATTACTGTTGAGAAAGAAATTAATGATATTGAGTATTCATCATTGCCAAATATGATTAAAGCAGCACGTTACAACTCTACTATTTGGACAGTTAATGATATGAAAGATGTTGACCGCACACAACTTGGTTTGAAAGGCTCACCAACCATTGTTGGTAAAATGTTCACACCACCACAAGCCTCCGCAAACGGAAAAAAATTAGAAGGTTCAGCAACGGAGCAAGTAGCTGAGTTAATGCAACTTCTTGTTGAGAAAAAGAATCTATTCTCTATTAAAGAGGAGGTACTTTAAATGAAAGAACATAATGGTGTATGGGTTTTTATCGAACAGTCTGAAGGAGTTATTGAAGGTGTTTCTTTGGAACTTCTCGGTGAAGGTCGTAAACTAGCAGACAAATTACAAGCACCGCTTGCTGGAATACTTCTAGGAGATTCGGTCAAGCCACTTTGCCAAACATTAATTGCTCACGGAGCAGATATTGTTTACTTAGTTGACCATCCTGTATTAAAAGATTATCGAACAGAATCTTATTTAAAAGGTGTTTTTGAACTCGCACAAAAGTACAAACCAGAAATCATTCTTTACGGAGCAACTCCAAATGGAAAAGATATTGCCAGTGCAGTAGCAACTGATTTAAAAACAGGTTTAACTGCTGATACAACAATGCTTGATGTTGATGTAGAAAATAGATTGCTTGAAGCGAGCCGTCCAGCGTTTGGTGGTAATATTATGGCAACGATTTTATGTAAAAAACATCGCCCACAAATGGCATCTGTTCGTCCAAAAGTAATGAAAGCACTTGAACCAGATGCAAGCCGAACTGGTCAAATCATTGAGTTACCGTTTGAAATTAAAGAAGAAGATATTCGAACGAAAGTACTTAGAATTGTTAAAGATATTTCTAATCAAAAAAGCCTTGCTGATGCAGATATTGTTGTTGCATTTGGTAAAGGAATGGGTGACGAAAAAGGGAAGACAATCGTTGAAGCGTTTGCTGCGAAAATTGGTGGTAGTGTTGGAGGAACGAGAGACGTTGTAGAAGCTGGGCTTCTTCCTCATTCATTACAAATTGGGCAAACTGGTGAAACAGTTACCTCAAAAATTTACTTCGCATTTGGTATTTCAGGTGCTATTCAACATATTGTTGGTATGAAAAACTGTGACATGATTATTGCTGTTAATAAAGATCCAGACGCAACGATTTTTAGTGTAGCAACATACTCTATCGTTGGTGATGCTTATGAAATCGTTCCAATGCTTACAGAATCATTTAAGAAAGTTGCACCAGAATGGAAAGGAGAGGCGCAAAATGTCTGAGAAATTTGATGTAATTGTCGTCGGTGCTGGACCAGCTGGAACAGCCTGTGCCTTGACTGCTGCCAAACAAGGATTAAAAGTCTGTTTAATTGAAAGAGGCGAGTATCCAGGCGCAAAAAACGTAATGGGTGGCGTTCTCTATACGAAGCAATTAGAAGAAATCGTTCCAGAATTTTGGAAAGAAGCACCGCTAGAAAGACCGATTGTTGAACAACGTTTTTGGCTTATGGATAAAGAATCTGTTGTGTCCGTTGGTTACAAAGGGAAAGAATGGTTGAAGGAACCTGCAAATAGTTTTACGATTCTTCGAGCTAAGTTTGATCAATGGTTTGCGAAAAAAGCGGTTGAAGCTGGAGTACTCCTTATTAACGAAACGGTTGTTTTGGAATGTTTAGTTGAAAACGATAAAGTGGTCGGTGTTCGCACAGATCGTCCAGATGGTGACTTAATGGCTGATGTTGTTGTATTAGCGGATGGCGTTAACTCGATTTTAGGGAAACAACTAGGCTTTCATCGTGAGCTTTCTCCTGAACACGTGGCACTTACTGTTATGGAAGTCATCAAATTGCCTAAGGAAAAAATCAACGATCGTTTCAATGTGAAAGATGACGAAGGTGTAACGTTTGAAATGTTTGGAGATGCAACAAAAGGTAATTTAGGTACAGCATTCCTTTATACAAATAAAGAAAGTGTAAACATCGGTGTTGGTACAACGTTATCTTCGATGATTAATGAAAGAATGAAGCCGTATGAGTTGTTAGATCATATTAAAGCTCACCCAATGGTGGCACCACTTCTAGAAGGGGGAGAACCACAAGAATATTTGGCGCATTTAATCCCTGAAGGTGGCTACAATGCTATCCCAAAAGTAGTTGGTAATGGTGTATTAGTAGTTGGTGATGCTGCGATGTTCGTTAATGCTATTCACCGAGAAGGTTCAAACATGGCGATGTTTTCAGGTAAATTGGCTGCCGAAGCAATTGTGCAAGCGAAACAGAAAAATGATTTTTCGGAAGCAAGTTTATCTTCTTATACAGCAGCACTTGAAGATAGCTTTATCATTAAAGACTTAAGAAAATACAAAGATACAACGCATACATTTGAACATAATCCGCAATATTTTAAAGAATATGTACCGATGTTAAATCAAGCAATGAGTAAATTTTTTCGTGTTGATGGTACACCTAAGAAAGAAAAGCAAAAACAAATTTTCAAGATGATTACAGGGCGTCATAAATTAATAAACTTAGTAAAAGATATGTATCGTGCTTGGAAGGCGGTGAAATAGAGTGAAGAAAAATACTCTTGAAGAAAAGCAGTACTCCTTACGTTTTAGAGCCGATTCTAAATCACATTTGACAGTGCTTGATCATAACATATGTGCTGAAAAATGCCCTGATAAATTGTGTACATTATTCTGTCCTGCTGAAGTGTATAAGTGGGAAAATGTCAGAATGCAAGTTGGTTATGAGGGTTGTCACGAATGTGGTAGCTGTCGAATTGGTTGTCCATTCCAAAATATTGAATGGGAATATCCAAAAGGCGGTCATGGTATCGTTTTTCGCCTAGCATAATATTTGTAGGAATTAAGTACTACAGTATATAAATGAGGGTGGGATAAAAGAGCTGTTTATGCTCCGATTATCCTGCCCTCATACTTTTTTGAATAGGTTCAGAAATAGGAGGAATAATTTGTAGAGGAAGAATATAATTTTGCTATTAAGTGCATCATTTAAAAAACTACAAAAAATTAACGCTACGATTCGTGAGATAAAACTTGAAAATTAACTGGAAACAGCATACTATTGATGGTGGTGTTTTTTGATAAGTATGTGAAAAAAATCACAGATTCAAAAAGGGAGCATTATTATAGATTAAAACTTTTGAAAAGGGCGGGTTTGAGTGAAAAAACCGAGTATTGTTATTTTAGGTGCTGGTTACGGCGGTTTAACAACAGCAATAAATTTGCAAAAAATATTAGGAAGAAACGAAGCGGATATTACACTTGTTAATAAAAATGACTATCATTATGAGTCAACGTGGTTACACGAAGCAGCGGCAGGAACATTGCATCATGATCGTGTCCGTTATCCTATTGAAAGTGTTATTGATACAAATGCGGTTAATTTTGTTCAAGACACAGTAGTGAAAATTATCCCAAGTGAAAATAAAGTGCTGCTTGAAAAGGGAGAATTAACATACGACTATTTAGTCGTTGCTCTTGGCTTTGAATCAGAAACATTTGGAATTAAAGGGCTGAAAGAACATGCATTTTCTATTGCAAATGTCGATGCTGCACGCAAAATTCGCCAACATATTGAATATCAATTTGCTACATATAATACAGAACTTGAAAAACGTGATGAGCGTTTAACGCTTGTTGTTGGGGGAGCAGGATTTACGGGAATTGAATTTCTTGGTGAACTTGCTAATCGTGTTCCTGAACTATGTCAAGAATATGATATTGATCCAAGTATTCCAAGAATTTATTGTATCGAAGCGGCTCCGACAGCACTTCCGGGCTTTGATTCACAATTAGTGGAATATGCGGTTAATGTATTAGAAAGAAAAGGTGTAGAGTTCAAAATCGGTACAGCCATTAAAGAATGTACAGAAGAAGGCATTTTAGTTTCTAAAGGTGAAGAAACAGAAATGATTAAAGCTGGCACGGTTGTTTGGGCAGCTGGAGTACGTGGAAGTTATGTCGTCGATGAATCGAAACTAGAAGGTTCGATTCGTGGGCGTGTAAAAGTTGACCCATATTTGCGTGTACCAAATAGCAAAAATGTTTTTGTTACGGGTGACTGTGCATTGCTTATTAATGAAGCAATTAATCGTCCATATCCACCAACTGCTCAAATTGCGATGCAAGAAGGACAATGCACGGCAAGAAACTTAACTACGCTTATTCGTGGCACTGAGCAGGATGATTTAGAAATATTCGTTCCAGATTTAAAAGGAGCAGTATGTTCTCTTGGACATGATGATGCTATCGGTATTGTGTTTGGTAAAAAGATTTGGGGAACAAAAGCAAGCTTTATGAAAAAAATGGTTGATAATCGTGCATTACATATGATGGGCGGATTCTCACTTGCATTTAAAAAAGGAAAAATGGATTTACTATAATAAAAATAGGGGGGCGAAAGCTCCTTTTTTTATATCGAGGATGAAGATTGTGAGAAAAGAACGTGGAAATGTTTGGTTAGCAGTTGGTGGAATTGTTATTAATGAACAAGATGAATGGCTTGTAGTTAAAAAGAAATATGGTGGTCTAAAAGGAAAATGGTCTGTACCTGCTGGATTTTTGAACGAAGGAGAAACAATAGCAACAGCCGTTATGCGTGAAGTAAAAGAAGAAACAGGAATTGATACAATGATTAAAGGAATTGTTGGTGTGCGAACAGGTGTGATTGAAGGAATAGTAAGTGATAATCTACTCTTTTTTCTACTCTCTCCTATTTCAACAACTATTTCGATTCAAGAGAATGAACTAGATGATGTAAAATTTATGACAAGACAAGAATTACTTATTTCTAATGATTCATCCGAACTTCTACGGAAAATGGTCAGTAAAATAATCCCTACTCCATTAGTTCCAACATATGGACTGAATCCGGGTGATCAGTTTGGATATACAGAGTACGTTATCTTCTTCTAATATTTGACGTAATTCATATTAGTTCAGTACACTTGAGTAAGGTGTAAGGAGGGAAGAAAATGGCTGTACCTATATTAATTCTTTCGGTTGTTATATTTTTTGTATTGTTTTTTGGAATAGGATTTATTCTAAATATGTTACTAAGAATGACATGGATCATGGCAGTGCTATGTCCAATTGTTTTTATTGCTTTTATTGATGATGTAAGTGTGGGTGAATACTTTACGAATACTCGTGAAACTTTTTCAACATTAGGAACAAAAATTGTATCACTTGCACCAGCGGATATTATTATTTTGTCTAGTGGACTAGCTGGTGCTATTCTTTCGGGTGTTGTGATAAGAATGCTTAGAACACGAGGATATCGAATGTTCTAGTCTAGTAAAGGGATGAATATAATGAAGAAATGGATAGATTTACGAAGTGACACTGTTACAGAACCAACGCAAAAAATGCGTGAAGCGATGTTAACAGCCATTGTTGGTGATGATGTATATGAAGATGATATAACAATGAAAGAGTTTGAGCGATATGCCGCACAAATGGTCGGAAAAGAAGCGGCGTTATTTGTACCAAGTGGAACATTTGGTAATCAGCTAGCAGTCTATACACATTGCCAACGGGGCGATGAAGTTATTTTAGGTGAGGATTGTCACATTGTTGCTCATGAAGTTGGAGCAGTGGCGGTAATTTCGGGCGTACAACTTAGAACATTAGAAACAACACAAGGGAAAATGAATACAGATAAAATAAAGGCAACGGTTCGCATAAACGAAGATATTCACTATCCACATACATCACTAATTTGCTTAGAAAACGCTTATTCTACGGGAACAGTTGTTGATACAACGTATATGAAAGAAGTTTCTAATATTGCTAAACAATATAACTTGAAGGTTCATTTGGACGGAGCAAGATTATTTAATGCGGCTACTTATCTAAACGTTCCAGCAACAGAAATTGCACAATATGCTGATTCTGTGATGGTTTGCTTATCAAAAGGACTATGTGCCCCAATTGGCTCTCTTCTAGCAGGTTCAGAAAAATTTATTGCAACTGCTCGCAAAAACAGAAAATTACTTGGTGGTGGTATGCGACAAGTAGGAATACTTGCAGCGGCTGGAAAAATAGCTTTAGAAGAAATGACTTTACGTTTGGATGAAGATCACAAGAATTCTATGTACTTAGCAAAAAAACTAGCAGAGATTCCAAATATTACAGTTGATTTCTCAAATGTTCAAATTAATATGGTGTTTTTCAAAATAGAGAACAGTTCGCAGACAACGAATGAGTTAATGCAACAATTTATGGAAAAAGGAATTAAAATCAATCCGCCAGAAGATGGCAATATGCGCTTTGTTACTCATCATGGTGTGAAAAAAGAAGATATTGATTATGTTATAGAAGTTATGAAAATGAGTGTATAATAATGAAGGTTTTTACGAATGAATAAGATGTAAAGAAAGAGTTGACTAAATCAGGGAGATTGTTGCCCTGTTTGGTCAACTTTTCTTCTATTTTATATGGATAAAGTATCATTACGTTACTATTTTTTATACTATAAAGATAGCTCATAAATAATTTGTTTATTTTCGAGGGGGAAAGAGTATGTATCCTACAGAGTACTATGATTTTTTTATTAAATTTAATGAAGGGGATTACTATACATGTCATGATTTATTAGAAGATATATGGATGACGGATAAGGAAAATTTCTTTCTAAAGGGACTACTACAAATGACGGTAGCTCTCTATCATTATGGTTATGGGAATGTAAAAGGGGCAAAAGCTATGATGCAAGTATCTCATCATTATTTGCAGAAATATCGTCCGATTTATTGGGGATTGGATTTGGAGAGTGTCTATCCTTTCATTGAAGAATGTTTGCTTATAATGCCAACTGATATTGATTCTATTGACTACTATGACATTCATCATTTGCCTAAACTCCCAACATTGTTTCTTTATTTACAAGAGGATGGGGTGGAGTGATATTTGCATATGATATGGCTTCAAACATCCAGATAATTAGATATATCCAGATGTTAAGGACATGTAAAGTGTATGTAAAACATTATTAATTCTCAACATAAAGGTATAAAATTCTGTTAAAATTAAGTCAAGAAATTAATAAATATTATTTGGAGGTTTTAGTAATGGCAAAAGATCCATTTTTTAATCCGCTTGTGAAAATTGCTGACAATGTGCGGGATGCTGCAAAATATTTTGTTGAACAAAAAGTTAATAATTTAAGCGATTTGAAAGAATTTGCAAGGATAATGAAAGATTATGAGGACAAGGGAGATACTTACTTACGTGATGTGGTAGCAGCACTCAGTAAAACATTTATTACCCCAATTGAACGTGAAGATATTCATTACTTGGCGTTACATATGGATGATGTATTAAATTCTCTTGAGCAATGTGCGGCTCAACTTGAAATGTATTCTCTAGCAGATATAGATGACCATATGAGACACTTTGCTGAAAATATTTATCGTGCAACAATGGAAATGGCAGAGTCAATTCATTTGTTAGCAGATAAGAAGTTTAAAGCTATTCATGATCACTCTGTAAAAATTAAATCGTATGAATCAAAATGTGATGAAATTTTCCGTGTAGCAATTAAGAATTTATTTGACACAGAACAAGATGCAATTCGTCTGATTAAGTTAAAAGAAACTTACGAAACACTTGAGAATGCTGCAGATGAGTGCTACGATGTTTCCACAATGTTGGAATCTATCATTATGAGTAATTCGTGATTGGAGAGTAGACATGGATACTGTATTGGTTATTACTATTTTGGTCGTTGTATTTGCCCTTGCATTTGATTTTGTTAATGGTTTCCATGACACGGCAAATGCGATTGCAACGGCTGTATCAACAAGGGCATTATCCCCACGTGCAGCAATTGTGATGGCGGCTGGAGCAAATCTTATCGGTGCGTTGACATTCACAGGGGTAGCAAAAGGAATTTCTAAAGACATCGTTAACCCATTTGATTTAGGGGAAGGTACTACGGGAGCGGTTGTCATCTTGTCAGCGTTAATTGCTGGACTTACTTGGAACTTACTTACGTGGTATTTTGGAATTCCTAGTAGTTCATCTCATACAATTATTGGTGCTATAGCAGGAGCTGCTATTTCAGCATCCGGGTTTGGAGTTTTAAACTATAGTGGATTTACAAAAATTCTTATCGCATTAATTGTTTCACCAATTCTTGCTATTACTATTGGTTTTATTGTAATGAAAATCTTCTTCGTTTTATTTAGGAATACAAATTTGACACGTTCCACAAGAAACTTTAGAACGATGCAAATTTTTACAGCATTTCTACAAGCATTTACACATGGAACGAATGATGCTCAAAAAGCAATGGGTATTATTACGATGGCATTAATTGCTGGTAACTTTCAAGCTGATGATGAAGTTCACATGTGGGTACGTTTTGCATGTGCGACTGCAATGGCAGGTGGAACGGCTATCGGTGGTTGGAAAATCATCAAAACTGTGGGTAGCAAAATTATGAAAATCCGCCCAGTTAATGGAGCAGCAGCAGATCTAACTTCAGCAACGATTATTTTTGGTGCAACACTTATTCACTTACCAGTTAGTACAACCCACGTTATTTCTTCTGCAATCATGGGTGTTGGAGCCGGACAAAGATTAAAAAGTGTTAAATGGGGTAATGCCCAACGTATCGTTATGACATGGATTGTTACTATTCCAATCTCAGCATTATTTGCTGGTCTTATATATCAAGTATTGAACTTATTTTTCTAATATACATTTCTATGCAAGAGAATTTTAATTTTCTTGCATAGAAATATATCCAACGTTTAGAGCATATATTTGGACATGCTTTCTTCATAAAAAATCCTCACGTATTAAAAACTCACAAAATAAATTACAAACAATCATTATAAAAAGGAGATCAAGAAATGGGAACGATTACAATGGGAATTCTTTTAATCGTTATTGGAATTTTATGTATTGTTACTGCGTATGTTATATTGAGTGGTGAATCGGTTAGATTATCCCATATGCTTATGTTTGCAGGTCATGTAGGTCCAGCTATTCATAATATAAGCGATGTAGAGAAGAAAAAGTATCATGTAAAACGTGCAGCGAAAAATGAAATGATAATGGGAGATATATTTATTGGGTTGGGATTAGTAAATTTTCTCTTGCCATTTCAACCATTAATTTTTTTCATGTTCTTAATGATAGTTCCAATATTTTTTGCACTTTTGACAAAGGTACAATTGAAACAAATTAATCCTAGAGTGAAATAGTTAAAATGGTTGTGGGGGATCAAAAGGGTAAAAAATACCTTGTTTGATCTACCATCAGCCATTTTTAACGCCCTTTCTTAACAACAAGATACAGTTTAGGTGCAATACTAGCGGCAATAAGTGTGAAAATCACATCCTTTAGGGTAAATAACATCATAGATATCCATGCTTTTGTATAAGACATGTCTGCACCTATATAATAATTAACAATAAAATACATATAGTTTGTACCAATTACATAGATAATAGTAATTCCAACGAGAGCAGCAACTATAAAGGTTATAGAGCTTGGTGTGTTTTTTTCAATTATTTTTCCAACAACATAAGCAGTAAAAATAAACGAAATTAAAAATCCACCAGCGGGAGCTAGAAAAGTTCCAAATCCGCTTCCGAATTGAGCAAACACAGGCATACCAACAAGACCAATAAATATATACACAATCACGGAAAAAGCTCCAAGTCTACTTCCGAGCAAAAGCCCTGCTAAAATAGCAAAAAAAGGTTGCATGGATAATGGAACACCAGCAATTTGAAGAAATGGTAGCCAAGATGTAATATTAGCTCCAATTGCCATAAGAGCAGCAAACATAGCGGCATATGTTAATTCAACTGTACGAAACTTAATCATCAAAAAATCCTCCCTAATTATCTCTTAAGAGAATAATAGAGGAGGGTTCCATTTATGTCAACCTAAAAATAAATAAGGTTTACTAATCGATTTTTGAAGTGGAGAGTGAGAATCTTTTTTACCAAAGTCCATAAAAATATCCGATAAAATCTTTTTCTCTCGATTTTATCGGATATTTTTATGATTTTACCGCCCTAGTAACCCCCAGCGAAATGATACAGTAAGCCTACAGCATTCTATATTGTTTGCTCTGCGAGATAAGGTAATTCTTATACTGTCAGGATCGAATGAAGTATTTATTGCCGAGCGAATTCCTAGTGTTTGCAACAGCCGTCTTACCTCTGGATTGTTTGATTGTTGTGCGGCGTGCATGAGTTGCTGGGCAAATGGATGGGAAGTGGAGATGACATGGGAAAGTGTTCCAGCATCTCTGACCACATCCTGCATTGTTTTGGCGGATGAAGTGAATAACGATGTATCAATCGGAGGAAAATAAACAGGTCGATTCATGTGCATTCCTCTTTTCTTAAGTGTCGTTACACTATATGCGGATAATGTCTAAATTGGTACAGAGTGCAGAAATTCAGGCATTCATGCTTACATAAAATATCGAACAAAAATATATCCATGAGCAATAATAAGTGTCAGGAGTGTAAGTGGTGCACCTACTTTTAGAAAATCAAGATAGCTAAATCCCTCGTCTTCCTTTGAAGCTAATCCTGCAACAATCACATTTGCGGTTGCCCCAATAAGTGTGCCATTACCACCTAAACAAGAACCTAATGCCAATGACCACCAAAGAACATCTATTGCTTCTGAATCTGGATTATATCCCATACCAACTGACAAATTTTCAATAAGTGGAATCATTGTTGCGACGAATGGAATGTTATCAATTGTTGCCGAAGCAATTCCAGATACCCACAAAATTAATGTAGAAGCTATTTGAATGTTTCCATCCGTGATAGCTAGAGCTTTTAAAGCAAGTGATTCAATAACGCCACTATCAACTAAACCACCAACAAGAATAAATAAGCCAATAAAAAAGAAAATAGTTACCCATTCAATAGATGCAAAAATTTTTTCAATTTCGTGTTCCTCTTTTATAGTTAGGAGTAGTAAGAATGCTGCCCAAAATAAGGCAACAACCGAAGCATCTACATGAATAATGGAATGAAGTGTAAAACTAACAATCGTTAGTAGTAAAACGGTCACCGATTTTTTTAGCAGTTTCTTATCTTCAATATAATCATGTTCATTGAGTGACATTAATGTTGCAATGAGTTCAGGATTAGCAGTTAAATTTTTTCGATACAAAAAATAAATGAGTGTCATAATTACTAGTAAGATAATTATCACAGCAGGGGCAAGATTAAAAAGAAAATCATGATATGTTAAGTTTTTATTTGCTGAGCCAATCATAATATTTGGAGGGTCACCAATAAGTGTAGCTGTTCCACCAATATTTGAGAAAATAATTTCTGATAATAGAAATGGTGTAGATTTAACATTCAATAGCTTAGTAATGGAAAATGTTACTGGAACAATCAGTAAAACAGTTGTTACGTTATCTAAGAAGGCAGACAGCAAGGCGGTCAATAAGGATAAAATAACTAAAATACGAATGGGTTGCCCTTTTGCGAGTTTAGCTGCTTTTATTGCCATGTACTGAAAGAATCCTGATTTTTTTGTAATTGAAACGATAATCATCATACCGATTAATAAAAAAATCGTTCCCCATTCAATATGGTGTTCATAGGCACTTTCAACATCAACAATTTGAAAAATAATCATTAGTGTTGCTCCAAGTAAGGCGACAACTGCTCGATTTATTTTTTCTGAAATAATAAATGCATACGTGATAAGGAAAATAATGATGGGAACATAATAATGAGTATTTGCAAGTTCATTCATATAAGTAGGTATCCTCCAGTTTTTAATATAAGTTTAAAATTGTTAATGCGTTCAATTTCAATAGAACAGAATCTAATTGAACAAGGTGAGAAAAGTCTAGGCTATTTAGTTCGGATTCATTTCCTAATTGTCTTTTCTTAACTTCCCCTAGTATAATGGATGATATGTTCAGCGAAAGGATGGTTGTTATGCTGAAAAATACATATGTTACTGGATATTTCCCGCTTATTTCTATTGTACTATTTAGTACATCACTTGGGATATATCTTGAAAATGAAATACTTACGCTCCTAAAACAATTTGGATTGTATAAAGGTATTCTTAGTTTTTTTTCGGCTGGTGGAATTCGTCTAGCTTTGTTTTTTTTGGCAAGCTTATTTTTCTTTATGTTGTTTTCTGCTTTGAAATTAATTGCGGATACACTTATTCAGTTATCTCTGTTGTTTTTCTCTAAAGATAGAACAGGAGCATCTTTACAAACAGTTCGAGCAGGCTCTTTTATTTATCTTGTTGGTGGGGCTTTATCTTTATTTGGGTTCCAAAATGTTTTTATCATTGTGGGTGTTTTTTTGATTACTACTTTTATTTATCTTATGTATTTTGTGTACAAAATTTATGCTTCGCTTAATTGGCTCGGGACAATGGGAATGATTGTTTTTCATATGACCATTTGGGCAGCATTTTTGATTGCTGTTTTCTTAGTAATGCTTCGTCTGTACAATAGTTTAATGGCAAGTTTAAACGGCTAATCTGGATCAAAAGGGGTAAAAAACATCACAATTGACCCAGATTATTGAAATGAATGATTGCGAAAATCCTGCAACATTAACATTGTAGTAAACCATTCATTTCAATAAAACCTTTTAAAAAGATGTCTGTCTCAGCCACAACAGATTAATAATCCATCATTATGTCATGCCACGCATTTAGATGTGGGGAGGCAGTTGATAAATATTCAATGCTTTCTGGGCTATCTTTACCAAGCCAAATCCCTGTTGTATAAGAATCATCCAGACCAACAAACCAAAGGTCTTTATAATCATTGGTTGTTCCTGTTTTTCCTCCGATATATGACTTAGATATATTTGCTCTTCTTGCTGTTCCTTCTTGGACAACAGCGGTTAGTAATTTACGCATAACCTGATTTGTATTTTCGCTCCATACTCGAACCCCTTTTTTGTTCGGCTCATACAGAATATTTCCTTCTAAATCAACTACTTTTTCAATGGCATACGATTTGACATAGATTCCATTATTAGCAAAAGTTGTGTAAGCACTTGTTAGTTCGAGTGGGGTTATGCCGTAAGTAAATCCGCCAATTGCCGCTGGTAAACGATAATCATCAGGAACAATTTTGGCAAACTGAAACTTTTTCAAATAAGAAAATGCTTGTTTAACACCAACATCATCCATCATTCGCACAGCAGGAGTATTGAATGAATATTTGAGAGCGGTTTTTAATGTAACTGTACCGTAACCATGTCCGCTATAGTTTTTTGGACAGTAATCCTTTTTGCAAAAATCCGCTGCGTTAATGGATGTATAGGGACTAGCATCGAAAGTTTCAATGTATGGAGCATACACAAGCAAAGGTTTAATAGCTGAACCGGGTTGTCGGTATGCTTGAAATGCTCGGTGAAATTCAAATTTTTTGTAGTCTTTGCCACCTGTAATAGCGGAAATTTCGTGCGTTGTGTTATTAATCATTACAGTAACTGCTTGGACCTCTTTGTAGGGAATATCTTCATTAACCGTTTCTATTGCTTTTTGTTGTTTTTCTGGATCTAGTGCAGTATATATTCGGATGCCTGACTCCCATAATTGTTTGATTCGGTTATCTAGTTCGTCACCAGTAAGTTTCTCTTTTGTAGCAACTAATTCTCTAAATTCATCATGAACATAGGTGACATAGTCAGGGAATTTGTCAATTGGTGTTCTTGTTTGCAATGTTATTTTTTCTTTTATTGCACTTGTGTATTGTTCCTGTGTAATATAATTTTCATCAACTAGTTGTTTTAAAATCCGTTCTTGCCGTTTTTTTGTTTTGCTAAAACGTGTAAATGGGTCGTACAGTGTTGGATTGTTTGGAATGGCACAGACAAAAGCTGTTTCGGCAATGGAAAGTTTGTCTACTGATGTATTAAAATAAAATGCAGATGCCGCTTCTACACCGTACACACCGTTTTGAAAATAAATGGCATTAATATATAATTCTAGAATGTGATCCTTTGATAATTGTTTTTCTAGTTGATAGGAATAAAGAACTTCATTTACTTTACGTTCTAATGTTTTTTGTTGGGTAAGAAAAAGAGTTCGGGTAAGTTGTTGCGTAATTGTACTTCCACCTTGTGAAGCGGATTGAGATTTAGCATTAAACACAACAGCTCGCATTACCCCTTGAATATCAATCCCTTCATGTTCATAAAAATGACGGTCTTCGATGGCAATGAATATATTTTTTACAAGCTTTGGAATACGTGGAATCGGAAGATATACCCGCTTTTGTACCCCATTTCTCTCAGAAATAAGTTGTTTTTTATTGTCATATATATAACTTGTTTGCATCAGGGCTAATTTATCTAAATCAAGATCGGCTGTTAAAACAGTAGATATTGGTTTGTATCTTTTGATTTCTTTGCCAACAGCAGATGATGTTAGCACAAGAGAATAGAAAATAATAATTACTAATCCAAAACCAAATAACTTGCGTAACATGAATCATCCTCCTAAAAAATACTATTTCTAATACTAACATGATTTTTGTCATTTGTCGGGAAGAAGTATTTTCTAAGTGAAAGTAGCAAATTCATGGTATAATAAAAAATAGTTTATTATAGTAAGGGGAACGTTTCAATGAAAGAAAAAAATCTTTTTCTCGATTTTGAATTTACCATGCCAGAAGATAAAGAAACCCCTCGTTCTTTTTATCCTGAGGTGATTGAAGTAGGAATGATTGCTGTTTTAGATGGTGAAATTATATGTGAGTATTCTTCTTATGTGAAACCAATAAAATTTCCAGTTTTAACAGAGAGATGTAAATCTTTCTTACAAATTTCACAAGAAAATGTGGACGAAGGAATTTCTTTTGAACAACTTGTAGAGTGCTTAAGTGAATATGCTAATTATACGGTTATTACATGGGGAAATATGGATTTAAAAGTACTCAATCAAAATGCTACAAAAGCCAAGGTTGTCTATCCATTTAAAGGTCGTTCACGAGATTTTGCGGTGGAGTATAAGAAGTTTTTTGGTAATCGAAATCAGACAGGGTTATGGAAAGCTGTGCAAGAGTATGGAGATAAAGGAACGGGAAAACATCATCGGGCATTAGATGATGCATTTACAACGTACAATATTTTTAAACTCGTTGAACAGGATAAGCAATATTTGGATGATCGTGCATCAACAACAATTGGTGATCGAATTGATTTCTCGAAATTGAAGGATAAATTTGTATGATTTCAAAGAACTTCTTCACTAGCTAATAAGTGAAAATAGGATTATACTAGTCACATCTAAAAATGAAAGGTCGATTCAGATGGAGCAATTTTTTACAATTGGTTTACCGTTATATTTTCCGGAAAACAAACTAGAATACATTCCAGCACTCTTTTCACTACTATGTTTTATGACGGCGGCTGCCTTGGTGATGCGTTATATTCTTCGGTCGGGTAGACGACAAGAAGCGAAAGCGAAAGAACTTGAGAAACAAATTATGGAACAAAGCATGAATGAGCAAGATGAATAGTATATATAAGCGATGATTGTTTTATTCAACTACTTTGGGGGGATAACGTGAAACGATTTTCGCTTATTTTTTTTGGATTGTTATTAGCAGGTTGCTCGGATAAGTCCGTTTTAACAAAAGATGTCGTGATGAAAAATGCGACTGGAGAGAGTATTGGAACAGTGGAAATGTCTGAGCAAGCAGGAGGTGTGGGACTTAAAGTACAGTTGAAGAATTTAACCGCAGGAGTCCATGCGATTCATATTCATGAAACTGGTAAATGTGTTGCTCCAACTTTTGCATCAGCAGGAAGTCACTACAATCCTGAGAGTAAAAAACATGGCTTGCTTCATCCAGAAGGAGCACATACAGGGGACTTACCGAACTTAATTGTTAAAGAAGACGGGACAACAAAAGCCGAACTTTTTAATGCGCAAGCAACGATGAAAGATTTAAAAACAAAAGAAGGAACTTCATTGGTTGTACATATGCGTAAAGATGATGGCATGACCCAACCAGCAGGAGATGCAGGGGATCGAATTGCTTGTGGAGTAATTGAAGCAGGGGAATAAACAGCAAGTTGAAGGGTGTTATTGTGCTATTTTTGAAACTTGCTTAGAAAGAAAATGGGGAGCGTTGGCTCTCTTTTTTTAGGAAAAATATATGAAGAAAACATCCTGTTTTTCTAAAAAATCAATTTACGAAAGAACACAAAAGCTATCTACATTTGGATAAAAGCTTCTTTCATGCGGGGATTAAGTGAAAATGAAAAAAACTAACCAAATAGATTCAACAAAAAAAGTAATACCCAAAAAAATAAAGAAACGCCCACTATAAATTGTTCTTTTATCGTTTTCAAAACAAAAATTTTTTGGTTTATTTTGATCATAAAAAATGGTGTAAGTTTGTCCAACAGCAGTAATTCTTGGATATGTAGTATTTGCTCTTATGATGCCAGTTTCCGTCATGTATTCCACAACAAACACACGTGATCTATTTATCCTCCACCATTTCAATTCAACACTCGTTGCCTGAGTGGAGATGCCAGTGTTCTTAATACTTCTATCTTTTGCTATCTCATTACTTCCGTACCTTACACATATATAACCTAACAAAAGGGGTGCACAAACTACCAAAACGATTACAATAATCTGTATAAGATCCAATATTGACTTCCTCCATCCTATAAGTCCAAAAATCTTCTATAAATAAATCTTATCATAGAAAAATATTTTTTCAATAAAAGATGCTTTAGATTTAGGTGGGGATTACACTGTTTCCATCACATATAAGAGAGATCAAATTACACAATTTTTTCTGTGTAATTTGATCTCTTGTTTTTGCAATATTAAGTGATGCATTGTAGTGTTAGGTTTGTACGTAAGTATGAAATAGAGTGAGAAATATAGCTATTAAACTAAGAAATATTGTTAAGTAAATGGAGAGCAGCAAGCCAAATTACTTAAAAAGTTTTCAATATATAAATAGAGATTTCATCGTAAGGCAACCGCCAATCTTCTCAGCCCCTCCTGTAAAGTAGCTTCTGGACAAGCGACATTCAAACGAATAAATCCATCTCCCTCAACCCCATATTTCAAACCAAAGTCGGGTGCTACGCCATTTTTTTGTAGTAATTTTTCTCGTAGAACTGCTTCATTTCCTATACTACGACAATCAACCCATATTAAATAGGAAGCTTCTGGTTTTATTGCTGTAATATGTGGTAATTCTTTTTCAATAAATGAAAGTGTTGTATTTGTATTATCTTCGAGTACAACCAACAAGTTTGCAAGCCATGTTTTTCCGTGAGAGTAAGCAGCTTCTGAAGCAACTAGTCCCATGGCATTGTATCCATCTTGCCCTTGGCGAGCAAGTGTGGCATTAAATTGTGTAAGAATTTGTTGGTTCGGAATAATAGCATAAGAAAAATGTAATCCAGCAATATTAAATGTTTTAGATGGTGACATAAAAGTAATTGTATTATTTGCGATTTCTTCAGAGATAGAAGCCATTGGAATGTGTGTATTACCGAATAACATTAAATCACAATGAATTTCATCAGAAACAAGAAGCACTTGATGTTTTAAACAAAGCTCTCCAATTTTTTCTAACTCTTCCCTTGTCCAAATCCGTCCACTAGGATTATGTGGATTACAAAGGATAAATAATTTAGCATCTTGAAGTACGGTCTCTAACTGGTCAAAATCAATTTCATAGCGATTATTTTTGAGTTGTAATGGGTTGGCTACTAATGTTCGATTGTTAGTATGAATTAGTTGTGAAAATGGAGCGTATACAGGTGGTTGAATGACAATTTTGTCCATTGGTTTTGTAAATCCAAGAATAACAGAAGCAATTCCTGGAACAACGCCATTTGTAAATGCAAGCGAGTTTTTATTAATATCCCAGTTATATTTTCTCGTACTCCATGTGCAAATAACATTTTTTAGTGAGTCTGGAACAACTGTATAGCCGAATATTGGATGGTGAAGTCGTTCCTGTAATGCCTTTGTAATTGATTCTGAAATTGGAAAATCCATATCAGCAATCCACATTGGTAATACATCCTGTATACCGAATGTATCTTGAAGAGCATCCCATTTCTTACAACATGTTTGTTGCCGATTTATAATTGTTTGAAGTGTCATTTTGTTACCCCTATTATTTTCTTTTTCTATAGATTATCACAAAAAACAGTAAGTTGAAAGATGTTCTTTGATTATAGAAACAAGAGATGCTATAATGGAACGAATATAAATCAAGGGGATGTTTCTCGTGGGGACATTTACAATCGGATCAATTGTAACGGGGAAGATCGTAGGCATCCAACCATATGGGGCGTTTGTGGCACTTGACGAGCAAACACAAGGATTAGTTCATATTTCAGAAGTGGCATATGAATATGTAGAAAATATTGAAAGCTATGTGCATGTTGGTGAGGAAATTAGAGTAAGAATTATTTCCGTTGACAAAGCAAACAAAAAAATAAGTTTGTCGTTAAAAACAGTGAGAGATAATCGAAAAGTATCTCGAAGCAAACGTCCTTTAGTGACAACGGTTGGTTTTGAAACATTAAGGGTGCGGTTAGATGGATGGATTAAAGAATCGACTAGCAGTATATTTTACAAATAATAAAAAAATGGAGTTGATTGAATTTCAATCAACTCCATTTTTTTATGTGCGAGATGTTCGTGGTTCTGTTCTTACAACTTTTTCGGTCATTGGTTTAAATAAAAGTCCTAAATTAACAAGCCCAAAAATACCAACCAACCCAAAAATCGTCCGAGAAATCATGGAAGATGTTCCGCCAAACAAAGAAGAAACTAAATCATATTGAAAAAATCCGATCAGACCCCAGTTAATTGCTCCAATAATCGTAAATAATAAAGCGATGCGTTGAATAAAGCTCATGAGTTTACCTCCTTTATTTGTTACGTTACTTAGGTTGGATTTTTTTACGAAAAATATACATGGTGAATAAGTCATCAATTTTTACATGAGTAAGTGTTATTTGTATAATGAAGAAAAAAGGAGTGGTTCTGTGCAAAATTTTACATTTTATAATCCGACAAAATTAATTTTTGGTTCAGGTCAAGTTGAACAATTAAAACAGCAATTAGTGCCTTTCAATAACATTCTTGTGGTATATGGTGGCGGGAGTATTAAGCGAAATGGTTTATATGATGAAGTCATGAACATTCTAAATGAAATGGGAAAAACCATTTTTGAATTAGCTGGAGTAGAGCCAAATCCACGTCTGACAACTGTACGCAAAGGAGTCGATATTTGCAAGACTGAACAGGTTGATTTTCTATTGGCTGTTGGTGGTGGAAGTGTATTAGATTGTACAAAAGCGATTGCTGCTGGAGCGAAGTTTGAAGGGGATGCTTGGGAGTTCATTACTAATCCAGCACTCGTGAAAGATGCTTTGCCATTTGGAACGATTCTAACATTAGCGGCAACTGGCTCAGAAATGAATTGTGGTTCTGTTATTACAAACTGGGAAACAAATGTAAAACAAGGCTGGGGTAATCCACTGGTATTCCCAAAATTTTCGATTCTTGATCCTAAAAATACAATCAGTGTTCCAAAAGATCAAACTATTTATGGAATTGTTGATATGATGTCGCATGTATTTGAACAATATTTTCATCAAACAAAAAATACGCCACTGCAAGATCAAATGTGTGAAGCGGTATTACGCACAGTGATTGAAGCTGGACCAGAGCTCGTCAATGATTTAGAGAATTATGAGCTACGGGAAACGATTCTTTACTGTGGAACAATTGCCTTAAATGGCATATTAGCAATGGGAGTACGTGGTGACTGGGCTTCTCATAATATTGAACACGCAGTATCGGCTGTTTATGATATTCCACATGGTGGCGGCTTAGCAATCTTATTTCCAAACTGGATGAAACATGTATTGAAAGAAAATCCTACGAAATTTGTTCAATTAGCTGTACGTGTATTCGCAGTAGAAACAACTGGAAAAACAGAGCAAGAAATTGGGCTTGAAGGAATTGAAAAATTAATTACATTTTGGAAAGAAATTGGTGCTCCAACTCATTTAACTGATTATAAAATTGATGATGCAAATATCGAACTTATGGCAGATAAAACAATGATTTATGGAGAATTTGGCAACTTTAAGAAATTAAATCGTGAAGATGTCATTGCGATTTTACAAACATCATTGTAGAAGAATGTTTACAAAATTTTTGTTACATACTAAATGGAATAAGGATGGACAAAAATTTTAAAATAATTTTAGGTTTTAATGTTTAGTAATGGTTTACTAAAACGTTAATTTTTTCGTATTTTAATAACTATTCCTAAATACAAGATGTGGTCAAATGGTGTGAAAACCATCCCAATTGACTAAACCTTAATAGTTGAATTTCTCAAATCGGAGGTATCTATGACGCACATTCACTTTGATTATACAAAAGCACTACCATTTTTTAAAGAAGATGAACTGACATTTTTACGTGATTTTGTCAAAGTTGCCCATCACTCTATCCACGAAAAAACGGGGGCAGGTAGTGAGTTTTTAGGTTGGGTAGATTTACCAACTAACTACAACAAAGAAGAATTTGACAGAATTGAAAAAGCAGCTAAAAAAATTAAAGCCGATTCAGACGTATTATTAGTCATTGGTATTGGCGGTTCTTATTTAGGGGCAAAAGCGGCAACAGAGTGGCTTAATCATACATTTTACAATGCTCTAACAAAAGAACAACGAAAAACACCTCAAATTATTTTTGTTGGAAATAATATCAGCTCTACTTATATGAAAGATGTTATGGATGTGTTAGAAGGAAAAGATTTCTCTATTAATGTTATTTCAAAATCAGGAACAACAACGGAACCAGCTCTTGCTTTTCGTATTTTCCGCAAACTGTTAGAAGAAAAATATGGTAGTGAAGCAAGTAAACGGATTTATGCCACAACAGATGGGAAACGTGGAGCATTAAAAACAGTCGCAACGGAAGAAGGATATGAAACATTTGTCATTGCGGATGATATTGGTGGACGTTATTCTGTTTTAACGGCGGTCGGACTGTTACCAATTGCTGTTAGTGGGACGAATATTACAGAAATGATGAACGGTGCGGCAAAAGCACAAGTAGATTTTTCTGTATCAGAACTGGAAGAAAATATTGCTTACCAATATGCCGTAGTTCGGAATGTCCTTTATAATAAAGGAAAAACAATTGAAATGCTGATTAACTATGAGCCGAGCCTCCAATATTTTTCTGAATGGTGGAAGCAATTATTTGGCGAAAGTGAAGGGAAGGATCAAAAAGGAATCTTTCCTGCATCGGCAAATTTTTCTACTGATTTACATTCACTTGGTCAATATGTACAAGAAGGACGGCGTGATTTATTTGAAACAGTATTAATTGTTGAAAAGTCACGTCATGAATTGCTCGTTGAAGCAGAGAAAAATGATTTAGATGGTTTAAATTATCTCGAAGGAAAATCTGTTAGTTTTGTTAACACAAAAGCGTTTGAGGGCACATTACTTGCTCATACAGATGGTGGTGTTCCAAACTTAATTATTACTATTCCTGCGTTAGATGCTTATAGCTTTGGTTATGTTTCCTACTTTTTTGAAAAAGCATGTGCCATGAGTGGATATTTATTAGGCGTAAATCCATTTGACCAACCAGGCGTGGAAGCGTATAAAGTAAATATGTTTGCCCTACTTGGAAAACCTGGATTTGAGGAGAAAAAAGCGGAACTAGAGAAGAGATTATAGAATATGGGTCAGTTGGGGTATTTTTTACCCCAACTGACCCATATTCGTGAAATAAATGGTTGTCAAAATCCAATAAAATCAATGTTTTAGTGAATCATTTGTTTTACAAAAAACTTTTTTAGAAAAATTCCAGCCTAATTCCATTCCGCAAACAGACATCATTTCCAATATCTTTTATAGGGAACAATCCCCTTTGTTTTATTTTGGATTTGGGAAAATCTAAATACAGGAGGGATGATAATGATTGAAATTCCATCAGCAATTGAAGATAAAATTTTTATGCTTCCTTATTTAGAAGAGGAATTAAAACCACTTGGATATGTAATCGGTGGCAATTGGGATTATAACCACGGTTCATTTGATTATAAAATGGCAGAGGAAAATGGTTACCAATTTTTGCGTGTACCATTTGAAGTAGTTGATGGTCAGTTGGATTTAGCGGAAGAAGATGCCAAAGTAAAACTCAAGCGACCGTATTTGCTTTCACATGAATATGAAAGTGGATTAGATGACACAACAAGTGTATCACCATTAAATCAATTTGCTTCTCCAAAAAATCCCGATGCCACATTTCCAAAAGAATATATTCAAATTGGAAAAGACTTAGTAAATGATTTAGAGAGAACACTACTCCATTAAAAGTAATTGATCCATTTCTTCCAAAATAGTCAGTGGTGAGGGGTTCAAGAGAATTTCTTCACCATGGCTAATACCAAGAACAATATGGTGTTCTATCGACAATAGATGGCTAATATCACAAAAAGACATGCCGATCCATTCAAATTTCACTGGTTGAAAGTGGAATTTTTTTTCGGACATTTTATAAAAAAAATGTTCAAATGAAGTATGTTTATTAATGTGTAAACTATGTGTCATTAAACGTCCGACAAAATTAGTTGCTTCTATAATGTCATCTGCTTTAGCATAATGGGCATTGTGTAATTGTTTTTCTGTTAATAATTCAACCACAGCATAAATAGTAGGATTACAAGCTTTTGCTCCAAGCAAAGTAACAATTGTAGATAAGTCAGCTTCATATTCTGACATATGTCGATTTGCCGAAATTAATATGGAGCGAGCATGAATAATATTTGCCTTATGTAAGATGCATTCATCCGAGGCCTGACCACGAATAAAATGAAGCGTGTGCTCACTAACATCCCATTCAGGTAAAGAATGGTCAATTAAAACGACTTTTTCAGTAGCAGGGAGCGACTTTAAAACTCGAGAAGTACGTTCATTCCACCCAACAATAATAAGGTGGTTTTCTTCCGTGAAATCGGCATAGCCTTGCTGAAACTGTACAGCTCTTGAAACAACCGTTGTTGAGAGTGTGGAAAAATAAGCAGTGACAATGCCTACGCCAAAAAGAATCAAAGCAATCCCGATGATTCTCCCAATTGTTGATTCAGGTGCTAAATCCCCATAACCAACCGTAGCAGTAGTAACAATTGCCCACCATATGCCATCGAACCAGCTAGTAAAAGTTTTTGGTTCAACTAAGTGAATTAAAAAACCGAACAGAAGAATAATGGTTATAGCTGAAATAATAATCCGTAGAAAAAATGGAAAGCGTAAATAAGATATATTAATGTGTGGTGATCTCATATTCATGTCCTGTCATCGTTTTCTCTATAGTGTAGGTAGTTTTGCAGAAATTTAAAACAAAAAATGGGACAGACAGTGAAAAAACCCCCGATTGTCCTATCTTTTGTTTAGGAATGGTTGTCTAAACTAAAATATTATTAATGTTTTACTGGATCATTCTTAAATCCTAAAAAATTTCTGTATCAGACTTAATCTTCTAAATCATCTCAATATCGACACTTCGGATTTTCTCCATTTTTTGTAAAGCATTGTACACATCTGTCGTTCTTCGTTTCTTAAATACACTCACCCGTACTTCTAATAGATGTTCTCCATTATCTAAATCTTTAATCCGAAGATGATTAATTGTAATACCAAGGTCTTCTATTTTCTTCGTAATCTTTGTGATATTTGTAGATTCAAAGACAATTAATTGGATAAAAATTCGTTTCTGGCGTAATCTTTTTGGTCCAATCAAACCAATAATAATTGGAAGAAGTTCAACGCTTGTAAGCATAAGAAAAACTCCAACAGCCGCTTCTACTAAAAACCCTGCCCCAATCGTAATACCAATCCCAGATGATCCCCAAAGAATAGCGGCAGTTGTCAAACCACCAACACTTTCATTACTACGCCGAACAATGACCCCTGCTCCCAAAAAACCAACTCCTGATACGATTTGTGCAGCAAGTCGTAAGGGGTCCATGTTCATATGATCAAACCGTGGAAAAACGTAACTTGCTCGGATAGATACAATGGTAAGCAAACAACTACTCACACAAATAACAACACATGTTTTTAGTCCAAGTTGCTTGCTACGTAATTCTCGTTCCAAACCAATAAGAAGACCAAAAAAAACGGCTAAACTAATTTTGATAATAGAATCCCAATCCACTCCATAAATAGTAGAATCTCCGTCAAAAATACTAAGCATTAATTCCATACCTACACCTTCTTATATTTAAAATGATGAGAGAGGATGGGGCAAAAGAGTAAAAACACCTCAATTGCCCCATCCTCCTGTAACGTTTGTTTGCTAAAATCAAAATTCTAGTAAAATAAATAACTATCAAAAACCTGCATATAATGAAGATTTTATAAACCTATTTGTTTTATGAAGGAATTAATTGGAGCATAGCGGGTTCGAACCGCTGACCTTCTCACTGCCAGGGAGACGCTCTCCCGAAATAGTTGGAAAAACTACCCTAAAATATTAGGAAAAACAATACTAGTTTACTATGCTAAACAAAATAATAACATCAACTGAAGAAAATAAAACTTCCACCCATAATTAATACAAGGGCTATATCAATGATGGGACAATTAACACTGAATTTTTTATAAGATGTTTTCAAAAAATAAACAAAATTGGTATGTGTATCAATTACTTATATTAGAACAACTTGTTTAAATTTTCAACACATATGTATTATAGTGATTGTCGAAGATACTTAAATATGATATAGTTTATTATGTTGTATGCGTAGTTGGGGCATTAGTTCAGAGGGAGAATACTTCGCTGGCAGTGAAGGGGTCATCGGTTCGAGTCCGATATGCTCCATATACAAAAGTAACAGAGATGTTGCTTGTTTATGAGGATATATGCTAAGATGTCATACATAAAAATTGACATCTTATTTTTATTAATAGAGTGTTTAATGGTTGTGAAAATAATAGCTCAAAGATTTTTCTCTTGTCCAAGAAACAATTTTCAAGAGATATTCAAATTTATTTTCTCATCTTCACCCACTTGAATTTGGAATAAAAGGCAACCCCGTCAACTTCTTAAGTTGACGGGGTTATTAGTTAGGCACATTTATTTTCATTCATTGATTTGTAATCTTGCAATGATTTCTTTCGGAAGTTTTGTTATTCTGGAGATTTTCTCTACAGAGTCACCATCCTGTAACATCTCTTTTGCTATCTCAATAGTAGCTTCTTCTGCACCTTTTCTAAAATTGGTATGCATAGCAGACGAATAATCGAGCTCAGCTTTTTCACGCATATCAAGTTCATACCGTAGTTGTTCGTCTGCACTGACGTACACCAATTTGTTCACTGCTTTTTGAAATACAGGGTTTTGTTCTGAAAGCATTTCCAACACCTCCGCTTTATCTGTTGACAAATACAGCATCCATGCATCTTTTAAATTTTCCGTTATCTCATTTGGTATTTTTTTCAGTTCTAGAAAGTTGATTTCAAACACATCGGTTAGTTCATGATCTTTGTTTGTGTGTTTCATTCGGTATTTGTTGTGGTACTCAGCAAAAGGGAGAAAATCAAAATCCAAAATATTGATGGCAATGGTAGAGCAAATATCTTCAAATCTCATTTTTTGTGTCATTTGTTCAGTGTACAACTTCGCTAAGTAATATAAACTCCGTTTTTCTATATTATGCTCATCTTTCAGTTGTATTTCTACATTGATATGTTTATTGTCTGCCGTTTTTACTCGAATATCCATTCGTGATAGCTTACCAAATTCATGGATTGGGGGTAATTCAGTATTCGTAACTGCGACATCCTGAGCAGTGATGTCTAACTCTAATATACTTGAAAGTAAGGAAGCCAATAATTCCAAATCACCATCGCCAATAAAAACTGCTTTAAACACTAAGTCTTTTTTCACTGGCAACAACTGCTGTCCTTTATATTGTATTCTTTCCATGTAACACCTCTTTTGTATAATTATATCCTTTTTTTGGGGTATTTGCTAGTAAGTGAAGCTCTTTATCGCATGATACGAAGTATGAAGTTGGTGACATAAAGCGTTATCGCACACATCAAAGAATAGCAACGACATCTGCACTTTTTACTACATGGAAAATGGCGATTTTTTTCCAGTTAAGATTACTTGGACTGAGTATTTAGTGGTTATGAAAATATTAGCTCAAAGATTTTTCTCCTGTGCAAGAAACAATTTTTAAGAGACATCAAAAATACGTTTTACTCTTCTTCTCCATCTCTAATTACTTCATCATTTTACCGAGCAACCGAGCAACCATTCCATAAATTATTTCAAATAACCTTCAAAATGATCTTATGCATGGATATTTGTAGGTGGGACATTATTTTTTTGAAACATAAAGAAAGATTGGGACATATTTGGTAAAAAGATACAAATATTTTTTAAAAAGGTAAGATATCTGAACCAAAATGAGGACATTTTTCAAGAGGCTTCCTATAAAGTGTATCAAACATATCAGGAGGCTTTAAATTATGGAAAATAAAGCAATCAACTTGGAACAGGTAGTTAAGAAAGATTCATTCATCGAGTTTACAGGGAAAAGAGGAGAAGAAGTTTCAAAGTATTGGAAGGTTGAAATCTTGGAGTACAGGGATGGACAGTCAGACGAAATAAATTATGCGGTTAGATTAACAAGTACATTGAGAGGTCAAACAGTAACATTTTTGAAAGAGGACTTAGAAGATAATACTCAAAATGGAGAAGATTAAAAAAATGGGAGTTATCAAACCGAGCTACATAAAAGTAATAGCAGATAACGTAAATGATGGTTTATATGAACAACAGGATAAAATCAACTATATTGAGGATATTAGCAGTATTTTGCTAGATAATCGGGTGTTTGGTATAGCACCAGAATCTTATCATAAGAAATTGAGGCTCATCGTCAAAATTTGTGGTTGACAAATATAAATCTTGTGATTTGTGAATTTAGATGATTGGGGTGAAGGTAAAACTGTAGATGATTTTTCAAAAATCCACCATTAGCATATATAACAATTTTCTGCAACCACAAATTTTGGTGTAGAGCCTGTTTTTTTGTAACTTATTTCGTAATTATTTCTAATTTTCCAGCTAGAATACTGCTTCTTTATCAAAAGAAAACGAAAGCGAAATGAGTTTTTTTA
>JAVBJX010000016.1:0-59783 GCA_031546705.1 Caryophanales bacterium
AATTATTAGGGAAAGAGCAACCCGCCAAAATCAAAGAATTAGTATTCTAGTCTCAGAAAATTCGTTAATTTTCTATAGAGAAGGGTAGCTTTTTTTGCTTTTTTTTTACTACAATTCATTTTAATAGCACAACGGGTTAAATTAGATGAAACTAGTGGAGAAGATAGCCAAACATCAACGAAGTAATGAAAGCAAGTTTTTTGTTGACAGTCTGCTTTTTTTCGATTATATAATTAATTCAATAAGAAAGGATGATTCTACATGAAAATTCGCATGTTTAAAGATTCAGATTGGGATTACGTTAAGGAGATATATGAACAAGGAATCGCAACTGGTCAGGCAACTTTTGAAACATCAGCTCCCTCTTTAGAAAAGTGGAAGTCAAGTATTGCAGAAGGTTTATGTTTCGTTGTAGAAAATGATAAAGAAATTCTTGGATGGTGCAAAGTTAGTAATGTATCCAGTCGATGTGTATATAAAGGAGTTGGAGAAGTCAGTGTATACATTCAAAATGATGCAAAAGGGAAAGGTTTAGGAAAGTTGCTTCTAAACCATTTAATTACCGAATCAGAAGCAAAAGAATTTTGGACATTAACTGCCAGTATATTCCCAGAAAACACAGCAAGTATTCATTTACATAAGAAAGCTGGTTTTCATGAATTGGGTGTGCGGAAAAGAATAGCAAAACAAAATAATATTTGGCGAGATGTAGTATTATTGGAACGAAGAAGTAATGTCGTTGGTATCGATTGAAATATTAGAATGAGGCTGTTCAAAAAGGATTGTTTAAAGTCGTTACATAACTTTTTACGCAATCTTTCTTTTGCAAACAGCCTTTTAATTATTAAAGTTTCTTATTTTAATCAAAAAAAATTGATTTAACACTTGCATAGAACAATTTTTTCGTGTATACTTCAAATATCAAAAAAAGTTGATTAAAGAAAAGAGGTTATGTTTGGAATGACACAGCCATTTGAGCAATATGAAAAAAAGTTTAAAGCGTTAGCTGACCAGAAACGTTTAGAGATTATGTACGCTCTTTGCCAACAAGGGAAAACATGTGTGTGTGATTTAACAGAAGTATTTAGCATGCCTCAATCTAAACTATCCTATCATCTAAAAATCTTATTAGATGCAGAGTTGATTACAAAAGAAACACAAGGTACATGGAGCTACTACCATATTAATAAAGAAGTAGTAGACGCATTACTGTCAGAGAAACTGTGTTGTATTTTCCGTCCTACGACATAATTTTTTTAAACATTAAATCAATTTTTTTTGATTAATAAAGTAAAATCTACTATCGATATGTTAGTCGATAAACAAAAACAAGGAGGATTCTGATGAAAACCATTAACGTGTCATTTAAAGAACAAGGATGTTGCAGTACAAGATTACAGGAAGATAAAGGTGTTATAGAGGTGAAAGAAACACAAAATTTGCCTACTGTTATCATTGGTGCAGGATCTGTTGGATTGGCTGCGGCTGCACATTTAGTTGAGCGAGGGGAAACATTCCTACTCTTAGAGGCTGGTTCACAGATAGGTGCAAATATTTTAACTTGGGGACATGTGCGTTTGTTTTCACCGTGGCGTTACAATATAGATAAAGCAGGAGCAAGATTACTGAAAAAGACTGCTTGGGTAGAGCCAGACTTAGAGGGACTTCCTACAGGAAAAGAAATTGTAGAGCAGTATTTAAAACCGTTAGCAAATATTCCTGAAATTCAACCCCATATACATGTAAATACAAAAGTTGTATCTATCAGTCGCAAAGATACAGACAAGATGAAAACTGAAAATAGAAGTGATGTTCCATTTATTATATATACAGAAAAAGAAGGGGAATTTACATTTTTTGAGGCGAAAGCGATTATAGATGCTTCTGGAACATGGGCGAACTCAAATCCTGCAAATTCTAGCGGTGTATGGCTTAACGAGGAAAAAGCGTTACATGAACACATTTTTTACGGAATTCCAAATGTCTTACATGAACAAAAAGATCGATATGTAAATAAGCGTACAGCAGTTGTAGGCGGAGGGCATTCGGCAATGAATACAATATTAGACTTAGTACAGTTACAACAATCACATCCAGAAACAGAAATTATTTGGATTATGAGACGAGATCGTGTAGAAGATGCTTACGGTGGAGAAGAAAAAGATGCTCTTGCTGCAAGGGGAGCACTTGGTAGCCGTATTCATCAATTAGTAGATGAGGGAAAAGTGAAAGTGGTAACACCTTTCTATCTTGGACGAATGACAAAGACGGAGGACGGAATTAATATATCAGGCAATGAAAAAGGGACAAATACCACTTTGTCTAATATTCAAGAAATCATTGTCAATGCAGGAAGCCGTCCAGACCTTACCATTTTTTCTGAGCTACGTACATCTATTGATTCTACAACAGAGAGTACAGAAGCGCTGGCTCCCTTGATTGATCCTAACATTCATAGTTGTGGTACTGTTCGTCCTCATGGTGAAGCAGAGCTTCGTCAACCAGAAAACAATTTCTATATTGTTGGTGCTAAAAGTTATGGACGTGCTCCGACTTTCCTAATGGCAACAGGTTATGAACAAGTGAGATCTGTTGTGGCATATCTTGCTGGGGATATGGATGCTGCCAAGAAAGTGGAGTTAGATTTACCAGAAACTGGAGTTTGTAAAACCAATATCAATTTGAAAAATTCATGTTGTTAGTAATCTACAAATATTTACTGATAAGATTTGTGAGAGAAAGGGGTTTCCTTTCTCTTATATACTTTAAACTGTAAAGAATATATGAAGACGGAATCTTTTTCTTTCTATATATAAGTATTTGATTATATACTTATAAATAAGAGGCGGGAAAATGTAACTGGGAATTATGCTGAATAGTTCCCTTCATTTTCAGCAGATATATAAGTATATAGTTATATGTTAATGAGAAGAAAGGAGAGATTGAGTTGCAAAAAACAGTTGTCGATATAGAAAGAATATCACACGTATTAAAATTGTTAGGAGACAAAACCCGTTTAACAATTGTGTCTATGTTAAAACAGAGAGAATGTTGTGTCTGTGAACTTTTGGAAGTTTTTGATACAAGCCAACCTTCCATTAGTCAGCATCTTCGCAAATTAAAAGATGCTGGACTCGTTAGAGAAGAACGTAAGGGACAGTGGATTTATTATTCTCTAAATAAGCAAAATGATTTACTTGCATTGATAGAGGATATTTTAGAACATGTTCCAAATCAAATGGATAAAATTAAAAAAATACAAGAGACAAATCCAACCATGCGTTGTGATTGCTAATCTTACATCATGAAAAGGAAGTGAAGAGATGAGTAATACAGAAAAAAAGAGGTTGGGGTTTTTAGATCGTTATCTGACACTTTGGATCTTTTTGGCTATGACAATTGGAATTGCGATAGGCTTTTTGGTTCCAAGTTTTGTAGATAGGTTAAATATTTTGCAAGTAGGTACAACATCTATTCCGCTTGCTATTGGTCTTATTCTAATGATGTACCCGCCGCTTGCAAAAGTACGATATGAGGAAATGGGACGTGTATTTAAAGATATAAAAGTTCTTGTCTTGTCACTTGTACAAAACTGGATTATTGGCCCAACTCTTATGTTTTTATTAGCAATTATTTTTTTACCAGATAAGCCAGAGTACATGGTTGGCTTAATTATGATTGGTTTGGCACGTTGTATTGCGATGGTTATTGTTTGGAATGATCTTGCAGAAGGTGATACAGAATATGCGGCAGGGCTAGTTGCATTTAATTCTATTTTTCAAATGTTGTTTTTCTCGGTGTATGCGTATGTGTTTGTTACGATTATTCCAGAATGGTTGGGGATACAAGGAGCAGTAGTAAATATTACGATGATAGAAGTAGCAAAATCAGTATTTATTTATCTAGGAATTCCATTTCTTGCTGGGATGTTGACACGTTTTTGTTTAGTGAAAATGAATGGCAGAGAGTGGTATGAGAAAGTGTTTATTCCGAAGGTTAGTCCAATTACCTTAATTGCTTTGTTGTTTACGATTGTATTAATGTTTTCGTTAAAAGGAGATGCCATTGTGAGTCTTCCTTTCGATGTAGTACGTATTGCTATTCCACTCCTTATTTATTTTCTGCTCATGTTCTTTGTTTCGTTCTTTTTAGGAAAAAAGATTGGAGCAGGATATCGGGTTACAACAACACTAGCATTTACAGCCGGAAGTAATAATTTTGAGTTAGCTATTGCAGTGGCAGTTGGTGTGTTTGGTATTCATTCGGGTGCTGCTTTCGCTGCTGTTATTGGACCACTTGTTGAAGTGCCTGTAATGATTGCCTTAGTGAATGTAGCGTTGTGGTTACGGAAATACTTTTCACTTGAAACAGTAAGATAATAAAGATGGGATTCTATATGAAAAAAATTATTTAGTTTTTGTGTACTGGAAACTCTTGTCGTAGTCAAATGGCAGAAGGTTTTGGAAAAAAATATTTAGGCGATGAATGGGGTGTGTACACTGCTGGTATTGAGGCACATGGAGTAAACCCAAATGCGGTGCAAGCAATGAAAGAAGTAGGAATTTGATATAACAAGTCAAACATCAGATGTGATTAGTAAGGGTGTATTAAATCAAGCAGATTTGGTAGTTACACTTTGTGGTCATGCGAGTGATGTATGTCCAGTTACCCCGAAAGAAAAGCACGTGTTCATTGGGGATTTGATGACCCTGCTAAAGCGGAGGGAACAGATTCAGAAAAATGGGCAGTATTTCAATGTGTTCGAGATGAGATTGGTGAACGGATAAAGAGATTTGCAGAAACAGGAGAATAATTTTAGAAAGTGACCGAAGAGGTGCGGAAATCGCATCTTTTTGGTCACTTTTTAGAGAATTTTCCCGACCTGTTCTATTCTAAATACTGTTGATATTTTTCCAGTTATTTAATATATGTTAGGTATTCGTTAATTTGTTTCATGCAAAGATCATACATGTTTTCTTGTCCACACTTTTTGTACCAGTCAACTGTTTTTTCAATAGCTGTATTAATGTTCCATACAGGTTTCCAATTCAATTCAGTTTTTGCTTTGTCGATGTTAAGTTTGAGTAAGTTGGCTTCGTGGGGTGCATGTTGAGAAGCAGATTGTTCCCAGGATCCCTTTCCATAGCATTGTATTACTATGTCTATTACATCTGATACGGGAACAATGCTTTCAGTTTCAGGACCAAAATTAAAAGGAGTGGAGAATTTTTGTGGATTTTCATACAGAGCTTTTGCCAACATGACGTAACCAAATATAGGTTCAATCACATGTTGCCATGGGCGAAGTGCTAAAGGATTTCTGACAATAACAGGTTTGTTTTTTTCAAGGTATCTAATACAATCAGGAATAATGCGATCTTTTGACCAGTCGCCACCACCAATGACATTGCCTGCTCGAACTGTAGCAATAGCGGTATCATGGATTGACAACTTGTCAATATTAAAAAACGTATTTCTATAAGATGAAACAAGAATTTCGGCACAAGCTTTGCTAGAAGAATACGGGTCGTATCCGCCAAGCGTGTCTGTTTCTCTGTATCCCCAGTGCCATTCTTTGTTTTCGTAGCATTTGTCTGTGGTAATGATGACAAGGGCTTTTACGCTTTTACATTCCCGTACAGCTTCTAAAACATGAAGTGTACCCATTACATTAGTCATATACGTTTCTTGTGGGTTTTCATAGGAGTAACGCACCAAGGGTTGGGCTGCTAAATGAAACAGTATTTCGGGTTGACTTATTTTTAAACAATCAACTAAGGCTGAGTAATCGTTAATATCACCACGTAAATCCGTTATTTTATTGGATAGTTCAGTTACAACAAAGTTATCTTTGCTTGTTTGTATATCTTTTGAATATCCTGTGATAATTCCTCCCATCTCTTTTAATAAGAGAGAAAGCCACGAGCCTTTAAAACCTGTATGTCCAGTAATAAATATTTTTTTACCACTTATAAAATTTTTCAGTTCTTCTTTCAAAATAGATTACCTCCTAGCCAAAAAGTCATTTATATTTTCTTTGTACCATAAAAAAGTTTTCTCAATTCCTTCCTCTAAAGATACACTTATATCCCACCCAATTTTTTCTTTAATAAGAGAAATGCTAGCTTGGGGACTCCATAACTCTTGGCTACGATAAGGGAGTGCACCGTATTGTGGTAGTAAGTCTGTCTTAGCAATTTTACAAATTAAATTGACATAATGAGTAAGTGGGTGAAGTTCTCCACTTGCTACATCAAATATTTCATTCTGTACTTCGCTGTTAGCTGCTAACAACATCGCATTCACAATGTTTTCTACATGACAATAATCCCTTTTTTGTTCGCACTTTGTTAAAAGAATCTCTTCCTCTTTTAGGATTTTTAACATAATATCACAAAATAACTTGTGAGATTCTTCGCTTTCGCCAAATACCCCAAAAGGTCTCAGTGTAATAATATCCACACTGCTTTCCTCCCCCATTTGATGGAGCAATGTGGTGGCAGCAGCTTTAGAACTTCCATAGGCTGTCACGGGTTTTAACACCAAATCTGTTATTTCTTTGCGGTTGCCATATTCGGCACATGAGCCCATATTAACAAATTTTATACAACCCTTTTTTGCCACAGCATTCATCAAATTAATACTTCCTAGTACATTGGTTTGTGTTGCTTTAATAAATTCATGTTGAGCAGAATTGACACCATAACTTGCCAAATGAAATACATAATCAGGCATGATACGTGATACAGCTAAATCAACCGCACCTGTGTTTGCTATGTCAAGACCGTAGATTTCTATCTCATCTAACTGTTTTGCTAAACGGAACTTATTACCTTGTGGCGTAGTAAGTATAGAAACATTCGCTTTATAATCTAATAATCTTTTTACAAGATGAGAGCCAATGAACCCAAAACCACCTGTTACGAGGATATTTTTATGAAAAAATTTTTGCTTTAAAATATAGGTGGTATTTTTGTCAAAAAATTTTTCCATTTGTTTTTCTCCTCTTTTTCACTGTATTCTACCAAGTTTTTTGCATTACCGATTTGTTTTGTGCTAAGAAATTTAGACATTGTTTTCTCGGTATATGGAGCGAGCTGTGCTTGTGCTTCTTTTAGTGCTTTAAAATATGGTTGGTAGATACAATTGAGTATGTCTTTTTCTAACTTAATGGGGTGATTGTTCCAAACATCAAAATAGGAATTTTCATATATATCTAGACTTCCAAAGTGATACGTACAAATCATGGTATTATTTATAAAAACCCTTTCATTCTCTTTGGAAATAGAATAGCTTTTGTCATTTAAAATGATATTCCAAGGTGCTGCATTGATACCGATATTTGTTATGATTTTTATGTTTCCAAACATGTGTGGAATACGGTCTAGATATTTTTGATCTCCCCATCTTTGGTTGGCGTAATCGTGAGATTCATAACACCATTTTAGGCATTGCTCTTTCCACCACGTTAATATTTTTCGTCCGTAATCGTCATTTTTAACTCCCAGTAACCCAGCTTGATATATGCCACAGTTAGCTTCTAAAGGTGCAGGGGCACGTTGTGTGCACATTAAAAAGGAATATTGTTCCCATTCACTAAATAGGTGCTTGGCTTTTGAAAAGAAAAATTGATCGCAATCTAAGTAAACGATTTTTTTTAACTCATAAAAATCCAGTATATATTCCATAAACCATCCTTTTAATGACCAACAAAATTCCTTTTTATTTCTGGTTTTGGCAACATCTATTACGTTATTATCGTGTATTTCGTATAGATTGATGATGGTGGCATGTTCCAGATGAAGATTTGTAAGTAATTCAAATACTTCACTATCAATGGCATAAAAATAGATGTGGTAACATTGTTGTTCTTTTTCTAGTGAGTTGTATAAAGCCAGTGCTTTTATGGCATATTCATTGCTTACAATGGAACAAAAATAGTAAAAATCATCATATTTTGATTCCTTCATCGTTATCTCTGTAAGTGAAAAAGGTGTTTTTGCGTTTTTTTTTTCCCCTTCATGGTACATATAAGACCAAGCCAAACTATCAATCTCAATTATTTGGTCAATAGCTTTTTGCAAAGTGTGTATATAGGGCATATATAGATAGTTAATAGCGATTCTCGGAATATCTAATCTTCCCAGTGACCAAAGATCGTAATCTGTGTCACTAAAGATAGAAATACAAGCAAAGTGAAACAGTATCATTTCATCCTCTTCAACAGAGACATGCTTTTCATCTTTCGTATATAACTTGTAATCTTTTCCATAAACACTGTTCCAAGGTGCGGCATTCACACCCAAGTGAGTTTCTACATATACATTCTTATATAGAGAAGGGATTTTATCTAAATATTTTTGGTCACCAAAACGGTCATTTTCTTTGTCAACTCGCCATTCACACCATTCAATGCATTTAAGCTTCCAATAATTTAGAGCGGACTTTCCTTGCTCATCATTCTTAAATCCAATGACACCCGCTTGATATTTGCCATAATTGAGTTCAACATAATCTAAATCCCTCTGGGGACATAGATAGACAGAATATTTTTCAAGGTTTTGAAATATAATTTTTGGGTCAGAAAATAGGTATACATCAGAATCACAATATACAAGAGTGTTTATGTTATATTTTTCTTGTACGTAACTGATTAAAGGTGCTTTTAGCGTCCAGCAGTACTCGTTTTGCTTTCTTGTTTCTTTTACTCGCTTTAAATCCTCATCTTCTACATCGGATAAATGTATAAGGGTTACGTTATTTAAGTCCATCATTTGTAGCAAGATCTTTGTGCGATTATCCATACAAAGTATCCATAAATGAAAATGTTTACAGTTCTCGACAAGAGAATGATAAAATGCTAATACTTTTATTACATATTTTTCGCCAGCTATGGTGCAAAAGTTGTATGGTGTACTTTCATTGTTTTGATGCTTTGCAAAGTCATCTTTTAAACCATGGAAAATTTTTTTTTTACCCATTGCACAAAACCTCCTATTTCGTCCAGATTTTATTAGCTTCTTGAAGGTCTTTTTGGGTATCAATAGAGAGCCAAAAACCTTCATGCATGTATACAGATAATTGTTGGTCAGAGATGAGCTTTTGGAGGGGCTTCTCTTCCAACACACAGTTTATGTCATCGCCTAGATAGTCAAACATTTTTCTACTAAACACAAAAAAACCACCATTAATTATCCCATCTTCTGCACTTTTTTCACTAAATGAAGTAGCAAGATTGCCCTCAATTTCTAAAATACCATACTGGCTTTTTTTCCTAATTCCTGTAACGGTTGCAATTTTTCCGCTTTTTTTGTGAAACTCCAATAGCTTGTTAATATCAATGTCACTAAGAGCATCGCCATAAGTTACCATAAAAACATCAGAGTTAATATACTTTTCCATTTTTTTAATTCTTGCACCTGTCATTGTTTCCAAACCTGCATCAATCAACGTAATGCTAAAATCGTCATCGCAATCCATCAGCTCAATATCATTTGCTCCAATTGATTTTTTGAAATTGCAGTTGTTCCATTCGTAGTCGATAAAATATTGTTTTATTTTTTCCCCTTTATAACCAATAGGTAACACAAAATCGTTTTTCCCATATTGTTTATATTGGTTCATAATATGATGAATAATGGGTTTACCATTTACCAATTGCATTGGTTTTGGCATATCATTTATTCCTTGCATTCGGGTACCTTTTCCGCCACACAAAATAATTGTCTGCACATGTATTCTTCCTTCCTTTTAATATAAGTAACACACTTAATTCCGCTCACTTATTTACATGGTATGTCCTATGATGAAAATGTGTTACAAGTTAGTAAGATGAAAATGAAAAAAATTCTTCTGCTTTATAAATTGGGCATTGCCAAAAAAGAGAACATCTTGTTTGTAAGCGGCATATATAAATATTGGTGATATTATGTGGAATATATGTCAAAAATGTGGTCAATATCGGGCAGATAAAATGATTAGCAAAGCAGGCACCGTAGCGGTATGTCCTGAATGCGGTCAGGTTCATCCATTTAAACGCCTACCTTTGTTTGTTCTAACGGGTGCAAGCGGTTCTGGAAAATCTCAAATGGCGATGGAACTCTCAAAAATACAAAATGAAATAGTGGTTATTGAATGTGACATTTTTTGGCGGGCAGAATTTCATAACGTAAAGGATGATTTTCTTGAATTTCGGGAATTTTGTTTACGAGCCGCCAAGAATATTTCTCAATCAGGTCGACCAGTCATTTTATGCGGTGCGGCAATACCTGTTCAATATGATGCATGTATAGAAAGAAGGTACTTTAGTGATATTTTCTATTTAGGGCTGATATGCGATGAGGCTGTATTAGAAAAGAGATTAAAGGAAAGACCTGCTTATCGTAAAAGTGGGTCGGATGAATTCATCTTCTCGCAGAAGAAATATAATCAATTTTTGCGAGAACTTGCGTTATCCACAAAAGAAGTTGAAATATTAGATGTAACAAAATTATCTATCAGTCAAACAGCAAACGAGGTCTTAGAATGGTTACAATTGTCTTTAAACAGCATTTCTTAAAAAATAAAATTAGGTAACGAATGAAATGTATATTCATCTGTTCATTGGGGATTTTGACCTAGGAGAATAATTTTAGAGAAAGTGGTCGAAAAGGCACAGAAGTTGCCCATATTCGGTCACTTTTTTAGATAATTTTTCCTGCTAAGAATAAATTCATCAGTTCACAAATAGAATATCTATAACAAATAATAGAATGATATATGAATCTGTATGAGAGAAGATATTGAGGTGACAAAATGAGGGTTCTTATTACTGGTGGTTATGGATTTATAGGTTCTTTTGTAGCAGAAACATTTTATACAGAAGGGCATGATGTGTATATTTTGGATAATTTAACAACTGGTAATAAAAATAATGTGCGGTGTAAACATAAATTTTACCAGTTAAATACAGAAGACAAAGAATGTGAAGAAATATTTGAGTCTAATAAATTTGATGTAGTTATTCATTTGGCTGCCCAAGCAAGTACTAGAGTATCAATGGAGAATCCATATCTTGATTCAGAGTCTAATGTGCTGGGACTAACAAATATGCTGTATCTATCAAAAAAATATTGTGTAAAGAAAGTTGTGTTTGTTTCCTCAGCGGCAGTCTATGGATACAACGAAAATATTCCGCTTACAGAAGATGCACAATGTGATCCAATGTCTCCGTATGGAATGAATAAGTTGGTCGGTGAAATGTACTGTAACAAGTGGAAAGAAATATTTGATGTCGAAACGATTTGCTTTCGATTGTCTAATGTCTATGGACCTAGGCAAGGAATAAGTAGTGAGAGTGGGGTTATTTCCACTTTTATTCAGCAAGTTATAAATGGACAAGAGTTAGTTGTGTTTGGAGATGGCGAACAAACAAGAGATTTTATCTATGTACAAGATGTTTCAGAAGCTATTTATCGAGCAGTAGAATATGATCTTACGGGATTGTATAACTTATCAACAAATACAGAAACAAGTATTAAGGAATTGATTAGAGTATTTCATTCTATGGAAGAAGTAAGTGATATCACTTATCAAGAAGTAAGACATGGAGATATTAGAAATTCCCGACTAGATAATACAAAAATTAAAAAAGACTTAGATTGGATCCCACTACACCATTTCCAAGAAGGCATCGAAAAAACAGTACAATGGTTCAAAAGTAATTCCATTACAAAGGAAGAAAAGAAACAAAAAGAATGGCAGGCCCCTTTTCAATCATTTCTCCCATATATTGAAAATATGACATTACTCTGTGCAATGATTTTTATTAGTACAAAACTAGTAGACTCTCTTAATATGGTTGACTATAAACTAGTTTATATTATTATTGCCTCTTTCTTACTTTCAAGAAACCAATCTATTATGTCAATTGGTTTTGCCATAGCGTGGTTTATATATGAGGAGATATTAAATGGACGAGATTTTATTGCGATATGGATTGAGCAGAGTACACTTATTCATATTGGTCTGTACATTTTTTGTGGTTTAACCATTAGTTATGTCTTAGATAAAAAAGAAAAAACAATTCAAGCATTTTATACAGAAACGAAAAAAATTAAGGATAAGTATCAAGCGCTACATGAAATATATTATGAAACATTGTCAGTCAAAGATGAGTTGCAGGAACAAATTTTGTATACAAACGATAGTTTTGGAACTGTATGCAACATGATGAAGGATTTGGATAGCCTTAATCCAACAAATATTTATACATCTTCCATTACAATTGTTGAAAAAATAATGAAATCTGATAAAGTCGCTTTTTATATGGTGGATGATGCAACAAAAATAATGAAATTAGTAGCTAAATCGAGCGAATTAGAAAGCAATTCTTTACACATCAATGAACATATACGGACAGTATTGATAACAAAGCAAATGTATATAAATAAATCCTTTGATAAAAAGCAACCAACAATTATATCCCCCATTATACTTGAGGGAGTTTTTATTGGAATGATTTGTGTATACAGTCCGACATTCGAGTATTTGACACTGTTTTACCAAAACTTACTTACCGTTTCCTCTAATTTAATTTCTTCTGCATTAGCTTGTGCTTTTGAACATCAGAAAGAAGTAGCTAGTAAAGTAGATATTTTAAGAAAAAATAAGGAAGAATCATATGTTTAAGCTCTTTATCTTTTACTATATATATTGTTTTGGGTACGTTATTTTTTTAATGTATAGAAAAAAGCAAGATAGATTGATAAAAGCAATCATCATTGCTTTTTTTCCTATCATTGGTTTTATTTTTGTTCACTATCTATTGAAAGAAACAAAACTACAAGATACGTATCAAGATAAGGAAGAACATACATTAAAGCTTAACTATTTGCATCAAAACCTTGATGTTGAGTGGGAAATGAACATTATTCCGATACAAGATGCGTTGTTATTAAATGAAAATAAAATAAAAAGAAAATTACTGATTTATAGTTTAAAAGAAAATATTATTAAAAATACAAAAATCCTAAAGAAAGCACTACAAAATGAGGACTCCGAAACGTCCCATTATGCAGCGGCGGCAATTATGGAAAGGAAACGAAAATTGCTTAATTCCATTCGAGAAATGGATACGGTACTTAAAGAAAATCCAGATGATTTTGTGGTTATGTCCTCGTATATAGAAACAATGAAGCAGTATCTTCAGGGCGAATTTTTTGATGAAGGATTGCACAAATATAATCAGCTACTAGAAAAACTGCTAACAAGTGGACATGCTCAGATGAATCATTATGTAGATAAGATTAATAGAGATTTAGCAGAAAAAAACTATGAACAAGCTCTTTATTATAGCAAGAAATGTATCGAAGCATATCCATTTGAGGAACAGGCATACATCATGAAGATGAAAGTTCACTACACCATGCAAAATGGATTGGATTTACAAAAAACGATTGAGAAGTTAAAAACACAACCAATTCATTTATCAAAAAAAGGATTAAGTGTGATTCGTTTCTGGACGTAGGAGGGATACAGTGGTTAATAAAAAAATTGCGATAGTTATTTCATTTCTATTTCTGTTCGGTATCGTTATTCAACTCTCCCATTCTTCCTACATCTTACAGTTAGATACAGGAAACAAACAAGCTAGTGAGGTGCAGGAAAAAACATCTGCACTATTACCAGGAGAAGAAGAACAATTTCAACAAGATCAATTTCTGATTATCTATCATCCTGATCAGCAAGACAGTATGGCATTAAAGAAAAATGTGGCTCGTTCTCTCATGTACATGAAAAAAACATATAAAGAGGTAACGCTCCTAGAAATACCAAAAGATTTGTCGGTGTTCAAAAGCGTCATTATTACTTTTCCATTATTAGATAATGTAAAAACATCCGAACTATTAACTACCTATGTTTTTGACGGAGGAAAATTATTTTTCGCTATTCGTCCAGAACTAAACAATATGTTTTTTCATATGTACCGAAAGCTAGGAATTTATGAAGTAGCCTCTGATTATAAAGAATCATTTGGAATTAAAATGGAATCAGATTTGTTATTAAAGGGGAAAGGATTAACGATTGAAGATGATTTTCTAGGAAATTCTTCTTTAGTTGTTCAGTTAAATGAAACATGTAAAGTATTTGCAAAAACCTTAGATGGCACGCCACTACTATGGGAAACAAACTATGGAAAAGGGAAATTTCTAGTCTTTAATGGAACGATGTTACAAGAAAAAATAAACAGCGGCTTTATTGCTGGAGCACTTAGTTATGTAAATGACGATTTTATTTACCCCATTATGAATACAAAAGTAGTTTTTATTGATGATTTCCCTGCTCCGTTTCCCGAAGGATACAATGAACAAATTTACAAAGAGTACAAGAGAGATATTCCGACATTTTTTCGTGACGTATGGTGGGAAGATATGGAGAAGGCAGGAAGAAAGTACGATGTAAAATATACAGGTGTACTCATTGAATCCTATAGCAATCAAATAAAAGGACCATTTAAAGAATCTTTTGGAGAAGAAAATTTAAAATTCTATGGAAGAGAGCTTTTAGATGAGGGTGGTGAAATAGGAGTTCATGGATATAATCATCAATCACTCACAACAAATCCCATGCAAATTTATGATTTAGGTTACCGTATTTGGGAAAGTGAAAACGATATGTTTTTATCATTAAAAGAAGTGAATGACTATTTTCATGAAATTTTTCCGAATTATCAACTACGCACCTATGTCCCACCTTCTAATATTCTAAGTGAAGATGGGAAAAAAGCGATTAAAAAAGCAATTCCATCTATTAATATTATTGCTTCTCTTTATCAAGAAGATCCTGAACATCGGGCATATGTGCAAGAATACGAAACAAAAGATGGGTTTATAGAAATGCCGAGATTAACCTCTGATTATTATTATGGAGAGGAAAATAAGTGGATGATTGCAAATTACGCCACATTGTTCGGTTCTTTTTCCCACTTTATTCATCCTGACGATATTCTGGATAAAGAGAGAAGTAAAAATAATAGTTGGAGTGAATTATATAAGCGATTTAGTTTGTTACTTCATGATGTAAAAACAAATTATCCATGGATGAGAAGTATGACTGCCTCAGAAAGTGCTGACAGTCTTGTGAAATTTCTTCAAGCAAAAGTGTATATACAGCAGCAGAATAACAAAATAAACGTATTTATTAACCATTTTTCAGGAGAGTTATATTTTTTATTGCGTACAGATAAAAAAATAACAACGACAAAAAATTGTACAGTGGAAAAAGTAAGTGAGGATCATTATCTAGTAAAGGCAACTAGTAGCAAATTGGAGATTGGTGTAGGAGGAACTTAAGTGAAAATATGTATCATTGCAGAAGGTTCCTATCCATATGTAACAGGCGGAGTATCAAGCTGGATTCAAACGCTTATTTCTTGTATGCCAGAACATGAATTTATTATTTATGCGATTGGGGCATCTGAAAAGTTACGAGGAGAGTTCAAGTATACTTTACCTGAAAATGTCATAGAAATAAGAGAAGTATTTTTGGACGCTTATTTATCAGAAGTAGCTAGTTCTGGGAAACGGTATTATTTGACTAAAGAACAAGAAAAAACACTCATTTCTTTATTGAAGAATGAAGAAATGGACTGGGAAGAATTATTTTTTCTGCTTTTAAGTAAAAAAATAGATTCCATTCCTAATTTTATTTCTAGCAAAAACCTGTTAGACCTTATTCAAGAAACTTGTTTAAATCGTTATTCTGACATTCCGTTTAATGAGTTGTTTTGGTCTGTGCGTGCTATGTTTATTCCTCTATTTTCATTAATAAAAAAAAGGATTCCAGAGGCGGACATTTACCATAGTGTATCCACTGGTTACGCAGGTGTTATGGGGGGATTAGGAAAGTATTTGTATGATAAACCGTTTTTGCTAACAGAACATGGAATTTACACGAGGGAAAGAGAAGAAGAGATTATTAAAGCAGATTGGGTCAAAGGTCACTTTAAAGATGTATGGATTGAATATTTTTATCAGTTATCAAAATTTGCTTATTATCATTCAGATAAAGTGATTAGTTTATTCCAAAAAAATAAGGAAATTCAAATTGAAATTGCTTGTCCAGAAGAAAAAATAATGCTCATTCCAAACGGAGTTAGTTTGGAAGATTTTTATCATCTACCACAGAAAACAGAAGAAGACGTAATCAATATTGGGGCAATTGTCCGAATTGTACCGATTAAAGATATTAAAACGATGATTCAAAGCTTTGCGGTTGTTAAAAAAGTAATTCCTCAGACAAGGTTTTATGTTTTTGGTTCGTATGAGGAGGACTATGAATACTATGAGGAATGTGTTCACTTAGCAAATGCTCTAAATCTAAAAGATATTTATTTTACTGGTGAAGTTAATACAAAACAACAGATTGGAAAAATGGATATATTGGTTCTTTCAAGTATTAGTGAAGGACAACCATTAGCAATTTTAGAAGGAATGGCGTGTGGTAAACCATTTGTTAGTACAGATGTAGGCAGTTGTAAGGAATTGCTTTACGGATTACATGATGGAATTGGTCAGGCTGGATATATTGTCCCTGTAATGCATTATGTAGAAATGGGACAAGCAATTATCAAACTCTGTAATAACCCTAGTCTTCGTTTGAAAATGGGAATAAATGGAAAAAGACGGGTAGAATCCCTATATCAAAGAGAAACATTCATTAACCAATACAAAAAAATCTATGAAGATATGAGGTTTAAGCATGGCAGGAATTGGCTTTCACATGAAAAATCTATTTAAAGATAGCCGTTTTTATAGTGGAACGAAAGCGATAACTTATTCTGCTATTGTCATTACTGGCCCAATGGTTCTTTGTGTTTTACTGATTACCTTTGCTCAATACTTTTTAGATAAAATGCACACACCATTTAATGAAAAGGAGTTATTTCTTGCGGGGGTGCTGTATAGTTTTATTTTTTCGCAAATGATTACAAGTGGAATGACAATGGTTCTTTTTCGTTATGTGGCAGATCAGTTATTCCTAAAAAAAATAGAAAGTATTTTGGCTTCTCTGTATGGTGCTATTGTTATTGGTTTGTTTTTTGGTGGAGTAGCAGGACTATTTTTATATATATTTTCTGACATAGATGGGGTATTTAAAATTTTTTCGTACTGTTTCTTTATGGAATTAATCATTATTTGGCTATTAACCATTTATATTTCTGCTTTAAAGAATTACTTTGGAATTGTTAAAGGATTTCTTAGTGGTGTGTTTATTTCTGTAATAGCTTTGTGGATGTGTCAATGGGTACATCTAGGCGTGACAGAGGCTTTTATTTGTATGGATATTGGCTTCTTTGTAGTTATTATTTTATTTTTGAAATCTATTAAAAGAAGATTTCCGCACAACAATCGAGATTATTTTCAGTTTCTGACTTATTTTGAGAAGCATCCAATGTTATTTTTTATTGGTTTCTTTTATACATTCAGCTTGTATCTACATAATTTTATTGTTTGGGGCAGTAAAATTGGGCATGTAGTAAATAACACATTTTATATCTCACCTTTTTATGATACGCCTGTATTTTATGCGTATTTAACCATTGTGCCAGCGATGATTATGTATGTTTTATTTTTAGAAACATCTTTCTATGATGCTTATAGAAATTTCTATTCTGGTATTGTCGGTTCCTATTCTTTAAAAGAAATTCGAGAATCACAGACAAAAATGTTTGAAGTATTAGCACAGGAGTTAACGAAGGTTATGGAGATTCAACTATTTTTTACAGTATTTGCGATTTTTATTGGAACAAAAATGTTGCCACTAACAATAGAACAAGTTGCTGTCTTTAATATTGTTACACTGGGGAATTACTTTCTCATGATGATGTTTATTATTGTTCAAGTGTTGTTGTATTTTGATGATCAAAAAGGAGCATTGTTTGTTGTTGCTAGTTTTTTATTAGCAAATATAATCATAACACCAGTAACAACAGCTTTTGGAAGCTATGGCGTATCATGTTTTTTTGCTGGTTTTATAAGTATGCTGCTAGCTTTTACACGCTTGAATTATTTTCGTAAAAATATTGCGTATTATATATTTTGTGCTCAACCATTATTTCAAAAAGAGAAGAAATTGTATACACATCGTTTGATTAAAAAATTAAATTCATTAAATGGTGTCGGAGGGATATATGGGGCTAAAGATTAAAGGACTTCTTTTTTCAATGATTGTTACAATTGCGATAAGTGGTTGTTCTTCCACGAATGTAGAAGATGTTTCTAAAAAACAAATTGTTCAGGAAGAAGCAGTAAAAATGACGAATCTTGTGGAAGATAGAAGGGTGTACACGCAGTATCAGCAGGAAGAACTTGTTACTTTTTATGTAACAATTCTTAAAAATAAGGAAGACCCACTTAATTTCTATGAGTTAAGTCACTTTTATGATGATGGAGATTACTCAAGAGAATCACCAAAATTAGAAGCAATTGTTCAGGAAGGAAATGCAGAAGGACCAAAAATAGGAGAACTTGGTTATGGGATGAAAATAGCAAATTCTACGATTGAAGTGAGAGGAAATACAAGTAAGTTAGCTTCACAAAAATCTTTTAAACTAAAACTTGCAGATAATGCGGGCTTGTGGCATGGGCAAAAGATATTTAATTTAAACAAACATGCTTATGATTTCACGAGGGTTCGCAACAAAATTAGCTTTGATTTCTTCAAAGAAATTCCAAACTTTACTAGTTTACAGACGCAGTTTGTTCATCTTTATGTGAAAGACTTAACTTCCAATGATAACAAATATGTTGATTACGGATTGTTTACACAAATTGAGCAACCAAATAAACAATTCCTCTATATGCATGGGCTTGATTCTTCTGGAAATTTGTATAAAGCAAACTTCTTTCAGTTTTATCGTTATCCAAATGAATTGAAATTGGCAACCGATCCTACGTATAATCATGATAAATTTGAAACCATTTTACAAATAAAAGGTGCAGAGCAACATGATGAGCTATTAAAAATGCTCGATGCAGTAAATGATTACAATAATAATATTAATATAATTGTTGATAAATATTTCGATCGAGAAAACTATTTAACATGGCTTGCGGTTAATTTGTTAGTTGGGAATATTGATACTGAAACTCAAAATTTTTACTTATACAATCCGCTAAATTCTGAGAAATTCTATTTTTTACCATGGGATTATGATGCAGCATGGGGGCAACAAGATGAAGGAACTCAGAAAAGCAAAGGAATCACAGCAAAGTTTCAACTAGGATTAAGTAATTATTGGGGAAGTGTTCTGCACGAACGATTTTTTAAAGACCCAAAAAATGTGAAGGATTTAAGTGCCAAAATAGAACAACTCTCAACCGTATTTAGCAAACAAAAAATAAAAGAGCTTTTACAAAAATACTATCCAATTGTTCATTCGTCTGTGACAAAACCACCTGATAGGGATAGAATGCCATTGAAAATAGAAAACTTCGATAAAGTCTATAACAGTTTAGCTGATATTCCAGAGCAAAATAAAAAAATATACCTAGAAAATTTGGAGAATCCAATGCCTATTTATCTTGGGGAGCCAGTAAAAGAAAATGGTTTTTGGGAATTTGAGTGGGATGCTTCTTATGATTTGCAGGGAGATGATTTGACGTATGAGTTCCAAGTTAGTCAATTCATTGATTTTCGCTCTTTGTATATGGATAAGAAAAATATATCTAATACCACAATAAAATTACGAGCAAACGAGTTGAAAATCGGTGTAAATTATTGGCGAGTCATTGTAAAAGATGCAAAAGGATATACCCAAATTGCTTTTGACAGAATCGAGGGTGAAAAGAGCAGTTTTTATAATGGGATAAAGAAAGTATTTATAGAGTAGTGGAGGGAAAATGAGCAAGAGGTTACTGTTACTTAGTATAATTTTCTTCGGGATAGCACTTGCGAGTGGTTGTATTTTTTTCTTTTTGAAACAAAATGAATCTATTGTTTCAACAACGAATTCATTTACATCCACACTACCAATTTTTTCACTAACAACTGATCCTAAAAATCTTTGGTCAGAGGAAAAAGGAATTTATATTCTTGGAAAAAATGCATCCACTAACTATCCATATAAAGGGGCAAATTACTGGAAAGATGTTAAAGTCCCCGTTGACATAAATTACTTGGAGCAAGGGAAGTATTTATTTACAGAATCTGCTAAGCTCGCAATTTTTGGGGGAGAAACAAGGACACTCCCTCAAAAATCTTTTGCTTTGTATGGCGAGTTTAACTATCCGTTATTTAAAAACAAACAAATCTATGTGTACAAAAACTTTGTGTTGCGAAATAGTGGGCAAGATTTTGCAAAAACCCATTTGCTTGATGGATTTGTTTCGACCTTAGTTCAAGAGACAAATATAGATGTACAAGCATACCGACCTGTCACTGTTTTTTTAAATGATGATTACTTCGGTATCTATGATTTACGAGAAAAAATCGACCGTAATTTTTTAATGGCTAATCACGATGTAAATAAAAAAGACATTGATTTGCTTGAATCAGATGCTTTGGAAAAAGAAGGAAGCAATGAAGACTATTTGCAACTAATACAGTTCATTAAACAACATAATCTTTCTAATGAAAAAAATTATGATTATGTAACAAAGCAGATCGACATAGAAAACCTCACTGATTACATCATTACTGAACTGTATATTGCCAACACAGATTGGCCTAGTCACAATATTCGCTTCTGGAAAGCAAAAGAGCCTTTTAATAAGTGGCGATGGATTATCTACGACAGTGATGTTAGTTTCAATAATTACAAAGAAAATACCATCGCAAGATTGCTAGCTTACAAAGGTGATGGGGATGATTCTTTATATATTTCTTTTTTGTTTAGAGAGTTAATAAAGAATGCTACTTTTCAAAACTACTTTCAACGGCGGACGAATTATCATCTTACTCATACATTTGCACAAAATAATGTTATCGAAGTAATTCGCAAGTTAAAGAAAGAAATTGAACCAGAAATGCCAAGACATCTAGCAAAATGGGGTGGAACAATGGCAGAGTGGGAGAAGAATGTGGAAAAACTCGAAGAATTTGCTAAGAAAAGACCACTTTACTTCAAGAATTATTTACAAGAAATGTACGGGACATTGGAGCGACCATGAAAATATTACGCCATGAAATCAAGTATTACATTAACTATTATGAATTTGAAAAACTCCGAGCAAGACTACGCCCAATCGTTTCGTTAGACAAACATGCACTAAACGAAGAGGGATATCATATTCGTAGTCTGTATTTTGATGATGTATTTGATAATGCTCTCTATGAAAAAAATTCGGGTGTAAATCACCGTGAAAAATATAGAATCCGCATCTACAACAAAAGCGATTACAGCATAAAGCTAGAGAGAAAAAGTAAATATGGAGATCATGTGTGTAAACAATCTATCCGTATTTCCAGAACAGAATACGAAAATATTATGAGTGGTTCTTTTGATTTCTTAAAAACGAAGGAGTCAGAAGTAGCAAGGGATTTCTATCTGAAATGTTCCAGCCAACATATGAAACCAAAAATTATTGTGGATTATGTAAGAGAGGCATACACCTATCCTTTTGGTGATGTACGAATTACGTTTGATAAACAATTAATGATGGGTGTAAATGGGGTGGATATATTTGAACCACAACTCGTGACAGTAAATGCTATTCGTGACAAACGAATGATCCTAGAAATTAAATATAACGAATTTCTGCCAACACACATTCAAAACTTGATCCAACTAGATAATTGTAACCGGTCTGCTATCTCCAAATATGTCATTTGTCGAGAAGAAGGAATGGGGTTTTATAAAATATAAAAAGGAGGTTTGCCACATGGAAAATCAAGTAAACTTTAATGATATTATTAAGAAAGATTTTTTGAAACTAGACCTCTTTGGTAAACTTCCAATTGAAACAATTATTATTGGGCTACTCATGGCTTTTATTATCGGGATGTTTATTTTCTTTGTTTACAAAAAAACATTTCGTGGTGTAATCTACAGCCATAACTTTAATGTTACGTTAGTGTTAATGACGATGATTACAACCTTAATTATTATGACAATTAGTACAAATGTCGTCCTCTCGCTCGGAATGGTTGGGGCATTAAGTATTGTTCGCTTTCGGACAGCAATTAAAGATCCGCTAGATGTTATTTATATGTTCTGGGCAATTTCAGTGGGCATTACAACGGGTGCAGGTATTTATTTACTATCTACACTCGGCTCTTTATTAATTGGTCTGGTTATTTTTATGATGACTCGAAAGAAAGGAAAAGATTTTATTTTCCTATTAGTGATTCATTATGAGGAAATGGCAACGGATTCTGTTAAATACCAGTTGGGAAAATTAAAACATAGTTTGAAATCAAAAATTGTACGAAATAATTTAACAGAATTAACAGTAGAGCTTCGGATAAAAGGGGATAATACCGCTTTTGTTCATCAATTGTCAGAGGTTGAAGGTGTTCAAGATGTTGCGTTAATTCATTATAACGGTGATTATGCGAGCTAAGATAATCATTATTTTTTGTATTGTTGTTCTAATCATTGTGTTATTTTTTATCTTCATTGGCAATAAGAAGTTGGTTACATTCTCACCAAAAAAAAGTGACACTGTGGTTGTTAATCCATATATGGGTTTAGCCCCTCCTGCAAATAATGTGTCATACACACAGCCGCATTCTTTAGTGTACGCTAGTCTTAGTTGGAGAGAATTAGAACCAACAAAGGGTGTCTATGACTTTGCAACTTTTGAAAAAAAAAATAACTTTTATTATTGGAAGAAACAACATGTAAAGTTTGTGTTTCGGATTATTCTTGATTACCCACAAAAAGAAAAACATAAAGATATTCCTGATTGGCTTTATGAGGAAATGAATGAAGATGGAACTTGGTATGAACATGAATGGGGCAACGGCTTTAGTCCTAATTATGCAAACAAAACATTGATTGATGCTCATGAGAAATTAATGCAACAGTTGGCAAAGAGATATAATAATGATTCAGAAATAGCCTTTATTGAATTAGGAAGTATTGGGCATTGGGGAGAATGGCATACGCTTCAACAAGATGGCATTTATATCCCTTTTCCAAAGGAAACGATTACAAATATATATACAAATCATTATGTACAATATTTTAATCATAAAATATTATTAATGAGACGACCCATGCAAATAGCTTTAGATAAACAAATGGGGCTGTTTAATGATATGTTTGGTAGTGATTCAGATACAAAAGAGTTTAATAAGTGGATACAAGAAGGCTATCAATCTTGGCTTACAAAAGAAAATAATCCAGCAATGCCTGACTTCTGGAAATATGCTCCAAGTGGTGGTGAGTTTACTTTTAGTGATTCGTGGGATACATATTTTTCTGATGATAATTTGCCAAAAACAATGGAACAGCTACAAGCAATCCATGTTAGTTGGTTGGGACCAAATATTCCAGTAGACTCACAAGAAGGTCTACAAGACAATCTCCATACTTTTCTAAAAAAAATCGGCTATCACTTTTCGATAGTAAAAGAAACTCATCCAAGAAAAGTGAAACGTGGCTCAGAATTTCCAATAGAAATGGAGTGGGAAAATAGTGGTGTAGCTCCATTTTATTTTCCATGGTTATTAGAAATATCTTTAGCGGATACAGAAGGAAAAATAGTGTACACACAAAAAGTACATACAGATGTTAGAGAGTGGTTACCGGGTCATTTTAGCATAAAAGAAAATATTTCTCTCCCTGCTAATTTCTCTCCTGATAAATATAAGATATGCGTAGCAATTCTTGATCCAGAAAAAATGATGGCAGGAATTAATTTGGAAATTGAAGGAAAAAGAGAAGATGGTCGCTACACATTAGGGAAAATTATTGTGGAGTGAAAGAACTATTTATCATAATAAAGAAGCCCAGATGTATTCATCTGGGCTTCTATTATTTACTTCAAAAGTTTCCGTATAATATTCAATGATCCCATAGATGTATGGTATCTCACATTCAAATCAAATTTTGTTGTTTGGGATAACACTGCTTTTTCATGCGTAAAACATTTAAAAGAATGTACACCGTGATAAGAACCATGTCCGCTTGAACCGACACCACCAAATGGTAAATTTGGTGTAGTGATATGGAAGAGAACATCATTAATACATCCACCACCAAATGGAATTTGGGAAACAATGCGTTTTTTAAGTGCTTCTTCTTCTGTAAATAAATACAGAGCAAGTGGTTTTGGTTGGCTATTAATTTGTTCAACTACTTCATCTAATGTTTCATATGGAAGAATTGGTAAAATTGGTCCGAAAATTTCTTCCTTCATCACTGGATCACTCCATGAAACATTGACAAGAATCGTTGGTTCAACAGCAAGTGTTTCTCTATCATATTCCCCACCATAGAAGGCATCTGCATCTTCTAACATATGTAACAAACGATCGAAATGTTTTTCGTTAATAATGTGTGTGTAGTCATCTGATTTTAATGGATTACTTGAATACAAACTAACAATCTCTTGTTGGAGTAATCGGACAAATTTTTCTTCGATTGCATGATGAACATAGACGTAATCAGGAGCAATACATGTTTGTCCAGCATTTAGAAATTTCCCCCAAGCAATTCTTTTAGCGGCTAATTTCAAATTAGAACTAGCTGTAACAATTGCTGGGCTTTTTCCACCAAGTTCTAATGTAACTGGTGTTAAAAATTCACTTGCTTCACGCATAACAATTCTTCCAACATTTGTACTGCCTGTAAAGAAAATATGGTCAAAGCGTTCAGCAAGAAGTGCTTGTGCATCTTCCACTCCACCCTCAATGCAAGCGATATATTCAGTTGGGAATTTTTCTGTAAGTATTTTGCAAATAGCTTGGGATGAATGAACGGCAAATTCTGACGGTTTTACAACTGCTGTATTTCCTCCAGCAATCGCTCCAATCAATGGAAGAAGTGCTAATTGAATCGGATAATTCCAAGGTGCGATAATTAAATTTACACCATATGGTTCACGATAAATTTTACTTTTGCTTCCAACATGAGTTGTAGAAGTTGCTACTTTCTTTGGCTTCATCCATTTTTGTAAATGTTTTAGTGTGTGTGAAATTTCATGAAGAATTATTCCAATTTCGGTAGAGAACGCTTCAAATTCACTTTTGTGTAAATCTTTGTATAGTGCTTCTATAAGAAGCTTTTCATTTTCAACAACAGCTGCATACAATGTTTCTAATTGTGCTTTGCGGAATTCGTAAGAATGTGTTTCACCAGACTGAAAAAATGCTCGTTGAGCAGAAACAATAGATGTGTAATTCACTTCATTAACTGATTTTGTTTGTGACAAGTAAATCCGACCCCTTTCACGATAAAAAACTTTACTTTTATTATAACGGAAAAGAAGTAATGGTATCAACTAAGTACAGTTTGAATTTCCATATTATTTTATGTAGAATGGAGTAGTGATTATTTATTGTGAGAGGAGGGGAGAAAAGTGGCGTATCAAGCGTTATATCGTGTATTTCGTCCGCAACAATTTAGTGATGTTGTGGGGCAAGAACATGTGACAAGAACTTTACAAAATGCATTGTCAAAAGAAAAGTTGTCACACGCTTATTTATTTTCAGGTCCAAGAGGAACGGGTAAGACGAGTGTCGCAAAAATTGTTGCTAAAGCGGTCAACTGTGAGCAAGCACCAACACCAGAGCCATGTAACGAATGTTCTGTGTGTCTAGGTATTACGAGTGGTTCTATCCAAGATGTATTAGAAATTGATGCTGCTTCTAACAATGGGGTGGATGAGATACGGGACATTCGTGATAAAGTAAAATTTGCCCCAAGCTCTGTTACATATAAAGTGTATATTATTGATGAAGTACATATGCTGTCCACAGGAGCATTCAATGCATTATTAAAAACACTAGAAGAACCACCAAAACATGTCATATTTATATTAGCAACAACAGAGCCACACAAAATCCCACTCACAATTATTTCTCGTTGTCAGCGGTTTGATTTTCGGCGAATTGAAGCACCAGATATTGTCTCACGACTCGGAACAGTTGTCGAAGCAGAAAATATAGCGATTAATAACGATTCTTTACAAGCACTAGCCAGAGCAGCAGATGGAGGAATGCGCGACGCACTGAGTTTGCTCGATCAAGTTGTTTCTTTTAGCGAAGACACAGTGCAATTAGAAGATGTACTTTCCATTACAGGAGCGACATCTGAACAAGTACTAGGGCAACTAGTCAAAGCTGCGTGTGAAAAAAATACGTTACAAGCACTGCAATCATTTCATCAGTTAATGAAGGAAGGAAAAGATCCAAATCGTTTGGTAGAAGATTTAATTTTTTACTACCGAGACCTTCTACTATATAAAACAGCACCAGAATTAGAAAATGTATTAGAGCTTGTTCATGTAGACGAGCAGTTTACGAGCTTATCCGCACAAGTAACAGATTCGTCTATTTATGATAGTATTAAAGTATTGAATGGCACAGCTCAGGAAATGCGATGGACAAACCATCCACGTATTCATATGGAAGTAGCATTAGTAAAGTTATGTCATCAAAGGGAAGTCGTTATTCAAGAAGATTCTAATTTACTTCAGCGACTTATCACATTGGAACAACAATTAGCTAATAGAGAATTTGTAGAACGAAGTGAAGTGACTGTATCCGAAAAACCAAGACAAGAACCGAAACAACGAACTAGCGGATACAAAGTGCAAACAAATCGTATTTTTTCTGTATTAAAGCAAGCAACCCATCAAGACTTAGCAGTTGTAAAAAGTCGTTGGATGGATGTGCTAGACATACTAAGAAAAAATAAACGCTCCCAAGCAGCACTTGTTCAAGATACAGAGCCAGTTGCTGCAGATGCGACTCGTTTTGTGTTAAAATTTAAATATGAAATCCACTGTCAGATGGCGACAGAACAAAATGTTCGTAACAATATTGAATCCGCACTAGAACAATTAACAGGACGACATTTTGAACTGGTTGCTGTTCCAGATAGTGAATGGTTACATGTTCGAGAACAATTTCTTAGTACATCACAAGAAGTCGAAGGTGTAAAAGAAGAATCAATTGTACTTGAGGCGAGAAAACTTTTTGGAGATTTAATTGAAGTAGTAGAATAATAAAGGAGGAATTATTAATGCGTGGTGGAAATATGGGTATGGGTGGTAACATGCAAAAAATGATGAAACAAATGCAGAAAATGCAAAAAGATATGGAGAAAGCTCAAGAAGATTTAAGTAAAGAAGTATTAGAAGGAAGTGCGGGCGGCGGTGTTGTTGTTGTTGTCGTTAATGGTCAAAAACAAATTATTGAAGTAAGAATTAAAGAAGAAGTAGTTGATCCTGATGATGTAGAAATGTTACAAGATTTAGTTTTAGCGGCAACAAATGATGCTTTGAAAAAAGTGGAAGACTTAACAGCTCAAGTGATGGGAAAATTTGGTAATATAGGTTTCTAGGAGGACACAATGCACTATCCAGAACCAATATCAAAGTTAATAGATAGTTTTATGAAATTGCCAGGGATTGGTCCGAAGACAGCCGTTCGTTTGGCTTTTTTCGTATTAAATATGAAAGAGGATACTGTGCTTGACTTTGCAAAAGCATTAGTAAATGCCAAACGAGATTTAACGTATTGTTCTATCTGTGGACATATTACAGACCAAAACCCTTGTTATATTTGTGAAGACCTAAGACGTGACCGCTCGGTTATCTGTGTCGTGCAAGACCCAAAAGATGTAATCGCTTTAGAAAAAATGAAAGAATACCGAGGTATGTATCATGTTCTTCATGGAGCAATTTCACCAATGGATGGGATTGGTCCAGAGGATATTAAAATCGCTGAGTTATTAAAAAGACTGCAAGATGACACAATTGTGGAAGTGATTTTGGCGACAAATCCAAATATTGAAGGGGAAGCAACAGCCATGTACATTTCCAGATTATTACGTCCAAGTGGAATTATGGTGACTCGAATTGCCCATGGTCTTCCAGTTGGTGGAGATTTAGAATATGCCGATGAGGTAACACTTTCCAGAGCATTAGAAGGTCGAAGAGAGTTATAGAAAAGAGTTTGGGACAATTGGGAGGTCTTTCATCCCGATTGTCCCAAACTCATGAAATGAATGGTTACCAAAATTTAATTGTTATCAGCATTTTAGCGAACCATTCATTTCATTAAAATCCTCTAAAAAGATTTAGAGTCAGTTATAGAAATATGCCCTTCTTCATACAATGTACAAGCACTGGATGAAGGGGGGCGTTTTTTTGGAGCTTATTATAGCGTTGGGAATTTTTATTGTGTTAGTGCTTTTACTTCTTGGCAATCAATTAAAGCTAATGAAGTTTATGGGCAGCGGAGTGGTGAAGTTAGTTATTGGGGCTTCGTTTTTGTTTTTGGTTAATGTGGTTGGGTCGTCATTTTCTTTACATATTCCGATTAATGCAGTGACAGTTGTCGTGTCGGGGACTTTGGGGGTTCCTGGGATTGTTGGGTTGTTTTTTATTCAACATTGGGTTGTGTAGGTGAGATGTGTGCTAGTGCGGGGAGTTGGCACTAGCATCTATTTTTTATATTCTTTTACTCGACAATAAATTTTTGAACAGCCATATTAAAGCAAACTACGATAAATCATCCCATAATATGCTTCTTTAATGAAGGTTTCTCTTTTATTTTCATTTGTAGCCATAACCCATTTTATGATAGTGTGTAGGAAATACGAAATACATAGAAAAAAGAGGACTATCCATGCAAAAAACTCCATTATTCAATGCACTTATCCAACATACAAAGCAATCACCATTTTCCTTTCACATCCCGGGTCATAAATCAGGAAGTGTTTTTTTGCCATCTGCAAGTAACTATTACAAATCCATTCTCCCACTTGATGTAACAGAACTTCCAAATCTCGATGATTTACACGATCCAACAGAAGCAATCTTTAATGCACAAAAACTAGCTTCTGATTTATATAAAGTAAAACAAACATATTTCCTAGTAAACGGCTCAACAGTCGGAAACTTAGCAATGATTTTTTCAGTATGTGGGCAAGGAGATAAGATTCTTATTCAGCGAAATAGCCATAAATCTATTTTTCATGCAATGGAGCTGACAGGAGCAACACCTGTTTTTCTCGCTCCTGAATATGAAACTGAAGCACACGTTGCTTCCTATGTTGCAAGAGAAACAATTATCGAAGCACTAGAACAACATAAAGATGCAAAAGCAATTGTTTTAACCAATCCGAATTATTATGGAATGGCACAAGATTTAACAGAAATTATTCAAGTAGCACATACATATAATATCCCTGTTCTTGTAGATGAAGCTCATGGAGCTCATTTTGTTCTTGGTTATCCATTTCCAAAAAGTGCCATTGTATGCGGGGCAGATATGGTTGTGCATTCTGCTCATAAAACATTGCCTGCAATGACAATGGGTTCTTTCCTACATTTTAATAGTGAATTAGTGAATCAAGAAAAAGTTCGTCATTACTTACATATATTACAGTCAAGCAGCCCGTCATATCCAATTATGGCATCATTAGATTTAGCTCGAGCATATGTTTCGGACATAAAGCATGAAAATGTACAAGTTATTGCCCAGTCAATCGAAAATTTTACAGAAGAAATTAATCGTATTCCATCCGTAAAAACGGTACAATCAACAGATGGACGAATTCATACAGATTTACTCAAAATAACGATTCAATCAACGAAAAATGCATCTGGTTTTGCATTGAAGCAAGCACTAGAAGGACAGGGTATTTATCCAGAATTAGCTGATCCATTTAATGTCGTGCTTGTTTGTCCCCTAGCGGTTATTCAAATAGAAGAAATCATCACTCGAATGAAACAAGCATTTCAACACGTGCCATCATCCGAAACTAAATTAACGACTAGACAAATGCCAATTCCAAAAATAGCGATAGCAGAGTCATATGCAAATTTAAAGGAGAAAGAGAAAGTTTTATTACATGATTCCATAGGTCGTATTGCTGCTCAAGCAGTTATTCCATATCCACCCGGTATTCCAATTGTTACTAAAGGAGAACGTATCCGCAAAGAACATGTGGAATGGATTCGGGAGTTGTACGAAATAGGAACAAATTTTCAACGAGATGAATTATTAAAAGAAGGTTGGATTGAGGTGTTTTAAATGAATACATATTTTTTTACATTTGAAGGGCTAGATGGCTCAGGAAAAACAACAGCTATGGAACAGGTAGCCAAGAAACTTACTAACGATGGATATGATATTATGTGTACGAGAGAACCGGGAGGGATTGAAATTTCTGAGCGGATTCGAGAAATTGTTTTACACCCGCAGTACACAACGATGGACTCTCGAACAGAAGCATTATTATATGCAGCAGCTCGCCGTCAACATTTAGTAGAGAAAGTAATTCCAGCTTTGAAGAATAACAAAATTGTTTTATGTGATAGATTTGTTGATAGTTCCTTAGCTTATCAAGGCGTTTCACGAGGACTTGGTTTTGATGAAGTTTTGGCTATTAATGAATTTGCGATAGAGGGAATTTTTCCTAGTTTAACAATATATATAGATATACCACCAGAAGTTGGACTTGCTCGGCTTGCAAAAAATCAGAAAAAAAGTATGGATCGTTTAGATTTAGAAGAATTATCTTTTCATGAAAAAGTGCAAGAAGGTTACGAACACGTAATGAATCGTTTTAAAAATAGAATCCATGTGGTGGATGGAACGAAATCTGTGGAAGAAGTTGTTTTAAGTAGCTACGCAATCATTACTAATTATTTAGACGAAAACAAATGAACGTTACATATATAAACATGATACAATAAAAAGAAGAAGGTGTCCGTATGTCTTGGGAGCAGCTAGAGAAAACACAACCAATTGCTTTAAAAATAATTGCAAACAGCATACAAAAAAAAAGAGTAGCCCATGCTTATTTACTTGAGGGTGAAAAGGGAACTGGAAAAGAACAAGTTGCTTATCTTTTTGCCAAAGCATTGTTCTGTTTGGAAAAAAAAATCGTTCCATGCAAAACGTGCATTAATTGTCGCCGAATTGAATCAAGGAATCATCCAGATGTTCATATTATTGAACCAGATGGGATGTCTATAAAAAAAGAACAGATTGCCACGCTACAACAAGAGTTTATCAAAACAGGTGTGGAGTCATCACAAAAATTATATATTATTTGTCATGCCGATAAAATGACAAATAATGCGGCAAATAGCTTGCTTAAATTTTTAGAAGAGCCAAATGAGGGAACGGTTGCGATTCTTTTAACGGAGCAAGTGCAACGAATGTTAAGTACGATTTTATCACGTTGCCAAGTGCTAACTTTTCAGCCGTTACAAAAAGAAATGATGATTCAATTATTAATAGAACAAAATATTTCTCGACCACTAGCAATTACGGCAGCCCAACTAACAAATAATCAACAAGAGGCATTAGAACTGTGTCAAGATGAGTGGTTTGTACAAGCAAGAAAAATAGTGATACAATTATACGAAACTGTCCATAATGATTATATGCAGGCAATGCTTCTGCTACTAGAATGGATGAGTCATTTTAATGATAAGGAAAAAATGAGCATAGGTTTAGAATTATTATTGTATGCCTATAAAGATACACTATATATCCAATTAGATGATGTGGAGAAAGTTATTTTTGTAGATAAACTTCCCATCATTCGTCAGTTAGGTGTGTACTCGCAAACAAAGATTGCCAAACAAATGGAGGCGATTCTCTCAGCGAAAGGTCGTTTGAATACGAATATGAATCCACAATTATTGATGGAACAACTCGTATTACTCCTAAAGGAGGGGTTTTAATTTAATGTATGATATTGTAGGCGTTCGCTTTAAGAAAGCGGGTAAAGTATACTATTTTGATCCAGCGAAATTATCTATTCAAAATGGGGATTTCGTTATCGTAGAAACAGTACGAGGAATTGAATTTGGTAGGGTTGTTATTGACAAAAAACAAGTAAGTGAAAATGATATTGTTTTGCCACTTAAGAAAGTTATTCGTGTTGCAGATGAGAAAGATCAACTCATGATGGAAACAAACGAAGAAGCAACAAAGGAAGCGTATACAATTTGTGTAAGCAAAATTGAAGAACATAATTTAGATATGAAATTAGTGGATGTAGAATATACATTTGACCGAAATAAAATCATTTTTTATTTTACTGCTGATGGACGAATTGATTTTCGGGAATTAGTAAAAGATTTAGCAGCGATTTTTCGGACACGTATTGAACTTAGACAAATTGGGGTGCGTGATGAAGCAAAGATGCTTGGTGGCATTGGTCCTTGTGGGCGAGTTCTCTGCTGTTCATCATTTCTTGGTGATTTTGAACCTGTGTCTATCAAGATGGCGAAAGATCAAAATTTATCGCTGAATCCTACAAAAATCTCTGGTCTTTGTGGAAGATTGATGTGTTGTTTGAAATATGAAAATGATGAATATGAATCCGTAAAAGAACAACTTCCAGACCTTGGAGAAACAATGGAAACACCGCTTGGGACAGGGAGAGTAGTTGGTTTGAATATTTTAGATAGAGTTATCAGAGTAGAATTAGCCAGTAGTGGAAAAGTTGTAGAGTATACAATTGATGAACTGATTGAAGAAGGACTTTTGTCAGCTCAAACGGGAGAGTAAGGCTATGGATAAACGTGAAATAGTTGGCTCCATGACGAGTATGGAAGAAGAAATTACGAATTTGTCTAGCCAACTAGGAGAATTGAAAGATCAAGTGACAAAATTACTTGAGGAAAATCAGTTTTTACACATAGAGAATCATCATTTGCGGCGGCGATTAGAACTGCTATTGGGTGAAGAATCATCTATCTCCAAAAAGAAACGAAAACAAATAGATATCGGGGATGGATATGACACGTTAGCACGATTATACAAAGAAGGGTTTCATGTTTGTAATCTTCGTTATGGAAGTGTCCGAACAGATGGTGACTGCTTATTTTGTATGGCAATTTTTGAACCTGCTTTGGAGAAGTGAATTCGTTTGTAGTTAGGGAGTCACTTTGACTCTCTTTTTTTTTGGGTTTGGAGCAAAAGAGGCTTATCCCAAATTAATGAAATGAATGGTCGTCAAAATTTGTGTATTAGCAATGTTTTAGTGAACCATTCATTTCATTAAAAACCATAAAAAAAATTCTGTCCCAGAGCATTTTTTATGTAGAGAACAGAAAGGAGATAGAACATGGTACAATTACATAATGATGAGCGTTTGGATGATTTACTAGCGAGCGGTTTGAAAATTATTCAAAGTCCATCAGTCTTTGCATTTTCTTTAGATGCAGTATTGCTTGCTCATTTTACCTATATAAAAATTCAAAAAGGAATTACGATTGATTTATGTAGTGGGAATGGGGTTATTCCACTTCTTTTAAGTAAACGGACACATGGAGAAATTATTGGAGTGGAGATTCAAGAAAGACTACATAATATGGCAGAGAGAAGTATTGTGTACAATGAACTTAGTGAGCAAATTCAAATGGTTCATGGAGATTTGCGAAAAATCATTTCACAGATTGGGTTAAATAAGGCGGATGTTGTGACTTGTAATCCGCCATATTTTGAAACGATTACTGAAGAAGAAAGAAATAAAAATGAACATTTTGCGATTGCTAGACACGAAATTTATTGCACGTTAGAAGATGTCCTATTTGTAGGCAGTCAGTTACTTAAACAAGGTGGAAAATTTTCTTTAGTTCACCGTCCTAGTCGACTACTTGACATAGTAACCTTGATGAGAAAATATCGACTTGAACCAAAAAGATTGCGTTTCGTTTATCCAAAAGCAAATAAGGAAGCGAATATTATTTTAATAGAAGGAATTAAAGATGGACGGACTGCTTTAAAAGTATTGCCACCACTTGTTGTTTATAATGAAGAAGATGAATATACCAATGAAATGAGCGATATTTTGTATGGAGAGTAATGGTCATTGGTTTTATGTAGTGAGGTGTAAGGATGAAACATATTATGCAGGTTATACAACCAATTTGGAACAAAGAATAGATACACACAATGCTGGAAAAGGTGCAAAATATACACGAGGACGAATACCAGTCACACTTTTATTTGCCAAGAAATACGAAACAAAACGATTCGCTATGCAAATGGAATATAATTTCAAACAGTTAAACAAGCAGAAAAAACAAATATATATTGAAACAGAGGTGAATGATTTTGCAACAACAACGTAGTTTTGAAGCAACGAATATGTTATATATTGTACCAACACCAATTGGAAATTTAGAAGATATTACCCTAAGAGCATTACGGATTTTAAAAGAAGTGGATGTAATTGCTGCAGAGGACACACGACAAACAAGAAAACTACTTACCCATTTTGATATTAAAACAGCCCTTACTAGTTATCATGAACATAATAAAGAATCAGGAACAAAAAAATTGGTGAACTTATTAAAGGAAGGAAAAAATATTGCAATTGTCAGTGATGCAGGAACACCAACGATTTCTGATCCCGGTTATGAATTAGTTGTCGAGGCCATTGCCAATGGTTGTACAGTTGTCCCGTTACCTGGTGCAAATGCGGCATTGACAGCTCTCACTGCATCGGGGTTACCAACAATTCCTTTTTATTTTTATGGGTTTTTAGACCGTCAGAAAAAAACAAAACGTAGTCAATTAGAACAACTTAAATATAACGAAGCAACAATAATTTTCTATGAATCTCCTCATCGTTTAAAAGAAACATTACAAATAATGAAGGAAGTTTTTGATAATCGCCGAATTGTTCTTTGCAGGGAGTTAACAAAAAGGTTTGAACATTTTTTGCGTGGAACGGTAGAGGAAGCATTAGAGTGGGCAGAAACAGAAGAAGTTCGTGGTGAGTTTTGCCTTTTGTTAGAAGGAACGAAAGAAAAATTAGTGGAAGATAAATGGTGGGAACCACTGACCATTGAACAACATGTGAATGTGTATGCGGAACAACAAATGAATGTGAAGGAAGCAATGAAACAGGTTGCAAAAGAACGAGGTTTGAGTAAGCGAGAAATTTATCAAGCGTATCATGGATTATGATTATAGTAGTTTCACTTATTGTGCGGAAAGTTCATTGTCTAATTAAAAATTTTCTCTTAACCTTTTTCCGCACAATTTCGCAAACTGCTATAAATCTATAGAGCATTTGTGAATTGGTAATTTTTGAGATATAATGGCAGAAAAAATAATGGATTGTAGGAAATTTTTTAAGAAGAAAGGATAGAGTAAATGAAAACATTCTATATTACAACGCCGATTTATTATCCAAGCGGAAAGTTACATATTGGAAATGCCTATTCTACGGTTGTGTGTGACGTTTTGGCACGATATAAAAGAATGCGTGGTTTTGATGTCATATACTTAACAGGAACAGATGAACATGGACAGAAAATTCAACGAAAAGCAGAGGAAAAAGGTTTAACACCAATTGCCTATGTTGATGAAATTGTTGCTGACGTAAAAGGTTTATGGAAGAAGTTAGATATTTCTTATGACATATACATGCGAACAACAGAAACATTTCATAAAAAAGCAGTGGAGAAAATGTTTACACAACTACTAGAACAAGGTGATATTTATTTAGGTACATATGAAGGTTGGTATTCAGTTTCAGATGAAACATTTTATACAGAACTGCAACTAGTTGATCCAATTCGTGATGAACAAGGCAAAGTGATTGGTGGAAAAGCTCCTGATAGTGGTCATGAATTAGAATTTGTGAGCGAACAGTCTTATTTCCTTAAGATGGGTAAGTACGCAGACCGCTTATTGAAATACTATAAAGAAAATCCAGAATTTATTCAGCCAGAATCACGCAAAAATGAAATGATTAATAATTTTATTAAACCAGGGTTAGAAGATTTAGCTGTTTCACGGACATCGTTTGATTGGGGAATTAAAGTACCAAATGATCCGAAACATGTCATTTATGTATGGTTAGATGCATTGTCCAACTATATTACAGCACTTGGATATAATAGTGAGGATGATACAAATTTCAAAAAATATTGGCCTGCTGATGTTCATGTAGTAGGAAAAGATATTGCTCGCTTCCACTTAATTATTTGGCCAATTATGTTAATGGCTCTTGACTTGCCACTACCAAAAAAAGTGCTTGGTCACGGTTGGATATTAATGAAAGATGGCAAAATGTCTAAATCAAAAGGAAATACCGTTGATCCTAGTACACTCGTTGACCGTTACGGAATAGACGCACTTCGTTATTATTTACTGCGTGAATTTTCATTTGGTTCTGATGGCGTTTTTACACCTGAAGGATTTATTGAACGAATTAATTTTGACTTAGCGAATGATTTAGGGAATTTATTAAATCGAACAGTAGCCATGATTGATAAATATTTTGATGGTGTTATCCCAACGTACAAAGGCAATATGACGAGTTTTGATGAATCTATTTCTAGCATGGCACTAGAAAATGTAAAAAAATATGAAGATGCGATGGAAAAAATGGAGTTTTCCGTTGCGTTAACAAGTATTTGGCAACTAGTAAGTCGGGCAAATAAATATATTGATGAAACGCAACCATGGGTATTAGAGAAAGACTCTGCAAAAATAGAAGATTTAGCATCTGTTATGGCTCATTTAACAGAAGCATTACGTTATATTACAGTTATGTTACAACCATTTCTTACACAAACACCTGAAAAAATCTTCACACAACTTGGTATAGGGGAAGATGTAAAAAATTGGGAAAGTCTTGAACGTTTTGGTGTGATAAAAGAAGGAACAAAAGTGCAAAAAGGTAATCCGATTTTTCCACGCTTAGAGATTCCAGTGGAAGTAGAATATATTCAAGAGCAAATGAGAGGAACTTTGCCAAAAGAAGAGCCTTCAATTAAAGAAGAACCTGTAATAGAAGAAGTAGATGAAATTTTGATTGATGACTTTATGAAAGTTCATTTACGTGTAGCAGAAGTTCTCTCTGCTGAACCAATTAAAAAAGCGGATAAACTCTTAAAGCTACAACTAGATTTAGGAGATGAAAAACGTCAAGTAGTTTCTGGAATTGCAAAGTTTTACACACCAGAACAACTAATTGGCAAAAAAGTCATTTGTGTAACAAATTTAAAACCTGTAAAACTACGTGGAGAACTATCACAAGGAATGATTCTCGCAGGATCAGAAGGTGATGTACTCTCTGTTATATTTGCGGATAAAACCTTACCAAATGGGGCAAAAGTGAAATAGTGAGGATGTAATAAAAGGGGTGTTTTCACCCCTTTTGTTACATCCTCTTGAAATGAATAGTTGCTAAAACCCTTCAAAAAGATTTCTATCCTAACTTCTTTTGACTCAACCTGTTTTTTCTAGTCTTTCCACCTATAAAAAAATTACAACGTAGGAATAAAATCCTACTTTTTTTATTTTTTTGTAATGTAAATGTCATATACTTGTTATTTATGTAACAAAAATATGTGTTAGTATGTTACGGATAAGGAGTGGGATTGAAATGTTATTTGATACACATGTCCACTTAAATGCAACACAATTTGAGGAAGACTTAGAAGCAGTAATTGAACGAGCTTGGGAATCTGGGGTACGTTTGATGAATGTTGTTGGTTTCGATCAACAAACGATTGAGAAAGCTATTCGAATTTCGGAGAAATACGAGTGGATTTACGCCACAGTTGGTTGGCATCCTGTCGATGCAATCGATGCAACGGAGAAAGAATTCGCTTGGATTGAATCGCTTAGCTCTCATCCGAAAGTAGTTGCTCTAGGTGAAATGGGACTTGATTATCACTGGGATAAATCACCAAAAGATATCCAAAAAGAAGTGTTTCGTAGACAAATTGCAATTGCCAAGAAAGTAAAACTTCCAATTGTCATACATAATCGTGATGCCACAGAGGATGTTATAACGATTTTGCGAGAAGAAAATGCTCATGAAGTAGGTGGAGTTATGCACTGTTTTACAGGAAGCATAGAAACTGCCTATCAATGCATAGATATGAACTTCTACATTTCATTTGGTGGACCTGTAACTTTTAAGAATGCAAAGAAACCAAAAGAAGTAGCAACGGAACTACCACTTCAGTACTTACTCATAGAAACGGATTGTCCTTACTTAGCGCCGCACCCTTTTCGTGGAAAAAGAAACGAACCCAAATTTGTAGAATATGTAGCCAAAACAATAGCTGAGTTAAAAGGATTGTCATTGGAAGAGGTAGGACGCAAAACAACAGAGAATGCGAAGAAACTATTTAATATTCGCTAACTGGAGGAAAGAAATCATCTATATATGGCGAAAAAATCGCTATTAGACTAGACTTTTCTTCCTTTTTCCTGATTTTCTGCATAATAGAGTTTTCTCTAGCATAGTATAGAAAGTCGGAATAATAGCAACTACCGATAAAAAAGATTTTACAAGAGAGGGAGGATTTTTCGTGAAGTTATATACAATCATGAAGAACTTGTTTTTCAAATCAAATTTAACACATAGAAAGCTTGCGATTATGGTAGCGAGCTTATTTGCGTTGTTAACTACAACTGGTTTTGCCAGTGATGTATTTGGAAAAACAGATGTCACACTAGTTGTTGACGGAAAAACAGAACAAATAAGGACATATGCAGATACGGTAGCAGATGTATTGGATGAGAAGGGAATTGAAATTCAGTCAACCGATAAAGTTACACCGACAATGTCTAGTAAAACGAACGATCAAATGAAGATAGAAGTAGAGAATAGTTTTCCTGTTACAATACAAGTCGATGGAAAAAAAGAAGAAGTCTGGTCAACTTCGACTACGGTCGCTAACTTTTTAGAGAACCAGCAAGTGACATTAAATAAACTTGATTATATTGAACCGTCGATGAATGAAACAATTACAGCATCATCTACTGTGAAAATTACTAGAGTGGAAAAGGTCAGCGATGTAGTGGAAGAACCGATCGATTTTAAAACAGTGAAGCAAGCTGACAAAACACTTGCTAAAGGAAAACAAAAAGTTATTCAAGTTGGTGTTAAAGGTGTTATTCAGAAAATGTATGAAAGAACATTAGAAGATGGAAAAGAAGTATCCCGTAAAACTATTATTACTGAAACATTAAAGCAAAGTAAAAATCATATTATTGCGGTTGGAACAAAAGTTGCGGAAAAGAAGCCAGCAGTTGCTAAAGAGATTACAGTAACTGCAACGGCATATGTCTTAAACTGTAAAGGATGTTCAGGGCGTACCGCAACAGGTCTAGTTTTGCGTCCAAATATGAAAATAGTAGCAGTAGATCCTAGCGTTATTCCACTTGGAACAAAACTGTATGTAGAAGGATATGGTTATGCACTTGCCGCAGATAAAGGCGGCTGGGTAAAAGGGAAAAAAGTAGATTTGTTATTTCCTAGTGAATCTTCTGCAAGGAATTGGGGAGTACGAAAGATTAAAGTAAAAATACTGAAATAATGTCAAAAATGAACAGCTATAAAATCCGATAATATTAAGGGTTTTTAGATGTTCATTTTTTTAGAGTTGTATGTTAGAATTAAACATTTTTGATTGGAGAACTAATGAAAATTAAAGAAATTATTGTAGTTGAAGGAAAAGATGATACAATAGCTATTCAACGTGCTGTTTGTGCGGATACAATTGAAACAAATGGTTCAGCAATTAATGAAATGACAATTGAAAAAATAAAACTTGCCCAAAGGAGACGGGGAGTCATTATTTTTACTGATCCTGATTATCCAGGAAAAAGAATTCGTCAAATTATTTCAGCAAAAGTTCAAGGATGTAAGCACGCATTTTTGTCAAAGGAAGAAGCAATAGCTAAAAATGGTCGTGGTGTTGGAATCGAACATGCTTCTGATGAATCGATTCGTCAAGCGTTGGACATGGTATACGAAGAAACAATTATGATTCGAGAAGAAATTTCTGTTGATGATTTAATGGAATATGGACTTATTGGAGGAACGGATTCAGCAAGTCGCCGAGAACGTCTAGGAAAGTTGCTACATATTGGACATACGAATGGAAAGCAACTACATAAACGACTACAAATGTTTCAAATTACAAAGAATCAATTGAACGAAGCGATTTTCTTAATGGAGGAAAGAAATGAATAAAGATATTGCAACGCCGCTTCGAACAAAAGCGGTACTAGAAAGACATAATTTTTCTTTTAAAAAAAGTTTAGGACAGAACTTCTTAATTGATACGAATATTTTAGATAACATTGTTGATGCAGCAAGCGTGAGTAAGACAAGTGGAGTCATTGAAATTGGTCCAGGAATTGGAGCATTGACGGAACAATTAGCGAAACAAGCAAAACAAGTAGTGGCATTTGAGATTGATAAGCGTCTTATTCCTATCCTATCCGAAACGCTTCTGGAATATGACAACGTTCATATTATTTGTGAAGATGTGTTAAAAGTTGATGTTAAAGCAACTATTTCTGAGAAGTTTCATGACGTAGAAGAAATAATGGTTGTAGCAAATTTGCCTTACTATGTGACAACACCAATTGTTATGAAGTTATTAGAGGAGAAAGTGCCAGTAAAAAGAATTGTTGTAATGCTTCAGAAAGAAGTAGCAGAGCGGATGGCAGCAAAACCGGGAACAAAAGATTACGGTTCTTTATCTATTGCTGTGCAGTATTACACAGTTGCAGAAACAGTAATGACTGTACCTCGTACTGTTTTTATTCCAAAACCAAATGTAGATTCTGCTGTTGTGCGGTTAGAAATTCGAGATACTCCTGCTGTTTGTGTGCAGGATGAGAATTTTTTCTTTGCTATTGTACGCATGAGTTTTGCTCAACGCAGAAAAACAATTTTAAATAATCTGCTGAGTGGACTACAAAATGGGCGAGAAAAAAAAGAAAGCATTGAACAGGCATTAAATGATGCAGGTATTGATCCTCGCCGCCGTGGGGAAACACTTTCAATTTTGGAGTTTGGAAAATTAAGTGATGAATTGTATACATACTTTTATAAAAAATAGAGGTTGAAATAAAAGTTGTTTGAAGGGTTTTAGTGAGATAAGCGATTTACTAAAGCATTAATTTTATAGAATTATATTAACTATGTATTTCACTAGGGTGTGTCAATTGAGGTGTTTTTTTCGCCGATTGACACACCCTCTTTTTTTTAGAATATGCTACAAAATGAGCGATATATTAGTCGGGTGGTGGGAACTTGAAATTTAATATTGGCGATATTGTTGGGCGTAAGTCATATGAGTGTGATATTTTATTTCGGGTGACGGATATAAGTGAGGAAGAAGCTATTTTACACGGAGAAGATATTCGTTTATTGGCAGATGCTCCATTTACAGACTTAGTTCGGATGGATGAGGATGAACAAACAAAACGGGAGCTTCAAGAAAGAGATATTATTGAGCAATCATATAAATTATTGCAGCAAGATCAAAATGTCATACAAGAACGAAATGAACATGAAGCTACAAACGGTTATGAGGCAAGCTATGATTATTTTCAAATTCCTGGTCGGGTGCTCCATTTAGATGGAGACCGAAACTATTTACAAAAATGTCTGCAAGTGTACAACCGAATTCATATACCAGTATATGGTATATACTGCCCTGAAAAGGAAATGTTTGAACGAATACCACTTCTTCTAAATGAAATTCATCCTGATATTTTAGTAATTACAGGTCATGATGCCTATTCAAAATCAAAAGGAAGTATAAATGATTTAAAAGCATATCGTAATTCGGATTATTTTGTGAAGGCAGTCAAAGCAGCAAGAAAAAAAATTCCTCATTTAGACCAACTTGTTATTTTTGCAGGGGCTTGTCAATCGCATTTTGAATCGCTTATTCGATCAGGAGCGAACTATGCAAGTTCCCCGTCAAGGGTTAATATTCATGCCCTTGATCCTGTATATGTAGTGTCACGTATTAGTTTTACTCCATTTATGGAACGAGTGAATGTCTGGGATGTGTTACGCAACACACTGACTGGAGAAAAAGGAGTTGGTGGCATTGAAACAAAGGGTGTTTTAAGAACAGGTCGCCCTTTTCGACGACTGGATGATGAAATTACTTAGCGGCTGAACAGAAGGGACAAAGAATGCCCCTTCTGTTCAGCCGCATGAAATAAATGGTTGCCAAAATCCTATAAAATGAACATTTTGATAAGCCACTCATTTCACTAAAAAACCTCTAAAAAAATTTATGTTCCAGCCTCTTACATAAATAACTGAAAATGGAACAAACTAGTTACATAAATAAAGACTATTCGACAAGAATTGTAAAGAATTTTGACTTAACAAGTATTTTTTGATATAATGATTAAAATGAGGTGGATAGCGTGACAAGATCATTATCTGAGATTAAACAATCTTTGGATGGACATGTAGGGCAACGCTTAACATTGCGAGCCAATGGTGGCAGAAAGAAAATGACAGAACGTTGTGGCATTTTAGCAGAGACCTATCCTGCTGTATTCGTTATTGAACTTGACCAGCAGGCAAACGCATTTGAACGTGTATCATACAGTTATGCAGACGTATTAACAGAAACCGTTCAACTCACATTTTTTGAAGAAGAAATCGCTTTATAGCAGCAATGGACATTTGTCCATTGCTTTTTTGTTGAGTTTGGGACAATCGAAGTAAAAAAAAATCTGATTATCCCAGTTTATTTTATCTAATATGTCTTGTTCTTCTTGTGGCGTAACGAGGATTGTGGAATATATATTACATAATGATCCTTCAGGAGTTCTTTTGATTTGTAAATGTGCAAAGTGTGGAGAAGATGTTGCTAGGTTAGTGGATATGTAAGATAAATGATTTTGGTTAGATTAGAGATTTTCATAAAGCGAATAAATCTTTTGATTTTACGCTGTTTTTGATCTGTATATGTCTAGCTAATAAAAAATGGATACTTTTCATGCTTTCATTTTTCTTCATATACTTTCCCTTTCCAGTCATTTTAGGTATAATAGAAGTTAATTTAATTAGAGGATATATAAGAAATATAACAAAGAAATTGAGGAAACAAAAAAGTGAAAAGAAAGCCTTCTGCTTCTGCTGATTCACATAGAAAAGAGCAAAAATTTCAAGATTTGGCAGTCAGTAAGATGCCAGTTGGAATGATGCTTGTTGATGATGAGTTTAAAGTTGAATGGGTGAATTCCTATTTGTTAGCTTGTTTTGATGAAGAACTTGTTGGAAGAACATTGCATGATATATCACCACCGTTAATCCCTCTTCTGAAACATGAAGGATTAGAAGAGGTTATTGATATTAATGACCAGAAATTCAAAGTGGTTGCTAATAGGAAAGAACATCTTCTCTATTTTTGTGATGTAACAAACCAAGTAAAGATGGATCAGTCTGCTTGTATCAATGATCGAACGGTACTTGCCTATCTATTTTTTGATAACTACGATGAAGTTTCTACAGGAATGGACGATGATAAAGCAGGACAAATGCTTGCACGGGTAGGGAAAATTCTGAAACAGTGGTCAAAGCATTACGGTATATATATACGCAGAGTATCAGATGAACGAATTGTCGCAGTGTTCACTTCATCCGTTTTACAGCGGTTGGAGAAAGATAAATTTTCTGTTCTTGATGAAATCCGTGAGAAAGAAGCAAAGGCGGGCACAGGACTTACGTTAAGTATTGGGATTGGAGCCGATGATTCATCCTTACACGATCTTGGCTATTTAACACAATCTAGTCTTGATTTAGCGTTAGGGCGTGGTGGAGATCAAGTAGTTATTAAAGAAGCAAATGGAAAAGTGAAGTTCTATGGTGGAAAAACAAATCCAATCGAAAAACAGACTCGTGTTCGTGCAAGAGTAGTAGCAAATGCACTTCGAGATTTAATGCGTTCGAGTGAGCAAGTATTTGTAATGGGGCATAAATATCCTGATATGGATGCCATTGGTTCTTCTATTGGTGTACTAAAAATTGCTCAACTTGACAATATAGAAGCATTTATTGTTGTTGATGAAAAAGAAGTAGATGCTAGTGTGCAACGATTATTCCTTGAGTTAAAGAAATATCCTGATTTGTGGGGACGATTTATCTCTTCTGAAAGAGCAATGAAGATGATGACGACTGAAACGCTCGTTGTTGTCGTTGATACAAATAAAGCCTCGCTTGCGATTGAGGAGCGTTTGTTAGATATGACGGATCATATCGTTGTCATTGACCATCATCGCCGTGGAGATGAATTTATTGATAATCAAGTGCTCGTCTATATTGAACCATATGCATCATCAACAGCTGAGCTGATTGCTGAACTGTTAGATTACCAGACAAAGAAAGTGAAATTAAGTGTTATTGAAGCAACAAGTTTACTTGCTGGGATTATTGTCGACACAAAAAGTTTTACATTACGGACTGGTTCTCGGACATTTGGTGCAGCATCTTACCTAAGGACACAAGGGGCGGACACTGTTTTAGTGCAACAGTTACTAAAAGAAAATTTTGATGTCTATATTAGACGTGCAAAACTTATTGAAAATACCCATGTAGATGAATATGGTGTGGCAATTGCGAAAGCAACTCCAGCAGAAATATTTAATCCTGCTTTAATTGCTCAAGCTGCCGACACACTTCTTTCACTTACAGGGATAAATGCTTCTTTTGTTATCTCCAAAAGACATGACGGGGCAATTGGTATAAGTGCAAGGTCACTTGGAGAAGTAAATGTCCAAATGATTATGGAAACACTTGGTGGTGGTGGACACTTAACAAATGCAGCGACACAACTACGTGAAGTAACCATTGATGAAGCAGAGCAACTTTTAATTCAAGCGATTAATGATTCAAGAAATTAATAGAGAAGAGGAATAGACATGAAAGTAATTCTTTTAAAAGATGTCAAGGGACAAGGTAAAAAAGGGGAAGTAAAAAATGTATCAGATGGTTATGCACATAATTTTTTATTAAAAAAAGAATTAGCAATGGAAGCAACAGAAAAAAACATGAAATTATTAGCACTTCAAAAGCAAAAGCAAGAGGAACACAAAGCAGAAGAGCTAGAGAAAAGTAAAGAGTTAAAAGAACAGTTGGAAAAACTAACGATTACCATAAAAGCAAAATCTGGGGAGCAAGGTCGTTTGTTTGGTTCTGTATCTAGCAAACAAATTGTTGACGGATTACAATCACAACACAATATTAAAGTGGACAAACGTAAATTTGAAATGGATGACGTAATTCGTTCATTGGGCTATACAAGTGTTCCAGTTAGACTTCATACAGAAGTAACAGCAACTTTAAAAGTACACGTTGTAGAACAGGACTAGTTTCCTACTAAAAGGTTTTTAAAATAAGGGGCTTACAAGAACCTTAACTTCATAAGGTTTCTGGGCTGATCGAATCAGGATAATTTTTATCCACTTCGGTCAGCCTTCCATTTTATTTATTAGAAGGTGGTGACAAAATGAGTGAATTGATGCATACTCCTCCCCAAAATATAGAGGCAGAACAGGCGGTACTTGGAGCTATTTTTCTTGATCCACAGTCATTAATTATAGTATCGGAATTATTGATTCCAGAAGATTTTTATCGTGTGGCTCATCAAAAAATATTTAATGCAATACTTAAAATTTCCGATCGTGGAGAACCAATTGACTTAATAACCGTTACAACAGAATTGGCGAATATAAAAGTGCTAGAGGAAGTAGGAAATGTTTCGTACTTAAGTGAAATGGCAGGGGCTATTCCAACGGCTGCTAATGTGGAGTACTATGCTCAAATTGTTTCAGATAAATCTCTACTACGCCGTTTAATTCGAGCGGCAACAGAGATTGCTCAAGACAGTTATACAAGAGAAGATGAAGTAGAAACGCTCCTTATGGAAGCAGAAAAAAGAATTACTGATGTATCAAGACGCAGAAATTCTGGCTCTTTCCAAAATATTAAAGACGTTCTCTTACAAGCATATGACCGAATCGAAATGTCGCATAATCATAAAGGAGAAGTAACAGGAGTTGCAACAGGATTCCATAAACTAGACCAGATTACTGCAGGTTTTCAACGAAATGATTTAATTATTGTTGCCGCTCGCCCATCTGTGGGGAAGACAGCATTTGCCCTAAATATTGCTCAAAATGTCGCCATAAAAACAGGAGAGAATGTTGCTATTTTTAGTTTGGAAATGGGAGCCGAACAACTAGTTATGCGGATGATTTGTGCAGAAGGGAATATTAATTCGCAAAATTTACGTGTTGGAGCATTGACAGATGAAGACTGGGGCAAATTAACAATGGCAATGGGAAGTTTGTCGAATGCTGGTATATATATCGATGATACTCCTGGAGTTCGGATGGCAGACATTCGTTCCAAATGTCGAAGGTTAAAACAAGAAAAAGGTCTTGGTATAGTTGTGATTGATTATTTACAGCTCATTCAAGGGAATGGAAGAAAGGGAGAGAATCGTCAACAGGAAGTGTCAGAAATTTCTCGTTCACTTAAAGCACTTGCAAGGGAGTTAGAAATTCCTGTGATTGCTCTTTCACAACTTTCTCGTAGTGTGGAACAACGACAAGAAAAACGCCCAATGTTATCTGATATTCGTGAATCAGGAAGTATTGAACAAGATGCTGACATTGTCGCCTTTCTGTATCGGGATGATTATTATAATAAAGAATCCGAGAACAAAGATATTATAGAGATTATTATTGCCAAGCACCGTAATGGTCCGACAGATACGGTTCAGTTAGCATTCATTAAGGAATACAATAAATTTGTGAACTTAGAACATCGCTTTACAGCTCCGTCTGCTTAAGTACAACTGACTATCTATTGAATAAGGGATGAATAGATTGGATGAGAATTGCTAATCTACTCATCCCTTTTATTTATAATATGGCTAGATAAAAGTCTTTTTAAACGGTTTTTAGTGAAATAAATGGTTCACTAAAACATTGATTTTATGGGATTTTGGCAACTATTTATTTCACAAAGATAGGGGAATTAGGGTGAAAACACCCCAATTCCCCTATCTTCAGCTAATTGACTTTACAGCCCCAAATTGATAAGCTAAGTTTGTTTGAAATTAATAGAATTACTAAGGGGTGTTTGCTATGTCTTCAGTTGTCGTTATAGGTTCTCAATGGGGAGATGAAGGAAAAGGAAAAATTACTGATTTTCTTTCCAAAGAAGCGGAGGTTGTCGCACGGTATCAAGGAGGAGATAACGCAGGACACACGATTGTGTTCAATGATGAGAAATATAAACTACACTTAGTTCCTTCAGGTATTTTTTATTCGGATAAAATTTGTGTGATTGGTAATGGCGTGGTTATTAATCCAAAGTCGTTAATCACAGAGCTTGCTTATTTACATGAAAGAAATATTAGTACGGACAATTTACGCATTAGCAATCGTGCTCATGTCATTTTGCCGTATCATATTAGATTAGATGAAGCACAAGAAAAACAAAAGGGTGCAGGACAAATTGGCACGACAAAGAAAGGCATTGGACCTGCTTACACAGATAAAGCTTCAAGAAGCGGGATAAGAATTTCTGATTTAATGGATCGAGAAGTTTTTCAGGAGAAATTAACACGTAATCTAGCAGAAAAAAATGAGTTATTCACAAAAATATATGAGGTAGAAGAATTTACTGTCGAAGAAATTTTGGATGAATATTATGAGTACGGACAACAATTTGCTAAATATGTAACGGATACATCAGTTGTAATGAATGATGCGTTGGATCAAGGTATAAATGTTTTATTTGAAGGAGCACAAGGAGTTATGTTGGACATTGACCAAGGGACATATCCATTTGTCACGTCTTCTAATCCAGTCGCAGGTGGGGTAACAACCGGTACAGGTGTTGGTCCAACAAAAATAAATCGTGTTATTGGTGTATGTAAAGCATATACGACTCGTGTTGGAGACGGACCATTCCCAACAGAGTTGGACAATGAAATTGGTCAACGGATTCGTGAAGTTGGTCGTGAATATGGAACAACAACAGGTCGTCCACGCCGTGTCGGTTGGTTTGATGCAGTTGTTGTTACTCATGCTCGGCGTGTAAGTGGACTAACAGACTTGTCCATTAACTGCTTGGATGTATTGACAGGTATAGACACATTAAAAATTTGTGTTGCGTACAAATATGGAGATGAAGTAATTAACGCATTTCCAGCGAACTTAAAAACGTTAGCTAAATGTGAGCCTGTGTATGAAGAATTTGCAGGATGGACGGAAGATATTACGGGTGTAAAATCATTAGAAGAACTTCCAACAAATGCTCGCCAATATGTAGAGAGAATTTCTGAACTTCTTAACGTGCCGCTTTCTATTTTTTCTGTTGGTCCAGACCGTACACAAACAATTATTGTTCGGGAAATGTACTAAAAAAACTGGGGATAAACAAATGAAAAAGATAAGCATCTTAACAATAGTTTTATTCCTAACTTTTTTGTCAGGTTGTAACTTATTTGATAATAGTGTAGGGAAAATGAAAAGTGCTTTTAAGGGACGAGAAGCAACCATTAGAACGTATGATGAAAATAGTCAAATCATTGATACAGTTCAAGGGAAATCAATTGATATTCAAGCGGATGACAAGTTTGAAATTAAAGACTCAAAAGGAAATACATTGCAAAAGTCAGGTGTTTTGAGCCTTACTGTTGGCGGGAAAACAATGATTCATGTTGGGAGCTCATTAATTTTAAGTGAAAATGGACTAACAGATGTATTAGATGAGTATGCAAAAACAACGGATATAACAAGTCATGATCGCTCCACACCATTTGTAAATCGTATGATTCATTCGATGAAAAATATTACATCTGGACAGGATTTGGTGTTACTAATTCGCTCACAAACTGGAAAACCACTTGCTACGTATGTTGGAAAAGATGTTTCTTATTTTTCAACGGATATTGATAAATCAACAGGGTTTATTATTGATGGGAAATATTTGTTTGTCTATCGGTGTGATTATACCATTTATGATTTAGCGTTGCTTAAATAAAAAAGTTGAGGGTGGGTCAATGGGGATATTTTTACCCCCATTGACCCACCCATTTATACGAAAACTTCCATAAACACCGCTTTATTTTCATACGCAAAATCCTCAAATGTTCTTGGTTGTCTACCAGTCAATTTAAAAAAATTATCTGTGACTGCTTTAGCAGTACCCATACGAGTCATGAAGTACAAGGCAACCGTTATATTTACAAAAGCTTTATCAAACCCTCTATGTTTAATATAATAACTTCGATAACGTAAAAAACTAGGCTTTGCATAAGTAATTTTTCTGCCAGTCACTTTACTTAAAATGTTGGCAACTTCATAATAATTAAGTGCATCAGGGCCAGTAATAGTATGAGCAGTATTCTTATACTTTTCAGCATGATGTAAAAGAATAGCAGCCGACACACCAATATCATAGGCATCAATAAAACTTGTTTTACTTTTACCTGCTGGAACAAAAATCTCATCTTTCTCTCTTATTTCAAGAGAATGGATGCCAGATATATTTTGCATAAAAAATCCTGGTCTTATATGAGCGAAATGTAATCCAACTTCTTCAATATATTTTTCAATTTTATGGTGAGGAGGAATCGTATTTTTTTCTACCCCCATTAAAGATAGAAAAGAAACAAGTTCTACCCCTTTTTTTTTCATTTTAGAAATAAATGGATATAAATCTTCTGGTTTTCCTAAGTGTGGAGGACGCATTAAAAATACTCTGTCTACATCATGCAAAGCAGCATCAAAGGTACTTTCATCAGTAAAATCAAATGTAATACATTCTACATTTTTAAATAGTTGTTGTAGTTTATGAACAGAAGTTCCTGCTGCTATCACTTGTTCACCAAGCTTTAAAAGTTCTTCGACCACATATTTCCCGACATTACCAGATGCACCTGTAACTAAAACTTTACTCATTTTCTCGTACCTCCAATAAAATCTTGTTTGCTGCACTCAAAAGTATAATAAATTTCTCGAATTCTTCTGCTCCCATTTTTTCTCTTAAGTGTAAAATCGAATGATGGTATTCTGTATACATTTCCTCGACAAGATCAATTGCTTTTTGTGTTGGTTGAATCACAAAGCTTCTTCGATCAGCTTGTGATGATATTTTCGTTAAATAATCATTTTTGGATAAAGTGTTTATCATAGATGTAACCATTGGCTTGGATACTTTAAAAAAGTCTGCAGCTTGGACAGGTGTATAGGTTTCTGAAGATTTTACAATAAGAATAAGCAAACCCATTTCACTAGCTCGAATAGGCAATTGGCGTTTTGCATTCATATTCATTCTACAAAACATAGAAACTTCTTCGGCTGCTTTAATATAGTCTTGCAAGATATTCACCTCTTTTAAAAAAGTTAAGTTGATTAACCATATGATAGTTAATCAACTTAACTTTGTCAATAGCAATAAATTATATTTAAAAGCGGCTTGTTATAGAAGTCTTTTCTAGGGAGTTACGTTTCATGAATGGTTTACTATAGCAGTTTCACTTATTGTGCGGAAAGTTCAATGGCTAATTTTTAATTGTACTGTTTCAAAAACTCTTAGCTTATCTCTAGTAAACGGCATCGTTTTTTCATTGTCTAATTAAAAATTTTCTTCTAACCTTTTTCCGCACAATTTCGCAAACTGCTATAAAATATTGATTTTACTGTATTTTGGTATCCATCTAACTTTTATTCCTTAATAGATGAATTTATGTCCATTACATGATAGATTAGTATGTGTCTACACAATTTAGAGGTGATAAAAATGGAGAAAAAAATTCTTGTTGTTGATGATGAAAAACCAATCGCAGATATTTTACAGTTTAATTTACAAAAAGAAGGATATGAAGTTCATTGTGCTTATGATGGAGTAGAAGCACTGCAAAAAGTTGAAGAAATTCAACCTGATTTAATTTTATTAGATATTATGTTGCCACTCAAAGACGGCATGGAAGTATGTCGGGAAGTTCGTAAAAAATACGAAATGCCAATTATTATGATTACAGCTAAAGATTCGGAAATTGATAAAGTGTTAGGATTAGAACTTGGAGCAGATGATTATGTCACAAAGCCATTTGGAACGAGAGAACTTCTGGCACGTGTACGAGCAAATTTACGTCGCCACCAACCTGTTGTACAAACAGGGGAAGATGCCCAAGAAGTAACTGAAATAGTGATAGGAGCTTTATCTATTAAGCCAAGTCTATATTCTGTATCAAAAAGAGGAGAGGAAATTGTCCTTACGCATCGAGAATTTGAGTTACTTCATTATCTAGCAAAAAATCTTGGACAAGTAATGAATCGTGAACATTTGTTGCAAGAAGTATGGGAATATGATGGTTATTATGGAGACGTCCGTACAGTAGATGTAACAGTCCGCCGTCTTCGTGAAAAAATCGAGGACGATCCATCACACCCAACGTGGATTACAACAAGGCGTGGTGTCGGATACTGTTTGAAAAATCAAGAGGAGCAGTAGGCAATGAAAGAAGTTGGCATACTACAATCCATCCATACAAAATTTGTATTGATTTATGTATTACTTATTTTGGTGGGTATGCAAATTATTGGTGTATATTTTGTGCGAAAGCTAGAAGATCAGCTTGTCTCCAACTTCAAAAACTCAGTAAATGAACGAGTGACATTATTTGCTTATAATATTGGACAAGAATTCACAAAAGAGCGAACGGATAAAACGCCGATCGAAGATAATATTCGAGATATGTTAAAAAAGTTTGTTTCTCAAGATATCTCAGAAATTCGAGTGATTGATAATAAATCGAAAGTGCTTGGAACATCAAGTGAATACAATCAATCTATTGTTGGTAAACGGACGACTGAAAACTCTATTAAACGAACACTTGGAGCTGGAGAAAAGATTGATAGTGTTTTACTCGATTCTAAAGGCTTACGGGTGTATGTATTGTCCGTTCCAGTGAAGTCAAATAATAGTGTTCAAGGTGCAGTATACGTGATTGCGACAATGGAAGGTGTTTTTTTACAGTTAAAAGATATTAATAAAATCTTTGCGACTGGAACCTTTTTTGCGGTTGTAATTACAGCTGTGCTAGGTATTTTTCTAGCGAGGACAATTACGCGTCCAATTTCTGATATGCGAAAGCAAACACAAGCGATGTTTAAAGGGAATTTTTCACGAATTGTAAAAGTATATGGACATGATGAGTTAGGTCAGTTAGAGATGACCTTTAATGAATTAACAAAGAAATTACAAGAAGCACAGGCAATGACCGATGGAGAGCGGAGAAGATTAACGTCCGTCTTAACTCATATGATGGATGGTGTTATCGCAACTGATAGACGGGGAAGAATTATTTTAGTGAATGCTGCGGCGATGACGATGATGGATGTGTCTCATGAGCAACTATTAAAGACAACATTAATTGAATTATTAGGACTAGAAGAGCAGTATACATTTGATTCTTTGCTAGAAGAACCATATCTTTTGCTAGATTTCAGTTCACCAACAACACCGTATATTTTGAAAGCATCTTTGTCGGTTATTCATAAAGAAACAGGTTTTATTAATGGATTGATTGTTGTGCTACATGATGTAACAGAACAAGAAAAAAATCAACGAGATCAACGAGCGTTTGTAGCGAATGTATCGCACGAACTACGAACACCACTAACAACCATGCGAAGTTATTTAGAAGCGTTGGCAGATGGTGCTTGGAAAGATGAAAATCTTGCTCCACAATTTATTGAAGTGACACAAACAGAAACAGAGCGAATGATTCGACTTGTAACCGATCTTTTACAATTGTCAAAGTTAGATGGAAAAGAAGAAACGCTCAAGACATCGTGGGTGAATTTTATCCCATTTTTTAATAAAATTATTGATCGTTTTGAGTTTACGACAGATGATAAAATTAAATTTGCTCGGAATATGCCAGACAGCAGTATTTTTATTGAATTCGACCAAGATAAATTGACACAGGTAGTAGATAATATAATTTCTAATGCTATCAAATATTCCCCAAGAGGTGGAAAAGTCACATGTGAAGTGAAGGAATTCAAGGAATATATTGAAGTGATTATTAGTGATGAAGGTGTAGGAATACCGAAGACAGATATTAATAAGGTGTTTGAACGCTTTTATCGGGTAGACAAAGCACGTTCTCGTAAATTAGGTGGAACGGGTTTAGGGCTTGCTATTGCAAAAGTAGTTATATTAGCTCACAATGGGGAAATTTGGCTAGAAAGTAAAGAGAACAAAGGGACAATGATTCATTTTACGCTTCCATTCGGTTCGCAAGAGGGACAATGGGATGAACTATGAACTAATTAAAGCAACCATTCTAACAATATTAGTATTGACTAGTTTTGCTTTGACATGGAAATTGTGGGATTATCAACCGGACTATGAAGTTATTGAGAGTGGAAAGTATATTCAAAATGTATCTATCAGTGACAAGAAGGTAGCACCAGATACGATTGTTCGACCGAATTCTATTTTTGTTCATAAGAAATCAGAACATTTCCGAATTACTTTAGATACAGATGTAAATCGCTTCTTGAAAGATATGAAAGGCTGGGCTATTGAAGATATAGAAGATGTATCTACAACAGTAACGAGAGAACAATTTCTTCCATTAGTATATGGAGAAGGACGTATAGAACTTGTGTATGGAGATACTTTTTCCTTTACAACTTATCAAAATATCATACAAGCAAGGGACAAGGGTAGTAATATCATGTTTGATCGGATTGTTTTCCCACTCGAAAATAACCCAAAATCATTTGTTTATTTCATATCCTATGAGAACCGCCAAGTGTACCAAGCAACAATTAAAACAGACTTGAGTGTTATCAAAAAACAATACTATGATCACGCAACAACCGTTCCCTACGTGGAATATAAAATAAATAATGTTCATTCCGTATTTGTTCCAAAAGATCCACTAGTGATGAGTCGCTTACAATACTACACAAATGATTTAGATCCAGAGAAATTTAGAGATGTTTTATTTAATGCCCCAGTGGTAAAAAGAGACAGCTTATCCTTTGGTGACCAATATACAGATGGATCAAGAGTGATGAATGTGTATATTGCTAGAAAGACATTATCGTATGAAAGTTTAAATGTACAAACTGGACTACCAGAAACAGAACCGAACTTATTGGAAAGAAGTATTGAATTTGTAAATGATCATGGTGGATGGACTGGATCATACCGCTTTGATGGGTTAAATACAAAACTACATCAAACAACATTTCGATTATATGCGAATAACTATCCTGTTTTTAATGAGTTAGAAATGGCAACGATTCAACAAACATGGGGAAAGACCGAAATTATCAATTACAAACACCCTTTATTTACACTAGAAGTTTCTGATCGGACACCATTTCCTATAACTTTACCAAAAGGTGAAGAGGTGTTAAATCAACTAAAAAGTCTACCAATAATTCAAATGCAAAACATCCAAAGTTTTACCGCAGGCTATACGATTATAAATAGTGCAGATCAAGAACAAGTTGTTACATTATCTCCTGCTTGGTTTTTTCTATATCAAAATGCATGGCAACGAGTTATTTTAAAAGAAAATAAAGACAAGGGCTGGAGTGTTATTGGATTTGAACAAGAAGACAGCCATATTTCAAAATGAGGAGGGAATTAAATGGATTGGAGTAGAACGAAAACCATTTTTATTATTACCTTCCTTATTCTTGATTTGTTTTTGGGTTATCAATTTATCGAAAAACGCAACAATAGTCAGTTCGATGTCATTTCTGATTCAACGATTGAAGAAAAATTAGATGCAGATGGAATTACTTATGGTGATTTACCAAAAGAGGCAACAAAAGCTGTCTATGTAGGTGGCGAAAGCCGAGTATTTGAAGAAGAGGAAATAAGACGATTAACAAATCAAAAAATTTTTATTTCTAAAGGCAAGCAGATTGTATCAAGCTTTAGACAAGATGTACTATTGAAAGATATAACTTCTTCTACGCAGTTAATGGAGGATTTAAAACCATACATTTTAGATATGAACAAGTATATTTTTTCTAATGAAGACAAAAAAACAAATACACTTATTTTTTTTCAAAGCTATGATGGACGGGCTATTTATAATAATGTGAGTAGTATGTTACGCATTCATATAAATGCAAAAAAAGAAGCAGTTTCCTATGAACAAACAATGCTTACACATTTAGAGAAATATGATGAAAAGCAAGAAAATTTAAGTGCGATTAAAGCCATTGAAACATTGTATGACAAGAGTTTGCTAAAGTCGGGCGATCATATTACAAGTGTTGAACTTGGCTATTATGCCCCCGTTGATTTTACTGCTTCACAAGTATTAACACCAACATGGCATGTAATAATCAGCAATAAAACGGACTATTACATCAATGCCTTTGAGGGGAAAATTATTAATAATGAAAACAAAGTGTTGGAGTGACAAAGATGGGACTAAGATTTAGCGTACTTGCAAGCGGCAGTACAGGAAATTCTTTCTATATTGAAACAGATAAAAGCCGTCTACTTGTCGATGCCGGTTTGAGTGGAAAACAAATGGCTGAACTTTGTTCATCTATTCATCGAGATTTAAAAGATGTTGATGGTGTGCTTGTAACGCACGAACACACCGATCATATTAAAGGGCTTGGAATTATTGCCAGAAAGTATAAACTTCCGATTTATGCGAATGAAAAAACGTGGCAAGCAATGGAACGTTCGATTGGAGAAGTAGACGTGGCACAGAAATTTATTTTTCCAATGAATACAATTCACATATTTGGCGACATAGATGTCGAATCATTTGGTGTTTCACATGATGCAATTGATCCGATGTTTTATGTATTTCATCATGCTGGTCAAAAAGTTGCTTTAATGACAGATACAGGTTATGTCAGTGAACGTATGAAAAGTGTCATCAATGGATCTGATGCTTTTATTTTTGAAAGTAATCATGATGTAGATATGCTTAGAATTGGAAATTATTCATGGCACTTAAAGCAGCGAATTTTAAGTGATGTTGGACATATTTCTAATGAAGATGCTGCCCTTGCGATGAGTGATGTAATTGGGGGCAAAACAAAACGAATTTATTTAGCTCATTTAAGCAAGGATAACAATATGAAAGAACTAGCACATATGTCCGTCACACAAACACTTGCATCAAAAGGAATTATAGCGGGAGAACAGTTAGAAATTCTACATACTGATCCAAAAGTACCAACGCCACTAGCGTATGTGTAAACAAAATTTCGGAAATGCTTTCTAATAGACATTTTTTTAGGAGTTAGAGTACAATAAGCAGGTACACAGCTTGCTTTTGCTCATGCCTAAAATAGAGAAAGGGTAGGTGGGTAAAAGTGGGATATTATGACCAAGAAGAAACACCGAAACAAAAAAGTAGTAGAGGAAGAGCAGGATCATTTTTTGCAGGACTCGGAGGAGCAGTAATCGGAGGTGTTCTTGTTCTTTCAGCAGTACCAACGCTTTCCAAATTAGATGTGCTTCCGTACACTGTTTCACAAGAATCAACATCTGTGGAACAAAGCAATACAGGAACTAAAGTGGAAGCGAAAAATATTACGAATGTATCAACGCAAGTAACGAAAGCCTATGACAAAGTAGCAGAGGCTGTTGTCGGTGTTGTCAACATTCAACAAACAAGTTTTTGGGGTCAAACAACCGAAAAAGATGAAGAAGCAGGTTCAGGTTCAGGCGTTATTTATAAGAAAGCTGGTAACAAAGCATACGTTGTAACAAACAATCATGTTGTTGAAGGAGCTTCTAAACTAGAAGTTAACTTGAAAGATGGAACAAAAGTACCTGCACGTCTTCTTGGAACAGACACATGGACTGATTTAGCGGTGCTGGAAATAGACGCAACGCATGTAAAAACAGTTGCTGAGTTAGGTAATTCTGATCAGGTTCGTACAGGTGAGCCAGTTATTGCGATTGGAAACCCATTAGGACAACAATTCTCTAGCTCTGTTACAGAAGGAATTATTTCAGGAACAAACCGTACAATTGAGGAAGATCTTGACAAGGACGGCATACCAGACTGGCAAGTAGAGGTATTACAAACAGATGCAGCCATTAACCCAGGAAATAGCGGTGGAGCACTTGTGAATATGGAGGGTAAGGTCATTGGAATTAATTCAATGAAAATTGCAGAACAGGCAGTAGAAGGAATCGGACTTGCCATTCCAATTTCCAATGCAATCCCAGTCATTAACGATTTAGAAAAATACAATGAAGTACGCCGTCCATATATGGGATTAAGTCTTAAATCACTTTCTGAAATTCCACAATATTACTTAGAAGAAGCACTTCATTTACCAAAAAATATAACAAAAGGTGTTGCCATTTTGGAAGTATCACCATCATCACCAGCAGCAAAAACAGGACTCAAAGAATTCGATGTAATTGTTGCTTTAGATGACAAACCTATGGATGATGTTATTCAATTACGGAAACATCTATACAATGATAAAAAAATTGGAGATTCCATGAAAGTCACTTTTTATCGTAATGGAAAGAAAGAAACAGTTACGATAAAACTTGTGAAAGAATCTTTGTAATAAGGAGAAGTGTTGTAAGGATTGGGTGCGTCACAAAAAACTAGCCTATAATAAAAATGTAGGCTAGTTTTTTTGTGGATAAGTGTTTATTCTAAGATAGATGTATGATAGAAGGAGAATAAAAAATGAATTGTTGTGAAGATCATATTGAAATAGTATTGGATATGTATGTGGATTCTCATGAATTAGCACCAGAATTAAATTTATTAGAGTCAGTTAAACAAACGGAGTGCTGTGAATTTTGTGAGAAAAAAGCTGTGTATAAAGTTGGAAATTAATGAATGTGGATATGTGGATAACTTCTGTGGATAATCTGTTTATAAGGTGGGGAGGATTTGTGAATATCGTTATTATTTCTGTGGGAAAGTTGAAAGAACGCTATTTGAAAGAAGGAATAGCAGAATATAGTAAGAGAATATCTGCGTATGCAAAGCTTGAATTTATTGAAGTTAGCGATGAAAAAGCACCAGAAAATTTAAGTTTGGCAGAAATGATACAAGTGAAGAAAAAAGAAGGAGAAAGAATCTTAGCACGTATTCATGAAGAAGCTTATGTAATTGCTTTGGCAATTGACGGAACTATGAAATCTTCAGAGCAGTTTGCGGAATTATTGGATTCATTAGCAACACACGGACGTAGTAGGATAGTGTTTGTGATTGGTGGATCGCTTGGGCTTTGTAAGAATGTGTTAAAGAGAGCAGATGAGAAGTTGTCTTTCTCTAAGATGACTCTTCCGCATCAGTTAATGAAGTTGGTGTTGGTGGAACAAATTTATAGGGGGATGAGGATTAATAGGGGACATGCTTATCATAAATGAGGCGAATCTCGTAAGAAACCTAATGATTTAGTGAGGATATTTGAAAAAATCGTTTTGTGAAGAAACGTCATTTGGTTTTAGATGAATATGTAGATAGAGGTATTAGCAGAAAGACGATTGAAGAAAGATTGACTTACTCCATATTGTAGAAGATTTGAAGCGTGTAGGCATTACATTTTGTAGCTTTTCCGAACCATTTGAAACAGAAACACCAGCAGGAAACTTCAGTCTTTAATTGCTTGGAGCAGCAGGAGAACTTGAAAGAAGTACCATTGTGAGAAAGATATTTGAACTGTATGCATAAGGTAAGGGATTAAAGTCTATTGCTAATGAACTAAACCATAAAGGATACAAAACCAAGAAAGGAAATGCGTTTAGTACGGATGCGATTAAAACCATTGTTACCAATCCAGTGTATGTAGGGAAAATTCGCTTCAACAAGTATGAAAATTGGAGCGAGAGAAGACGGAAAGGAAAGAGCGAACATCTTATCCTCTCAGATGGGCATCATGAGCCAATTATTTCTAAGGAATTGTGGGGAAAAGCACAAACCCTTCAGAAACAAAAGGCTAAACAACCGATCAGAAATTTCCAAGGAAATTACACATTGACTGGATTACTAAAATGTCCTGTCTGTGGAGCGACAATGGTGTCTAGTCGAACCGTCAACAAATTGAAAAGTAGAGAAAAAATCACTCGTAGATACTATTCCTGTGGTAATTTCCGAAGTAAAGGAAGTTCAGTATGTCATGCGAATAGTGTTCGGGCAGGAGAAGCAGAAGAGAAAGTCTACAGTCGTATCCAACAAGTGGTTAGTAATGAAAGTATCTTGAAAGACATCGTTCAGAATATCAATGAACAAAAGGAGTCCAACATTATTCCACTACAAACAGAGCTGGAACACATCACAAAACAGCTAGAGAAACTAGATGAAAAGAAAAAGAGATATTTTGATTTGTATGAAGAATCGTTGTTAGACAAGAAACTACTGAATCAACGAATGGAAGAACTGAACATGGAGTGTGAGCAGATACAAAAAAGAAAATCAGAACTGGCATGGGAATTGGGAGAAGAAAATGCACAACCAATTCAGTATGAGGTAGTGAGACCAATCTTACAGCAAATCAATAAAGTGATACAAACCACTTCACCAGAGAGAATCAAAACCCTATTACAACTTATCGTGAAAAAGATTACCGTTCATAACCACAAAATACAAGATATTGTACTGTATTTTGATGAAACGACACCACCTAGTTTTTTAAACGAAGCCCCTTCTGAATTAAAGTGTACCCTTTGTCAAGGACAATTTAAAAAAAGGCTAGGCAGCATGATTGAGATGATCTCTGTACTGAACAGGGGTCATCTTATTTAAATTCCACTGGTATCTATAGTAGTTATAATAAGTCATATAACTTTTAAT
>JAVBJX010000047.1:0-31915 GCA_031546705.1 Caryophanales bacterium
TTCTTTATGAATCAATTATTAGGGAAAGAGCAACCCGCCAAAATCAAAGAATTAGTATTCTAGTCTCAGAAAATTCGTTAATTTTCTATAGAGAAGGGTAGCTTTTTTTGCTTTTTTTTTACTACAATTCATTTTAATAGCACAACGGGTCAAATTAATTTTATAATAGAAAAGAGCTGGGTGAGATTTTCTCACTCAGCTCTTTTTATATAGAAAACCTATCGATATTTTCACGTAAATGTTTTGCTTGTTTTGCAAGGTCTTTTCCTAAACCATGAATACGATCAATCATATCGGTTTGCTCGGTAGTGGCTGTTTTAACCGCTTCTGTCCCCGCAGATGTTTCCTTGGCAATGATTGTAACATCTTTAGATTCTTCAGATGTTCGTTGGATATGTTGAACCTGTTGATCAACAAGAGAAACAATTGTTGTAACCATGGTAGCAACTTCATTAATGGAATCATTCATTTCACTAATTGCCTTCGTAGTAGCTCGCCCTTTACCTGCCTCTTCTTTAGCAGTAGTTACTTGTTCACCTATTTGTTTGGCAACATTTGTAATTTCTTTTTGGATATTTTGAACGAGCGAGGTAATATCGGTAGCTGCTTTTGCACTACCATCAGCTAGTTTACGAACTTCTTCCGCAACAACTGCAAAACCTTTTCCGTGCTCTCCTGCTCGTGCTGCTTCAATGGACGCATTTAATGCAAGTAGATTTGTTTGACCAGCAATTTCGCTTACTAAAGCAACAATAGCTCCTACTTGTTTAGCGTGTTCTTCCAAACGTACTACAGATGCAAGCGACTGTTCATTACTTCTTGCAACTTCTTGAACACCAGTGACAAGGGAATGAATAATTTCTTTGCTTATGTCTAACGTGCTAACCATTTCATTCGACAATTGTTCTGATTGCCGTGCTTTCGTTTGAACTTCGTTAGCAATCCGTAATACATCCCCAACAGAGTTTTCCATTGTTTGAATAGCTGCTGCCGCTGTGTCTGCCCCTTTAGAAATCTCTAAGGTAGCCTTTGCGATGTTTTGTGATTCACAAACAGCTATATTAGATGCTCTGATAATTTGTACCGATTGCTTGCTGGTACTTTCGACATTTTTGTCAATGCTCCGAACCATTTCTCGTAAGTTATGAAGCATCGCATTGAAGGCAATACCAACGGAACGAATTTCATCATCTATTTTTGAGACCGAAACATCTTCCCCAATTTCTCCTTTGGCTGTTTTCAGTGCTGTTTGTTCTAAGCGTTTCAGTGGTTTTGTAATATATCTACCAATAACATAAGAAATAATTCCTGACCAAATAATACCTAGAGCAAAGGTAATACAAGCAAAAAGGACTTCATTAATCGAATCTGAAACAAATGGATATAATACGTATAAAAATATTGCACTTACTGTATACGTAATTGTGGAAAGTACCATTGTCATTGCAAGTAGTTGTCTCTCTAAGCTAAATGCATATTTTTTCTTCTCCACCACTTTTCCCTCCAATTTAAAATTTATTTGTTATCGTATCGATTAACCGTAAAATCTCAGCTCGTGTAGTACGATATGTCTGTAATGAGCCTCCATACGGATCATGAACATCTTCATCTGTATTCTCTGCTAATTGCTTCAAAGTAGTTACTTTCCCTACAACAAATGGAAATCTATCAATCACTTGGTGTTTGTGGGCTGTTGTCATTGTGATAATATGTGTTGCCCAACTTACTAGCTGTTCTGTTAATATGGATGATGTATGCGTAAGTTCAAAGCCAGTTTCCTTTAGTACAGTGATCGTATTGATTGATGCAGTATTCCCATTTTCTGCAAATGTCCCTGCTGATTTCACCGCAATATTTGGATGATTTTTCTGTTTAAGTAACGCCTCCGCCATTGGACTTCGACATGTATTACCAGTACATACGAATAAAATGTGATACAAAATCATCACGCCCTTCTAACTGCTACAATTAGTATAACAAATTTTTGTGTCTACTATATAATGGAAATAATTTCTTTTATATAATTATACAGGTAACAATAGCTTTAAGCCAACTGTGAATAGGATACTTCCGCCAAGCACTTCGCTATATCCACCAATCCATTGTTGAAAGTGTTTTCCAATAATCAATCCAAGCCATGTAAGTATCGTACTAAATATACCGATAAGCCCAACGGCAATAATTGTTTGCATCCCATAAATTCCCAGACTAAGCCCTGCTGAAAAACTATCTAAACTAACCGTCATGGCGAATAAAATAAAGCCTACACTAGATAACGGAACGAATTTCTCATCTTTTCTAAATGGAGACCGAATCATTTGGATTCCAATAATCAAAAGCAATGTTCCACCAATATAAGAAGCAATACTACCAAATTGATGAGACAAAAAATTGCCAATCCCTATTCCACCAAGCGACATAATAATATGAAATAGTCCAATCATTAAACTAATATGTATTATTTTTCGTTCATGAAGCCGAAGTGTGCCCATACCCACACCAACAGAAAAGGCATCCATTCCAAGAGCAAACGCCATCATACACAATGTTACAAACTCACCAATAATCACTGCACACCTCCTGTAGACAAAGTTTTGTTTACAGTGTACGTGCCTAAATAGATGGATAGAACTATTTTTCAGATACAACCTCACTTGCCGCTTTTAGTAGACGATTCATAATCGCTACACCAATTCCTATTTGCGGAAACGCTTCACTTATAATAATATCCACATTTGTTGTGTCAAAAATGCGAAGTGTGTCATATATATTTGTGGCAACAGAATATAAATTTTTTCGACTTCCACAGGCAAGTACAACATCTGCTTTATAGCTATCTTTATTTTCTATTGTTGTAAGCACGCCTATTACTTTTCCATCTTCTTTATATGTATCAATTATTTTTTGCAGAAAAGAAATACTCCCACTGACCACAATAAGGGGAGATTTTGGGGCGTAATGTGTATATTTCATTCCCGGGGATTTTGGTTTTTTCGTTGTTTGATTATCCACTTGTATGTTGCCAATAACTTCTTGTAATTGTTCTTTTGTAATGCCACCTGGACGCAAAATAACGGGAACATCTTCTGTGCAGTCAACAACTGTAGATTCTACGCCAACACCAGTTGCTCCACCATCAACAATACCAGCAATACGCCCAAATAAATCATCTTTTACATGTTTGGCTGTTGTTGGACTTGGTTTTCCAGATGTATTAGCACTTGGAGCAGCAAGTGGACCAGCTTTTTCAATCAACAAAAGAGCAACAGGATGATTTGGCATTCGTACAGCAACTGTGTCGAGTCCTGGTGTAACATTATTCGCAATTCCTTCTTTTTTTCGTAATACAAGAGTAAGGGCTCCAGGCCAAAATGCAGCCATTAATTTTCTTGCATATGTTGGGATACATTGTGTTAAACTCTCCAATTGTTGTTCGTTACTTATATGAACAATAAGCGGATTGTCACTCGGTCTGCCCTTTGCCTGAAAAATTTTGGCAACAGCAACTTCTGATGTCGCACTTGCTCCTAGCCCATAAACTGTTTCAGTTGGAAAGGCAACAACTTCATTTCGACAAAGTAAAGTTATTGCTTCTGTTAAATTTATTTCATGTTCTATATTATCCACATACCAATACATTGTTTTCATCTCTACACCTACTTATTAATGCTATATTTATCACCATTCCCCTACTTTTTATCCACAAAATGTGGATAAGTTAGACACATATCTGTGGGAAACAATTATTTTTGATATATTTCTCTAATTTTATCCACAATAAAAGAATGAACTTTTATTTGTTGCGTATTATCAGCAACAAGCGGAGAATGTGTCGATTTTTCTCTTGGAACAGCTTGTCCTGTCGAAAAATCAAGAAAGCAGAGTGGAGGGAATAACACACACCACCAATTCGCCCCTTTTCCTTCTCCAAGTGTAATTAACACCGCTTCGTATTCTCCTGCTGGATACACATATTGTCCGTATAATTTCGTTGGAAAACTGACTTGACCAAATTGTATATGAAAGGTTTGTTTACTGCCTTCTTTTTTTAACTCATCTGCTACTGTTTTTTCAATATCAGGTAAATGGTTTTTAATTACTTTTTTTGCTTCAGAAAAAGATGTTAAATCTTTCACCCATGTTGAAATCTGGGCATTAACTTTATCTCGCACGTTTCTTTTTAATTGTTGATCGGCTTCCTCATCACTGTTTGCTAGAATCCGCAAACGAATTGCTTCTTTTGGAATAACGACTGTTTCATTTGCTGCTGTTTTTGAACTATCCAAAAATGCTAAAGCTCCTAAAGTCATACAAATAATGTACATTGCTATTATATATTTTTTTCCCATGAATGAACACATCCTTTCGATAAAAATAGTGTATCCACATTTTGAGAATCTTAAACTAGTAGTCTAAGGAAATAATGAAAGTGGGACATAAGTTTTTTAGAAGGATTTTTAGTGAAATGAATGGTTATCAAAACGTTGATTTAATAGGATTTAAACAAGTATTTATTTCATATGAATGTTTCAATCGGGATGTTTTAGTACTTTTGTCCAATCCGCTTCCTTTAGTTTTTTGTAGAAATCATATATAATTTCCCTCATATCATTTAAGAATAAAGGAGAAAAAATGTTAGCTTATCCACTTAATCAAATTCCATATGTAATTATGACGCTTTGTATTGCTTTTTCGGTTCATGAATTTGCTCATGCATATACGGCGTTTAAATTTGGTGACCGAACAGCACAGAAGGAAGGGCGACTTACTTTATCACCGCTTGCTCATGTTGATTTATTTGGTTTATTATTTCTGTTTATTGCTGGATTCGGTTGGGCAAAGCCTGTTCCGATTAATCCACGTAATTTTAAGCACCCACGTCTACATTCGATTCTTGTTTCAATAGCTGGACCAATTAGCAATTTATTATTAGCAGCACTTGGGCTTATTCTTTGGGCTGTAATAAATCGTTTTGGTTTGATTGGTTCGGTACCAGATTGGTTTAGCACGGGTTTCTATGATTTTTTTAGTATTTATTTTAGAATCAATTTGATGTTGTTTGCTTTTAATTTACTGCCATTTCCGCCATTGGATGGTTACCGAATCATTGAACAAGTTGTGGCACCTCCGATAAGAATAAAAATGAGAGAGTGGGAAAGTTATGGGGGGTTTTTGTTTTTAGTATTAATTTTTGTTCCTCCATTAGGTAATGCTACTATTTATCCGTATTTAAGAGCAGTGACAGAGTTTACCGCAAGTATGTTACAAACGATTTTATCACCGATTTTAGGATAGGGGGATTAGTTCATGGAAGAAAAGAAAAAAGCTCAGTTTACTATTATGAAAAAAGAAGAAAAGCACGGAGGATTTGGAGTTGGTGCTATTAGCCTAAAAAATATGGCTCCAGTCTTTATTGATATCGAAGCAAATGAGGCATACATTGACCTTGGAGCAATGCACGCAAGAAGTGACTTAGAGCGTGGAATTAAATTCACTGCTGAACGTATGGATGGAAAATCCTACTGGCTCGTATGGGTCAGTGTTGATCAGAAGCAAGAAGGAAGTTACTATGCGGGAGTAACAGCTTGTGAAATGATTGTGAACAAGGAAACAAAACAAGGATACAAATCATTACCAGAGCATGTCAATCGCATGGATAAATCATTAAAACGCTACATTATTGTAGAACATATGGACGTGACATCAAAAAAAATACTTGCGAAATTTTTACAAACACATAATCAAGAAATGTGGGAACATTCTACGCAGAAATTAAAGGATGATTTGTTTTTTGATGAATAGAAGAAATTGGACTTGAGGTTTTTGGCGAAAAATAGTATATTGAAGTATACATGTAATACATGTTAGCTAGGACAAAAAGATAGTGACTGAATTGGGATTAGTTGCCCAAATGCAGTCACTATTTTTTTAGAACCAGCCCCATAATTTCTCGAACCAGTTTTTCTTTTGTTCCATCTTTGGTGGTGCTTGTTTTTCAACATTTGGATGAATAGGGCAATATTCTGTTGGCTCTGTACCAGCTAAATAATATGTCAACCGACCTGAACAGCCTTCTGTAGCCATCTTTCCACTATCAGGATCAACATGAACACCAACTACTCCTTCAGGCGGAGAGAATGTCTGAAGCGGCTCATTTTGAAGCCCTTTCTCCATTACATCTGACCATATTTGTTTTGCATACTGCCTTTCATCTAAGCGGTCTAATGTGGCATTTCGATCATATCCAGTCCAGACACCCGTGACTAGTTGTGGAGTGTAGCCAATCATCCAACTATCCGTTGCAGTTGTACCTGATTTTCCTGCATATTCTCTCGTTAATTTATTGGCAATTACTGTGCCTGTGACGGTTGTGTAATCATTTAATTTTGCATCAAACATACCCGTCATTAATTCTGTAGTGACAAAGGCTGTTGCTTCATCTAATTTTTGTTTGTTCTCTTGCTTCTGTTCATATAGTATGTCTCCTTGATAATTAGTTACTTTCTTTATAAACACAGGGGAAATATATTTTCCGCCATTAGCTAACATTCCATAGGCATTGACCATTTCAATGACACGAACTGGTTCTGTGCCAAGTGCTAGGGAAGGAAGCGGATGTAAGGGGCTTGTAACACCAAATTGTTTTGCTGTTTGTACTAACGTATCTTCACCAATGGCTAAATTTGTTTTTACAGCAAAAACATTATCAGATAAAGCAATTGCTTGAGCAAGTGTAATTGTATCATTGGCGTAATAGTTATTGAAATTTCTCGGTGTATATGTTGCCCTTCCAGCATCAAATGTAAAAGTTGTCGGTTCACTACGAACTTGTGTAGATGGAGTAAAACCGTGCTCTAAAGCAGCATAATATAGAAATGGCTTAAATGTGGAACCGGGTTGTCTTTTAGCTTGAGTTGCCCGATTGTAAGAACTTTTGTCATAGTTTCTACCACCAATTAATGCCTTTACTTCTCCAGATGTCGGATCAATGGAAACAAGTGCTGCTTCTAACTTCGATTGTTTGGAAATAGTTGTTGCAACGCTTTTTTCTGCTACGACTTGTAATTTCGTATCAATTGTTGTGTAGATATGTAATCCGCCAGATTTAATTGTTTCTTTACTAATGCCTGTTTCATGTTCCAATGCATACTGAACAGCATCTTGAAAATACGGAGCAATTGTCCCATTTACTTTCGTACTATCAGAAGTATAGACTAGTTTCTCGTGGAGAGCTTTTTGGATATCTCCATTAGTAATAAATGTTGCCTCCTTCATTTCTTGCAGAATCACTTTTTGCCGTTCCCCTGCTTTGTTTTTATTAATAAGTGGAGAATAGTAAGATGGTCCTTTTGGAATACCAACAAGCATTGTTGCTTCTGCTAATGTTAAATTTTTGGCAGGCTTCCCAAAATAATAACGGGCTGCGGCTTCAATGCCGTACCTACCATGTCCGTAATAAATCGTGTTCAAGTAGCCTTCCAGAATTTCTTTCTTACTATAATTTGCTTCTAAGCGGATGGTATATAGTGCTTCTTGAAATTTTCGTGACCATGTTTTATTGTGCACTAAAAATAAATTTCGTGCATATTGCTGGGTAATGGTGCTTGCTCCTTGTGCTTTAGTCATTGTTTTTAAATCCATTAAGCCAGCTCCAACAATTCTTTTTATATCAAAACCAAAATGATTATAAAATTTGCGGTCTTCAATTGCTAGGGTTGCATTGACTACATAAGGAGAAATATCCTTCAAATTAACCCAATATCTTTTCTCCCCATTACTTACTTCCCCGATTCTCGTGCCATCATTAGCGTAAAAAATCGTTGTTTGTGGTACAGTTAGGGGAGGAGCACCTTCTGTTTTTTCGAAGATGATTAGTCCGAGAATAGTAATTCCGAGCAATAGTAATAGGAACAAACCAATAAATAGAGCAGCTCGGATATATTTAAACGTATTTCTTTGATTATTTGCGATGACTTCCAACTGAAATCACTCCACCTATGAGCATTTTTTGTTAGTATGCAGATTTTGGGAGGATTTTAAACATATATTTTTGAGTCATGAAACAGTTAAAGAGAAAGTCACTTACAAATAAACCATAAGAACCATCAACATTATGAAGGAACTTGCCGATATGATAGATATGGATAATTTTTTTATTTAATTTGCTAGAATATCACATACAAATTAAAATAAAGGTGGAGATTTCTTTAATGAATAGGAAGTGGAAAGGATTAATCGCATCTGTTGCATTTGCGACATTGGCATTGTTTGCTAGAGAAATTTATGCAGATGATATCGTCATATCCGTACCTCCGTTAACGGAAATAATCGAAACAACCGCAGGAACGTATTACAGCTTAGATGATGGAAAGAGTTGGAGTAAGCGTCTATCTGCAAACTTTGATGTATCTTCTCTATTAGGAACAAAAGAAAAGACTATGAGGCTAGATATAGACATGGATCATAGCACTTTCATAAAGATTACTCTCCCAGCTAGACCAGTAGCACCTAAAACAGGTGGAGATATTAAAGCAGATTACACAACTGGAAAGCTAATCGTTGCAGCGGGTTTAGAATATAAAACAGTTGGTGATATAGATTGGACGAAGGTGACTGCACCTACTGAGTTAGACATCAGTGATTGGGAAACAGGAGGATCAGTACTTTATAGAAAATCTGCTACAGCTACTTCCGTCGCATCCGTAACGGCAACATTTAAAGTAGCTGCTAAACCAGTAGCACCAAAACTTAAATTGAATACAGATAGTTATATAGCAAGTCCAACAATTAAGATGGAGTATAGAGTAATGCCGACTCTTGAATGGACACGAGTAACAGATGCAGATGCAAAAGCAAAATTTATTGCTTTTGTCATTCCAGATTCTACTTTTACAACACCTACAAATATTCAAGTTCGTTTTCTAGCAACAGCAAAAACATCTGCTTCTAGGATTGGAATGATTAGTATATATCCAAGAGCTATAACTCCTGAGATGAAGGAAGTAAATATAGGCAAAGGAACAGTAGCATTTGATGGAACAACAGCACTTGAATATAAAGTAGATATAATGAATGATGGTATGGATGTATCAGCAACAAATATAAAAAATCTTACTGCTGAGAACATAAAGAAAGCTGGTAAATGGGCAAAAGCAACTATAAAAGATGGAAAAATAACGATTGACTTTAATAAATTGTTATCACCAACTCCAATGGTATTGTATGTTCGTACAATTGCGATTGCAGAATCCATTGATAAAACAACAAAAGCTACAGTACCAGGTAAATCCGCTTCTATTCCTGTGACATTAGGAATAAATGGACAACCTCCAGCATTGGCAGATTCGGATGTAGCAATTGATTATACTGCTCGTACTTTTCCATTTACTGATCCAACAAAGTATGAATGGTCACTAGATGGCAAGACATGGACTGTTTTTCAAAATAGTAGCCTGACAGGTGAGATGGTCAAAGGAAAAACAGTATCTATTAGAAGAATTGCAGAAGGGACTTCCCCAACAGGGGTAATTAAAAAAGTGAAAATAACAAGCTAAGGTCAACAAAGTAAGTTTGGGACATAAGTGTTTTTAAAAGGTTTAAATGTTTAGGATTGGTTTATTAAAACATTGATTTTATGCTATTTTAGCAACCTTAAACATAAATTAGGGACGATTGGGGTGTTTTTTATCCCTTTTCGTCCCTAATTCACTCTTAATTTTTAGTTCATAATTAACAATGTCATAAAAGACATATCGGCTTTTTTATCTTCATGAATCATTGTTACAATATCCTCTACATAGGACTGATTATGCTCAACAGTTTTTGCGAAAGATTGAATGAGTTTTAATACAAATTCTTCGTTAAACTCTTCTTTATAATAACCAGCTAAGCCTACTAAATGCATTTTAATAAGAGAGAAATGTAGTACAAGCAAAATGTACGAATTAAAAATGCCTTCAGCTCCAGCAGGGTACACTGTTCTGAAGATATAATTCACTAAATAATTCTCGAAAATATGTTCCCTATCTTTAAAGAACGGCTCATAGTATTTGGTATATGCTTCTTCATAGGCATAAGCAATCTCTTCCATACTTTTACCTTCTTCATATTTAATTCCTTCTAAGAACTGTATAAAGGATTCGTAATAACGCAGATTTTTGATTCCCCGATCAATTCTTTCATTACTGAGTTTCTGCAAAATTTGAAGCTGTATTTGGATTTGTTCATTCTTTTCACCAAAGCCATCAAGTTCCACCATAATTTTTTTATTAGTAGAAAGTAATTGCTGATAGTGATTAATGATACTTATAACGTCTATTCCTTTTCCTAATGTTACTTGTTGCTGAATAGTTTCAGCGATAATTCCTAATATAAATATTCTTTCTGAGATAGTGTAGTTTCTATTTTGCAATACCCACACAGCAGAATTTTGAATGATAATAAATTCTTCCGAGGTTTGGAGTTTCGTTCTTTCATTCATTCGCTCACGAATACTTTCCTCTATGTGTATTCGTTGCATTGGCTTCTTAGAAAGTAATGCTAAACGAGCAATTTCAGGGCAAGACATTGCTGCGGTTTTCTCTACTTGTTCGTTAACGATGTTTATAACTCTAGGATAAACTGTACATGTATCAGATAAATAATCAGCACCAAGCGTACTATGTACCTTACATAACATGTTCTCATCTAACATTGGACATACCCCTCCATCTAGGAGAGTAATTCTTGCATACTTATTCTCATCTGCATCTTCATGATGTCTTTTAATATTTTTGTGAAGTAAATTCCTAATTTTTTTATCTGTCACTCCTTGATATTTTTTATATGTTTTCTTATCAATATTTACATTCCAGCCAATACAACATGTATCTGGACAATCCCCACCAATACATTTAAACTGTTGAAGATATTCGGGCATTAGAACTATTCTTGTCTGTTTTTTCATATTAATCCCCCCAATATGTGATAACTTATTATAGCAGAGCTATAAAGAAATTATAATAAGAAATGATAACCTTTGTAAGAACAGAAAATATTTTCAGTAAATATTTGATAGTAGACAATCACATAAAACAACCTTATTGTTAGCAATGGAGGAAATTTCTACATGACAAAAATAAAAACACCCATTACAATAAAACACAGAACAAAAATTGGACAAGCAGAACAAGTTTCTTTTATCACAACAGGTACATACTATTTAAAAGATCAGCACACCTATATAACATTCAAAGAACCAAACGAAATAGGAGAAATTCAAACGATTATTAAAATTGGACGAGCAGAATGTGTTATTATTCGTTCTGGGTCTGTGCAAATGCGGCATGTCTTTAAAAGAAATACAACCACAGAAAGTGTATATACAAGTGTGGCTGGTTCATTCACAATGCAAACAAACACAACTAGGATTGAATACAAACGTGGTCAACTTTCATTATCTTATCTATTACATATGAATCATCAATCAATGGGACGATACAAAGTCACTGTATCATTCAAGGAGGAACAATCATGAATATTATGGAGCAAACAGAACAACAACTAAAGGAAGAAATTCAAACAGCTGTTATAAAAGCAGGACTAGCTAAGATTGAAGAAATTCCTACAGTTGTATTAGAAACACCAAAAGATACATTACATGGCGATTACGCAACAAACATGGCGATGCAACTCACGCGAATTGCTAAGAAATCACCACGAACTATTGCTGAACAATTAATCAACCATTTCGACAAAACAAAAGCGTTCATTGCCAAAATTGAAATAGCAGGACCAGGATTTATTAATTTCTATATGGATAATTCGTACTTAACAAACCTAATTCCTACTGTATTACAGGCAGGAGAATCTTATGGGAAAACAAATATAGGGACAGGACAAAAAGTGCTTGTAGAATTTGTATCGGCCAATCCAACAGGAAGCCTCCATCTTGGTCACGCCCGTGGAGCGGCATATGGTGATTCTTTATGTAACATTTTGTTCGCCGCAGGTTATGATGTTTCCAGAGAATATTATATTAACGATGCAGGAAACCAAATTAATAATCTGACAAAATCTGTAGAATCTCGTTATTTTCAGGCACTTGGACTAACAAAAGAAATGCCTGAAGATGGTTATTTTGGACAAGATATTATTGAGCTTGGAAAACAAATTGCCAAAGAAAATGCTGATTCTTTTGTTCAAATAGACGAACAAGTTCGCCTAAAGCAATTACGTTCTTTAGGACTGAAATTTGAACTTGAAAAATTAAAAACGGATTTGGACGCATTTCGTGTAGCATTTGACGTATGGTTTTCCGAATCAACGCTTTATGACGGAGAAAAAATCGAAAATGTCCTTGCAATGCTTAGAGAAAATGGGCATATATACGAGTCAGAAGGGGCAACATGGTTTCAGGCAACAACATTTGGCGATGAGAAAGATCGTGTTCTTATTAAACAAGATAATTCTTACACGTATATTGTTCCAGATATTGCCTACCATCAAGATAAACTAAATCGAGGTTTTGAAAAACTTATTAACGTGTGGGGAGCCGATCATCATGGTTACATTCCACGTATGAAAGCGGCTATTCAAGCACTTGGGTATGACAAAGATACATTAGAGGTGGAAATTATCCAGCTTGTAAGACTAATCAAGAACGGCGAAGTAGTGAAAATGAGCAAACGAACAGGAAAAGCAATTACCATGCGTGATTTAATAGAAGAAATTGGTTTAGACGCCGTCCGTTATTTCTTTGTGATGCGTTCTAGTGATACGCATTTAGACTTCGATATGGATTTAGCTGTTTCTCAGTCGAATGAAAATCCCGTCTATTACGCACAATATGCCCATGCCCGTGTGTGTAGCATTTTGCGTCAAGCGGAAGAAAATTTCGACCATCCCGATTTCAGTCATATCCAGTCGGAGAAAGAAATAGAATTACTCAAGAAAATCGGTGAGTTTCCAAACACTGTATCAGAGGCGGCACTGAAAAGAGCACCACACCGCATTACTAGCTATATTTTTGAATTGGCATCTACTCTACATAGTTTCTATAATGCTGAAAAAGTATTAGATAGTGACAATGTAGAAAAAAGTCGAGCAAGACTCTCGCTAATGAAAGCTGTGCAAATTACTTTGAAAAATGCCCTGACACTTATTAGTGTTTCTGCACCAGAGAAGATGTAATAAAAAAACAGGATGAGACAAAAGGGGTAAAAAACATCCCAATTGACTCATCCTAGTGAAATGAATGGTTTCCAAAAACTTATAAAATGAATGATTGCCATGTAGTCTAGGAGAAATTCCCTACCTATTTTGCATAGTTTACAGAACATCCATATAAAAAAGATAGATAAAGAGAGTAGAAAGACTTATTTGCAAGTTTTTTTAAAAAAACTATTAAACTTTGTCAAATCATGTCGATATAAGGAATGTAAGGTGATAATTTACCTTTAAATTGTAGTTAAATAGCTGGTTCATAACTAGCTACAAGAAATCTTAAGATGAACTTTTCTCTGCAACTTGCTTGGTGTGTATGTGAACATTAACAAAATGACTTTGAATTCGTTCAAGACCTCTACATTCTACTATTATTTCATCGGCCGCTGAGACTCTCAGTTTGAAATAAAGTAGAATATAAGATGCAAGTTGGAATTAGTGTTCCATGCCCCATAGATTGTATTCACTTTCATAATAAAAATGAAGAGGAACCATTCTAAGAAAGTAAGTCAGGGGAAGAGGTTTTTGCAACCAGCAAAGTTCATGAAAAGGAATTTTTAAGGGATTTATATAAAAAACAGGGAGGTTTTTTCATGAAAAAGAGAGGTTTATTTACCGCAGTCGCATTTACAACTGCAACATTACTTTCAGGTATAGGGATGGGAACAGTTTCTGCATCAGCACCAACTGCTACTGTTAGTTATACTACAGATGGATCTGATGCTAAAGTAACATTAACATCAACTGATGCTATTACAACTTACTACAGCGTAAATGGTAAGAAATCTTGGAATACGTATAGTGCAGCTAGTTTTGATGTAACTTCTTTACTTAAAAATAAAGATGTAGAGTTCTATGTTGATATGGATGCTAATCATACAGGAGACTCAGAAGTTACAAAAGTTACACTTAAAGCTATAGAAGCCGCTCCTAAGGGTGTTGGTATAGCAGCTGATTATAAAAATGAGCAATTAAAAGCTACTGTTGGATATCAATACAAACGTTTTGGTGATTCTAGTTGGACTACTTCTACTGCTGATACAGCATCAACTCAAGTTATTAGCCTAGTAGGTTCAGAAGCTGGTGAATCAATTCTATTTAGAAAAGCAGCAACAGCAACAGCACCAGCATCAGCAACAGCTGTGTTTAAAGTTCCTGCAAAACCAGGTGCTCCAAAATTGAAATTAAATGCTAATAGTGATGTCGTTGGGGTTACAGACAAAATGCAGTATGCTACAACTGATTCTTTGAACTGGATCAACATTGTAAGCTCTGATATTACAAATAAGGTATTTACTAAAGCAGATCAGTATATTGAGCCTAACACATCAGATGCAACAACATTAGGTGATACAAAAACTGTATACATTCGCACAACAGGTGACGATAAGAAATTAGCTTCAGCAGCACAAAAGATTACTATTTATCCTCAAGCAAAAGAATTATCAGCTCCTGAATTATCAGCAGCTACGTTGACACATATCGCAAGTAAAGCTAAGTTTACAACAGGTGACGATATGGAGTACACAGTTCTTGAAGGAGATAAGACAACAACAGATTCAGTTGCAGCAACTGTAAAATGGACAAAATTAAAAACTGGTATCAAAGAGTTTGATTTCAGTAAAGCATTGAATGGAAAATCAGGAACACAAACACTATTTGTTCGTACTTCTGCAGTTTTAGAAGTAGTGAAAAGTGGAACAACAACAGCTGGTAAATCTTCTTCAAAAATAATAAAAGTAAGTATTACAGAGGGAGAAACTACTCCAGCAGTATCAGCAACAAAAGACTTCTTTAGCTTTACAGATAGCGGTGCTCAAACAACTGCTGATAACATAGCAGCAAAATATGAAGTATCAGCTGATAAAGGTAAAACTTGGACTGGACTTTCAACAGCATCATCTTCTTCATACAAAGGTAAGAAAGTACATGTTCGTCTGAAAGCAACAGCAACTACAACTGTTGTTGGATACCCATCTAAAGCAGTAGAAGTAAGTGTTCCAAAATAGTAATAAACAAATGTAATAGAATAAGTACTATTTCTTATAAAGAACAGTACTTCAGAAGAAACATCCGTCTTATTAGATGGGTGTTTTTTCTATACATAGCTATATAATTAATCAGTTGTATATGGTAGATTTACTTAAATACTTGTAATTACTACAAAAATATAATTATGTTTTCTAGTTCCTTCGTATCATTTCTGTATTTTGCTTCACAAATGTAGAAGTTTGTCCGATATAGTAGATATATAGAGTAATAAGCATCGTGGATGAGATGTTTGTTGAAGTGTTGTCAAAATAATAAAGAGAACACAATCAAATTTCAAGGAGGTTTTTTACTTAATGAAGAAAAAAGGATTATTTACAGCAATCGCATTTACAACAGCAACATTACTTACTAGTCAAGTACAAGCAGCAACAATACCGACATTAAATATCCCTGCAGAGAAGATTACGATGGATCCGGGAATGTATTACAGCTTAGATAACGGGAAGAAATGGAATAAGCGGACAACGAATGATTTTGCTGTTGCTGCTATTATCGCAACGAAGCCAAGACACGTCTGGTTAGATAGTGATATAAACCATGCAGCAGGAGTTACCGATATTACGCTTCCAATTAGACTAAAAGCTCCTACTAAGAGTGTAATTACTACAAACTATTTAAATGAAGGAATCAAATTTGGAGCTGGATTACAATATAAAGTATTTGGTGATTCCGATTGGTCAGCGAAAACAACAGCTGATGCTACTGAACTTGATTTAAGTGGTTGGGATGCAGGCGGTAAGGTTCTGTATAGATTTGCGGCTACTAGTGATAATTTTGCATCAAAAGAATCAACATTCACAGTTCCTGCAAGACCAGCAGCACCAAGTCTTAAATTAAATGCAGATAGTAACTTAACTGTTAGTGCAACTACTTTTGAATACAAAACAACTAGGGATACAGTATGGCAATCTGTTACAGATGCAGATAAAACGGCGAAGAGAGTTTTGCTAGAAGATGTAGTTCCAGATGCAGGTGTTGGTAGTGTCAAAACAATTGTCGAAGTTCGTGCAAAAGCAAAAACAACGGCATTTCCATCTTTAATACAAAAGGTTAATCTATATCCGAGAGCAGCAACTCCAGTCCCTACTACCGTTGATACAGTTAGTGCTGGAAAAGTTATTTTTGATGGTGCAACGATTCTTGAATACAAAGTAGATAAATTAAAAGATGGAACAAATATAACCACAGCAACCACGGCTGACATAGCAACAGCAGGAACATGGAAGAAAGCAGTTGTAAAAGATGGAAAAACAACTATTGTCTTAGATGCTATTGCATCGACATCACCAACAGCACTATATGTACGTACTCCACTCATTCCAGAAAAATTGGATTCAAAAAAACAAGTAGTAACACCAGGGGTATCTTCTTCCAGAACATATGATTTAAAACTAGGAGCAAGACCAGCAGGACCATCAGATTCAGATGTGAGAGTAAACTATGCCACGAATACATTTGGCTTTACCAGTGCGGATGCGGCAAAATATGAATGGTCAAATGATGGAGCAAACACATGGAATAACTTTACAAATAATAAAGTTATCCCTCTTTCTATGTATGGAAAAACAGTATCGATTCGTATAAAAGCAGTTATAGAAGCATCGGGTGGTTCTTTACCAAGTGTTGTGAAAAACGTAGCTGTGTCTAATTACAAACTTGCTCCAGCTATTACTCTAGCTGCAGGTTTTTGGATAGATGGGAAAATTCTTGGTGTAAATGATCTTACTACAGTTGAATTTACAACAAATTCATCAATAGACACATGGACACCGTATACAGCGACAGCATTAGCAGCAACTTTGACAAATCCAGAGATTTCTCCATTCTATCAATTTAGAATAAAAGGTACGGAAAGCGTTCCAGCTAGTTTCACTAAAGCAATACAGATAGTGTATCCATACAACAATGCTTGGGCTGATGGAAAGCTTGTTGGTTTAAGTGGTAGTACGATGGACTTTAGATTACTTACTACAACTGATACAGTAGCTCTAGCATGGGTAGACTACTCAGATGCTAAATTTAATGAGTTAAAAGTGCGTGCTACTGATGGTGGATACCCAACATTTGAGATCAGATTAAAAGGTACAAATATAGTGAAACAGATAACTGTTGCTAGATAGACCGAGATCATAAGCAAAGATAATTTGTATAACTTTTGGATGGTGATAGGAGAGGACAATTCTCTTCTATCACCATTTTTTTATAGGTTAATCCCTCTTCTTTTGTTCCCATGAATATGTTAAAGTAACCAATAGGTGATAATATGATACATACAATTAAACAAACAGCAAATCTTCTCCAAAATATTTCTTATGAATTTATCGGAGAAACAGCACTTATGCTACAAGACGTACCTATACAAAGTGAAAGTATTTCTATAGATGTACAGTGGGATGTAGTGGAGAGTGTACATCATTTATTGGGTGATTATAAACCATCAGAAATAATTCGCACTGTAACAGATGCTGTCTTTACTGTGACAATGGATGAAACGCTGATACAAGTTCGAGGTCTATTTCACACAACAATTAGAACAAATCCTTATCGTATTTCAGTTCGAGTAGATGGAATGGAAATATATTGTCGTTCTTTGTATGCGTATATGTACGTGGAAGAATATAAAGAACTAATTGCTATATTTTTGCAAGAGAAGCAAGCAAAAGTGACTAAACAAAATGAACAAGCATGGAATCAGGAGCAATATAAAGCATTAATAAGTCGGTACGGTGAACCAAAAGAATTGGCAAATAAAATCAAACAAAATCCTAAGCAGCGAATTTCTCCTTTTGGGAAATATATGCCTAATTTAGTTGATAAGAAAGTGATTCATTTACTTGGCTCTAATGGAATAAAAGCTATAGCAATGGCGTTAATGGGGGCAGATGTTACGGTTGTTGATTTTTCAAGGGAAAATGAAAAGTATGCGAAAGAATTGGCTGTATATGCGGATGTGAAAATTAATTATGTGGTGAGTGATGTTTTTTCTACAACTAAGCAACAAGCAAATGTAATATTAATGGAACTTGGGGTATTGCATTATTTTCTTCATTTGCCTGAACTGTTTTCGCTTGTTATGGAGTTGCTTTGTGCTGGTGGGGTACTTATTCTCCATGAATTTCATCCGATTTCTACGAAACTCATTACTTCAACGGGAAAGAAACATAAAGTGGATGGGAATTATTTTGAGCCGTCTATTACAACAAATAATGTAGCATTTGCTAAGCATCTGCAAGAGAAAGATTTAGCACAAGTGATTCAGAGGAAATGGACGCTTGGGGAAGTAGTTACGGCTATTGCGGCGGTGGGGCTTGTTATTCGAGTGTTGGAGGAAGAACCCAATCATAAAGTGCATGATATTGGTTTACCGAAAACGTATACAATTGTTGCAGAAAAAATGTAGTGGGGAGGCTTGGTCAAAAGGGTAGAAAATACCTCGATTGACCAAGCCTTGTGTATGATTGATTTAAAAATTAGTATTTGAGTAAACCAATCATACAAACGAAAAACCCTTCAAACAGACACAGTTTCTAACCGCTTTTTTTAACGCTCCTATCTATGATAGAATAAGGAAAACGAACGGAGGAAGAGGAATGAAAAGACCGTTGCCGATTGGAATTAGTGATTTTAAGCGAGTGATTGAGAATAATCATTATTATGTAGATAAAACGCTTATGATTAAAGACATAATAGATGCGGATAGTTCTGTACTTCTTTTGCCAAGACCTAGACGATTTGGAAAGACTTTAAATATGTCAATGTTAAAATATTTTTTTGAGCAGACCAAAGAAAGTACAAGTTATTTATTTGAACACTTGAATATTTGGAATCAGGGAGAGCAGTATCAACAATTACAAGGGAAATCGCCTGTTGTTTTTATTTCTCTGAAAGATATTAAGCAGTCTAGTTGGGAAGGGACATATGCTCAGATTGTGAATTTAATGGCGGATGTGTATCGAAATCATTATTATTTATTAACATCTACTGTACTAGATGGGCAACAAAAAGAGATTTTTAAACAAATCATAAACCGAGAAGCTGATATAGCTGATTATGAAAATAGCTTAAAAAATATTTTAATGTACATTTATCGTGATAAAAATCAAAAAGTTATACTGCTAATAGATGAATATGATATTCCAATTCAGTGTGGATATGAGCATCATTTCTATACAGAAATCATTGGTTTTATGCGGAATTGGTTAAGTGGAGCATTGAAAGATAATAGTTCCTTACAATTTGCTTGTTTAACAGGAATTCTTCGGGTGGCGAAGGAAAGTATTTTTAGTGGATTAAATAATTTGGAAGTATCGACTTTACTTGATGAGTCATATAGCACCTGTTTTGGATTTACGAATGAGGAAGTGAAAGAGCTAGTTGAGTATTATGAAATGGATATTCAAATGCATACAATTGCTGAGTGGTATAATGGGTATGTATTTGGTAAGACGGAAATATACAATCCGTGGAGTATTTTGAATTATGTCAGAAAGAAACCACAATTTCCATCTGCTTATTGGGTGAATACAAGTGGAAATGAGTTAATTCATCAATTATTATTATCGGCATCTCCAGCGGTGAAGGAAGATTTGGAAACATTGATTGATGGGGAAATAATAGAGAAACGAATTGATGAAAATATTGTTTATGGGGAAATTGGAAGAAGTGATTATGCAATTTGGTCATTTCTATTGTTTAGTGGCTATTTAAAATCAACGAGTAGAAAGCCAGATACTACAGGGAGACTTCTATATGAATTAAAAATCCCAAACAAAGAAGTGTTTTTTGTATATGAAGATGTTTTCTTGAACTGGTGGTCACATACATTAGAAGAAAAAACAGTAAACATGATGCTTCGTGCTTTTTGTACTGGAGATGTGGAAACTTTTGAACTTATCCTGCAAGATTTAATTTTGAAGTCAACAGGTATCTTTGATAGCTCGGAAAGTTTTTATCATGGATTTGTGTTAGGGTTGTTGGTGTATTTACGTGGGCAATATGCAGTGAAATCAAATCGAGAGAGTGGCTATGGGCGTTATGATGTGATGCTTATTCCGAAAAATAAAGAAGATAATGGTATCGTTGTCGAATTTAAAGCAGTTCGCAAAGAAACAACGAAGGAAACACTGGAGCAGGTGATGGTGGAAGAATTGACACGTGCCAAGAAGCAAATAGAGATAAAGAAATATGATACAGAGTTATTGGATCAGGGAATAAAAAATGTATTGAAATATGCGATTGTTTTTTCTGGAAAGCATAGTAAAGTGGAGCTTTTTTAAGAGGGAGAGAGAAAATTTGAAAATAGTTGTATTAGCAGAGAAGCCATCTGTGGCAAGGGATATTGCCAGAGTATTAAATTGTTCCAAAAAAGGTGACGGTTATTTAGAAGGTGACCGCTATATTGTGACATGGGCATTGGGGCATTTAGTGACACTTGCTGATCCTGAAGTGTATGATACCCGTTATAAGGAATGGAAGTTAGAAGATTTGCCAATGCTGCCAACTCTTAAATTAGTAGTCATTAAGCAAACTGGCAAGCAATTTAATAGTGTAAAAACACAACTCACCCGTAAAGATGTAGCAAGTATTATTATTGCGACAGATGCGGGGCGTGAAGGAGAACTTGTGGCACGTTGGATTCTTGAAAAAGCAAATGTAAAAAAACCGTTACAGAGATTATGGATTTCATCGGTTACGGACAAAGCAATTCGTGATGGATTTCAACAGTTACAAGACGGAAAAAAATATGAAAATTTATATGCATCTGCTGTGGCTCGTTCCGAAGCAGATTGGTTTATTGGTATAAATGCGACAAGGGCATTAACAACAAAATTTAATGCTCAGTTATCTTGTGGGCGTGTGCAAACACCAACACTTGCGATGATAGCGAAAAGAGAAGAAGAAATAAAGCAGTTTGTTCCAAAGAATTTTTATGGATTAGTAGCAAAGAAAGATGATATTCGTTTTGTTTGGCATGAGGCAAAAACAAATGAAACTCGTACTTTTTCTAAAGAACAAGCAGATGAATTATTACGAACATTGCCGAAAGAAGCAATGATTATGGAAGTAAGTAAAAAAGCGAAGAAAAGCTATGCACCAGCTTTGTATGATTTAACTGAATTACAACGTGATGGAAATAAGCGATACAATTATTCAGCGAAAGAAACGTTGTCGATTATGCAGAAGTTGTATGAACAGCACAAGGTGGTAACGTATCCAAGAACAGATTCTCGTTATATTTCTAAAGATATTGTCGGAACATTACGTGACCGAATTGCGGCGTGTGGACATCATCCATTAGCGAAACGATTATTAATGAAACCTGTTGTAACTAATTCTTCTTTTGTGGATGATACGAAAGTTTCTGACCATCATGCTATTATCCCAACGGAGCAAGCGGCAACCTTACACAAATTAAGTGATAAGGAACGAAAAATTTATGATTTAATTGTGGCTCGTTTTTTGGCAGTATTATCGCCACCATTTGAATATGAACAAACAACGATTCAAGCAAAGATTGGAACGGAAAATTTTGTCGCTAACGGAAAAAGGATTTTGAATCAAGGATGGAAAGAGTTCTACAATGCGGATAGTGATGATGATGGAGAAGATCAACAGCTTCCACAAATGGAGAAGGGGATGCGTTTTGATATTAATCTAACGCAAACAAAAGGGGAAACAAAACCGCCAGAGCCATTTAATGAAGCAACATTACTCTCAGCAATGGAAAATCCTGCGAAATATATGAGTGATAATAAGCTAATTGAAACGATGCAAAAAACAGGTGGGCTTGGTACGGTTGCCACTAGAGCGGATATTATTGAGAAGTTATTGAATAGTTTTGTGGTTGAAAAACGTGGAAAAGGAATGTTTGTGACATCTAAAGGGAAACAGTTACTTGATTTTGCTCCAGAACAATTAAGAACGCCAGCACTTACGGCAGAATGGGAACAGAAGCTGGAGAAAATCGCTAAAGGTCAATTGAAGAAAGAAGTTTTTCTACAAGAAATTGTTGCTTATACAAAAGTTGTTGTCAGTGGAATTAAAAGTAGTAATCAAAAATTTAAGCATGATAATGTCATTGGAAGTCGTTGTCCTGAATGTGGAAAGTTATTGTTAGAAGTTAATGGAAAGAATGGAAAAATGCACGTTTGTCAAGATAGAGCATGTGGTTATCGAAAAAGTGTCTCACGTACATCTAATGCTCGTTGTCCAAACTGTCATAAGCGGTTAGAGTTACGTGGTGAAGGGGATGGACAAATTTTTGTTTGTGGATGTGGATACAGGGAAAAGTTATCGGCATTTCAAAAACGGCGTGGAAATGAAACAACTGGCAAAGCATCTAAACAAGATGTGACGAAATATTTGAAGTCGCAACCAGAAGAGCCAATAAATAATGCATTTGCAGCAGCATTTGCCAAGTTGAATAAGAAATAAAAAAAGCGGCTGAGAGCAACGGGATATTTCTTTCCCATTTTTGCTCTTATCCGCTTTTTACAGTTTTTTATTTACTGTCTACTTGGTAAGGTTTTGAAAAAAGTTTTTTGAATGGTTTTATTAAATTGAATGGTTCACTATAGCAGTCTGCGAAATTGTGCGGAAAAAGGAAATGAGAAAATTTTTAATTAGCCATTGAACTTTCCACACAATAAGTGAAACTGTTATAAAACATTGATTTTGTTGTGCTTTCGCAACCATGAATTTCAATAGTTTTAGTCAATTGGGGGTGTTTCCCCCCTTTTGACTAAAATTCATCTAAACGGATACTGATAAATAATTTCTTCATCAAATGTCACATAATCAAGATAAATCATTGGCAATAAATATCTCATTCCTGTTCGAGGGTCACTCAAAATGAGGTGGTCACGCCCAGCCGCCTCTACAATTCCTTTAAACACTTTGGCGTTCCATTCTTTATTGTGTTCAAAAGTCATATAGACGGTGGCGATTTTTCCTTTGTTCAAACGTAGAATGTTTTCAATGTAAGATTCTTCTAAAGAAGGAAGTTGAACAGGTTGTGTGACTCCTGTTGGTTGCATAAATTGTTGTGGTGTAAACGGTACTTGTTGGCGATTGTAGTAATATGGATAACCTGCTGGTGGTTGGTATTGATACGTTTGATTTTCTAGCCCTTCATTTTGTGTCATAATTTTCCCCCTTTAATAAACTCGTGGACAACTTGCTCTTGTTGGAAAGAAGAAACAGTGTGATTTGTATCGTCCTGCATTTGCTTGATTAAACCATTGAGCTGGGCAGTTATAAACTCCTTCAGCTGGACGGAAAAACCAAAGAGAATTTGTTGCAGGAGCGTAACGCCACCCTTTAAGCACTTGTCTGGCAAGCTGGATATCTTTATCTCTCGCTCGTTGATAAAAATAACTTTTTTGCGTTGCTTCAAATCCACCTGGTCTTTGATGAACCATATCAGAAACGGTACGAATATCTTTGAAGTCAAGACAATCAGAAATAATCCGATTTACACCGACATTTCCAACCATCAACATGCCCTTTTGTCCATCACCTTCTGCTTCTGCCCTCATTAAGCGAGCCAACAAGTTCACATCTTTGTCATTGTGAGCAACAACAGCCATTTTCTCTCACCTCTTACGTTAATGTATGGATGACGAAAAAAATGGTGACTACATCATTTATTTTATATGTGAGAACTTTAGAGAATATACATGTAGCAGTTAAATAATAGATGGAATAACAAAAAATAAAGAAGCCAAACTGCGGTTAAGCAAAAGGTGAGTGATACATAAGCCTTTTTGGAGGTTTTAGCAAAGTGAAGGATTTAATGAAATATTGATTCTACAGGGTTTTGGCAATCAAACATTACACGAGGATGAAGCAATCAGCATATTTTTCACTGACTGCCCCATCCTCATTTTTTTATTAAATATGTAAAAACTGTTCTATACGTTCTTTTGGCAGGATGTTACCAACGAAAAATGCACCAAATTCCCCATATCTCGCACTAACTTCATCAAAACGCATTTCATAGACGATTTTTTTGAATTCTAGTACGTTATTAGCAAATAAAGTAACGCCCCATTCATAATCATCAAATCCAACGGAACCTGAAATAATTTGAATAATTTTCCCAGCATATTTACGTCCAACCATACCATGTTCATACATTAACTTACGGCGGTCATTCATTGGAAGCATATACCAGTTATCGTTACCTTCACGACGTTTGTTCATTGGATAGAAGCAAACGTTATTCCATTTTGGTAAAATTGGATACAAACGTTTACGAATTTCTGGACTATCGTAAGGATCTGAGCCATCTGTTGGTGGCATATAGCTACCAAGTTCAACAACAGATACATAAGAATGCATAGGGATTAAAAAGTCAGCAAGTCGTGTTTTATTAAATTCCGTTTCCAACTCATTTAATTCTTCCATTGTCGGGCGTAAAAGCATAAATAAAAAGTCTGCTTTTTGTCCAACAATTGTGTACGTTGCATGACTACCTTTGCCCTCTGCTTCTGTTCCTTCCCAGTTCTCTACAAGTGCAAGAAACTCTTTAATTATTTCTTCTCTTTCTTCATTTGTTATCATTTTCCACGTAGTCCAGTCAACTGCACGGAAATCGTGAAGATAATACCATCCATCTAATGTTTGTACTGCTTCAGCCATCAAATCCACTCCTTTAGTATATTCGTGTGTATTGTAACATATTTGCTAAATTATCGCTGTTTTAGTAATTTGAGAAGGGGACAAGTCAGTGCGCCCCCCTCTATTGTTTCATACTCGTGAACGGAATGGTTGCCAGACACAATAGAATCAATCCTTTGGTGAATTATTCGAAAAGGCTTCTCATTTTCATTCTTGATGGTGGACTAGTAAGGGATGTTTGCCCTAGAATCTTCCTTTTAGTTTCTATTAGAAATTCACATTATCAGGATCAGGCCCCATGCGTTCATCTTTATTTAAGGAATCAATTCTGTTCATATCTTCTTCTGAAAGTTCAAAGTCAAAGAAATTCGCATTCTCCACAATTCGTTCTGGAGTAATTGATTTTGGAATAGTAACTACACCATTTTGAAAATCCCAACGCAGAACAACTTGAGCTGCTGTTTTATTATATTTCTTGGCAATCTCCGTAAGTATTGAAAGGTCTAGTTGTCCACGCATGAGAGGTGACCATGCTTCCATTTGAATTCCTTGTTGCTTACAAAAAGCAAGTAAGGATTTTTGCGAAAGATGTGGATGATATTCTACTTGGTTGACCATCGGTTTAATTTCACACGTTGCCAAAACATCTTTGAGATGATGAATATTAAAATTACTTACCCCAATCGCTCGTACACGTTTTTCTTTGTAAAGTTTTTCCAATGCTCGATAGGTTTCTTTATATTTTCCTTTTACTGCCCAGTGAACTAAATATAAATCAATATAATCTAATTGAAGTTTTTCCAAACTAGTTTCAAAAGCCCGAAGTGTAGAGTCATAACCTTGATCACTATTCCAAACTTTCGTAGTAATAAAAATTTCATTTCGATTAACACCGCATTCTTGAATTGCTTGCCCAACACCTTCCTCATTGCCATACAATGCTGCTGTATCAATATGACGATAACCAGTATTTATAGCATGTTTAATTGCTGGAATAGCATCCTCATTTGCTACTTTCCACATGCCGATTCCAATCCAAGGCATTTCTACACCATTACTTAACGTTGCCATAATATTCTCTCCCTTATAGACGTAATTATTGATTTGAGTATGGAGCAAAGTGGTGAAAAAAAACTCCAATTGCCCGATATTTGTGTAATGGATGGTTATCAGAACACAATAAACTTCATGTTCTAGTAAACCATTCATTCCACTACAAAACCTTCTAAATCTAGTCTCTTTAACCTTAATTATTGATTTTTTTCTTTGAAAATGCAAATATAATCTAAAAAAGTAGGTAGGAATATATATGGAATTTTTGTATCAACCAAAGTGGCGAATTATCGATCATACAAGTGCAAATTTAGATGCTAAACAGTCGTTTGCTTTTGATGACACACTTTGTGAAACAGTAGGAAAAAATAGTTCAGATACGGTTGTTCGTTCATGGGTGCATGACAAAACAATTGTGCTTGGTATGCAAGACACCCAGCTTCCATCTATCGAAATGGGCGTACAATTTTTACAGTCAACAGGATGGAATGTAATTGTTCGTAATTCGGGTGGTTTAGCAGTTGTGTTAGATAGAGGTGTGCTAAATATTTCTCTGATTTTTAAAGAAACAGGACTTGATCTCCACAGCGGATATGAAACAATGGTTAAGTTAGTATCGGATATGTTCGACATCTATAATAAAAAAATTGAAGCATATGAGATAGTTGGTTCTTATTGTCCAGGAAAGTATGATTTAAGTATAGATGGGAAGAAATTTGCTGGACTTGCTCAACGAAGAATTCGGCAAGGTGTAGCGGTACAAGTATATTTGTGTGTAGCAGGTAGTGGTTCAGAAAGAGCAGAGTTGATTCGGGAATTTTATGAACTGGCAATCCAAGGGGAACAAACAAAACAAGTCTATCCAACAATTGTCCCAGAAACAATGGCATCTTTATCGGAGATTTTAAAGGGGGAAATCACAATTTCTAGTATCATGTTTCGATTGTTTCAAGTGCTACAATCTTCTGGAGCAGAGCTATACAATTCTAATCTATCTGTAGAAGAATGGGCAGTATATGAGAAAAATTTTTTCCAAATGGTGGAGAGAAATGAGCGGTTAATTAGAAAGGGTGGAACGAAATGATTTCATGTGGAAAATATACGTTATATCCTGAGAAACAAACAATTGTTATGGGGATTTTAAATATAACACCTGATTCTTTTTCGGATGGTGGGAGATATAACGAAGTAGAGAGAGCTGTTGCTCATGCAAAGCAAATGGTGTTGGACGGGGCACATATTATTGATATTGGTGGAGAATCGACTCGTCCAACATCGGAAAAAGTTAGCCTAGAAGTTGAATTACAACGAGTCATTCCGATTGTTGAAGCAGTTTCAAAAGCAGTTTCTGTTCCAATTTCGATTGATACATATAAAGCAGAAGTGGCAGAGAAAGCAATCAAAGCAGGAGCAACAATTATTAATGATGTATGGGGAGCAAAATTTGATCCACAAATGGCAGCAGTTGCGGCTAAATATGATGTTCCAATTATTTTAATGCACAATCGAAATAACAAAAATTATGATTCGCTTATTCCGGATATGACATTTGATTTGTATGAGAGTATTACGATTGCAAAACAAGCAGGTGTTCGTTCAGAAAATATTATTCTTGATCCGGGCATTGGTTTTGCGAAAACAGCGGAAAATAATATTGAAGTAATGAACAATCTTGAAAAATTTGTTCAACTAGGTTATCCTATTTTACTTGGAACATCAAGAAAAGCATTTATTGGTCAGGCACTTGACTTACCTGTGGAGCAAAGAATGGAAGGAACAGGAGCAACAGTTTGTTTAGGAATGACAAAAGGTGTGCAAATAGTTCGTGTTCATGATGTAAAAGAAATAGCAAGAATGGTAAGAATGATGGATACAATGTTGAAAGGGGGAGAACCTCATCGATAAAATGTTTATGCAAGGAATGGAGTTTTACGGTTATCATGGTGTTTTTCCTGAAGAAAATAAACTTGGTCAAAAATTTATCGTTGATCTAACGATTTCAATGGATTTAAAAAAGGCTGGGGAAACGGATGATTTAACTTTTTCCATTAATTATGGAGAGCTATATGAATGTTGTCGTGGTATTGTAGAAGATACAGTGTATGAATTAATTGAAGCGGTTGCGGAAAAAATTGCTCAGAAAATTATCGTTACTTTTCCGCTTGCTTTAGAATGCACCGTGAAAGTCATTAAGCCAAATCCACCAATTAAAGGGCATTATCATTCGGCAGCAGTGGAAATAACTAGAGGGCGTGAAACATGAACGTTGCTTACATTGCCCTAGGTTCTAATATTGAAGACCGTTTGGTGTATTTAGAAGGAGCTATCTCCTCTTTAAATGAGCACAATAGCATTTGTGTAAAACAAGTATCTTCTATTTATGAAACAGAACCAGTTGGCTATGTCAATCAGGCAAATTTTTTAAATATGGTTATTAAAATTGAAACAACATTATTGCCTAATGAATTGTTAGAAGTAACGAGTATGATTGAACAAAAATATGGAAGAAGTCGAGAACAGAAATGGGGTCCTCGGACGTTAGATCTTGATATTTTGCTATATAATGAAGAAACAGTAGAAACGGAGAAGCTTACAATTCCACATCCAAGAATGATGGAAAGAAGTTTTGTACTTGTTCCGCTTATTGAAATAAAACAAGAGTGGCTAGATAAATTACCTAGTCAAGATGGCACTCATCTATGGAAGAAAAAGGAAGTGAATCATGTTTAAAATTGGCGATATTGAACTAAAAAACCCCGTTGTTTTAGCACCAATGGCTGGTGTATGTAACTCAGCTTTTCGGCTAATTGTGAAAGAGTTTGGAGCTGGACTTGTTTGTGCAGAGATGGTTAGTGATAAAGCTATTCTATATAACAACCAAAAAACAATGGACATGCTGTATATTGATGAACAAGAGAAGCCATTAAGTTTGCAAATTTTTGGTGGGGAAAAAGAAACGCTTGTTGCCGCAGCGAAATATGTAGATAAAAACACGAATGCCGACATTATTGATATTAATATGGGGTGTCCTGTTCCAAAAATCACGAAATCTGATGCAGGGGCAAGATGGTTGCTTGACTCAAATAAAATTTATGAAATGGTATCAGCTGTTGTTGATGCAGTAGAAAAACCAGTTACTGTAAAAATGCGAATTGGTTGGGATAAAGAACATATTTATGCAGTGAAGAATGCTCAAGCAGTCGAAAGAGCAGGCGGAAAAGCAGTCGCTGTTCACGGACGGACAAAAGTACAAATGTATGAAGGAACAGCAGATTGGGATATTATTAGACAAGTGAAAGAAGCGGTGAATATTCCAGTCATCGGTAATGGCGATGTTGCGACACCAGAAGATGCCAAACGAATGATTGAACAAACAAATGTTGATGGTGTCATGATTGGACGGGCTGCCCTTGGAAATCCATGGATAATTTATCGTACCGTTCATTTTTTAAATACTGGTGAACAAATCAGCGAACCTTCTGCACGAGAAAAAATTAACGTTTGTTTACTTCATTTAGATCGTTTGATTGTTTTAAAAGGAGAAAAACTTGCTGTTCGAGAAATGCGAAAGCATGCGGCATGGTATTTAAAAGGATTGCGTGGCAATGCAAGAGTACGAAATAGTATTAATGAGTGCAATACACAACTAGAGTTAGTTACATTGCTTAGTGAGTTTGTGAATGAATTAGAATTGCAACCAGTGGAATGACGAAAGTGGGACATAAGTATTTTTTAAATATTTTTAATGAGATTTTGGTTGATCGAAACATTGATTTTACAGTGATTTGGTAACAAAATTTTCATTAAATCAGAATAATCGGTGTCTTTTTTCGCCAACATCCTAACCACTGCTAGATTTTAATATTTATTTTATAAAAATGACTCAATCAGAGCGATTTTTCGCCCTTCTTGAGTCATTTTTATGATATGATAGGTAAGATTACATAGAGTTGGAGTGAAGAAAATGAGTCAAGAAGAATTAAATGATCAATTACTTGTTCGCCGTGAGAAAATGAATGAACTACGTAACAAAGGGATTGATCCATTTGGAAAACGTTTTGAACGTACGCATCAGTCACAAGAACTAACTGCGATTTACGATATTTTAACAAAAGAAGAATTAGAAGAGAAGAATGTGGAAGTTGCATTAGCTGGTCGGATAATGACAAAACGTGGTCAAGGAAAAGCAAGTTTTGCCCATATACAGGATTTATCAGGTCAAATTCAAATTTATGTTCGTCAAAATGTGATTGGTGAAGAATCTTATGATCAGTTTGAATCAATTGATATTGGTGATATTGTTGGTGTGGTAGGGACGCTTTTTAAAACAAAAGTTGGCGAGATGACAATTCGAGTAACATCATTTGAGTTATTAACAAAAGCACTTCGTCCATTACCAGAGAAATATCATGGATTACAAGATGTGGAACAGCGTTATCGTCAGCGGTATTTAGATTTAATTACAAATCACGAAAGCAAACAAACATTTATTACACGTAGCCGAATCATTCAGTCGATGCGTCGTTATTTAGATAATTATGGTTATTTAGAAGTAGAAACACCAATGTTACATTCAATTGCGGGTGGAGGAACAGCACGTCCATTTGTTACTCATCACAATACATTAGATATGTCACTATACGTTCGAATTGCTATTGAACTTCATTTAAAACGTTTAATTGTCGGTGGGCTAGAGAAGGTGTATGAAATTGGTCGTGTTTTCCGAAATGAAGGTATATCTACACGTCACAATCCAGAATTTACGATGCTAGAATTATATGAGGCATATGCTGACTTCCAAGATATTATGTCTTTAGTAGAAAATATGATTTCTCATATTGCAAAAGAAGTTCTTGGAAAAACAAAGGTTATGTATGGCGAACAAGAAATAGATTTAACGCCAAACTGGACTCGTATTCATATGGTTGATGCCGTCAAAAAATATACAGGTGTTGATTTCTTTGAGCAAATGACGGATGAACAAGCTCATGCTCTAGCAAAAGAATATGGGGTTCAAGTGACAAATCATATGACGTTCGGACACGTTCTTAATGAATTCTTTGAGCAAAAAGTGGAAGAACACCTAATTCAACCAACATTTATTTATGGGCATCCAGTAGAGGTTTCTCCATTAGCGAAGAAAAATGCGGAAGATCCTCGTTTTACAGACCGTTTTGAATTTTTCATTACTGCTAGAGAGTTTGGAAATGCATACACAGAGTTAAATGATCCAATTGATCAAAGAGAGAGATTTGAAGCACAATTGAAAGAGAAAGAGCAAGGAAATGACGAAGCACATGAAATGGATGATGATTTCGTTGAAGCGTTAGAGTATGGACTACCGCCAACAGGTGGATTAGGTATTGGAATTGACCGACTTGTAATGCTCTTAACAAATTCACCATCTATTCGTGACGTAATACTATTCCCACAAATGCGTAATCGCTAAAATAGAACAAGCTATCAAAGCATTTGAAGTAAGAGGTGTTTTGATAGCTATTCATTCTAATAAGCACAATTTGGATAAGATAGTAGAACAAAATCTAGTAAGAACAGGTAACAAACCGCTTTTCATAACCTACTCAACAAGAAGAGTTTCCATAGTATGTTTAGATGGAAAACATTTTTTCAAAAAAAGCTTGCATTCTTTTTTTTAGTATGATAGAATAATTTTTGTTGTCACTTTCGACAATGAAAATTAAGAAATAAAAAATGCTTGACATAATTTACTAGAGTGTATTATAATAGTAAAGGTTGTGAGTGAATTGAAAATGTTCTTTGAAAACTAAACAAAACAAAAACGTAAGTGTGAGAAACAATTTTTAAAAGTAAGACATCTATTAAAATAGATGAAGCCAGCAAGATATAATGGAGAGTTTGATCCTGGCTCAGGACGAACGCTGGCGGCGTGCCTAATACATGCAAGTCGAGCGAATCCTTCGGGATTAGCGGCGGACGGGTGAGTAACACGTAGGCAACCTACCTT
>JAVBJX010000062.1:0-4021 GCA_031546705.1 Caryophanales bacterium
TTGCAACAAATAGACAAAATTACAGTTTTTGTTCAAAATTACTAAGCACAAATTTAAAACTCCTACAATCAGATGATTAAAATTGATGAATTCAAGCTGTTTTTGATCATTTTTGATGCATTTAACTAGCACAACGAGTGAACTTATATTAGGAATAGAATTAACATGTGCAGATAAAAACCATGTAGTTGGAATTTTTGATGGAACGGATGATACAATTAATAAAATTAAAAATTGGATTAAAGAATATATTTTATCACCACAAGATGGTACATACTGGACAAGTATTCAAGTAATGGATCAAATAAATAAATGGGGTGGCATACCCTATATTGCTCATTTAGATACTTCTAACATGTTTAAGGAAAAAAAATATTTAAGTGGAGCATATAAAAAGATGTTATTTAGCTTACCTTTTTTCAATGTTATAGGACTTTCAGATAAAAATAAGAAGGACAAAATCGAAGCGTTAATAAAGAGTTATAAAAAAGAGTTTTGTTATGTTGTCGATGAAGATTCTCATGAAATAGATACAATAGGAACTAACGTATTTTGGATTAAAGGACATAAAAGAAACTTTGCTATGATAAAAGGGGCATTGAGAGATCATAGTATTTCACTTGAATATGATAATCCAAAAACTCCAGATAATTTTATAAAAGGAATATTAGTGAAAAAAAGGGATACGGGATTTTTAAAAGGGGATGAACAAGAAGATTTTTGTTTGTCATTTTCTGAATCTCTAAATTGCTTTATTGGTGGAAGAGGAACTGGAAAAAGTACTGTACTACAAATTATTGAATTTGTATTAAAGCAAAAATATGATCGTGAGGAAACGCTTGATTTTATCTGTAACAATGATTCTATCTGGATACTATTTAGTCATCAGAATGAAGAGTACATGCTATGTTTTCATCCACCCATTAAGGATTACCCTGATGATAGTATACTAAAATATTTTACAGATGATAGATGGTATACATATAGACATAGATATCAAATCTCATCAGACAAAGTAGCGGAGTATACATTAAAAAACTATATAACTATCCAAAAGATAAAGATTCAAGATGATAAAATTATGACCGAAGTAATATCAAATAAAGCCACATATTTCGAAAAATTTTTTAACATAAAATACTCTATGAATGAATTAGTTAAAACAGCGAGTAGTGATATGATTAATGATTTCATTTATAGAACAATATTTCGTAATGAAGTACTAGCTAATCCCGCATCAGATATTAGAATCAGAAGTAAAAATGGACTAAAGACATGGTTAATAGATGTACAAGATATAATTGAACAAAGAAGAACAAAAGTAATGAAAGTTGTAAATGAATTTAATACAAATCAAGATGGTATTCTTCGTATCCGCTATATGCAAAATGAGAAAAAAGTAGAAATGATTGATTTCGAGCGGTTATTGTCAAGGTCTATTGATATGAAAAATGGTAAATTTTATAAAAAGTACAACATTTTAAAAGAAAGAGTAGTCGAATATTTAGAAGATTTAACAGCAGAATTTGGGATTCAAAAGCTGTTGCTAATGTTCTTCGAAAAAAATTATGAGGAACTTAACAGTAAAGTTGAAATCAAGAATTTGCTTGAACAACGTACTCAATCTTTAATTGAAAAAGGAATTATTTTCGTTGAAAAGCAGAAAGAAGAGATTGAACTGATAAGAAGTATTGTAGAAGATTTTGTTTGTGATGATAATATTTATGATATCATTAAATATCTAAAAAATTATATAACTGAAATAGAGTCTTTTTCTTTAGAATTTAATATGAATAGCAAGGAATCCACTCAAAGCAATGCCCAAAATTATCGTGATGTACGTGAACTTTCGCTTGGACAAAAGGTAGTAGCAATGCTTTCTTTCGTCTTAGGATATAGTGATTATTCCAAGGACTTTACCCCTTTAATTATAGACCAACCAGAAGATAATTTGGATAGTCAGTACATTTATAAAAATTTAGTAAAACAATTGCGAGATATAAAGTTAAAAAGGCAAGTTATTATTGCTACACATAATGCAACCATTGTTACGAATGCAAAGGCAGAGCAAGTTATTGTTATGGAATCAGATAATCTAAATGGTTGGGCTGCTGCCACTGGATATCCTAATGAGAAAAATATAAAAAAACACATTATAAATTATTTGGAGGGTGGTATAGAATCATTTCTTCATAAATGCTTTATATATGATGAAATATTAAAAGAGTGATTGGAAATTGTGGTACAAAACTTTCATTTCAATAATGCGTAATAATAGCACAAATGTAATAAAGAAAGGAGATTATTTTATGGACTTAGCATTTGACAAATTGGTAATGCAACAAGCACTGCAATCATTTAATGCTAGATTGTCAGAATTGAAAAGTGCTTCCCGTATTAAGGATAAAGATTATACTACCTATGCGTATTTACGCTTCGTAGAAACAATGACAAAAGATTTATTTGTTCCTTTATTGAATATGATAGAAGGATTAGTTCCAAGTGGAGCAGATAAACATTTAGATTATATTGTAAACATTTTAAAATCATCGGTTCACAATATAGACGGTATTTTGGGTGATTTTGATCGAGCCAGTACAGAAATCATTGTAGATTGTATGTCACTTGTAGAAAAGGAATTTGAAAGAATATCTTTTGCATTAGAAGATGTAGGAACGTTTATTGTACGTATAGCAAAAAATTTCTCTTTACTACTAGAACACACACAGCAAGAATCAGAAGTAGAAATTCCTCAGAAGATATTTGATAATTTAGACATAGCAACTATTCTCTTGCAACAACCACTTTTAACTACTTTGAAGCAGAGTGATATAGTTTTAAATTTGCTCGATGAAGATGACCCATTTAAAAAAACAGCAGAAGAATTTTTCATACTAATCAATGATATATTTCTTCAACTAGCAAATAATGGTACGTTATTTGCTGAAGATGTTGTTAAGAAAAAAGAACATTCATTTAGTGAAACTGTACTAACAGTAATTAGTGTAGTTGTAACTTGTGTGACACTTTATTACGCATCAACTGGAGCCACTTCTGAAAATCAAGAGAAAATGATCCAAATACAAATGGAGCAAAATAAAGATGTTAAAGACATATTAAAATCAATTCAAGAAATGAATAAGAAATAGTGTCAATCCACATTAGATGTGTGGTCAACACTGTCACTTTATCTCCTAGTTCTACCATTTTTAAGGATTCCACACTGCATACCACAGACTATTTGTATCTTTTTGTATAGGTATGATATACTTGCCATATAATAAATACTACCTCAGTTCATGAACAACTGAGGCAGTACAACTAGCTGCCATAGGGCAGGTAGTTCATCGTTTAATGTTTACGAGAGGAACCACCTTTGTGCTTTTGGCGGCAGCGAGGGTGGTTCCTTCTACGTTTATTTTTCGCTCTTACTTTTTTCGCAATCATCATTTGGTTTCCCAAATAAGTTGCTATAGATACCGCAAAAGCTACAAGAAATGCTTTTCCAAGTTCCACCAGTAAAGAAACGGTTGAATGTAGAAGTTCCATGAGTTGTTCACCTCCTTTCCCGTTACCCAACCAATGAATCTTGATTGAGTTCAAAAAAAGGAAAGAATGATGAACACCCACCCTACTTAAGATAGTTGCTTTTTTCATTCTAACACAACTAACTACATTCTTCATACAAAAAAAAAACAAGATGCTGTTGCTTTTTTGTCTATTCCTTACGGAATTAGAGTAAATCGCCCATTGATTAGCTTTTGTGAACAAACAAAAGCCCTTCTGAATCAGAAGGGGTCTTCGTTTAAAAAATTGGTTGGTGTCGTTTCGTCAATTAACAGTGTGGACTTAGATGATGGTACTACGGATACAGTTATTTTAAATTAACCCGTTGTGCTAGATAAAAAAAAAGAGAACTCAAACAAGATATGCTAAACTATCAATAAAACGCCAAAGTGATAAAGATAGGGGGGCATAATCATGTTAGAGTTCCAAAAGTATTGTAACATGACGATAGAAG
>JAVBJX010000039.1:0-4009 GCA_031546705.1 Caryophanales bacterium
TAGGAGTTTTAAATTTGTGCTTAGTAATTTTGAACAAAAACTGTAATTTTGTCTATTTGTTGCAATTATTCATGCTATATTTAATAAATTTTGAGCGTTTTTTATTGAAAAAGGGCTAAAACAACTAGCACAACGAGTTAATGTATTGCTTTCTATAAAATCTTTTTTGAAATAATCCCAAATATCCTTGCCATAACACATCACATCAATATCATGAATTGAATAAACTGAATTTCCTGCTTCACAAGGATTTATTGCAATAAACCTGTTTGAATCAATGGGAATGAAAAGAGGTTGTTTTTTCACTTGACTTTTTGCTAATTCCACTCTTTCTTCGATGTTATTCGGTTGTTCTCCCCAGCTACTCAACCATCCATTTAAATTTTCGACCGTATATAAAATACCGTCAATTGTCCAATCATACATTTTCCATTTTATATTTTCCATGTACTTATCAGATGTGTTACGCCAATTTGTGAAGTTATTACGCCAATTATTAATTCTGTATTCGTGATCTAAAGGCAGGCATCTGGATAAAAATTCTCGATAATCTGGCGGAAATTTAATACCAAAACCATCTTCTGCCGCTTGTAATTCTTGCTCAGTCATTCCTTTAGTAAGTATTATATCTGCTTCCTTTAAAATTGTTAAACTGTTTTCAATCTGTTTTTCAAACATAATAGTCCACTCCTCGATTAATACAAAGTATCTACGTTACATAGTTTTTATTTATGGATGTTGGTCATGTTTACACTGCGAATACAACTTCTTCTAGAGAAAGTTTTTTCATCCCATGTGTTTTAAAAAATGTTCTCTGTTCTAAAATTGTTAGTTGTAAATGTTCTTTTATTTTTTGATAATCAGCTAAAAATGGCTTCAAGAGTTGAGCTTGTTCATCAAAAGATTGGTGACACCTTGTAAATATCTCAAAATATTCTTTTGCTTTATCATCATTTGTTAAAAAACTAATCATCATTTTATTCCAGTTATTCCAACTCTCCCATAATTCATTAGGAAACCGATAAGAAAAAATTTGTTCTTTTGCATACTGTAAGTTCTTAAAATTACGAAAATATAATGTTCTATCTAATGCTGCTTGTGCCAAATTCAAACTTTGCTTATAAAACAGTTCATCATTATTTCTATATTCAATAAACAAGTCGGCAGATTTATTATCTTTAACTCTATAACCAATATCAAAAGAAATATTTTTTCGCTTTGTCCATAAGAAGCAGATTCCTACATTTAAATAAGAAGACTTTGGCCAGCTTGAAGGCTGAAACTCAATTATAGTTAAAAACCACCCATTATCATCGACCCATATTCGTGATTGTCCTTTTTGGAATATTCCGTGCGGGGATAATATTTTCTTAGCTGCATTTCTTATAATTTTGTTATGTTCTTCTACCACAATTTATACCTCACTTACATTAATATACACTTTTGTTGATAATTCCTGTACTTACGGTGTTTAAGAAAAATAGAGATTTCGTTACTGTCTGCTTATGTTGTATATTTTTCTTTCTCTTTTTCCACATAGAATTCCAATAGACTCCATATATCAAAGTCAGTATAAAGATAAAGTTGGTCTGCTAACTCATTAATTTTTTCACCTGTTTCATCAATGTTATAAAGATTTATTATTTGCTGCAAAACTTGAGCATCCCTATTGGCGTGAATGTTTTGGAGAGCAAGAATAATTTCATTCATATATTCACCAATGTTATTATCTAATACACCGCCAATACCACTCATAGCTAACTCAGTATCCAACTCAATGATATAAATAATGTCTTGAATAAATTGAGGATACTCAGCAATTTTTGTTCTTTCAATTACTTTTTCATAAATTCTAGCCATTGATTGTATTACATCATCAGCTCTCATAGTACCCAAGTTCTTTAAAACTTCATCAATAAAATTCATGTTGTATCTCTGTATCAAATATAAAATTTCCTCCTTCCTAAATTTTTATCTGTTTAATTCAATTATACTTGTTTTCTATTAACTATAACATAATCTTGAGATGTATTTACTTGGTTCATTAAGTTTAAAAATTGTTCCGTTATAATATGGCTTATTATATTATCGTAATAACCAAATTTTTTTTTTTTGTAATCAACCATAATTCTTTTGGAAAATCATTCTTATCGAAAATTGAGTAATTGGTATAGTTGGAGCGGTTATAGTAAATTAGACAAGACTATGAAAGTCAAGTAAAATATAATCAAATCATAATGAAGAGAATCTACAATGTTTAGAAATGGAAGAAGAACCTTTCCAGTTAAATTCAAATATGGGAATGCCTAAGTAAATTTTAAATAATAATAGGGGTGAGATTATGGAATTTCAATTTCATATTACAGTTAGAGAATTTAAGCTTGATGACAAGGAAAAGTTTATAAAGCTGTGTGAGGATGAAAGAGTTAAACCTTTATTAATAGTTTTAAATAAGGGAAATCATATAGATCAGCCAATGTTTACAAAGAATGTAGAGAGTAATGATTTTAATGAAGCAAATGAAGAAATCGAAGCAATTGTGAAAAGGTTACACGAAAATGGATTCGAGATTGTACGAAAAAAAGTGGAGGTTTCCCCAAAACAAGAAAGTTATTTTAACAATCCATTAAATAAAAACTCTAAACCTTATTTCGAATGGCATGGTAAGGTGAAAATTTATGATATCCCGATGGTAGAAAAGTTATGCAAAGATTTAGGTGGACATATTTCTCGGAACTCCTTAGATGAACAGGGAAAGGTAAGATTTATTACAGTAAGAGAATATGAAAGTAAAGAAAAATTCCATGAGCGAGTAGAAAAACTAGTTTTCATTTTGAATGAAAATAGTATAGAGATGATTAAAGAAAAATATGAATTATGTATCTATGACAATAAAGAAGAACTTGATAGTGGTTGGGTTTCATAAATTCTTAAATTTGGAGGGTACGATGATTACGCAAAAGCAATTAAAAAATATGAACGATGAAACAAGAGAACTTATAGCCTTAGAAGCCCTGTTAAGAAGAGCTTCGCAACTTTATATGCCTTATGTTTTAAAAGGAAGTCTATTGACAAAACAATATTTTGGCAATTCCATGATTCGAGATGTTGAAGATATAGATTTTTTATATATAGAAAAAATCAAGAATGTTGAAAAAGCTCATCAAATATTTACAAATTGGATTATTAGAGTTACAGAATTGGATTTAGATGATGGAGTAAAATTTAGAAGTTTTAGAGAGAATGCATTTTGGAGAGGTATCGATTATGCTATGGCAGATGACTTTCCTACGATAAATACTGATATTGCATATGTTTTTACAGATGAACATAAAAGAGAAGATGATTATCATGAACTTTCTCTTGATATTTCCTTTAACTTAGAAATGGATACAGAACCAGTTTCTCTGGAGTATAAACCAATTTTTGGAGATAAATTTATTGTTCCATACACAGTGCCACTTTCTATACAAGTTGCTTGGAAGTTGCATCAAACGATTGTGAGACCACGTTTCAAAGACCTTTATGATTTAAAATATTTGCTCTCTCATTCATCATATGATGAATTTGCATTAAAAGAAACATTACAGGCTCTTGTAAATGAATGCAGTATGGATAAATCTATTAAGGCGACTAATATCAAGAAGGTTTTTACTAGTGATTTAAGCAGCTTGTATAATTTAGTAGCCAATGGTTATTATTTAAAAAAATATTCAGATGACCATAATTATACAAGATATTTTATGAATTTTATTTTGGATTTACGTAACGTAATGAATGCTGCAGGTATAAATGAACATTCATATTGTAATTTGCCAATTCCAAATAAGTATAAAGAAATTTGAAGATGTACTTGAAGTATATGAAGATAACTCGTTGTGCTAGTTAAATGCATCAAAAATGATCAAAAACAGCTTGAATTCATCAATTTTAATCATCTGATTGTAGGAGTTTTAAATTTGTGCTTAGTAATTTTGAACAAAAACTGTAATTTTGTCTATTTGTTGCA
>JAVBJX010000073.1:0-3851 GCA_031546705.1 Caryophanales bacterium
TAGGAGTTTTAAATTTGTGCTTAGTAATTTTGAACAAAAACTGTAATTTTGTCTATTTGTTGCAATTATTCATGCTATATTTAATAAATTTTGAGCGTTTTTTATTGAAAAAGGGCTAAAACAACTAGCACAACGAGTGAAATTAGGATAAACAAAATATCTTTAAACCACACCATACAACAGAGAATGGTTATAAGTATTATTTGCAAGAACAGCTTAATCATTTCTTAGGTATAAAGGTGAAGTGCAATTAAACAAAAAAGTGATAGGAATGATCGAAAGAATGGTAATGGATAAAATTATTGTAAAAGGAGCAAGAGCTCACAATTTAAAAAATATTGATGTGACGATTCCACGAGATAAATTTGTTGTTATCACAGGTCTGTCAGGTTCAGGAAAATCGTCACTAGCATTCGATACAATTTATGCTGAAGGACAAAGAAGATATGTGGAATCATTGTCGGCATATGCTCGGCAATTTTTGGGACAAATGGACAAGCCAGATGTTGATGCCATTGAAGGATTATCGCCAGCCATTTCGATTGACCAAAAAACAACGAGCCGTAATCCACGTTCAACAGTTGGAACAGTTACGGAAATATATGATTATTTACGGCTGTTATTTGCGAGAGTTGGTAAACCAACGTGTCCCAAACACGGCATTGAAATTACATCACAAACAATTGAACAAATGGTTGACCGAATTTTAGAGTATCCAGAAAGAACAAAAATTCAAGTGTTATCTCCTGTTGTGTCTGGACGAAAAGGAACACATGTCAAAGTATTGGAAGATGTAAAACGTCAAGGGTATGTTCGGGTGCGTATAAACGGAGAGCTGTTGGAAATTGCTGATGAAATTGTGCTAGATAAAAATAAAAAGCATTCCATAGAAGTAGTCATTGATCGGATTATCGTAAAAGAAGGTGTAGCACAAAGATTAGCAGATTCTTTAGAAACAGCACTTAGATTAGCGGAAGGTAAAGTGCTAATTGATGCCGATGGAACAGAACTGTTATTTAGTGAACATCATGCTTGCCCGCAGTGTGGTTTTTCTATTGGAGAATTAGAGCCACGCATGTTTTCTTTTAATAGCCCATTCGGTGCTTGTCCAGATTGTGATGGGCTTGGAATGCGTTTGGAAGTAGACAGAGATTTGGTTATTCCCAATGATTCTTTGTCATTAAATGAAAATGCTATTGCTCCATGGGAATCAAGTTCTGCGTGGTTGGGATATTATTTTCAGATACTTAAATCTGTGTGCGATCATTTTCAAATTGATATGACTGCTCCAGTTGGCTCACTTCCAAAAGAACAGATAGATATTATTTTATATGGAAGTGGGAAAGAAAAAATTGATTTCCAATATAAAAATGAAACAGGTTTTGTGCGAAATAATGTCATTGAATTTAAAGGTGTTGTTTCTAATGTAGAAAGACGTTATAAAGAAACAAGTTCTGATTTGGCTAGAGAACATTTAGAAAAATATATGACCCAACAACCATGTCCAAAGTGTCAAGGTTATCGAGTGAAGAAGGAAAGTTTAGCAGTGTTAATTGCTGGACGGCACATCTCTCATATGACTGAGTTATCAGTAACCGAAGCATTGCACTTTTTTCAAAACTTAACGCTTAGTGAAAAAGATACAAAAATTGCTCAGATGGTGTTACGAGAAATTATTGAGCGATTAGGGTTTCTAAATAATGTTGGGCTAGATTATTTAACATTAAGTAGAGCAGCAGGAACATTGTCAGGGGGAGAAGCACAACGAATTCGTCTTGCGACACAAATTGGCTCAAGACTGACTGGCGTTTTGTACATTTTGGACGAGCCGTCTATTGGGCTTCATCAACGAGATAATGACCGTCTGATTCAAACATTAAAAAATATGCGTGACATTGGTAACACACTGATTGTTGTTGAACATGATGAGGACACAATGCTTGCGGCAGATTATTTATTAGATATGGGTGTTGGAGCGGGTATTCATGGTGGGGAAATTATTGCAGCAGGCACACCAGAAGAAGTAATGAATGATGAAAATTCACTGACTGGACAATATTTATCGGGTAGAAAATTTATTCCACTTCCTACTGAACGAAAGAAACCAGATGGGCGTTTTATTGAGATTGTTAAAGCAAACGAAAATAATTTACAAGATGTGTCAATTAAAATTCCGCTTGGCATGTTTGTTGCCGTTACAGGTGTATCTGGTTCTGGGAAAAGCACATTGATTAATGGGATTTTGCATAAAGCATTAGCACAGAAATTACAGCGTTCTAAGAAAAAACCAGGCGAACATAAAGAGATTATTGGCTATGAACAATTAGATAAAGTAATTGATATTGACCAATCGCCAATTGGACGGACACCACGTTCAAATCCAGCGACATACACTGGAATGTTTGATGATATTCGTGATGTCTTTGCCAATACAAATGAAGCGAAAATTCGTGGCTATAAAAAAGGGCGGTTTAGTTTTAATGTGAAGGGTGGACGTTGTGAAGCGTGTCGTGGAGATGGAATTATTAAGATTGAAATGCACTTTTTGCCAGATGTGTATGTACCCTGCGAAGTATGTCATGGAAAACGCTATAACCGTGAAACATTAGAAGTAAGATATAAAGAAAAAAATATTGCTGATGTACTGGCAATGACGGTAGAAGATGCCGTAACTTTTTTTGAGAATATCCCAAAGATCAGACGAAAAGTAGAAACGCTATATGATGTTGGACTTGGTTATATTCAACTCGGACAGCCTGCGACAACATTATCAGGCGGAGAAGCACAACGGGTTAAATTAGCATCGGAATTATATAGGCGTTCCACTGGTCGGACTTTCTATATTTTAGACGAACCAACAACAGGATTACATGTCGATGATATTGCTAGGTTGTTAATCGTATTGCAACGTCTTGTTGATAATGGCGATACGGTGTTAACGATTGAACATAATTTAGATGTGATTAAAACAGCCGATTATATTATTGATTTAGGGCCAGAAGGTGGCAATAAGGGTGGAGAAATTATTGCGACTGGAACGCCAGAAGAAGTGGTAGAAGTGGCAAACTCTTATACAGGAAAGTATTTAAAACCTGTGTTAGAGCGTGATCGGAAGCGGATGGAAGTGTTAGTATAAAAGAAAGAGAATGACAGAGGTGATTCCGTCATTCTCTTTTGTGTATAAAAAATTATAGTAGAATATTTTATTGGGTGATTTAAATATAGAATGCAAAATTTATATTGTGGAGGTAATATCATGTCAAAAGGAAAAGATTTATATGTAGAAGATAGAGATTACGAAATCTCAGAAATGAACTATAAATCATATGAAAGTTTAACCAGTAAAGAAATAAATGATTTTATTGATATGGCAATCTTAGATGATACGGTAGAAGCGAAAGATAAGGTTGATATGTTTTTATGTCTTGCACTTTATTCATATGCTTGTGGGGAAAAATTACCCTTTAAACTTTATTCTTATTTGCTGGACAATGGAGTTTATTACTATGGAGATATTTATCTTCGAGCTAATGAACATGTAGCAAAAAAATTAATAGAAGTTATTAAGAAACAAGATGACTCAAGTGACCAAATTAATCATCTCCTATCTGCACTTTCGGCAATTCCTTGTGAAATTACAAAGAATTTTTTAATAAAAAATAGTGAAGAACCATTACCAAGTTGGGCAAAAAAACTCTATATTTTGCCAATAAATTAACTCGTTGTGCTAGTTAAATGCATCAAAAATGATCAAAAACAGCTTGAATTCATCAATTTTAATCATCTGATTGTAGGAGTTTTAAATTTGTGCTTAGTAATTTTGAACAAAAACTGTAATTTTGTCTATTTGT
>JAVBJX010000029.1:0-10139 GCA_031546705.1 Caryophanales bacterium
TAGGAGTTTTAAATTTGTGCTTAGTAATTTTGAACAAAAACTGTAATTTTGTCTATTTGTTGCAATTATTCATGCTATATTTAATAAATTTTGAGCGTTTTTTATTGAAAAAGGGCTAAAACAACTAGCACAACAAGTTAACCTCTTGCTCTAGCATAGATTTCTTCACTTCATTACTATTATCTAAAAATTTAAGTACCTGCTCAATATGTTCCTGCTTCGGAAAAGAATTGTATATGAAGTATTCATTGATTCTATTTTCTTGATTACCACCATAAAGAAGCACACAAACCGCTTGATCAATTCCACGACCTGCACGCCCAATCTGTTGATAATGCTCAATAACCGATTTTGGAGTGTAGTAATGAATGATAAAACTAATATCTTCTTTATCATAACCCATACCTAGAGCAATTGTAGAAACAAGCACCTTTAGTTCGTTATTAATCAACTTACTTTCAAGTTCAATTTTGATTTCCTCAGAAAGGTCACTGTGGTAAGCTCTAGCATCAATCGTATTATGTCGAAGCCAAGAAGCAAGACGTTCACACTCTTTAATGGTTGTTGCATAAATAATTCCAGCACCTGATAGATTTTTTATATTTTGCATAATCCATGCATATTTTTGCTCAGTAGTCGGTAAATAGAGCTTGTGTAAATGCAACGATTCACGTTGTAGGTTACCACGAATGATTTCACAATCACCTAGTTGTCTAGTCATGTCATCAATTACTCGTTTATTAGCCGTGGCGGTAGTTGCTAACACAGCAATGTTTTTAGGCAAAATTTGAAGCAACCGGTAGATGCGTCGATAATCTGGACGAAAATCATGTCCCCAATCCGAAATGCAATGTGCCTCATCAACAACGAATAATCCAATCTTTAATCGAGATAAAAGCTGAACGAAACTTTCATTTTGTAACTGCTCAGGTGTAATAAAGAGCACATCACACTGCCCTGAATTGCAACAATCCACAATATGTTCCCTTTCCTCGGGTGAATTATTAATTTGACTATTAATACAATTTGCCACAATGCCGTATTTCTCTGTACTATCAATTTGATTTCTTGTCAGTGACAACAACGGACTAATAATAAGTGTCACTCCGTCCCCTTGTTGACGCAAAATTTTTGTTGCAAGAAAGTACACTAAACTCTTCCCCCACCCCGTCTTTTGTACAACGAGGACACGCTTTTTCTGTACAACACAATCAATAGCTACATCCTGACCATCACGAAAAGTTGCCTTCTGTCCAAATACTTGCCGTAAAATCTGCAAATACATATTATTCTCACCCATCCACACTCTCAGTCTATATTAAACAAAAATATATACTTTAATAGTTTCGTTTCTACTATTAAGAAAACAGATTTTTACTCTTTTTAGAAGAAAAAAACCGAGAGAAACCAGAAATAAATTCCTATAATTTCACTCGGTTTTTTAGATTTTGAAATAAATTTTTTCTACATAACTACTCCACCGTAACACTCTTAGCCAAATTCCTCGGCTTATCCACATCACATCCACGATGCAAAGCAGCATAATAAGCAATCAACTGCATCGGCACAACAGAAACCAAAGGAGTCAATTCCGCTTGTACCACTGGAAGTACATAACGATCATTCTCCATTTCAAGTCCAGACATAGAAAGAATACAGCAATTCGCTCCTCTTGCCTCAACTTCCTTCACATTACTACGAATGTTTAAAGCAACTTTCTCTTGTGTAGCAAGGGCAATTACAGGCGTTCCTTGCTCAATAAGAGCAATCGTTCCATGTTTTAATTCCCCACCAGCAAAACCTTCTGCTTGAATATAGGAGATTTCCTTTAATTTCAATGCCCCTTCTAAACTAACATAATAATCAAGGTTACGCCCAATGAAGAAACAGTTTCTTGAAGTTTCTAGGAAATCTGTTGCAATCTGCTTGAATACTTCTTTATCTTCACATAAAGAATCCAATGCTCTTGCTACAATTCCTAGTTCTCTCATCAAATTAAATTCTAGTTTAATTCCTTTTTTAATTGCTGTAACAGATGCCAAAATTGCCAAAACTGCTAGTTGAGCTACATATGCTTTTGTGGATGCTACAGAAATCTCTACCCCTGCATGAAGAAGAAGTGTATAGTTCGCTTCACGAGAAAGTGTTGAGCCTTGTACATTTGTAATTGTCAATACTTTATGGCCAAGATTTTTTACTTGGACAAGCACTGATCGGCTGTCTGCTGTTTCTCCACTTTGCGAAATAATTACAAATAATGGATTTGGTGCAAGCAATGGAATATTATAAGAAAATTCACTTGCTACATGTACCTCCACTGGAATATTTGCCCATTTTTCAAGGAGCTGTTTCCCTATAAGCCCCGCATGATAACTTGTTCCACACGCAATGATGTAGATACATCCTGCTTTCCTTACCTCATCAACAATAGTTGAGTCAATACTCAAGTCACCGAAATCATCTTTATACTTTTGTACAATTCTACGGATAACACTCGGCTGTTCGTCAATTTCTTTTAACATATAATGTGGGTATGTTCCCTTTTCAATATCATTCATGTCAATTTCTGCTGTATATGGGTTACGTTTTACTACTTCTCCAGCTAACGTTTTAATCGTTACACTATCTTTGGTCATAATAACAATTTCTTTATCCGCTAATTCCACATATTTGTTGGTCAATTGAATGGCTGCCATTGCATCACTTACAACAACGTTGAATGTGTCACCAAGACCAACTAATAATGGACTTCTATTTTTAGCGAAATAAAGCGTACTCTGATTCTCAGCATCTAGCATTGCTAGTGCATAAGAACCTTTTAAAAGTTTCAGGACAGCAATAAAAGCATCCTCTACATTTAAACCAGTTGTTACTTTTTGTTCAATTAATTGGACAATTACTTCTGTATCCGTTTCACTTTTCGGTGTGACATCTTTCAAAAATTTTTTCTTCAATTGTACATAGTTTTCGATTACTCCATTATGCACTAACGTAAATCGTTCTGAGATACTTTGATGCGGATGAGCGTTTTCACGAGTTGGTGCACCATGCGTTGCCCAACGAGTATGACCAATACCCATAGAAGATTTCATTTCATGGTCTACCGCTGCTCGCAAATCAGCAATCCGCCCAGCCTCTTTAAATACTTGCACACCATCCTTGTTTAGCATTGCAATTCCCGCAGAATCATAACCTCGATACTCTAACTTCTCAAGTCCGCCAAGCAGCACTTCCTTTACATCATCATTTCCGATGTAACCAACAATTCCACACATACACTCATCCCCCTAAAAAAATTACCGATTGTGTCCATATGCTTGTGCAAAGAGTCACCTCTTTGTTTTCATATACACTAACGATTCATCAGGCAAACCGGGAGGTATCCGCCGAAACTTCGATAAACCCTCCTCCTCGTCTACTACACACTCACTTGCATAGTACAGGCGCTTTAGGGATAAAGATCCCACTTCCCATGCTAACGCAAAATAAAAATACCGTCAAGAATTGTTTATCTAAATAAAATATGCATAAACAAACTCACTTGAGCCTGTTTATGCATCCATTAATTTTATAAAGCTTCTGATTTAATAACTTCCACAATTTTATTTACATATTGCTCACAAAGAAGTTCAGAAGCAGCCTCCACCATTACACGAATAAGCGATTCTGTTCCAGAAGGACGAACTAACACACGCCCGTTGCTTCCCATTTCAACTTCCACTTCTTTAATAGTAGTTTTAATTTTTTCATTTTCTAATGCTTTGTTTTTATCTGTTACTTTTACATTGACAAGTAACTGCGGATATTTTGTCATTTCTCCTGCCAATTCAGAAAGAGGTTTACCAGTTGTTTTCATAATATTGACTAGTTGAAGCCCAGTAAGTAGACCATCACCTGTTGTATTGTGATCTAGGAAAATAATGTGCCCTGATTGTTCACCACCTAGATTGTAGCCGCCTTTTCTCATTTCTTCGACAACATAACGATCACCTACAGCTGTTTGAACACTTTTAAATCCACCCGCTTCTACTGCTTTATAGAAACCTAGATTGCTCATCACAGTCGATACAACGGAGTTTTCCTTGAGTCTTCCATGCTTATTTAAATATTTTGCACAAATGTACATAATTTGATCGCCATCAACAATGTTACCTTTTTCATCAATAGCAAAGACTCTATCTCCATCTCCATCAAAAGCAAGTCCGATATCGGCATGTTTTTCCTTCACAAATACAGATAATGCCTCTGGATGCGTGGAGCCAACACCATCATTGATGTTGATTCCATTCGGAGAAGCTCCCATTGTATACGTGTATGCATCCAAATCAGCAAATAAATGAGTTGCTAATCCAGATGTTGCCCCATGTGCACAGTCTAGAGCAATTTTCATATCTGCAAACTCTTCATCTACCGTTTCATTCAGGAAATGCAAATATTTTTGGGCACCTTCAAAACAATCAATAATTCTCCCAACATCAGCCCCAATAGGTCTTGGAAGTGTATCTTTCTCGACATCAAGTAATTTTTCTATTTCCAGTTCTTGTTCGTCAGATAATTTGAAACCATCCGAACCAAAAAACTTAATTCCGTTGTCTTCTACTGGATTATGTGATGCAGAAATCATAATTCCTGCCGTTGCACCAAATGCTTTTGTTAAATAAGCGACTCCTGGTGTAGGAATAATTCCCAAACACATTACTTCCACTCCAACAGATAGAAGACCCGCAATTAAAGCTCCTTCTAGCATATGTCCAGACACACGTGTATCTCTACCAATTAAGACTTGAGGACGCTCTGTTTGCTGTGTTAGCACATACCCACCAACTCTTCCAAATTTAAAAGCCAATTCAGGCGTTAGTTCACTATTTGCGACTCCTCTTACCCCATCTGTTCCAAAGTATTTACCCATAGTAACCTCACTATTATTTTTTCGTTATTTGAATGCGTGCTGTACTTTCTGATAGCTCCCAGCGAACATTTTCTGGCCCACTTACCTCGATTGGCACTGTATACTCCCCTGCCTCCATGTCACCTACACTTACATATGCATCTAAATTTTTCTCAGAAAGATTATTTAACACCTCAGTAGCTCCAAATATCGAAGCATTAACTGTCTTATTTAACGGTGTCAAAAATTGGATTGTGTAAGCACTGTTTAGTCCAACAACATGTATAGGAATACCCGTTAGTAGTTTTTTCTCTGTTTTTTGGACTTCCACATATACCTCTATTTTCTTTGGATCTATTGAATCTACTCCTTTTGGCACAGGAACATCAAATACAAGTTTCGTACTTTCTTTGATGTCATTTAGATCCACCGTAATACCATCAAGAAATTGAATAGGAGTCAAGATTTCTTCAGATCCAAAAATTGTTACTTTGCTTGGGAATGCCTCTATATTAACAATACTCAAGTCGCTATCTATTGTTCCAACACGGTTAATTTTGAAAGGAACAGTTTTACTTGGACTTTGTATTGGAATTGTTACATTAACAATAGATGGGCTGATATCAACATCCAACACATTACCCGTTTTATCATATGCCTTCACAGGCTGTTCCTGTTGAATAGTTGATTTCCCGTTAATATCTACGAATATTTTAACAGTCTTAATTTTTTTGACCATTTCTTTTGCTCCTGTTATCATCACTGTGCTAGGGGTGATTACAGTTGAGCCTATTGTGTAGCCGCTTGGCAGTTCCTTATGTAGAAATTCAACAGTAACAGGGAAAGGATGTGTTACCTTCTCATGAACAGTTACTGTAACCATTGCTGGCTGAATAGTTACACTCACTTCTTTTGGAATGTTTTTATACTTAATAGGAATGATAGATGTTCCAATTTTGATTGCTGATAAATCCATATATACTTCAAAATCTTTTTGCACTTTAATGGGGGTAATCACATTAGATTTTCCCTTCAATGTAACATCTACTTGCTTTGGGATTCCAGATATAATCAAATTTTCCTTATCATAGTAAGTATTGACTGGAACATTTGAAACAATTTCGGTAATTGGTCCATTCAATGAAAATTCTTTCTTCTGATAGACATCTCCGTTTACTGATTCATACAACATAACCGCTAATAAAAGTGAAAGAAGACGCATAATCCACTTATTACCTAAGAGTTTATCCATTTTTCTTCCCCCTCCATTGCCAGCGAGATGAGTTTATTACTTTCACGTTATGAGCAAACTCTTCTTCCAGCAACTCTCGAAAATGATCAAGCTCTAGCTGCCGATGCAGTTCACTATTTTTTGTAAGCGAGATTGCCCCTGTTTCCTCTGAAACAACAATCGTTATACAATCTGTTACCTCACTAATACCAATTGCCGCCCGGTGACGTGTTCCAAGCTCTTTGGAAATAAAAGCACTTTCCGATAGTGGTAAAAAACAAGCAGCTGCAGCTATTTTTTCTTTTTGAATAATAACCGCACCGTCATGTAGCGGTGTATTTGGAATAAATACATTAATAAGAAGTTCTGATGAAATATCTGCGTCCATTGAAATTCCTGTTTCAATGTAATCTCCAAGACCTGTGTCACGTTCAATGGAAATCAATGCCCCAATACGGCGTTTTGCCATATAATCAGATGCTTGTACAAGAATATCAACAAGATTATTCTGTTCTTCCTCTAAAGAAGAACCACGGGAAAGTCCTCTCCCTAACTGTTCCAAAGCACGGCGAAGTTCAGGCTGAAAAATAATAATAATTGCTAAGACACCCCAAGTCATCGTCTGCTCCATTAACCACTCTACTGTGTTTAACCCAAGGAATCCACTTATCATCCGCACAATAACAATAACAATAATTCCTTGGAGTAATTGTACAGCCTTCGTGCCACGAATCATTGCCATCAACCTATAAATCATATATCCAACTACAAGAATATCAATTATCTTAAACAAAGAATCAAAAAATAGAATATTTTCAAACAGAATAGACTCACTTCCTTTCGCTAGTGTTTAGAGAAAAATCACCTTCAATTGAGAACTTCCCCCATCCAAATGTATTCACTGTTATTAGTACATGTGCCTACAATGCAGTAAGACTTTCATCAGTAAATTTCTTCTTTACTAATTACATGGTCACTATCTTAGCACAACGCCTATATACCCTACATTCTATGGTTACTTATCCTAATTTTCCTCTAATCTTTGCAGTGGAACAAAAAAATTTCAGCTCACTCCTACTACATGTTTTATATTATACCAAATCCATTCAAATACTTCATCAATAACAGAAATACTTCCCGTCACTTTTCCTGCTGCTGCTAAATACTTTTCTCCATTAATAACTGTGACATCTCCACGAACTTCCCCTTCAATCTTAATATCACCATTTTCCACAGTAATGTCACCTTGTACTATTTTCCCTTTTGGCACTGTTACAGTATGGTTTTTAATTACTAAATTCTCTTGATTAGACACAGAAAAATCATCTTGTTCTGTCCACGAAACCCAAATACCACCAGCCATTAGAAATACGAATAAAGACGCCGCTGTCAATATTGGATATACTCTAAGCCAATGTACTTTTTTCTTTTGAGGTAATTTCGCCATAACATTTTTAGTAAAATCACTAGAAGTCATCACCAATGATTCTCTCATAAACGATTCCATTTTCTCTAATTGCAGTAAGTGGGTCGAACAGCTGGAACAATTTTCTAAATGTAATTTCAAACATTCTTGATTCTCTTCAGTCAAATTATCATCTAGTTTTTCATGTATCAGCTCACTCATTTCTGAACACTTCATCATATTCACCTCCTAATAATTTTCTTAATGCTTCACGCCCACGATGAATTCTTGTTTTTACTGTGCCAACTGGTAAACTAACAATATCCGAAATCTCTTGAAGTGATAATTCATCTATATATTTTAAAATAATAATAGTTCGATATTTTTCAGGAAGCCTAGAAATAGCTGTTTGAACCGTTACTTGCAGTTCTTTTGTTTCTAATTTACCCTCTGGTAATTCTCCACTTGCTGCTACTTGTGAATACATCGTTAAACCTTCTGTTCCAGCAATTTCGGCATCTAAGTAATAATCTGGTTTCTTTTTTCGTAACCAGTCAATACAAGCATTCGTTGCAATTCGATATAACCATGAAGAAAACTTCATATTCATATTATACTTTTCAATATGTATATACGCCCTTACAAATGAATCCTGTGCAAGTTCCTCCGCATCATGACTATTTCCAAGTGTTCGATAGCAAATATAATACACTTTATCCTTGTACATATCGACAAGGTCAGCGTATGCTTGCTGGTCGCCTTTTTTAACAGCGATTATTTGGTTTTTTACGAACTCCTCATCCATCTTCCATGCCCCTTTGCTATCTACTTATTTATACGAATCATACAGTAGAAAAGTTTCACCATTTATTTTATAAGGCTGACCGAAAAGGGATGAAATCCTCCAATTCAGTCAGCCTAGTTCTTTATATTAATTTATCTCCAAATAAAGAAGCCATTAGTGCCACTGTCACCATTGCTGTTTTATTTCGCTCATCCAAAATCGGATTCACCTCTACAAATTCAGCAGATGTAATTATGCCAGATTCAGATAACATTTCTAATGCTAAATGACTCTCACGGTATGTCATACCTCCAGGCACTGGAGTTCCTACACCCGGTGCATCATGTGGATCAAGCCCATCTAAATCTAAGGAAAGATGCACCCCATCCGTCCGCTCTTTTAAGTATTCTATAGATTCTTGCATAACTTTAGCCATTCCAAGACGATCAATTTCATGCATAGAATATACTTTAATTCCTTTTTCCTTGATGAGCTGTTTCTCTCCCTCATCTAACATTCTCGCACCAATGATAATAGTATTTTCTGGTTTTACCTTTGGACTGTATCCGCCGATTGTAGTTAAAGCTTCTTCGCCCCAACCCATACTTATCGCTAGGGACATGCCATGAATATTGCCAGTTGGCGATGTTTCAGGCGTATTCAAATCTCCATGGGCATCATACCAAATTACCCCAAGATTTTTATAATGCTTAGCAACACCTGCTAACGTACCAATAGCAATACTATGATCTCCACCTAATACAAGCGGAAAGCTTCCTTTGTTAATAATTTCATCAACCACATTCGCTAATTTTGTATTGGCGTCCAGTACAGATGATAAATCACGCAAATCACCCAAATCATCTACTGTATAGCCCAAATTTTGCAAACGTTCAATCGCTCCTGCATAGCGAATTGCACTCGGTCCCATATCTACTCCACGACGTTCTTGACCTAAATCAGTAGGCAGTCCAACAATTGAAATATGTGTCATCTATTTCTCATCCTCCAACATTATATTTTTTAACCTTATTTTATACGAATATACCTAAGTGACTCAACACAACATTTTATTGAATATTTATTAATTTAAAAAACAAAAAGAAAATGACCGAAAAAGTGTAACAACCACACTAATTCAGTCACTAACATGTGTCCATATTCAATAAGTATGGAGCCTAGCGGGATCGAACCGCTGACCTCCTGCGTGCAAGGCAGGCGCTCTCCCAGCTGAGCTAAGGCCCCTTTCCTAGATGAAGCGGAAAACGGGATTCGAACCCGCGACCCTCACCTTGGCAAGGTGATATTCTACCACTGAACTATTTCCGCTAGTGGTGGAGGGGGACGGATTCGAACCGCCGAACCCGAGGGAGCGGATTTACAGTCCGCCGCGTTTAGCCACTTCGCTACCCCTCCATATCATGCCGACTATAGGACTTGAACCCACAACCTACTGATTACAAGTCAGTTGCTCTACCAGTTGAGCTAAGTCGGCAATGACCCGTACGGGATTCGAACCCGTGTTACCGCCGTGAAAGGGCGGTGTCTTAACCGCTTGACCAACGGGCCAAAAGAAAAACTATCTTTGTGACGGAGAGCAAGGGATTCGAACCCTTGAGGCACGGTTAGCACCTACACGATTTCCAATCGTGCTCCTTCGACCACTCGGACAGCTCTCCAAATAAAAAAAAACTCCACAAGTAGGATTCGAACCTACGACCTATCGGTTAACAGCCGATTGCTCTACCGCTGAGCTATTGTGGAAAAAAGCTTGGCAACGTCCTAGTCTCGCAGGGGTAAAACCCCAACTACCATTGGCGCAAAAGAGCTT
>JAVBJX010000043.1:0-47622 GCA_031546705.1 Caryophanales bacterium
TTCTAGTTCAATTGCTTTCTTAAAAAAAGTCAATGCCCGTCCGTGCTCCGAAACAATACTCAGTACATTACCAAAATTAATATAACCCGTTGGATCATTCGGCTCTGCTTCAATTGCTTCTGTGAACGCCTTAATTGCTTCCTCAAAATTCCCTTCATTCATATGTTGAATGCCTTGTTTGTTTTTCATTATTATCACCCAAGTTTATTATAGCAAATTTTTTTGGAAAAATGGATGGCAAAATAAAAATGAGAATAGGACAAAGAGTAAAAAAACAGCTTGTCCCATTCTCATATGTTGGTTTAGTTACTAAAACACGATAAAATAACCATATATTTTGTGAATTCATCCTTTATGTGATAAGTCATACTCTCAATACTATAAAAACGTTCCTTACTTTTTTAAATATATCAGTAAACTTCACCAGATGTTTGTTGCATATTACAAAGAAAGAATGATAAAATATTTTTAGTAGTATAGTGCTTTTTTTCGCTAATTTATGATTCATTACAATTCAAAGGAAAGGAAGCTTACGAAATCTTGAAGTGGAAATTTCGTAACAGGTAACAAGGATGTTAAACGAAAATGCACAGAAAATTATTAAAGCAACTTTACCTATTTTAACTGGTTACTCCGAAAAAATAACGGAGAGAATGTATGCATCTTTACCACAAGACTTACCTGAACTTAAGAACTTTTTTGTATCAGAACAAAGAAAACAAGTAAAATTGCCAACAATTATAAGTGAAGTAATACATTTATCCGCTCATCTATCAAATACCGAGGTACTTGTCCCAGCTCTTACAAAGATTGCTTATAACCATCGGAAAGTGAAAATTCAACCAACCCATTTCAAAAAATTTGAACAACATTTTTTGACTGCCTTAAAACAAACACTAGGTAATGCTGGTAACCCCGATATACTTGGAGCATGGGGACAATCTATGACGTTTATGACTCTACTCCTCACCCGTTTAGATACAAAAGTAGCAGAGCAACTTCCTGCTGCATCTGGTGGTGGAGAATTTAGAGAGTTTCGAGTAGCAAAGAAACAAAAAGTAAGTGAAGAAAGTACATCTTTTTATCTTGCCCCAAAAGATGGTGGAGAGATTTCTTCCTTTGAACCAGGTCAATTCATTCGTCTTCGAGCAGGCTTAGATGATGGCATTTATATTCGTGAATACTGTTTATCCGATTCACCTGGAAATCCTTTTTATCGAATTACAGTGAAGTGCTACAAGGAAGAGAAGAAGCATTCGATTGGCAAAGTTTCTCAATATTTACATAAGGAAATACATGTTGGAGATTCTTTATGGGTATCTGAACCCCAAGGTGATTTTGTCCTTCCGCTGGACAACAAGACTCGACCAATTGTCTTAATTAGTGGCGGAAGTGGACAAGCACCACTTCTCAGTATGTTAAATCATATTGTTAGAAAAACTCGCACACCAGCTACTTTTATTCATTCTACTTTCAATGGCGATACCCATGCCCTCCGTGATGAAGTCGCATCTATTTCAAAAAACTATGCGTCACAAGTAGCAGTATACTTTACATACGATCAACCAACAATTACAGATAGACAACAAAAATCATTTGATTATGACGGTCTTCTTGATACGTTCACACTTAAAAAAATGATTTTCGTCACCGATGCCTATTTTTACATCAGTGGTCCAAAAAATTTTGTTGATTTAATTCAGAAATCCTTAAAACAAATGGGTGTAGTAGATGAAGATATGCATACATTAACATTTACGAAAGAATAAAAAGGTGGGTCAATTGGTGAAAAACATCCCGATTGACCCATCCTTACGAAATTCTTCAATTGAAAAATTAGCTTTGGAAATAGAAAAACTGTTAAGTAGAGAGCAATAAATCTATTCAAACACATCATCCATCAACGCTTGAATTTCCTTCTCTCTCTGCTTTGTTGCTTCTTTATCTAGTTTATACACATCATTCTTTAGCGTAACACTATCACCAACTTCGGCATTTGCTGGTAAAAGCACTTTTTCCACATTCATACACACTCGTCCAAATTCAATTACTGCATACTGCCCTTCAAACCGATCAATAATTCCACGTTTCATTTTTTCTCCCTACTTCTTTGTAATGGCTTTTATTCTTTCAGTGGTTCGTTTGCTAGACTAACGCCTACTATTTTGTCTTTATTTGCAGCAATCACAATCGTTCCATCTTCGTCTGTTCGGTAAATTTTTCTATTTCCAAGTCTTACTAGTGTTTCCGATGTTGGATGCCCATAGCTATTATTTAATCCAGCGGAAATAACAGCAATTTCTGGATTTACGGCATCAATAAATTCCTGCGAACTTGCTTCTTTTGCCCCGTGATGTCCAAGTTTCAATACAGTTGCGTGCAAATCTTCTCCGCTTGCAATCATATCTTTTTCTGAACGAAATTCGGCATCACCAGTGAATAGAAAAGCAGATTTTCCATATGTTACTTTTAAGACAGCTGACCAATTATTTAAGTCTTTTCCATATTCACCGACTGGAGCGATAAATTCTGCGTTGACATCGGTTATTGGAAGTGTTACACCTTTAGCGGCAACAGTGATTTTTAAACCTCGCTTCTGAACTGCTTCCAAAAATTGTTTGTATTGATTCGTTGTATGACTAACTTTTGGAGCATATACGTGATGGATAGGAAAAGACTCAATTACTTTATCCATCCCACCAATGTGATCGGCATCTGGATGGGTACTAATAAGGTAATCAATTTCGGAAACTTGTTGTTCTTTTAAATAGCTAATAATGGTTTCTGCCTTTGTTTCTTTTGCTGCATCAATAAGAATAGTTTCACCATCTGGCGTTTTTATATAGATACTATCGCCTTGACCAACATCAATAAAATGAACTTCTAATAAGTTCACTTCTTGTTGCGGTGCTGTTTCTTCTTTCTTCGGTGTTTGTGAACAAGCTGTTAATATCAGTAAAAGTATAAAAAAAATGTAGTAAAATTTCCGCATGGGTCTCTCCCCTTTTTGTTTATGCGTTTATTTTACTACAATGTTAAAAAATATTCACTCTGTATCAAGTTCGTTCTTCCATTGGCTAATTTTTTTTACAAAGAGAAAGCTAAGTGTAAGAAGTATGCTAATGGCTCCGATTAAAAAACACATTTTCCATTGTTCATGGGCTGTTTCTATGAATAAACCAATGTACAAAAATCCACTCAAGGCAATCGCTACAAAGGTAAATGCTTTATAATCGTCAATTTTTTGTTGTAATTTATTTTTCATATCCATCCCCCCCCCATGCAAATGTATCATACTTGAATTAATTTAGTAGAATGTATATTATGGAAATTATTCGCTTTCTCTTCGTAATTCGGTATAATACTAGTAGAGGTGAAACAAATGAAATTTATAATCACACATCACACAAAAAGAAATGAACAAAAACTTCCTACGCTTCATTTTGTTGTCATAGATCAGTGGCTTACAGTTGTTAGTGAAAAAGCATTTGTCCTTTGGTTACGTTTGCACACATTGTCTGATTCTCCTATAGACCTATCCGATGAGTTAATTTCGCTCTGGGAAGTTGGTCTAGTTGATATAGATGATACAAAAAAAATTATTGTTTATGATTATCCACAAAATAATATATTACTCTCTACCGAACCAATAAAAAAATATCGGACGGACTTCCGCTTAATGGAAGCAAAAGAAAAAGAACTGCCAGAAGGTATTTTTGATTTTCTTAGTGAAAATGGTATGAAGCTTATGGAACGGATGGACGTTCACGGTGAAACAGATATAACATTCCAACACATTACCGATATGTATATGAAATGTATGGACAAAATCTCTATGGATGAATTCCTGACAACACTCAATGATATGTTAGAAAATCATCCTGAAAAAATTATTGATTTTGAAACTGTTTTCCGAGATACGTACAAAAAACTATTTATCCCGCCACCACTAACTGTACCAATTGAAGTGATGCATTGGATTCAAAAACAAGAAAAACAAATCCAAAATCGGATACACACATTTGGTGTAAATGATTTTAAATACATTGATATTGTTAATGCTCATACAATTGCTGAAGATGTGCCAATCACTGATTTTTTGCAAACCATGCAACAAATGATTGAGCTATATTATCCCATTACCGATTTTCAAAAAACATTTAGACAAATGCTCCACTATGTTCAATCAAATGTATTTACAATTGAAAAAGAAGACATTCGCAATACGGGTGAACTTGCCTCTTATTCAAATAAAATAAATACATCCAGGGAAGAACAAAAAGAAAAATGGAAAACACAGCGGTTAAGCAGTCGAAAAATGGAAATTATTCGAGAGGGCAACCACTTTAAAGATTAGAGGTGAAACAAATGGAATTTCCGAATGAATTTAAACGGGTACTAGGTTTTAAAACAATAGACGTGCCAAGTGATTTTAAAAGAATGTTAAATTTTGAAGTTGTCAAAACCTACATTTGTCCAAACTGCCATGAACCTGTTGAAGTAAGGAAGATGAAAGTGATTGGTGGAGGACAAAAAGGGCGACCGATTGAAATGAAATATGGTTGCACATGCGAAGATGTACAACTTGGACAAGAAACGGTTACATTAGTTGGCAATCCAAAAATAAATAAAGCTTTAAATGATTTTAACGCTCATTCGGTTATTAATGATAGTTTGCGAAACTGTACCTTTCAAAGTTACGAACCACTTGATGATTCGCAAAAAAATGCCTTGAACATCGGAATGCGTTTTACAGAACATTATGAGCTTGGTAAGTCGGGTAATTTACTTTTTGTTGGCAACACAGGGGTTGGTAAATCCCATCTTGCTTGTGCGGTTGTGCATGAACTCTTGACAAAGGGCTATAGCGCGTTATTTATTACCGTTCCAAGACTCTTAACAAAAATGAAAGCAACATGGTCAAAAAACGATCAATCTGGGCTAACGGAAGCAGATATTCTGGAGATGATTTCCACCGTAGACTTATTGGTGTTAGATGATTTGGGTGCAGAGGCAGTGAATGATAAAGATACCACACGGATTTTTGAAATTCTCGAATCACGTCAAAACAAAACAAATATTATTACGACCAATGTAACAAGCAGTAAATTTAAAGAATTATTTGGGGTACGCCTGTATTCACGCATGATGCACAACACATTTGTTGTGAGAATAAACGGCGAAGATTACCGAGTGAATCATAGTTTTAATGTGGGTAGTTGGTGAGAAAAGGGGACAAAAAATGCCCCTTTTTTTCACCAATATGAATCATATAGCAGTTTCACTTATTGTGCGGAAAGTTCAATGGCTAATTAAATATTTTCTCCTAACCTTTTTCCACACAATTTCACAAACTACTATAAAACATAAACTCTTCAAAAAGACTTCTCCCCTATCAATTCCAGTACCTCATGCTTCTTAAACTCATCTAAAATCATTGGCAATAAATGTTCCTCTACCTCACCCTTTGTTGCCCACATAAATGCTGAATGCTCACTAGACAACGTAACTTCTTCTGACCCTGCCTGACAAAGATACGCAAGCAACACCAATTGCCTTTTCGGATTCGTCATAAAAGTTGAGGCATACAACAATTTTTCAACTGAAACATTAAGACTCGTTTCCTCAAAAACTTCCCGAATTAAAGCGAATTCTAATTTCTCACCAAAATCAATTTTTCCACCTGCCATTTCCCACGTATCTGCTCCAACTTCGTCATTACTTGCCCTCTTTATCATGAGCATTTTTCCGTTATATAAAATAACCCCTTTTACCGCAACAACAATTTCCATCTTATCCCTCTTTTCTATAGATTTATTTTACACAAAAATGAAGAAAACCAATAACTCCAAGTGTGGCACTTACATGTTTTTTTAAGTTTTTTTATGAAATGCATGGTTCACCAAACTATTGATTTTTTCGTATTTTACTAATCATGGATTTCATGAGCTTGTAACAAGCGGATGCCTTTTATCCCTATTGTTACAAGCTCTTAACTATGGTATAACTAACAGTATATAAAAAATGAGGTGACTGTGATGGAAAAGGAAAAACAATCAAATTTTATTAGAGATGTTATTATCGAGGATTTACAATCTGGAAAACATGATACTATTGTCACTCGATTTCCGCCCGAACCGAATGGTTATTTACATATTGGTCATGCCAAAGCAATTAACGTAAATTTTGGACTTGCCAAGGAATTTAACGGTAAATTTCATTTGCGTTTTGATGACACAAATCCTGTGAAGGAAGATATCGAATATGTACATGCAATAAAGGAAGATATCGAATGGCTTGGTTGTAAATGGGACAATTTATTTTTTGCATCCGATTATTTTGATGAAATGTATGAGCGTGCTGTACTTCTTATCAAAAAAGAACTTGCGTATGTCGATGATTTAAGTGCAGATGAAGTGCGTGAATATCGTGGCACATTAACTACTTCTGGGAAGAATAGCCCGTACCGCAATCGAACAGTTGAAGAAAATCTTGATTTATTTGATCAAATGCGTCAAGGGGAATTTAAAGACGGCGAAAAATTACTTCGAGCAAAAATTGATATGACTTCGCCAAATATTAATTTGCGTGACCCTGCTCTATACCGTATTGTTCATGCCACTCATCATAATACAGGTGACAAATGGTGCATTTATCCAATGTATGCCTTCGCTCATCCACTTGAAGATGCGATTGAGGGCGTAACTCATTCTCTTTGTTCGATTGAGTTTGAAGACCAACGACCATTTTATGATTGGGTTGTGCGTGAATGCGAAATGAAAGCTACTCCTCATCAATACGAATTTGGACGCTTAAATATCACAAATACCATTATGAGTAAAAGAAAATTAAAACTGCTTGTCGATCAAAATTTTGTTGACGGTTGGGATGATCCAAGAATGCCGACTATTTCTGGTTTACGAAGACGTGGTTATACCGCTTCTGCTATTCAAGCTTTTTGTGGTGAAATTGCTGTCGCAAAAACTGCTGGAATAGTTGACCAAAAAATGTTAGAACATTTTGTTCGTGAAGATTTAAAACTTACTGCCCCTCGGACAATGGGCGTAATTAACCCGCTAAAACTAATCATCACAAACTATCCAGAAAGTGAATTTGAATGGTTGGATGCTGAAATTAATCCTGAGAACGAAGCAATGGGAATGAGAAAAATTCCATTTGGACGAGAAATTTATATTGAGCAAGATGACTTTATGGAAAATCCACCGAATAAATATTTTCGACTATTTCCCGGAAATGAAGTGCGTTTAAAACACGCTTACTTTGTGAAATGTGAATCATTTGTCAAAGATGAATTTGGAAATGTAATAGAAGTTCATTGTACCTATGATAAGGCAACAAAAAGCGGTTCTGGTTTTACGGAGCGAAAAGTGAAAGGAACCCTCCACTGGGTGGAAGCAACACGAGCGATTCCAACTGAATTCCGCTTGTATGAACCACTTCTAACAGATGAAGAAGAGGAAGATGGACAAACTTTCTTAGACAAACTAAGTCCAAATTCTTTGGTTGTCCACCAAGGATTTATTGAAGCTAATTTAAGAAATGCTTCCGCACACGATAAGTTTCAGTTTTTCCGACATGGTTATTTTAATGTCGATCCAAAATATTCAACACCTGAGCATAAAGTATTTAATTTAATTGTGCCACTGAAAAGTTCGTTTAAGATATAAAAAGAGGCTTGAACAATCAGGGTAAAAAACACCCCGATTGTCCGAGTTAAAAAATTGTCTTGTGAAAAATGCTTTTTAAACTTATGGTTGAATAAAAAAACGATGTCAGAGTTGGCATCGTTTTTTTATTCAGATGGAGTAAACAAAGCATACCTGTTCTTTCCGTGTTCTTTCGCCACATACATCGCTGTATCCGCACACTTAATTAACTCTTTTTCCGTATGCCCATGATTTGGGTACATACTCATTCCAATACTGATCGTCACCAATAATTCATTTCCTTCTATTTCAAAAGAATGTCTGAAAAGTTCCAGTATCTGCTTTGCCATTTTCTTCATATCCTCTACATCATAAATATTCGGAAAAAATGCGATAAATTCATCTCCGCCCAATCTTGCAAAAACATCCCCTTCTCGAGCTACTGTTAAAAAGCGTTCCGCCACGCTTTTTAGTAGTAAATCGCCTACTCCATGCCCAAACGTATCATTGACTGATTTAAACTCATCTAAATCAAAAAACATCACACCAAATTTAGTTGAATGCTTTCGAGCATCTTCAATAGCAAGATTTAATTGGGTCATAAAAGCATTTCTTTTTAACAGTCCCGTTAAAGAATCATGATAGGCTTGAAAATAAATTTTCTCTTCCTGCATTTTTCGTTCGGTTATATCTTCAATCATAAAAAGAATAGTTTCTGGTGAATTGTTCATTTTGCGAACTAAAGAAATAATAATACTCACCCACATCGTACTACCGTCTTTACGTTTATAATATTTATACAATTGATAATTATTTCGTTCGCCACGAAATAATTCATCATATATAGATTGATTAATAGCCCAATTTTTTTCAGGCATTCCAGGAACAAACACAAGATTTTTTATTTCATCACTACCATAACCAGTCATTTTATAAAAAACTTCATTTGCTTCAAGAATATTTCGTTCCAAATCAGTACGGATAATCCCAATTACCGAAGACTCAAACACCGCCCGAAAAATATTTTCCTGCTCTGCAACTGTATGGTAAAGCCTACGAATTTCCACAAGCAATGTAAATAGCACAAAACCTGCAGAGAGTGTTGTAATAATTCGAGAAGTATACCAACCAACACTGAATCGACTATCCGCATATAAACCAAATATCGCACCAAACATAGCAGCAAGCACCGTTAACATTAAACAAAGATCAATAACATTTCTTTGGCTCTTTGAAGATAGAAGCATAATAAGTGCCGAGCAATTAAGAAACAAAATAACGAAACCAAACCCATATAACGTATGCGTATAATTTCTTCCGTTCATAACCTCTGCAAAATGATCTACTCCAAAAATCGCTATCACCATAATAATAGTAACAAAAATCATCGTTACCACAATAGAAACAATGAGAAAATAGGATACTTGTTTAACCGTCAATTGATTATTAAATCGTTTGTTTATTTGCGTATACACAATTACATACAAAGCAAAACCCATTTGCGAAAAAATAAGAAACCACGATGCTGTCTGACTACTCGCATGTAATAAACCTTCACTAGAAAAAATCCCCGGAAATGTCAGCATATAGAACAGATTCAATAAACCTACAAATAAATAACCTGCTGCAAGAACCACTAAAGAAAGTGAACGACTCACTACAAATTCACTAAATAGCAAATACATCGTAATCAATTCAAATAGGATAACTGCTATGCTATATATTGGTACAAAAAATAAAAATTCCCTAATCTCCTGTTTAGCAAACGGCATCATGATGATAAAAACACTAGTAAGGAGAACCACGCAAAAAATAATCATTCTTTGTTGTTCTTTAGAGGAATTACGGTGATGAATAAAATTATATAAATGCTGTTGTGCACGTGTTTGCCTATCCATAAATAACCCCCCCTATCCATTACAAAGCAAAAAATATCTGCACTGGATCTACAATAGAAAATCCAGATTTTTATCTACTCCATCACACAAAAATATAGACTATAGCAGTTTCACTTATTTATTGTCCAGAAAGTTCAATGGCTAATTCTTCATTTCCTTTTCCCCCACAATTTCGCAAACTGCTATAAATACTTATGTTATATCTTACACTATAACTCTCTATTTTTTCAAACTTCAAAAGAATTTAAAACCGAAATATTATTGGTTTAGTTATCTATAAAATACGTTATTTCTCAGCCTTTTTTCAGAAATCATAGACATCACAACAAAAAGAGGATAAAATTGAGGAAACACCACGCAAAAATGAGGGATTTTTTATGATTCGATATACAGCAGGATATGTGGAAGCAGAAAACAACTTTGTTATCCAAAATATTCCTAGCCTTAAGCCAAATAAATATGAAAGTGTTTTTTGTATTGCAAAGAACATATTACAACGAGCAAGCCTGACGAAAATGTCCACTTTTTTAGAGAGAAAGTTTCCACACAAAGATTCACCACTTTATTTCATTGACATGAACGAACCCAACTGGAGTAAGGAACATGCGATTCACAAATATACGACAAAAGTTTTCTTAAAACGGCTGTTCGAGTTTTTACCAGCATATTCATATATTCATTCTCTCCTTGTACCAGATGCGTTTGTCAATGAAGTTGTACATATTCATGATCCACATTTTATTGGACAAACAGTGGATTTCTATTTGCCACAAGCAAAACTAGCGATTCAATTAGATGATGATAATTATGAAGAACCGTTGATTAGTAGAAATGTCGTGTATTTTTTGCATTCAAATGGCATTGAAACAATTCGGATCAACAAGAAAGATATTCTTCATCCAACTAATTCCATGGACGTTGCCTTCAGAAAAATTGCTGAACGTCTGCAAGCATTTGATTCATCTTTATCCGTATACACACAGCCACAATCAACGGATGCGGTAAATTGTACAGCCGTTATGCGTTGGCAATTAACGATTCTTTCACTCTTAGAATCAGGTGTGCTTTGTTTAGATGCTCCTACATGGGATTTTAGTATAAAAGATCATGAGCAAACGGATATGCTTCCAACTGCTTTAGATGATTTATTTTTGTGGCTTGAACATCTATGTCACTTACAAAAACGCTCATTCACAAAACCGCTTGTTTCCATTACCTATACAAACAAACCAATTGGTGATGTGAAAATTGATTTTAGCTTACAAAAACGCTGGACAGATGAATATAAAACTCAAGAAGATACCATCTTTGTTCGCCATGATTATTATCAAGACCGAGATTACTTTTCTTTAAGTACAACTGAACCGATTACTTACAGTTTAGTGCTCGAAGGAAAAAATAGTGACTTGCCTAGTCTTCTATTCCTACTAGAAAATATCTTTGGCTTTACCACTTTCAAACAAGGGCAACTGCCAATTATTGTTGACGTATTAGCACGCAAAGATACGTTAGGTATTCTACCACCGCACTATGGAAAATCACTTTGTTATATGTTTGCAAGTCTTTTGCAGCCATGTGTACATTTTGTTATTTCACCAACAAAGTTTTTGATTGAAAGTCAAGTAAACCAATTACAGACATTTCATCTGACAAGAATTGGCACACTGATTAAGGAAGAAGAACGGGAAACAATCCAACAGCAACTAGTGCTCGGGAAATATACCATGCTTTATTTATCCCCCGAATATTTCCAAACACAATCATTTCGTGATTATTTAAAAAGCCTACAAACAGTGCAAACAATTGGTTTGATTGTGACTGATGAAATACATTGTACATCTGAATGGGGACATGATTTCCGTTCTAGCTACTTAGGGCTTAGAAAAGTAATTAAAACATATTGTGAAAAATCGACTATTCTTGGTTTAACTGGAACAGCATCTAAAGAAACACTGGATGATATTAAAGAAGAATGGCAAATAAATCCGCTTCATATCAAACATATTCCAGCGAATGTAGACAAAACATTTATTGTTCATAAACTACACGAAGGAAGTTCAGATATTTATGATGTAAAGTTTGAGAAAAAAAATACCGTTATTTTTACAAAAAATACAAATGACGCAAGAAACGTCCGAGGTGCGTATACACTAGCAAAAATTTTAACTAACCAAGATATCTCTGCTACTTACTTAACAGAAGAACAACCAAATAGAAATCATGATATCCAAGAATTATTTGAACAACAGCAAGAAGATACGTTAAATAAATGGCTCACCAATCAAATTCCTTTACTTGTCACAACTAAACCATTTGGCATTGGAATAGATGCTCCAAATATCCATGAAACAATCCATTATGGCTTACCGAATTCGCTGGAAGATTTCTACCAAGAATCTGGCAGAGCATCTTCAGTGGCTACTATTTTTTATCATAAAAATGCCATAGAAACATCAGAAGATACACCTATAAGTGCTACACTGTTGTATAAGTTGTATGAAAGATTTGCTCGTCCTAATCAAGAAACACTCATTAACGGTCGCCGTATTCGAGAGAAATTTCATACCATTCAAACCGCTATTCATTATCTACACTTGCTTGGGATAATTGAAAATTCGTTTGTTATTCATAGTGGAGAGTATGGTACATTTTCTGTGAAATTCAAGAACTTTAATGAACACTCTATCAAACTTGCATTACGTCAATATATTGAGCGTTTCCAACCACTTCCGTCATGGGAAGATGGATTTAATCCATACCATAGTTTATATCACAATGAACAAATGCCACTTGCAGAAAGACTCTTGCATATTTTTATCCAATGGATGGACGAAAAACGAACACGAACTAGACATCAGGCAAATTTACTAGCCATGTGTGAAATTCATGAAAACACCATCGAAGGAACTGCTTTATTTCAAGAAAAAATATCCAATTATTTTTCCCATTCAGGTTCTGCCTATTGCTTAAATTACATTGCCGAACATGAATATGATTGTTCCGTTTGGTTTGAAACTTTTAAAGATAGTTCTGAACAAACATTGTTTCAGTTAGTCGGAGCAACAAATCATCTTTGCCGAATATACCCTGAAAATATCGGGCTGAAATTTGTAAGCGGACTAACCAGACTACTGCTTGATGATTTTCAAGACTCTGGAAAAGAATACTTATATGTAGCATTTGAACGTATCGACAAACTTTCCGCTATACAAAAAGAAACATTTTTTGTTCATTTATTAACTATTTCCAAGCATTTTGATGAAACAACAAAAAATCATCTAAGCGAATTACTTTGCCACTATTTCCCTGATGATATATTTAGAATATATGATGCACTTCAGGACCATGGTAGTCTAGGAATATTTGTCGCACATATAGCCGATCGCTTGAAACAATTAGGAGGAAGATTGTATGCAAAACATTCATGAACGATTACAACAATCGCTAACAGAATTAGAAACACAAACCAACAATTTGAAGTCTATTCAAGACATGTACAATGAATTTGTTCGGTTGGAAAACAAATTAGAACAACATATGCAAGACCAAGTAAATGTAACTGACAACGTGGAAAAATTAGGTGAAGCATTGTTCCATACAACAAATGCTTACAAAGAAAACCTAGACTCCATTGAACAAAAACATGCTGAATTAGTTAGTAATTATACGCATTTAAAAGAAACACTACTAGAAACAAATACCCAAATTGATACCAAACTAGAACAAGTCGAAGCGGCTTACTTAAAGAACGTCCACCAATTTGAAGCAAACACCGCCCAACTTGAAACTAGTTTAAATACATTAAGCGGAGCACTAATAGAACGCTTAAATAACGCCGAAGAAAAAAACCAAGAGTCTCTTAGCGAAATAATCAAAGAAATTCAGAAAAACGCTAGCATCCTTCAACATCGAACGACAGAATTACAAATGCAAAATCAACAAACAAAATTAAAACAAGAACACGATCATGAACATTTTCGTCTAGTTCTCGAAAATATGTCCGAAGATCAACAAAAACAAGTATCTGTTTTAACAAAGGAATTTTCGACACAAACAGCAAACCTTTCAACTAAAATAAAAGCACAACAAAAAAAACAAGGAACACAAACTTACTTACTCGGCATAACCATTCTCCTTATCATTGTTGATATTGCTTCTAAATATTTTTAAGAGTTTAGGACGAAAAGGGGTAAAAAGCACCCCAATCGTCTCAAACTCATTAAATACATGGTTATCAAATCCTGTAAAATCAGTGTTTTGGTAAACCATGTATTTCATGAAAAACGAGTAAAAATGAATTTTCTCCCAACCTCTTAAAAATGCTAGGCTAGAAATCTTTTTTGGAGGGGTTTTATAGCAGTTTCACTTATTGTACGGAAAGTTCAATGGCTAATTAAAAATTTTCTCCTAATCTTTTCTCGCACAATTTCAAAAACAGCTATAGTGAACTGAATGGTTCACCAAAACAATCATTTGCAGAACTTTAGCAACCAATCCATTCACGATTCTTTAGCAATCGGGGGGTCTTTTACCCCTTTTGACCCAGACTTTTTCATACTAAGTGCCTACTTAACATAACCTTATCTTTACCGATAAAATATAAGACAAATATATTTTGGAGAAGATACATGATTGCTAATGAGCGTTTAAAACATTTAAGACAAATTAAATACTTAAAACAAGGTGAATTTGTGACTGACATTTGTTCGATTACAACAATTAGTCGCATCGAACATCTTGATTTACCTGCATCTTCTGATCTGACTCAAAAGTTTGCTAAAAAATGGGATGTCCCAGAAATTTATTTAACAAAAGAACATATTTTTGAACTTCTTGAACTAGATAAATTACATCAACCACTTTTAGAACAAGAAAGGGTTTTGCTAGAATTATGCATACGCACCCACCCACCTACTTCTATTCTACTAGCAATTAGTGCCATTTTATTAAACCATTACATAGAAAGTGACTCGCTACATGCGGAGAATTTTTACGAACAAATAAAGGAACAAGTAAATACTGAACTATTCGATGAAAAGAAACTCCAACAAGAGCTGATCAATTATTACCGAGCACTTGGACGTTTTCATTATTGGAAACAAAATTTCATTTATGCCAATATTTTCTACAAAAAAGCAGTTGTTTTGCTTGGCGAAGAAACAACTACCCTAAATGCGGCACTTTGTTATAACTTAGGTGTATCTATTTTCCAAGCCTACCAAGACTCCTGTGAAAGCATGTCCTATTTAGAACGTAGCCTAAGCATCTATGAACAATTACATATTCTCTCTGAACAAAGTGCCGTTCTCTCTGCCCTTGCCATTTGTTACCATCATCACAAAATGTATGACAAAGCACTAGAATTGCTTTTTAAAGCAAAGAATATTGTAGATGATCCGTTAGAATTGTTTTCTGTAGAAAATAATATTGGTAATGTGTATCAAAGCATGAACGACTTCGACAAAGCATTGATTCATTTTGAACAATCGTTACAAGTTAACAACCATTTTGAAGAACGTGCCATTCATACACTAGAAAGTATGCTTAACATTTTTCTTATTCAAAAAGATTGGAAAAACATGAATCACTATTTAACAAAGGCTTTGCTCATTGTTTCAAAATATCCGCTAGAACGCACAACTATTTTGATTCATTTCTATCATGCTTGTTTCCAACTTTCAAAAAGAAATTCTTCTTTCTACGAAAAACAAATGAAACGTTTGTTAGAAGAAGCAGAAGAAAAAAATTACATCCCAATTGCCGAGAAGTTATCTATACATCTAGGCAACTATTATTATCAAAAAAATGCCTACAAAAAATCAGCAACTTATTTAAGAAAGTCACTGATTTTTTCAGGAAATTTATCAGAGTAAAATGCACCCTACAATTCAGCGTCACTTTACCTCTTGTATTTTACATTTATTCCATGTTACCTTTACTAGGAGAATACTTACTTAACCAAAATATTGTCACCATTTTCCCTCTTTATTTTTGTTAAGAAGGTTTACTCTATGTTCTCTTTATATTAGGACACTCCTTCAATTTAGCCACCTCTAGCATCCACTGGAGGTGGCTCTTTTTCAATGTATTTTTTGAAACATATCAGAACTATAATCCCTGATATCTTCTACATTTAACATTGTATATTTCTCTTTCACTTCCATAAAATATTTAGTCAATAATTGTTTTGGAATAAGTTTACAAGAAGATTCTGTTTCCATTAGCCCTGCTCTAGTTAACTGCCACGGTACTTCCGTATGTGTCATTTCCTCCAAAATCTTTCCGCTATAACAACCAAAATTTTTAACAATGCTATCTAATAAATCTTTTTGGCTATCAGATAACCATTCATCAGAAAAATCCTGTGTAGATGCATTTTTTATTGACTGATAACCATAGAATTTATATTGTTCATATATATTTTTAAAAACTGGTCCATGCACCCATGCTTCACAGTCATCTTCAAATAAAAACTTCTCAAAAAACACCCGATGAAATGATTGTCCATAATACAATAATTTTTGCAAAGCAAGCGGAGTAATATCCTCACATTTATAGAGAAAATAATCTGCTACAATTTGGATCGTTGTTTTTTCTGTTTGGTTTATAAATGACAGCCTATCACTAATTGCTTTTTTACATTTTTTGTAAGCTGCTTCGGTGATATTAGCTTTATTTTCTTCTAATAGATTGTCCATTGTAGGAGGATCATTTAGAAGTAATTTTAACCAATTCGAGTAAGGTTTCGTTGGCGTTTCTCCATCTACATACCTAGTTACAGTCAGTTCTCCCCAACCTAATAGTGAAGAAAATGGTCTTTTTCCAATATTATATTTAGCTAGCAAAGTTTCTATTTCTGAAACCTGAATTAAATTTTCTTCTTCTCTATAAGCTATTTCTAGTTGCGATAAATTAAAATCATGAAAGTCTCTATCCCATACAACAGAATTACAAGTTTTACAATAAGTCATTTTTGCTATATATGTTACATCTTTATCCCGAATTTGATGTATTTTACGTTCCTCTTTTTCCACAACATCCACTGTATCATGACATTGTTCACAAAAGTGTACCATTTTAACATCTCCTTCCTTTTTAAACAAATAGTTTCTTGATTGGTTTATTTCGTTTATGAAATGATATAATTACTAGATAATCTTCTTTGCTTTTTGATTTAGTTACATTTAATTTCATGTATACTTCCACTACTTCTTCTGTTGCTTGTTTATTCAATGTAAAACTTCTACAAAAAATATATAATTTCTCATGCTCATAGTCTATATTTTTATTGTCAACTGCATAGCAAAAATCTTCTGTCTTAACTTCCAGTAACATTTCTTCTGCTTTTTTTATTGTTATTTTATAATCATTCATAAAGACTTCATTTTCTTTTCTATTACTATTCATAGAAATAATATATTTTCTATTGTTGATCATTATCCTAAAATTATTAATATATGTATCAATTTCTTCTTGTGTAATATCAATATATTTTTTGGTGCTTTTTTCTACTTTCATTACATGCACCCCCCTCCTTGTTCATACTTCTATCTAAAATAGTTTGTACATTACTTAGTAATCAGTTGGGGAACCCTTATTAATAATATATCAAAAAAAGTATCATATGTCAAAAAAATGTATCAATTGATACTATTTAAAGATAGTTAGAGCTATTCTCAGTGTTAAAAATAGGCGTGAGAAGTCAACTAGTGCATAGCCTTTTGTTGACTTCTCACGACTATTTATTTAATGCACTCCGTAAGTTTATTACATTGTTTGGATTTACTGTCCATCGGCTCATTAGTTCACTTTGTCTTCTCTTTAAGTCTTCAAACGGTTCTTCAACCATTTCAACTTTATTAAATTTCTCTTCAAATACTAACGCATCTTTTATCTTTTTATATCCACCAAAACCTAAGTCATCATTAAGCAACCAGACTACTCTTTTTATATTTGCAAATAAAATAGCTCCTGTACACATTGGGCAAGGCTCCAGTGAACTAAAAATAGTAAACTTCCTACTTTCTATTTTTGCATCTAAAATGAGTTGCCCAGCATTGCGAATAGCATCTATTTCTGCATGTGCTGTTGCATCTTTTTGTGGATGTACTCTATTTCGTCCCTTTGCAATGAGATTATAATTTTCATCAACAATCACTGCTCCGACTGGATATGTATTTTCTAGTAATGCTTGTTCTGCTTCTTCCAGTGCCATTTCTAAAAAAAATCTATCTTTATCCATCTACTAATCCCCTCTTCAAATGGAATCTTTTTATTACTCTCACTCTGGAAATACTTCTCCATTATACGAAACAAATACAAATTGTTCATCCTCCACAATAAAACAATTCAATTGCCCGCCATACACACATCCGCCATCAATACCGATTCGTTTATTTCTATAACAAATATCATGTTTCTCATGAAGATTTTTACAAGGTGTATGTCCAAATACAACTGTTTTTTCGTGCGGATGGTCAAAGTCATAAAATGGCTCACGAATCCAAATCATTTCATGGTTTGATGTTTCTTTCCAATCGGTATGAGTTGGATTAATTCCTGCGTGAATAAAAATGTGTGTGTCTGTTTCATGGTAATATGGAAGGGTTTCTAGGAATACTACTTCTTCTAGATACTCTTTCTTTATCTTTTCCGCCGCTTCTATTGAAGACAAATCTCCTACAAAACTTTCAATGGTTTCCTTCCCACCATTTCTATAAAGAAAGTTATACTTCTTCTCATCTTCTGGACTACTTAACCAGTCCAAAAACATTTGGTCATGATTGCCCCGAATCGCAATTGCTTTGTTTTCTTTTACTAGTTTCATGACAAGTTGAAGAACACCTAAACTGTTTGAACCTCGATCCATATAATCGCCTAGTAGAATGAGTTGATCGTTTTGAATATAGTTTACTTTTTTTAGTAAGGATTTAAATTCGTCTAAACAGCCGTGGATGTCGCTGATTGCTAGTGTGCGGTTCATTGGTTTCTCCTTAGTTGGTGTTGTTTTTGAATAGTTCTTTTGCATATACTAGTTTTGTTTCTATATTGTCTATTGTTAGAGCTTGTTCAAATTTCTCTATGCACCATACTTCTAATATTTTGATAACTATTATATCATAGAAGGCAGGGGATGATTGTATTACATACAAGAATAATGGTGAATCTTATTAAATATCTAATAAATTTCAGGTATTAAATTATTTAAAGCTAAAAAGATTCGCTTTATCACGAAATAAATACCATATCCTATCAAGTATATCAAACAAAAAATAGCTAAATCAGGACAAAATCATCCCAATTTAGCTATTCCCACAAATTTTTTCTATCTACTTAATCCCAAAGTGCCATCTCTAAATCTTCCACCAAATCATGCCCATCCTCTAGTCCAATAGACAAGCGAACCAGTCCATCTGTAATGCCTAATTGCTCCCGTCTTTCCACTGGAATAGAAGCATGTGTCATTATTGCTGGAATAGAAATCAAACTTTCCACCGCTCCTAGACTTTCGGCAAGGGTAAAATATCGAACGCTTTTTACTAACTTCTCCGCTTGCTCGGCATTTTCTAGTGTAAAAGAAATCATTCCACCAAAACCGCTTGCTTGTTTTTTAGCAATTTCATAGTTTGGATGCGTTTCTAGTCCTGGATAGTATACTTCTTTTACTTTCTTATGTTTCATTAAAAATGAAACGATTCTTTCAGTCGTTTTTTCTAATGCCTCCATGCGAATTCCAAGCGTTCGGATGCCACGAATTAATAACCATGAATCTTGCGGGCCAAGAATCGCTCCTGTGGAGTTTTGAATAAAATGTAATCTACTAGAAAGCTCATCATCATTTACGACAACGACTCCAGCCACAACGTCACTATGACCACCTAAATATTTTGTCGCACTATGTAGGACAATATCCGCACCAAGTGCTAGTGGTGTTTGAAAGTATGGTGTGCTAAATGTATTGTCAATAATCGTTAATAGTTTGTGCTTTTTAGCAAGCTTTGCTACGCCTTCAATATCTGTTATTTTTAACAGTGGATTGGTTGGTGTTTCGATATAGATGGCTTTTGTATTTGGGCGAATTTCTTTTTTGATTTCTTTTACATCACTTGTATCTATAAAAGAAACTTCTAATCCGAAATTATTTAATACTTTCGTCATTATACGGTATGTACCACCATAAACATCATCTGTGCAAATAATGTGATCGCCGCTTTTAAATAACATCATAACTGCGGTAATTGCTGCCATTCCTGAACTGAAAGCAAATCCAGCTGTTCCCTCTTCTATTTCCGCCATTAATTTTTCTAGTGCATCACGGGTTGGATTGCCTGTTCGTGAATATTCAAATCCAGCTTCATTGCCTGTCTTATATGTACTTGTTTGGTAAATCGGCACGCTTACTGCACCTGTATAGACATCTCCTGAAATACCACCATGAATTAATTTTGTTTTCCGCTTCATATTACATACCACCTTCATAAATTTTTTTACTTAAATATCTCTCGCTACTATCTGGAAAAATCGTTACAACATTCCCACTTGTTAATTTTTCTGCTTCTAACAATGCCGCATGAAGTGCCGCTCCAGATGAACTGCCAACTAGTAGACCTTCCTGTTTTGCTAATTGGTTTACACGTAAAAATGCATCCGTATCAGAGATTGTATGAATGGCATCAAAATAGGTAACATCCATATAGGTTGGTAGAAATTCCATTCCAATTCCTTCTGTTTTGTGCGGAGCGGATGTTCCACCATTTAGAATAGAACCCTCTGGCTCAACAATTACTGTTTTGCTATTTTTGTTTTTTTCTTTTACATACATAGCTGTCCCCATAAATGTCCCGCCTGTTCCTGCTCCTGCCACAAATACATCAATTTCGCCATCTAACTGAGCAAATATTTCTGGGGCAAGTGTTTGGTAATACGTTTGTGGATTGGCTGGATTCGCAAATTGTTGTGGGCAATAAGAGTTCGGGATTTCTTGGACAAGTTGTCTAGCTTTTTCAATTGCTCCTTGCATTCCTGCTTCTGTTGGTGTGTTGACAACTGTTGCCCCTAGTGCTTTCATTAGTGTTTGCTTCTCGATGCTAAATTTTTCAGGAACGCAGCATATGACATTTACCTCTCGTCCAATTGCCGCTATTGCCAAACCAATTCCCGTATTTCCTGCCGTTGGCTCAATAATTGTTCCACCAACCGTAATTTTTCCTGATTGTAGTGCATTGAGCAAGAGTGCTTGTCCAAGTCGATCTTTTACACTTCCACCAGGATTAAAAAATTCTAGTTTGGCGAATAAGCGAACATGCTGTGGCAAAGGAAAACTTTTTATTTCGATGATGGGTGTGTTTCCAATCAGTTCGTGAATATTATTTGCAATTTGCACCCAGATTCCCCCTCATTCTATGTGTATGAGGGATAGGAGGGATATATTCGGGATAGGAGAGAAAAATTTTTGGTTTAAATGGGATGGAAAATTAGTAAAAAAATGTAATAAAGAAAAGTGGAACAAAAGGGATAAAAAATATCCTGATTGTCCCATCCTCCCTTCATAAAACGTAAATTCTCCAACTAAACTATTTGAACCTTCGAGCTTTTTTTTGAAACTTATTGCCCCACTTGCTTTACTTTCTCAAACCCTCAATTTCTAATCGCAAATTCCGAATGGCTGTTAGCAGTTCCTGTTTCTCCGCTTCCTCAGCAGGTTCTTCTTGTTGCATCCGTGTAAGTAGCTGAAATTCTAATAGTTGAATCTGTTCTGCTTGTGGCACTTGTTTAACCTTACTAACATAATCTCCATAATTCCCATGATATACTTGCGTCTGACCGTCTTGCACTGTAATAATCTTATTAGCAATTTCATTCACAAAATATCGGTCATGCGACACCATGACAATTGCACCGTGATAAGAATTTAGTGCCTCTTCCATTCGCTCTCTTGTTTCGATATCTAAATAATTCGTTGGTTCATCCAGTACAAGCACATTGGCACATGAAAAATATAACTTTGTAAATGCAACTCGGCACTTTTCCCCCATACTTAACTGCTCAATCCGCTTAAATACATCATCTTTTCTAAATAGAAAACAAGCAAGAATATTTCGAGCTTCCGCTTGTGTCATATGCGGTAATTCTAACATCGTTTCCAAGATTGTTTTTTCTACGTCCAAAGACTCCAATTCTTGAGAAAAATAACCAAACTGGCAAGCTGGATGATAATACATATTTCCTGCTTTTGGCTCTAACTCTCCTAAAATCAGTTTGAGAATCGTTGTCTTCCCACAACCATTTTTTCCAAGTAAAGCAATTTTATCGCCACGCTCCACTAGGATATTTACATCCGTTAAAAAAGCGGTTGAATCATAGGAAAAAGTTACGTTTTCGACTTCGATAAATCGCTTTGCTTCAAAGGTTGATGCTTCAAAAGAAACATCTATCTGTGCCGCTTGCTTCGGTCTTTCCACTTGGATTTCTTCCAAACGCTCCAACGCTTTTTCCTTTGCTTTAAAGCGGGTCATATTTTTATTTGCCCTTTTCTTCGCAAATGGATCTCTTTCACTGGCGGCAGAATGAGCTTTCTCAAACCATTGCCGATATTGCTGAACGGCTTCTTGCAATTTTTGCTTTTCTCTTTTTTGTTTCTCATATAAACTCTGTTGGGTTCTTGCTTCTAACTCTTTTTGTTCCTTATAAAAAGAATAATTCCCTTTATATTTTTTCGTTCCCGTTTCTGAAAGCTCCACAATTGCCGTTGCAATATTGTCCAAAAAATAACGGTCATGGGAAACGATGATAATTGTCCCTGAAAAACTTTTGAGTGACGCTTCTAATTCCTGCAACGTTTCTTCATCCACATGGTTGGTTGGTTCATCTAAAATTAATACATTCGGCTCACTAGCAAATGCCTTGGCAAGTTGAACTTTTGTTTTTTGTCCACCACTTAAAGATGGATACAACATATGCGGAGCAAGTTTCATTTTGGTAAGTATGGTAGAAACATGTTGTTCCCATTCATAGCCACCTACTTGCAAAAAAAATTCATACGCTCGCTCATATTTTTTTAATGATTGCGTAGGAGAATTGGCTAAGGCATGTTCCGCTATGTCTAATTCTTTTTTTGCTGATATATAAGCAGGATTGGCACTTCTGACAAATTCTTCCACCGTCCCCTGCACTTCCAGATGCTGTCTAACATATCCCCATTGTTCGGTTGGATATTTAAGGTAAATCGTGCCGCCTATTAATTCGGCTTCCTTCGTAAGTAGTGAAAGGAGCGTTGTTTTTCCAATGCCATTTCTGCCAACAATCGCCACCCGTTCCCCCAACATTACGTCCAAATTGACTTGTTCAAATAATACGTGCTGATTATATGCATGTCTTACATTGATTGCTTTTATAACAAACATGTCCATTCCTCCTTAGAATAAAAAAGATGTCAGCAAAGAAGGTTTTTAGTTTCTCAATCGGGGTGACTATAGCAGTTTGCGAAATTGTGCGAAAAAAGGTTAGGAGAAATTTTTTAATTAGCCAATGAAAAAACGATGACACTTGCTAGAGGCAGCTAGGATTTTTTGAAACAGTATAATCAAACATTAGCCATTGAATTTTCCGCACAATAAGTGAAACTGCTATAATACTCCTTTTGACAAAAATACAATAAAAAACCCCCATGCTTGGCATGAGAGAATAGGAGTGTCGGAGTTTTTTTGTACAAAAAAATGCTTAACAGAAAGGTGGATTAAGGTTCGCAAACATTTAGCGAACAATCTTTATTCTGAAACCAAATATATCGTGTACATGAAACATATAAATCACAAAAAGGTACAGTGATTCGTGACATCCCTACCGTTTCAAACCATAACGAAATAAGCATATGTGTATACGCAAAAAAAATTTCGTTTGTTTTGTGTTAGATAATGGAGTCACTGTACATATTATGTCACCGTTTTAACCTTTCGTTCGTTATGGTTATGATAAGTGAATAAGGGCAGATTGTCAATTAACATAGTAAATGAATTGTCCTCTATAAGTGGAATTTATCGTTTACAATCCGCTATCATCCATATGGTATAGAAGTTACTTCAGGATTTTGGCAACCATTGATTTTATGAATCTGGGGGAGATTTTTTGAAAGAGTTTAGTGACATGTTGGTTCACTAAAACCTTGATTTTGCAGTTCAACATTTCACAAGGGTAAGACAATTAGGGTAATTTTTTATCTCAATTGTCTTACCCTCATTATTTTATCTAATTCTTCTACAGGTAATGGTTTGCTAAAGTAATATCCTTGTATCACGTTACATTGATGTTCTTTCAAGAATACAAGTTGCTCGGCTGTTTCTACCCCTTCGGCAATGACTTGAAAGTTCAAGTTTTTTGCCATGGCAATAATGGTTGTAATAATTTGTCCATCATTATCTTTGTTACTAATATCATCCACAAAAGATTTATCAATTTTCAATGTGTCAATCGGGAAGTTTTTTAGATAATTCAAAGAAGAATAACCCGTTCCAAAGTCATCAATGGCAACTTTAACTCCAAGCTCTCTAATTTTGTTTAATTTAGAAATAGCTTGTTCTTTATTATACATAGCAATACTTTCTGTAAGTTCTATCTCTAAGTATTTTGGGTCAAGATTTGCATCTTTTAATGCTTGTTTTACTATACTTAAAAAATTCCTTTGTTGAAATTGTAGCACAGATATGTTGACCGCTATACACAAATCGGTGGAACCTTGTTCATGCCAGATAGCATTTTGTTTACAGGCTGTTCGGATAATCCATTCTCCCATTTGAACAATTTGACCACTCTCTTCTGCTAATGGAATAAATTCGTTTGGAGGAATAAGTCCGAGTATTGGATGATTCCATCTTACTAAAGCCTCATATCCAATTGGTTCATTCGTTACAATATTGATTTGTGATTGATAATGTAAGATAATCTCTTCTTGTTCAATAGCTTTACGTAAATCTCTTTGTAATATCGTTCTACGCTGCATATTTGTTCGCATGGTCGAATTAAAAAATTGAAAGCTATTTCTTCCACTCTGTTTTGTTCGGCTCAAAGCAATATCCGCACATCTAACTAACATTTCAGCATCTTCTACATCATCTGTGTCAGTTGGATATATACTGATACCTATACTGGGAGTTATAAGAATATCATTGCATTCATACTCAAAAGGTTGTTTCAGAGCTGCTAGCAGTATGTATGCTTTTTCCGTCACATATTCTAAGTTACCATTAGGCAACAGCAAGATAAATTCATCACCACTCACATGAGCAACTACTTCTCCTGTTATTAAATTATCAGAAAGTCGCTTTCCAACACTTTGAAGCAAATAATCACCAATAACATGCCCAAATATATCGTTAATAAATCTAAAATGATCTAAATCAATAAAAACAACGGCGAGAGGTTTATTTATTTTTTTGGACTTCACCATCTCTTCTTCTAGTAGTTTATTAAATAAATGACGATTAGGAAGACCCGTTAAATAGTTTTGAAAAGCATGACGTTCAATTTCTTCATTTTTTATTTGCAATTCCATTGTGGAACTTTTTAGATTTTGTGACATGATATTGATACTAGCGGATAAACTGCCTAGCTCATCTTTATTATTCGTTATAATTTGTTCGCCGAAGTTCCCTTTTGCAATTTCATTCACTTTTTGCAAAATAGTTTTCAGTGGTACTGTGATTCCACGAACAATAAAGACTACGATTGTTATAGAAAGGATGATGGCTGTAATAAGAAAAACAAGAATCATTTGGACAGTTTTTTTGCTACTGGAAATCACGTCTTTCTTGAATAAAATTGCTTTATCATTTGAAGCTTTCTCTACGCCATCTAGCGTTTTTAGAACAAGATTTGTATGGTTTCCTCCTGAACCTTTAATAATAGCAATAGCATCATCTTTACGTCCTTCCCTGGACATGGCAATTGCTTTATCACGAAAACTCTTCCACTCTATAAATTCTTTTTTGAACAAAGCTGTCTCCTCTTTTTTTCCAACGAGGCGTTTTTCAATCACAGCAATTTTTTGATACGTCACTGCTTCCAACTTATCAACTTTCTGTACTGCTCCATCTATTTCGGCTTGATTTGTTGCTAATACAACATCTTTCATTGTGCTACGAATGTTTATCACATTGTTTCTGACTTCTAATACATTGGAATTTATCGTGAACGGATCATCATAGAAATTCTCCGTAGTAGAAGAGGCACTTTTAAGTTCCATAATTGCTAGTACACTAATAGCTGAAGTCAGAAGAATAACAGCCAAGAAACCAAGCATAATTTTTGTAGGAATTTTTATATTCTGCAATTTTTTATTTCTGCTACTGAAAACATAGACAAATTTACTTCATCTATACGTTACATACTTTGGCTTTCACGTATGTAAAATTAACATATTCTTTATGAATACCTAATTACTGATGAATTTTTTGGATGTTTACTATGTGTCTATTACTATTTTCCGTGCAGATTTCACCTTTCTTTCTATACAAATTTACGATGCAACTTTCTATCTATACGGCACGATTGTTTTCAGTGGAACAAAAATATAAACCTTGGAACTACTGATGTTCAATATGAATAGCTTAAAATTAGTTGAAATCTTTTTACCTTCTATATATCTAAAGTTTAAAATCGTGACATGATTACATACGAAATGTAAGCACACGTAAGGACATTCGTTTCTTAGTTCTTTTTTAAGCATATTTCTCTATTTTCATATCAAGCACTTCAACGTATTGGGATATAGCTATGTCGAAAAATCATGCTTGATTTATAATAGGTTGTCATTTTCAATTCTAATATCTTTACGTCCATATGATTAATTAAATACTACAAAAGTTACTGTACAACTAGACATTACAATTTTATTAGAAAAATATTAAAATAACTCGTTGTGCTAGTTAAATGCATCAAAAATGATCAAAAACAGCTTGAATTCATCAATTTTAATCATCTGATAGTAGGAGTTTTAAATTTGTGCTTAGTAATTTTGAACAACAACTGTAATTTTGTCTATTTGTTGCAATTATTCATGCTATATTTAATAAATTTTGAGCGTTTTTTATTGAAAAAGGGCTAAAACAACTAGCACAACGAGTTAAAATAGCAACTTTCTATTGCCAACTTCAAGTAATAGACACTTTTATCTTCTTTACTCTTTAATTAAATAACGGGATACTTCTGACTTTGGATTTCATTATTAAATTCTTGTGCATATTTGTCTATTTCTTCTCTCTTGCTTATAATGGTTTCTGCGATTCCAAGTAACTGACTTCCAGAAAATCCCATTTCCAGCAATTGATTAATAACAACATCCATCCGTTGTCCTCGTCTCTGAACAAACTTTTCTTCCTTATTCCCCATTTTATTTTTCTCCTTTTGTTGATAAAATTTCAACATTAGTTGTTTTCTATTTTATTTTAGTTTATATTGATGTTTCTATAATGTCAACAAAGTTCAAGTTTAAATATCAAAAATAACTATTTTCGTTGACAACATTTCCCCGTTTATTAAATTTCGTTGCTTTTTGTCAACGATAAAATTATAATTATTAGTAGAAAGGATGTGAAAGAAATGGATACAAAAAAAGTAAATCAAACAGAAATGATATTTGCATCTAGGTTAAAAGCTCTGCGAGAAGACGCTGGATTATCTCAAGCTGAACTTGGTAGGCGTGTTGGATTAAATAGAAGTTCTATTAGTAAATTTGAAAGCGGAAATTTCCAACCATCCTCTTCCACACTTGTTTTGTTCGCTAGATACTTCAATGTTTCCGCTGATTTTTTACTAGGGCTTATTGATACTTTTAAAGATGACAGTGATAGGCGAAGAGAATTCTCCCGTGTGATGGATGCATTGCAACAACTTCCAGATGACAAGTTTGACCTTGTTCTCAATGTCTTTAATGACTTGTTAAAAATGGGCGGAATCCAGAATAAAAGCTAAAAAGAAATAGTTTGAAACAAATGGGCGAAAGAACACTCCAATTGCCCCAAACTTATGAAATGGATGGTTACCGAAATCCTATAAAATCAACGGTTACCAAACCATTCATTTCATTAAAATTCTTTAAAAATATATATGTTAATTTAAATCTCCCTAAACAAAGACCATTTCTCCCGTATTAGAAAAAATGGTCTTTACTTATTCTCTATTGAAAAATCCCTTTTCGTCTTTTATGAAATAAATCAAAAAAGCTGAAACAAGAAGAGAGATGTTCCTCCGTTTCAACTTGATTGTTTATTCGATTCCATCCTAAATACTACTCACTCTATATAATATTTTTATTGCTTCGGATACGTTTTATTCAAAAACTGCACAGATTCGTTAATGAACAATTTTAAAATATCCACATCAATATCTGCCACTTTATTAATATACACACATGCTTTTGTTGCTGTATGTTTTCCTAATTGTTGCAATAACTTCTCTTGTTCTGTGTAGTTATTTAAAATATACAAACTGATTTTTGCTTTTCGAGGTGAGAAACCAACTAGTGGTGCATCTCCTTCATGACCAGATGCGTATTTATAATGATACGTTCCAAAGCCAATAATACTTGGTCCCCACATCTTTGCTTCATAACCTGTCGTTTCCGTAAAAATGTCTAATAACTTATAGGCATCCTCTCGTTTTTTAGGGTTTTCTACATGCTCAATAAATTCAATGACATCATTATCAGTTTCCTTCATTTTTGCTTCGTACATAATAGAATCGCTCCTTTTTATCATGATATTTTCATAGTATTCTAGTCAAGTTAAAAAATACAAGCAAATGAGATTAGAAGGAGACTGGAAAAACGCCTATTACTGTTTACTCACAGAGTTCTAAATCTTATCCATTATCACTTTGCTTATGATCGGTTTCCAAACGCAAAACATAAAAAATATCTCCTCTGCGGTAACCAAAACAACGATATTTTTGACTTGCCCTGAACTTATAAATATCATGATTTCCATACTGAGAATCTCTAAACCAATTATTTGCTGAAGAAGGGGTATATTTTTTATAATTCAATCCCGTGTCTTGTAAGATTTGCCCCCATTCCATTTCAATGAATCTCTCAAATGTAGAGATAAAACTCTTAATCTCTGTGGTTTCTTTATTTTTAAACCCATATTTTTCTTCAAAGTATTCAAAAGATAATTTTGTTCCCTTGAAAAAATAATTACAGTAGTTAGTATCATCAATTTGCCCATTCTCATACAATAACTTCAACAAATCTATTTTATTGTCGATACTCACAATTTCTATTAGTTCACCATTTTTATAAACCTCAATAGTAGCATCTGTAAAATTTTGATTTTTAAAAGATATGACCAACTTATCTCGTTCACAAGCTTCCGCAAGAGAGTAGCCATGTTTTTTATCTGTATGTTGACAAAGATACACATCAGAATCCATATGTCGCTGATCATCATTCCAAAACGGACCTTGACTAAGCAGTGGTTTGTATCTTTGAATATCAGCTCTAATTCTGTACTCTTTCTGAAGTAATATATCATGCAGATTGAATTCTTTTGTCACTCTAGTATCATATAACTCATTGTGTATCAATACAGGGATGGATAACTTAAAAACCAGGTCTTGAATTTCAATCATTCGGGCAAGTAATGGAAAAAATTCATCTACATCATTTAATGTTCCATCCAGTGATAATTCATTCAATAATATTTCCATTACTTTAACCCCAACAACTCATCTAAATCATCATCAAATTGATCGAATAAACCTGCTTGGTACTTTAATAAGTTTCCATTTTTGCCAAAATTAATTTCATGTGGCACAGATAAACCATCTTTATCCAATTCAAAAAAGTATGTTTTAAATTCTTTGTCACTAATATTTTCCTTTTTAATTGCTTTTCTTAAACCATTAAAAATATGGTCACTATGTGTTTCTATAATAAGTTGTCTTTCTCTAGTAGCAATAAAAATTAAGAATTCCATCAATCTTGATTGTGCTTTAGGGTGCAGGTGTATTTCTGGATTTTCAATGATAATAATACTGTTTTGTTTAGATAATAACCCAGCAATTAAAATAGAAATAACATAACTCAAACCAGTTCCAATATGTTTAGGTCGAACAAATCGGTTATCTTTATACTTATACTGAGCCTTAACATAATCTGTTCCCGAAATGTCCTCTACGCCTATTTCACTATTTAAAATATACGTTAACCAATAATTTACTTGCCCTTCCAGTGTATGGCTTATTGTTTTGTCTTGAATGATAGATTCTTCAACAGGTGTTTTTTGATATTTGTTAAAATAATCCATAGCACTCTCATCAAAATAATGAAACTTATCACTAGAGTAACTAGAGTATTGATTGGAATATACATCTCTCGCTCCGATTCTATCCGAAGAAACGTATGTTATAGGTGGGAAAACAGCATCATCTATTCCACCGTCAAATGTACCGCCATACCCTTCGTCCAATATATTTAGACTTAATGTATACATTGTTTTATCTATACGTATAGATGTTTCAATTTCAACTTCTTTTGCATTTGTAATAAAGTTTCTTATGTCTTGGAAAGGAGGGGTATTGAATAAAAATTCTTTTTTTTTTATCCTTTTAATCGCTAAACCTTGCTGAAGTATTAATAAAATAGCTTGTATCAAACTTGATTTCCCAGACGAATTCATTCCTAATAATAAGTTTAAATTCCCCAGCTCTAATTCTATATGATCAAAGCACTTAAAGTTATTAATTTTAATTTCTGATAACATGTTTTATCTCCTCCTTCAATACATCCATCATATCAAACACATCCAGTATTACTCTGTTTCGTCCTCTATCATACAATAATAACTGATCTAATTTTTCACTTCCTAAGAATTGAAAGCATATTTCTTTTATTTTATCTTTATTTATTTGACATTGTTCCTTAGAAAAATGAGCGAACAAATAACTAAATGCTTCAAACATGATAATGTTAATCGGACGTTTTGTTTTACCCTGCGGGAATAATCGAAAGGCATTCTGCTCAAAAATAATATAATTATTTATCATTGTTTTCTCAAAAAAATCTTCTAAGCCTTTTCTGAATGTTTCATTCGATCTATTTATACATTCCATTGACTTTCCTAAAAACTCATCCATATCATTTCGATACTCAATTGGATGACCATTTTCATCTTTTAATATTCCCTGTTTTAAAGCAAAGAAAGATAACGCTCTAAGTATAATATAACGATCCTTCATTCTTTTTGAATTTACAGAACGATCTGTTGACCGTAGAAACATTTTATTTGTGGACAGTTCTTTTAATAATTTAGTGGACTCACCTTGATATAAAGCATTTCTCATTTCTTGGTTGTTTAATACCGTTCCACCTCTATTTACTCTATCAAAAATATCAAACTTAATTCTATCTGGAGTAGGCGGTTTAATGACTTGTGTGGTTAGTTGAAAATCTTCTAAGTTAGCTTGTAATTTCGGTTCAAGTTCAGAAAACATTAAGCCATTTAAATTAGGAAGTATTCTTAAATTTTCTAACGCAAAACCATCCTCTAAATAGGAGAAAAAAGCAGATAGTCGCTGTCTTCCATCTATAACAACAAACTTTCCATCTTTTGTTTCATCAAAATAAAAATTCGGCAGTGGGAGTCCCATTAGTACAGATTCAATAATTTCTATGTTCTGTTTCTTACCCCATACACCCTCACGTTGAAAATCAGGATCTAAAATGAGTACTTTATTATCATATTTTCTTTTCAGCTGAAATATTGGATATTGCTCTCTTGCAGTTTTGATACTTGCTTGCGGATAAACTTGGTCGTTTTTGTTTATTGGGCTTAAAATTCCATCTTCATCACTTTCAAGGTTTTCTAATTCATCATATATATTTTCCATCATTTAAAACGCCACCTTTATTTAATGATATCTACAAAATCACTATGTATTATTCTTAATATACACTAATTTTCTTACTGTTACAAAACGATGTTTTAGAATTGGGATTCACTCTAATTCTAAAACATCAAAAAAAGACAACTGCCCTTAGGCAGTTGTCCCCTCAACGTTTGCGGCGAAATACCCACACTCCACATAGTGTTTTTCTCTCGAAAGGGTAAGTCGACTTATGCAAATCAGCTCATCGCATTTTCATTATAACATAGATTATTATATTTTTCTAGTCTATTTTTTTATCATTTTTTGATGTCTTGCACGGATTTTTTCTCGTTTCTTTTGCAGTCTTTCGTTTGGTGGTTTTTTTCGTAGTTGCCACAATGCAACCACACCACCACCAGCCATCAAGTATAGACCATATTCATTTTCAGCTAAATAAAACTGTCCACCAGTCAAAAAAGCACTTGCACCAATAATGCTCCAAATGATTTTATTCGTTTGGAATTGCTGATTGTTAGTCAGCTTTTCTTCAAAGGAATTTGGCAACTTTACTCGCATATTTCCCGAATCAATTTTATCGACAACGGAAATGATTTTTTTGGAAGTTGGAATAATGCCTTTGACAATAGTTGTGCCTTGGTCAAGCAGCAGTTTGAATGTTGTTCCAAAATCTTTCTTCATCATATCTTCAATGTACGGCTTGCCTGTCTTTACAAAATCAAATGTTGGATATAAACTACTGCACACACCGAATACCGTAATGACCGCTTTGCCTAAAAAAGTTGTTCTGGACGGAATTTGAAATGGTTGATCGTACAAAAATTCTCGCAGTTCCTCTTGAAAGTCCGCTTGTTGAAACATTTGCAAATCAACATCTTTGCCCATAATCTGATCGAATAAGAGATGTAAACTTTTGGATAGCACCGTTAAATCAACATCAGAACGCAGGAAATGAAGTTTTTGTAACGCTTCTATTGCCCCGTTAATATCTCGCAAATAGACTGCCATAATCACATTAAATAATTGTTCCTTCATCTGTGATGTAATCGAGCCCATCATCCCAAAATCAATGAACGCCACCCGCCCATCTTTTTGGACAAGAATATTTCCCGGATGCGGATCAGCATGAAAAAATCCATCAACCACAACTTGTTGCACATAAGCCGTAAAAAATATTTCCGCTATCCGCTTGCGGTCTATACCCCACTCATCCAATTTCTCGAACTCATTAATTTTGACACCATCAATATAATCCATGGTCAACACTTTTTTGGTTGAATATTCTGGATGGACATGTGGAACGATGATATCATCATTAGCTAAAAAGTGAAGTTGGAACTTCTCTAAGTTACTTGCTTCTATTTCATAATCTAGTTCATCACGTAGTACATCATCAAATTCATCATAAATATCATTTAAATTCATAAATTGATTGATTTTTGTGTAGCGTTTTAGCAGTTGAATCGCCACTTGTAATGACTTTAAATCAATCTCAATAATTTGGTCGATATTCGGGCGGAGCACTTTCACAGCAACGGCTTGTCCCGTCTTTAGTGTTGCTTTGTAGACTTGGCCGAGCGAAGCCGCACCGATTGGCGTTTCATTCAATTCTGCAAAAATATCCGCTACAGATTTGCCAAGTTCCGCTTCAATCACTGCCATTGCTTGTTTGAGTGGAACAGGAGCAACAGAATCTTGAAGCTTTGATAGTTCGGCTGTATATTCTCTTGGCAATACATCAACTCTAGCACTGATATGTTGTCCGAGTTTAATAATTAAACCGCCCATTTCCGTTGCTGTTTCAGTAAAAAACTTTGCTTGTTTTGCATACATGATACTTCTTTTTCTATCTAACTTTTCTTTTTTGAAAAACCTTTTTTGTTTATCTAATAACCAGAATTGAAAGGCAAAGAGAAAAATCATTCTCATTGTCTTTCGAAATCTGCGGTTACCAAGTAGTCTTAGAAAATCCCTCATTATTTCAAATCTTCGTCTTCTTCATCTTCATCGTGTTGCGTTTTACTTAGAATATCTTGAGCAATTTTTTCAAATCGTTTCGAGCGACTTAAGAAAAAGTCAGCAAATTTATTAAAAATATCTGCCTTGACCATAATTACTGCCCCTCTTCTTTTATTACCAAATACAACAAATTTGTCACCAGCTTTGATCTCTAATTCTTCCCGTGCTTCCGCCGGAATGACTACTTGCCCTCTTTCTCCAACAGATGTTGTTCCTAGAATTTTCCCATGACCTCTCATTGTTTATTCCTCCATTTGATTTGATATAGTATACTTTGTATGATACATCATATAAATCATACTTTCAAGTGATATGCATAAAAAAAGTTTGGAACAAAATCGAAATTACCGATTTTAGTTCCAAACTCACATTCATCTTCTGTTATAGCAGTTTACGAAATTGTGGGGAAAAGGGTTAGGAGAAAATTTTTAATTAGCCATTCAACTTTCCTCACAATCACTGAAACTACTGTAATGGTCTATACTTTTTATTGGTCACTTCATACATACCTTTTTTAAAAAAACTGGAGCAACTGAAATATTTTCCCAGTTTCTTCTATTAAACTGTAAATTCACTAATATCCTCTCGTAATTCTTCTGCCATATCAGATAAAGAAACGGCTGATCTAGAAATATCATCCATAAAAGCAGATTGCTTCACTGTAGATACGGACATCTCTGTTGTTCCTTCCACAGAATGGTGAGCGATTTCGTTTAGTTGATCCATAAAGGAAATAATTTGAGTTGTGCCACCCTTCATTACTTGGATGGAGCTAGAAACTTCTTTAATTTGCTTGGCAACTTCATCAACAGATATCTGAATGTTTTGGAAAGCATCTCCTGCTTTTTGCACCGTAACCATTCCATTATCCACTTCATTTGTTGCATATTGCATAGATTGTACAGCCTTTTCTGTATCTTTTTGTGTGCTGGAAATAAGACTGGCGATTTGTTGAGCGGATGTTCCTGATTGTTCGGCAAGTTTCCGTACTTCATCCGCAACAACGGCAAAACCTTTTCCTTGTTCTCCAGCTCTTGCTGCTTCAATGGCTGCGTTTAATGCTAACAGGTTTGTTTGTTCGGCAATACCTGTGATAACACCAACAATTTGTCCAATCTCCGTGGAACGCTTCTCCAAACTTGTAATTACTTCTCCAACCCCATTAATGGCATTACTCATTGCATCCATTTGTTCCACTACAGTTTGGATAACTTCATTTCCAGCAAAAGAATTTTTTGATGCCTCCATAGAGGTTTTTGATACTTCTTCAGCACTGATGGAAATTTGTTCGATTCTCTCAATCATTCCTTCAAATGTGAACGTTGCATCTTTTACTACGACCAACTGATTTTCCGAACCCTTTGCCATCTCTTCTGTTGTTTTGGAAATTTGCACGGTTGTTTCATTCGTAAGTGCTGCACCATAAGATAATCCTCCCGCATATGCCGCAACTTGCTCGGATGTTTTAACTATCTGAGAAATCAATAGTTTAAGTTCATCACTCATTCCATTAAAAGAAGAGGCTAATTGTCCAAGTTCATCCTTTGATTCATACGAAACAATGGTAGTGAAATCTCCCTTTTCTGCTTTTTTCATCGCCACTTGTACTTTTTTTAATGGCTCGATAATGAGTCTTGCCATCGTTACACTTAAGAATGTTGAAAGAATTAATACAACTATGCCAACACCTAGCATAATCCAATCGGCTTTCTTAACAGTTTCTTTTGTTTGTATATTTTGATCTTCTGCTGCTTGTTTATTTGTTTTCATTAATTTTGTTGTTATCTCTAATATTTTGTCCCGCTGTTCAAGAATTTTTGCTGTTTTTTCTGTGCGTTGTGTTGAAGTAAGGGTCTTATTTGGATCTGCGTCTTGATTAAACTGGTTCATTTGTGTTCTATAAATCCCATACGCCGCTTTCAGTTCAACAAATATTTTTCTTTCTTCAGGTAGTAAATTATTTTTTTCAAAAGCCTCTAATGTTGATTGTGTTATTCCTAATTTATTTTCCACTTGTCCTCGGTACTCATTTACTAGTTCTCTATCTGTGGCAACAAATGCAGCAAGTAATGTTTCTTCTGCTGCAATCGTATTTGCTCTAAAATCTCCTAGAACAGAACTAGATAGATAGCGGCTTTGATATAGCTCATCTGCACTCTTAGAAATCTGGTACAAACCATACATTCCATTTCCTAAAATAATAATCAAGCCAATTAAAAAAGTAACGATGATAACAATAAATTTCTTTCTAACTCTTAAATTTCGTAACATAGTTTTCCACCTTCCCTCAAATTAACTTGTATAAAAATACATATTACACTATTTCAACATTTTTGGCTATAAGAGATTTCAAATCTACCTTAACATTGCTATTTTTGCAAAAAATTTTCCCTATCTATTATTTGTAAAATAAATAGTTTGCTTAGACCATTTATTTCACTAAAAACCTTCAAAAAGAAGTGCTCTCAGAATCGTTCTTATTTCTATCTTGATACTCTACAAAGATTCATCTATTCATAAAAAAACTGGTGGAAAAGTTATCCTCTCCACCAGCTTCTTTCTATTGTAATGCCTTCACAAATTTCTTCACAATTCTCGATGAACTTTCTACTGCTTTTGGTAGGAATTGGTCAAATGTGATGTTTGATTCTTTTCCAACAATATCTGATAATGCTCGAATCACAACAAATGGTACATTAAATAGTGTACATACTTGGGCAACGGCTGCCGCTTCCATTTCCATTGCTTGCATATCTGGAAAATGCGATTGAACGAAATCAACTTTTTTCGGATCATTCATAAATGTATCGCCTGTGACAATAAGTCCCTTACCTACGCCGATATTTTCGTCTTTACATACCTCCATTGCTAAAGTGACTAATTTTTCATCCGCTTGAAAACGGGCATCCATTCTTGGCACTTGTCCGTACTTATAACCGAATGCTGTAACATCGACATCATGATGAGCAACTTCGGTTGATACAACAACATCGCCCACTTCTAAATTCTTGGCAAATCCACCTGCTGAACCTGTGTTAATCACATAATCAGGCTGAAATTTTTCCAGTAAAATAGCAGTAGACATAGCAGCATTTACTTTTCCAATTCCTGATTTAAGTAAGATAATATCGACACCTTCTAATGTTCCTGTGGTGTATTCTTGTGTAGCAATAACGGTTGACTCTTGGTTTTCTATTTGTCCTCGTAATACTTCTACTTCTTCTTCCATCGCTCCAATAATTGCTACTTTCATTCTTTAACCCTCTTTGTCTTTTATTGCCTCAACAATCCAAACAAACAGATTCATTTGTGTAAAATTAGTGCGGAATCCATTAGCATAAAAAATTTCTTGTAGAATTGGTACAGTTGTATAGTATTCTCTTCGTAAATCTTCTGCTAAATCTCTATAGCCCATCTCTTCTGCTTCTTGAATGGCTTCTTGAAATGATTGTTTATCTTTAAACATTGTATCGGCAAATATTATTTTACCATGGGTTGGTAGGAGTTGACGATATTTTTCAATAGCAAGATATTTTTCTTCATCGGTTAAATGATGAAAAGCGTAAGTGCTAACAATTGTGTCTATTTGTGTATCAATGAAAAAGTGCAGAAAATCCCCTTCTTCGATGTGAATAGAATTGTCTAATTTTCTAACAGCGATATCCAGCATTGCTTTGGATGGCTCAATACCATACACTTGCTTTTGTAAATCAAATAATTTCTTTGTTAAATTACCTGTTCCCACTCCAAATTCTAAGACAGATGTACCACTTTTTTCGGCAACTGTTTGTAAGATTTCATCGTATCTTCTAAAGGCTTCGGCATATTGGATATCATGCCCACTGACCGATTCATCATAATACTCCGCCCACTCTTCAAATACATCGAGAAATTCACGCCCCACAACTATTCCCCGCTTTCTTTATATTCGTTTAGTATATGTGGGAGTGTGGGGAATGTTGACAAAAAAAACGCCATGCTGGACGTATCCGCTGGCATTTTTTTACTAATTTTGAACATTCGTTTCTACAGCATTTTTTATTATGTCTGCTGGAATTTCGATTTTGTCAATCTTATTGTAGTCACTAAATGTTGCTTTCATTTGTTGTTGTATAGCTATTTCTTGACCCCCTGCCGTCACGGATAGATCCATTGTTGTATCCATTTTTGTTAGATTAAATGTTTTTTTGTCAATATACAATATATAATCAGCCTTTTTCACTTTTGCTGAAGTACCTGCAGGCAGACCAGAATCTGTCATTGTTTTATCCATTTGCTCTTTGATTAGTTTCTCAAATTTCTCTCCGACTCCATTTAGCGTCAAAATATACGATGTGTTATCTTGCGTAAATTTGAAATCATCTTTGAATGGCTCTAACTCTTTTAACTGTGCAGCTGGATTTGTTTGTTTTTCTGAGCTACTTAACATTTGTTTATACATATCTGTTGGTAATTTTACCCATTTATCGGCTGGAGGGCTTTTCATAAAGAAATTATCCTTGGTCAAATATGTATCTATCTTCACGTCTGTTGGAGCTTGGTTAGGTATACCTTCTAATTTCATGTTCATCGTCATGTGCATAGATAGTGGTTTTTTTACAATGTTTGCTTCCATCTTAGAAGCTGTTTTCATCTCTGTTTTTGTTGTTGGCTCTAAAAGCGTTTGAAATATATCCGCTTTCATGGACATACTAGTCGTGCTGTCCGAAGCCTTTGTTGTTTTTTGAAAAACTTCTGCTAGTGTGAGTGATTCTGTTTTGTCAGGTGTTGTTTCTTTCGTAGGCTCTGCTGTTTTGTTACAAGCAGTTAATCCAAATACAAGTAAACCACTAAAAAGTAAGGTACTGATTTTTTTTATCTTTTTCATTTTTTAAAACCGCCTCTTATATTTTTTTATTTCTTGTTACCATTCTAGCATAAATTCTTATTTTCTTGCAAAAATCATTCATTATTTGTCGAATATAGAAATAAACGATGATGGAACAAAAGGGATAAAAACATCCCGATTGCCCACCCTCGTTCTACAATTCACTTTTTCACACTGTTATTTTCAGTGCGGATAATTTCAATTGCATCACTTTTTACAGAAAAGCCTGTTGTACTTTTGGAAACTTGTGTTGGTTTTTCAAAAGAAACAACCTCCTCATTTCCACAAGAATTATCATTCTATTTTATTCTTAGCACCGTTCATTATTTGATTGAAAGGATTGGAGTGTTTAGTGTAATATGTATTATATATCTATATTTAGAAAAAGGTTTATGGGGGAATTGTATGACTAATTATGGAAGCATGGAAGCATATATTCAACATTTTATTCATCATAGTGATTCAACAAAAAGGCAACAAAAACTTGCGATTTTTTTTGCTTTTTTGCTGTTTGGAATTTTTCTTATTGTCTTTCCGTTTGCTCATACGGAGTGGCGAGAAGTTCCAACTTATATCTCTATGTATACAGTGACTATTGCTTTATTAAAATTAATTACGATGTATTTATTATTTAGCGAATTTATCGTAAGTCGCTCACCTGCTTTAGCAGTATTAGCATCAGCTTATTTATTTATAGGATTATTGGCTGCTATCTACAGTTTGACATTTCCAGGGATTTTTACAATGGCAAATCTGTTGAATGGAACTAATCAGACTCCGGGATGGTTTTATATTTTTTGGCAAACTATTTTCGCTATATATGTATTTGTATATTCACATATAAATAAACGATTTAACAAACAACTATCGCATAAACAAGCACGAATCTTCCTGATTACTTGTGTCACTGTAACGATAATCCTTGTTTCCATCCTCTCTGCATTGGCAGTTTTTGGAACATCGTTTCTCCCAATAGTTGTGAATAATGGGGAATTCATTTCACTTACATCTGGATTTGGGATATGTGTATGGGGTACTAATCTAGTAACACTTATGGTTCTTCTATTTCAAAAAAAAGAGAGATCGTTTATTGAACTTTGGGTAACCGTAACGATATTTGCAACTTTCTTAAGCACTATTTTGGCTTTATATGCTAGTTCTCGGTTTAGTTTTGGTTGGTATACGTCTCGGGCTATTTCTACGCTCTCGGCTGGTATTGTCTTATCTGCATTGCTTTTTGAAATTCGTAGACTGTATAATTCTGTTGCGGAGAAGGAATATATTTTTCGGATGTTGTTTGAGTCTTCAAAAATTGGGATTGTCCGCACTGATTTGAGACGAGATATTTTGGAAGCGAATCAATCTTTTTATAAAACGTTTGGTTATAGTAAAGAAGAAGTAACAACGTTAGAGTTTGCTCCTGCTATGCCAGAAGAAGGAGCTATTTCTGATGAAATTTATGTGGATTTAATGAATGGAAAAATGGAGAATTATCAACTAGAGAAACACTATCGACATAAAAACGGTAATACAATTTGGGCGAATACTATTGTTTCTGTAATTCGCAAAACAAATAATCAACCAGCCTCTTTTCTGTTTATGGTAGAAGATATAACAGAACGGAAAAGACAGGAAGAGACAATTTATTTTCAAGCCTATTATGATTCTTTAACAGGGCTTTTAAAACGCAATGCCTTCATTAAACGGGTGAATATTGCGATGGTGGAAGCTAGTATACAGTCTACTAGATTTGGTGTGATGTTTTTTGATTTGGATGGGTTTAAATCAATCAATGATACATATGGACATGATATCGGTGATTTACTCTTAAAAAAAGTAGCAGACCGTCTTGTATCCATCAGTCGAGAAGGTGATATATTTGCTAGAATGGGTGGAGATGAATTTACCGCACTATTTCCACATATTCATGATACGGAAGGTATGGAAAAGATAGCAAAGCGGATTTTGAAAATTGTTACACAGCCTTGTGAATTAGAAGGACTCACCATCCAAATAACGCTCAGTATTGGCATCAGTATATACCCAGACCATGGGAGAAATGAAAAAGATTTAATCAAGTGTGCGGATACAGCGATGTATACAGCGAAACAAAGCGGAAAGAACAAGTATGTTGTATTCCACCCATCTAAGTGAAAAAAATACCCTTTGTTTCATCTTGAAAAAAATCTCTTTATAGTATAATATAAAGTATAAAATTTTAGTTCTTTTTTCATATGAATAGATGAGGATGTCATACTTTTTAACGTCCTCATTTTATACATGTCGTTAGTTTCATGTATTACAGGAGGTTATTGTGAAAAAAACACAACATATGCAAAAAACCATACAACATTTTATTCATCATAGCAGTGCATCTAAAAAACAAAAGCAAATTGCTATATTTTTTGCGATACTCCTCTTTATGCTTTCCCTATTTGCACTTTATTTTTCCGGACAAGAATTGAAGAAAATGTTAGTCTTTATACCACTTTATACTACAGCAGTTATTATATTAAATACCATTACGATGTACTTGCTATTCAGTGAATTTATCGTAAGTCGTTCACCCGCTTTAGCAGTACTGGCATCGGCTTATTTATTTGCAGGTTTACTAGCCCCTGCATACCTTTTGACCTTTCCAGGAATTTTCTCTAAAACAGGTTTACTATATGCAAATGAACAGACAGCCGCATGGTTGCGAGTTTTTTGGCAAATTGGTTTTTCCATCTATGTGCTAGTATATATACAAATAAACAAACGATTTGACAAACAATTACAGCATAAACAAGTACATACTTGGCTTATCAATTCTATCTTGATAACGGTAGGAATTGTTGCAGCACTTATATTCCTTACAATTTCCAAAACAAACCTTCTTCCAAATATTATTTACAATGGAAATTACATCTCTGCTACATCTACGGTTGGTTTGTCGATTTTGTTTGTTGATGTATTGGTACTTATTCTCTTTCTGTTTCAAAAAAAAGAAAAATCGATCATTGACATTTGGCTATTATTAACCATATTTACGGCTCTCTTAGGTTCTTCCTTATCTTTATATGCTAATGTCCGTTTCAGTTTTGGTTGGTATTCCGCTCGAATTATTACAACCATTTCTACTAGTATTGTACTAAGTGCACTGCTTATAGAAATTCGCAGACTTTATAATACCATTTCTGAACAAGAATATATTTTTCGGATGGTGTTTGAGTCTTCGGTAATTGGGATTGTGCGTACCGATTTGCATCGAAATATTCTTGAAGCAAATGAATCTTTTTACAAAATAAGTGACTATAGTGGTAATGAAATGACAAATTTATTACAGTCTTCTTTTATGCCAGAGACAGATTGGCCCACTGCTCAGTCTATAGATGAGAAATTATTTAGTGGAGAGCAAGATAAATATCAATTGGAGAAGCATTATTTGGGTAACAATAACACTACTATTTGGGTCAATATTATTGTTTCTTTAGTTCGCAAAACAAACAATCAACCAGAGTCCTTTCTTTTTATGATTGAAGATATAACCGAACGAAAAATACAGGAAGAGAAAATCTATTTTCAAGCCTATCATGATTCTTTAACGGGACTTTTAAAACGCAATGCTTTCACCACACAATTAAATCTTGCTATTGAATCTGCCAAAGAAAAATCAACTAAATTCAGTATAATGTTTTTTGATTTAGATGGATTTAAAGAAGTCAATGATACATTTGGTCATGGTGTAGGGGATTTACTTCTCAAAAGTGTAGCAGACCGTTTTCTATCAATAACTCGAAAGGAAGATATCTTCGCAAGAATAGGTGGAGATGAATTTACCGCACTCTTTCCAAACATTCAGGATATTGCCGATTTACGGAAACTAGCTGAGCGGTTTTCGGAACTCTTTACCTCCCCTTTTGAAATAGAAGGGAACGAAATATTTGTAACCGTCAGTATTGGAATCAGTATATATCCTTATCATGGAGATACGGAAAAAGAATTGATTACATGTGCAGATACAGCCATGTATAAGGCGAAATATAACGGGAAGAACAGGTATGTTTTGTTTGATTTGGAGGAAGCGTAAAAACCAATACAACATAATTTACAATCAAGTATTTTCTCCTAACCTTTTTCTACACCATTTCGCAAACTGCTATAAAACCTAAACCATGCATTATCACTAAGGCTAGAACTCATCGGTTTTGTTGATGAGTTCTAGCTTTTTTTTACAAACCCTACCCAACAACACCGTCTTTCCATCTACCACAATAGCAAGCTCCAATATATCCTGAACTCCTCTTTTTTCCAACTCCTGCCGATATTTCTTATCTCTCACTTGCGTTTTCGCTTCTTCCATTACTTTCTCCATAAGCTCACTCCCACGCACAACTTTACATTCTATCACAATTCCTTCTTAAAAAATTTTCATCCCACCCTAACTTTTTTTCATTTTTCACTGATATATAAGAAAAAGAGAGGTGCAAAATGAAAACAGGACACAGAAACATTTCTGGTAAAGAAGTACACGCTCTTGATATCGTCATACATAAATGGAACGGTACAATGATTGCCGTGTGGAGTGATGAGGTACAAGACTTTATTTACGCCGATTACAAAAACGGGTATATTAACAAAAATTGCTACATGCACATTGAAAATAATCCATCCGTTATGGATTTGGAGGTACAAAATGACACTACTAACAGATGATCATCCGCTAATAATTTTACCAACACTCGCCACAATTATTGGACTAAATGAATGCATTTTTTTACAACAACTGCACTACTGGCTTGAAAAAAGTAACCACCACAAGGACGGACACGCATGGGTCTATAACACCTATGAAAACTGGAACAAGCAATTTCCATTCTGGTCAGAAAGCACAATTCGTAGACTTGTAAAAAACTTAGAACTAAAAAATCTCATTATTTCCAACACCTCCAACAACAGACGTTTTGACCAAACAAAATGGTATACGATTTGTTATGAGAAACTTTGTGAATTAATCGGTGAAACAAGTGATAAAGAAACGGACATGGAACAGTCTAATATGGATAGTTCACCTGTTCTGATCGAAAATAATACTACCAATCTGAGCAATTCACCTGTTCTAATTAAAAGTGAACCTACCAATCTAAACAATTCACCTGCTCTAATTGAAAGTGAACCTTCCAATCTGAACAATTCACCTGCTCTAATTAAAAGTGAACCTACCAATCTAAACAATTCACCTGCTCTAATTGAAAGTGAACCTTCCAATCTGAACAATTCACCTGCTCTAATTGAAAGTGAGCCTACCAATCTGAACAATTCATCTGCTCTAATTGAAAACTCACCTTCCATTCCAAACAGCTCACCTGCTCAATCTGAACAACTCAAACAATGCAGTCTGAACAAACCAATACCAGAGATTACTTCAGAAATTACTGCAAAGACTCCTTACCACTTCTTTGAAACAAATTTTGGGATAATTAACAATTTTATTTCCGAACAAATCACCACATGGATACATGATACCTCCGAAGAAATTGTTCTGTATGCCATGCAACAAGCACGGAAAAGAAATGCTAGAAACTGGAAATATGTCGAACGCATTTTACAAACATGGAACTTAAAAAAATTAACTAGCATAACAGAGATTCAAGCCAATGAGCAGAAATTTAAACAAAAAGGAGTATGCCATGAAGCACATCAAAAATCACCTAACCAATCAACCAACAGACGACAAAGATTGGCAACAAAAACTGGGAACACAATGCCTCACTGTGATTTCTGAATGTTGTCCTATTCAGGCTTGTGATGGAAGTGGATGGATTTGGTACAAAGATTGGGTTCATCGAGAGGAATGGATGGAGGAATGCTGTTGCAGAGAAGGGAAAATCATCCGAGAAAAACTAGTATTTGCTAGAATTCCAACGTGTTTTCAAGATGCAACACTCAACTCATTTGATACAAATTTGTACGAAACAAAAGACGGCAAAGAACTTGCAAACTTAGCAAAAAAAGCCGCTATTAACTATTTCAATCACTTTGAAGAAATTAATTCTTCAGGCAAAGGGCTCTTTTTAACGAGCAACACAAAAGGATCAGGCAAGACACGGTTACTGGCAAGCATTGCCAATGGGCTTATCAAACGCTATCATGTTGAGTTGATTTTTATTACTGCCGAAGGAATGTTTAATGAGCTAAAACATACATTTAATAGCGATATCAATACAATGGATGTGTTGAAACTTTTTCAAACAATTCCTGTACTTATCATTGATGATTTCGGTGTTGAAGCACGTTCTGATTGGACGGAAAGAACATGGACGGACATATTAGATGCCAGGTTAGTAAATAAAAGAATTACCTTGTTCTCCTCAAATTTTCCAATAGATGCACTTGAAAAAATCTACCCAGCAGGACGACTACAAAGCCGAGTGAAACAACTAGCCATTGAAATTCCACTGCCTGAAGAAGCAATTAGAGAACGGCTTGCCACACAAGAAAATCTCTCATTAGAATGCTTATTATTCCAATAAAAAAAGGATGGATATCTATGTATACAATTACGAATCAATTATTAACTATTTCCAAACGCAGATCAGGAGAAAAATTACTAGGTGTAAAATTTTTAGTTGCCCATGATACAGGGAATGCTGGCTCAACGGCTTTGCAAAATGTTCGCTACTACGAAAATTCTCGAAATGACCTGAGTGCCTCTGCTCACTTCTTTGTTGATGACAAACAAATTATTTGTTGTATCCCCGAAACGGAAAAAGCATGGCATGTGTTGTATGAAAAAAGAACCGATAATCTTTTATTTGGATTTAATGCCAATGATGCAGCTATTGGGGTTGAGCTATGTTTTGGCGGAAAAATTGACAATGTAGAAGCGTACAAACGCTACGTCTGGATGCTTGCTCAGCTTTGCGGAAAATACAAACTAAATCCAATGACCCATATTGTTGGACATCACATACTTGATCCAGAAAGAAAAACTGATCCTGTCTCTGGCTTAAAAACTTTCGGAAAAACGTACTCCCAACTATTAACAGATGTAGATTTCGCCATAAAACCACAAAAAAAAATACCACTATTACAGTTTGGTATGAAAGGAACAGACGTTATACATCTACAAAAACTCCTGCAAAAATATAAATACAAATTAACTGCTGATGGTGATTTTGGCAATCTTACCAAAACGGCTGTAATAGATTTTCAAAAAAAACATAACTTACTAGCGGATGGCATTGTTGGTGAAAAAACTTGGAAAAAGTTGGAATAAAAGGGGTAATAAACACCTCTTTTGTTCCAACCTAGTGAAAGTTTCGTTTACCAAAACATTGATTTTATAGCAGTTTGCGAAATGGTGCGGAAAAAGGTTAGGAGAAAATGTTTCATTAGCCAATGAACTTTCCACACAATAAATGAAACTGCTATAATGCTATGTTGGCAACCAAACATTTCAGTAGCCTTTTGCAATCGGGACGTTTTTCCCACCTTTTATAGAAGGCTAAATAATAGTTCCAATAATTCATCTGCTGTCATTGTCTTCTCTCCGCCACCTTGGATTGTATCTTTTCCACCACCACGCCCATTGATGTGTGGCAATGCTTGTTTGCACACTTGCGACAAATCAACATCCACATCTTTGGACTTTGTCATGACAAATTGCAACTTATCTTCCGTTTCAATGACAAACAAAACAATTAATCCCGTAATACCTAAATCATACATCATTTTTCCTGCTAATTTTTTTACCGTTTGAATGGAGCGGTCTTGGAAAATTTGGCAAACAGCTTGCTTATCACCAATACTTCTCTGAAACTCACGATTGTTCTGTAATGTTGCTGCTTCTAGTTCAAGCAGTTGGTCTTCGGCAAATTCTAATCTTTCTTCTGCTTCTTTTTTCTCTTGTAATAACTTCATTGTTGCTGATTCTAATTTTTCTTGTGGGCTGTTTAAGAGCTTCGTCATTTGCTGTAAAATTTGATTTTTTTCTTCAAAATGGTTTAAAACTCGATGCCCACAAATAAATTCAATCCGCACACCTTTTCTTTGTTTTTCTATCTTGAGTAGTTTCAGACACATCACTTCTCCTGTAGAACGTGGATGTGTACCACCGCAACCGTTATAATCGAAATCGGTTATAATGACGAGTCGGATTTCTTCATGACCAACAGGCGGTTTTCTAAGCGGATAGTCCGCTACTTCTTCCTCTGTAATCCATTTTGTGTACACAGAACGATTGTCTAAAATAATTTCATTGGCACGTTTTTCTATCGCTTGAATCATTTCAGTAGTTAACTCATTGGCAACATCAATGGTGACAGTAGACGCTCCTAAATGAAAGCTCACCGTTGCAATATCATACAGTTCTTCTAAAACGGCAGACAGAATGTGCTGTCCCAGATGTTGTTGCATCAAATCAAAGCGGCGTTCACCGTTGATTTGTCCTTCTACTTGCTTCGATTCTATTTCTGCTTCTACATAGTGGCGAATTTCTCCATCCACTTCTTCCACATTACTGACAACAACATCATTTATTGTGCCTGTATCATACGGCTGACCACCACCAGTTGGGTAGAAAGCGGTTTGGTCTAATATGACATATAGACCAGTTTGGTCTTTGTCTTGGCGTAGGATTTCAGCAGAAAATTGGTTTGTGTAGGCATTTTCGTAGTATAGTTTCCTTGTCATTCTTCTCACTCCTTATAACTAGCATTATAGCAAATAGGAGAAGTTTTCGATATAATTTTGCTGATGAAACAGAAGGGTTTTTAGTGAAACAAATAACTCACTAAAATGTTGATTTTACGGGGTTTTGGTAGCTAAACCTTCACTAGGGTGGAGCAATCGAGGTGTTTTTTCACCGACTGTTCCACCCTAGCCTTTTTTATGAAACTACTATTCTATACTTTAAAAAACGATACTCTCTCTTGTAACGATTCTGCCATATTGGACAATGATAAAGAAGCGGCAGAGATTTCTTGCATAGATGCTAGTTGTTCTGCTGTAGATGCAGAAATACTTTCAATTTTCGTTGCTGTTCGTTGGGAAGCTTTGTTAATATCTTCCATTTCACTTCCAACTTCCCCTGTTCCCTTTGAAACAAGATCTACATACTTCATTACTTCTGCAATTTGTAAGGTTACATTCTTAACAGCTTGTTCAATTTGTTCAAATGATGTTCCTGCGGTGTTAACCATTTCCGTTCCGCTTGTTACTTCATTTCTAGCGAAGTTCATCGAATCTACCGCTTTACTCGTTTCCTCTTGTATACTACCAATTAATGAAGAAATTTGACTTGCTGATGCTCCTG
>JAVBJX010000046.1:0-6347 GCA_031546705.1 Caryophanales bacterium
TTGTTTTCTACAACTATCCATTCATTTTCAGGGGTAATTACAACCTTACTTGATTTGTAACTAACTTTCTTTTCTCTACCTTGAATTAAGCAACCTATGTAGACTTTATTTTGCAAGATTCTTCTTATGGTATTAGTTGCCCAAACCCCATAACTTTCGCTATATTTTTCCGAGTTTGGATTTGCAAAATTCAGCCCTTTATCTTTTTTATAAGCAGTAGGTGTAAACACTCCACGGTTTGTCAAGTGTTCCGAAATATAGTTGTAGCCAAAGCCTTTCAGATAAAGACTATAGATTTCTTTTACTACCTTTGCAGCATCTTCATCTACGCATAACTTATGTCGGTCTTTTGGGTCTTTCATATATCCGTATGCCGCAAAAGAGCCTAAAAACTGCCCATCTTCCATCTTCCTTTTAAATACTGCACGAATGTTGTCCGATAAATCTTCGCAGTACCATTCGTTTATTAAACCGTAAATCTGTCGAGCTTTTTTATTTCCTTTAACACTTGTATCAACATTATCAACGACACTTACAAATCGTATGCCGATTACAACAAACAAACCATGTATGTACTTCTCAACCATTTCCATATCTCTTGTAAAACGAGATTGTGTTTTGCAAAGAATTACATTAAACAGTCCCTCTTTTGCATCAGAAATCATTTTGTTAAACTCTGGTCTATTTCTGTCCAACCCAGAATAATCATCATCACTATAAACCTTGTGTATACTCCATCCTTGATTCATGGCGTAGTCCATAAGCAATAGTTTCTGATTTTGTATACTTTCGCTATCATCTCCGCCTTTGATTTTATCAATATCTTCAACTGATAGCCTGCAATAAATAGCTACTTTTTCATCACTCATAAATTTAGTTGCACCCCCTAAGTGAAGGCAACAACCACTCTCAATTTACTTGTTACAAATATACTATATTTTAGAGTGGTTGTAAATCCTTTGAACTTCCTTTTCTTGTTGGTTCTTGATAATTTTTATAATATTTTCTCGAATAATCTTTTTTCGTTGCTCAACTTCTTCAAATTTAAAATTTTCACGTACCGTAAATATCTTTTCTTTCATTCAAAATCAACTTCTTTCAAATATCATTGACTACTAAATATATTCATTGGTTCGTCAAATTATTTATCAATAAAATACATGAGTCTGCAAATTTTGATAAGTTTGTCCTCAAATCTACAAACAAGTTAATTACTATTCAACAACAAAAAAACATTGAAATTAGGCTTTCTGCCAATAAAATCAAGCTTTTCAGAACTTCCTCGCCAGTGGCGAGGAAGTTGGTTAAACCTAACTAAAATAATCAGAACTCTTTTTTTCTTTAAAGAAAATATCAACTTGTTCAAGGCTACTTGTTACTTTGCATTGTGGCAACCCCAGCAATGTTTTTGCTCGATAGGATTTCTTTGTTGCTACCCGTACATCACATATAAAGATTGCTCCTGTATCATCTTCAGAACGAATAAGTCGCCCAATACCTTGACAAAACTTCTGCATCATTTCAGGGAATATACAATTTTCCTTATACTCTTTTTCACTTGCATACAACCCTTGCTCGTGTTTGCTGATAGGGTCAGGAACTGGAAAAGGAAGTTTAGGAAAAATAATGGCTGATAAGACGTCACCGGGTATATCAATGCCTTCCCACATACTGCCGGAAGCAAACAAAACTCCGTTTCTACTTTTTTTAAAATTTTCAATTGTAGCAATATTTCCTCTTGTCAATCGGAATAACGGATACATTGTCATTCGTTTTTCTATTTCGCTATAGACGACTTCCATAATTTTGTAGGAAGTAAATAATATAGCAGCATGACCATGAGTAACATGTAATATTTGTTCAATTTCATTTGTTAGCTCTTTTACGTATTCGTGGTCTTTATAATTTGGATACCTAACATTCTCACTTATGTAGATTAAGCAATTTTTACTATAATTGAAAGGAGAGGGACTTATTGTTTCTACAAGTCTTTTTGATGGTACTAGGTCAAGTCCTAGTTTGTTTTTCGTGTGTGAAAAGGATTTGGATAGGGAGAGAGTTCCAGAAGTAAGAATAGTGGGAAATGCTTTGCTCCATAGTTCTTGATACAATAGTTTGGGTACTTTTTTAGGAATTGAACATAAAGTTGCACTTCCATTTTGTTCTTTTGAAATCTCAAACCAATAAATAATGTTTGTCGGATTCGTAAAATGTTCAAATTTTTTATACAAATCCTCGCAGATAAATTTTAGCCTTGTTAGAAAAATTTTGTGGTAAGTAGGTATATCAATATTGGTGTTTAAGATTTCAAGTATCTCCTTAAAGCTATTGAGCATACTGGTTATGTCCGTCCGACAATGATAATCTATTCGAGTTTCAAATCTTTCGGTATCATCACAGTTGCCACTTTTGCATATATTTTTTTTAAGTCCGCCAAAAAGTAAATCGTTAAAGCGAATCAGTTCGTCACAAAGTTTATATAGTCGTTCTGGTTCTTTCCTGTACCTAAATTTTATGGATTCTAGTTCATCTTTTACTTGGAAAATTTCGCTTTCACAAATAGATTGTCCATATATCTGCCTTGCCGCTTGTAAGAACTTGTGAGCTTCATCAATAATCACTGCTTGGTAGTTTGGCATTAAAGACCTTTTACTTTCAGCTCGTTTTGATATATCCGCAAGAAGATAGTTGTGATTGCAAACTTGAAAATCATGGCAACTGGAATTAACATATTTCATAAACATTATGTATCTGCAATCTTGATAAAGAGGGCATCTGCTTCCATGACAGCCATTTACGTTAATTCTTCCCTTTGTGAAATTATCTAAATTATCCACCTCGTCTAAATCAATCGAGAGATATGTGGTTTCTGTTAGCAATTTTAGAAACTCTGTATTCGCTCTTTTGCTATCTTCCACGTATTGTTTAAGCCGAATATCACATATATAATGCTCTTTTCCCTTACGTGTGACACAAGTAAGGGGCTGCTGAATAGCATTACACGCCATAAGTGCATTTGACATTTGTGGTATATACTCCTTTATAATTGCCTTTTGTAGTGCAATACTTGATGTTGATATGATTATTGGCATTGCAGTATCAATGCTAAAGTTATTGCTCAATCTGTACTCTCCACGAATAGAAAACTCATTTTTTTTGTTTTCTTTTGAAAGCATTGAAGCAATAATGTATGCAAAAGTTTTTCCAGTACCTACTCCGGCTTCGGCTAATAAAATCTGCCTGTTATATAACGACCTCAACATATGTTCTGCAAGCTCTATTTGGTTTTCTCTTATGCAATAGCCACGTTTAGTAAGTATTTGAGTAAAAATATGATATTGCGTGTTTAATAATTTATTCAGCGAATGATATTTTAAACTCGCCAAGTTTTCAATTTGATAAATCTTATAGATTTTGTCAGCAGCTTCTTCATACTTACTACATTGCAATTGATTTGCCGAGCTATATATATGTTTTACAGATTTTGTAATGATATTTGCTAATTTGTAAACGTAGTGTTTTCCTGTAAATCGCTCAACTAAAACGCTGTTGCCGAGAGTGAATAATGGTCTAAAGCCGTCTAACTCTAACTCTAGCTCAAAATACTCTATAGGAATTTCAAAAGTGATTGGGCTTTTAAGCATTTCATCTCTCCTTTTATTAGTTTAGCAGTACAATGTTGCAACTGATTAATCAAAATATCAGTTACAATGGTTCTACTGCCAAAGCAGTAATTATATTTAAAGTTATATTGGGCTGTGTACAAAGTAATCACCTAGCACACACATAAAAGACCCCTAAACCGTTTCTCAGATAAAGGTGTACTTCTCTTGCCTTTCACGTTCGGCAAGCCTCTGGAAGTATCATTATCGTTTTCAACGTCATGGCGAAACACAAATGAATTACACTTGCGTTTTCAAGACTTGTGGCTTCTCGCTCTTGCTAACATTATCAATTAAGGCTAATTCAAATCAGAATTAGCGTTAGCAGTCTTGGCGACCCATTCTTTCGCTCTGTTTAAACTCAACGTACCCAATATGGAATATTCAGTTTTCAATGTACAATACTAAGTGTAGCTGTTAGTTCAGAGGGTATCATTAAAAATCAACCCTCATATAGAGCTTGGCACTTATAATGACAGTTTTTCGCTGTCATTTTTTTCTGTGATACAATAACAATCAAGGGATTGCCTTTTCGTCTAAAAGGTTGCTAGGAAAATTTGTGCAGTTTTTTGTACATGCAATATATTTATATAATATATTGCATACCAAAATGTAACTATTGCACAAAATTAAGTCATCCTTATGAATATGGAGGTAATCGGAAATGGAAAAAAGGCATTTAGAAGAACAGTTAGAAATTTATTTGGAAAGTCTAAGATTTAAGGAATATTCACCCAGAAGTATAACAAAATTTAGGTCGGATATTGGGAAATTCATTAAGTCTTTGTATTTAGAGCAGGAAGGTAAGTCAGGGGAGCTTACAAAAGATGATGTTACCAGTTACAAGGCTACGTTGAACAATAAATTTAAAACCCGGAGCATATCTTCATACCTGATTAATTTAAACAAATTCTTAAAGTACTTGGGATTGGCGGAATTTTGTGTAAAAACGCCTAAATTACAGATATACCATAGCCTAGAAAATATAATAACATCAGAAGAATATCAAGAAATGTTGAAAGTAGCCCTGAATGTTAAGAATACTCAAACGTACTACATAATGAGAACTATCGCATGTACTGGCATTAGGGTTAGCGAATTGTGTTTTATTACCGTAGAAGCTGTAAAAATGGCTAAAAATGAGGTTAGAAACAAAAACAAAGTACGTGATGTGATTATTAACGATGATTTACAAGAGTTACTGCTCAAATACTGCAAAGCTGAAAATATTGTGACTGGGTGTATATTTTTTTGTGAGAACCCCGAAAAACCAATACATGCTTCTACAGTTTGGCGAAGAATCAAAAGGATAGCTAAAATAGCAGGAATCCCACAAGATAAGGCGTTTCCACATAATTTTAGACATCTTTTTGCAAGAACTTATCTTGATAAGTATGGGAATGTAATAGAGCTTGCAGATTTGCTCGGTCACGCAAGCTTAGAAGTCACACGAATTTATACAAGAACAAATAACGCCGAAAAAAGGGATAAAATGAAAAATTTAGGGCTATAATTTACAATAATTCATACATATTTTTACAAATTTTACATTTTGCCTATGGTATTATACATTTATAGAGCAAGGTAATGGTAGTTACTTATATTTTGTGTATTAGTTACATTTTGGTATGCAATATATTATATAAATATATTGCATGTTCAAAAAACTGTACAAAAAATAGTATTATGAATATTTTACGCTAATTACATCGCTTTCTGTAGCTGTATCCCTTAAAGATACGGCTATTCTTATGCGAGCAAGGTAATTCCATAACACTGACTACTTTTTCTTTGTCCAGTTTCATCATTCTGCATAACACCAATAAAAAAATAATTTCAAAGAAAAAAATAAACTGACCGCCCCATAAACATACTGGTCCTGACACATGAATATAGACAATCGTTAATACTATATGAGCCATGTATCTTTTGGATTTCATAAGCGCTATTGAGCAAAAGCCTACCTGAAATATCCATTTTATGCCCATCACTATCTCATTCCACAATAGCACTCTAGTTATCCACAATATTATCCACAGGTTTATCCACAATATTTCAAAGTACATAAATATATTAAGCATACTGCTTGGTATATTATATATATTAGGGGTTCTTTTTAATTTTTTTTCTTTGAAATTTATGTTTTTTTCTTCATTATGGATATTTATAATTATTGATATAAGTTCTGTTAGCCATTTCAAAGCAGGGGGCAATGCTTTAATTTGGCTATAGGGGGTGCTATAATTATAAAAAATATTTGCTTTTATATCAACTATATTGTTAGTATCGGAAGTCCTAGAAGCTACTTGTTCACTCATGTAATTCAATGCTCCGATTTCTTCATCAAACGGTATTTCTATAGTATCATTAGCTAACTCTTTTACTTCATCTTCGATTACATTAGGCTCAAAGTCAGCTTCATAATTTTCAAATGCTTCTAATGTATTATTCTGTATATCTGTTGCTGTTTCAGTTAAAATTATAGTCTTTGGTGTACCTTCATTAACTTCTATCTCATTCAAAGTATATAAGTTTGACCTTTGCCCTCCATTGGCTCTATATTGAGCTTCACGCTCGATTATTCCGGCTTGCTCCAATTCATCAATGGCATTTCTAACGCCGGCATACGATAAGCCACAGGCTTTAGCTGTAGTTTTGTGAGCTGGGTATACCGTGGTATCTTTT
>JAVBJX010000044.1:0-25382 GCA_031546705.1 Caryophanales bacterium
AATGAGTTATTCTCCAGTTTAAATAAGGTTGTTGACAGACTTTCAGACACTTTAAAATCTTTATGGATGAATACATCTTTAGTTGCTTCTATCACTCAACGTCAGTGGTTTTTTATTTAGATTTTTATTTTAATTTAGTATTAACATGATGTAAATAGGAGAAATTTTTTTGAACGAGTTAGAGAGACAATACTTGTTCCCAAAGTTCTTACAGGATTGAAGCAAGTCGCAAATCGTTTCTTTCTCACTTAAATTCAATTAAAAATCTAAAATAAAAAACAGTCATGTTGAGTGATAGAAGCAGCTAAATATTTATTTTTTTATTTAATTAATTCCTTCGTTTCCATTGCCATAATAAAAATCTCCCTTTAGCACAAACTTTGTTACACACAAAAAAAAACGGTATAGAAACCTATGCTCTACGCCGTTTTACTTGGTTATCTTATGTTATGTCTCAAGAGCAAGTCAAATAAAGAGTTTGATTTTAAGTATTATACAGTAAGTCATTCCTGTAAAAACTTTTGTATTTCATGATAAAGCACATCGATATTGATAGGCTTTACAACATGAGCATTCATACCAATTTCCATACACTTTTTAATTTCATCGTCCAACGAATTTCCAGTCATAGCAATAATTGGTATATTTTTGTAATGGTGACCACTAGAACGAATGGCAATTGTTGTTTCGTAACCATCCATTAAAGGCATATTAATGTCCATTAATATCAGGTCAAATACCATCATGTCAAGTAAATCCAACGCCTCTTTTCCATTATTTACAATTCTTGCTGAAGTGCCAAATAGTTCTAAAATACCTAGTGCCACTGTTTGATTAATGGCATTATCTTCACATAACAAAATTCTGGCATTCTCAAACTGTTTAAATTCTCCAACTTCAAAAGTGCTTTTAACGCAATCAATTCGTCTTACAGTAGTATCTGCTTCTTTGATTGATAAATCACTTCTTATAGGGAGTTCAATAGTAACTTTAGTCCCACACCCAATTTCACTTGAAATGGCAATACTGCCTTTCATAAGATCCACCAGTTGCTTAACAATAGAAATTCCTAGACCAGTGCCACCTTGTTGATTACGATTGGTATTATTAAACTGTTCAAACGGCAAAAATATTTTAGCAACTTCATTTTCAGCCATACCTATTCCAGTATCTTCTACACAAAACATAATATTAAATTCGTTTGGTGAATGGATTTCTGAAATACTTACATCAATTGCCACATGCCCTTTATTTGTAAATTTAATGGCATTATCCACAATGTTCTTTAACATTTGACTTAATCTGTTTTTATCTCCTATTAGAGAATTTGGTATTTTATTTGCTACTGTTGAATAAATTTCAATTGGTTTTTTCATCACTTGTTGAGATGCAATGGACATTATTTCAGAAACAAGTTCATCTAAATAAAATTCAGCTTCCTGCATTTGAAATTTTTCAGCTTCTAATTTAGAAAAATCTAAAATGTCGTTGATGATAGACAACAACGTTTTTGCTGAATGGTTGATTTTCTTTATCGCTTCACTTGTTTCTCTGTTTTTAGCATTCAATAGGTGCAGTTCAGAAAGACCAATAATAGCATTCATTGGCGTTCTTATTTCATGACTCATATTTACAATGAATCTACTCTTTAGCTTATTCGCTTCACGCTCTTTATCTGCCATATTTTCTAGCATACTATCTCGCTTCTTATCATCTGCAATATCAACGATAACTTCAATATTACATTCTTCCTCTTGATACAAGAATGGCGTAGTAATTAGTAATGAATCTATTTTTTCTCCATTTGGTAAAGTATACTGGCACTCACATTTCTTTGTTTTAACAATTTTGTCTGTCTCCTCAACATCTTCTTCATTCTCATCTAAATCCAGTTGAATTGTAGGCAAAAATAAGTTCATACTTATTTTTTCTGCTTCTTCTAAAGATGGCAATTGAAATAGATCTAAGAAAAGGCTGTTGCAAAACTTGATTTGATTAGTGTGTGCATTTGTAATAACTAAAGCAATGGGTAGGGTAGCTAAAATCTTCTCAAGCTCGCTTTGGAGTTGGTTTAGCATATCATTTTGTTTTTCATACTCTTCAATATCTAAATACCAAAGAATTGTAGCATCTTTTTTATTGTATTCAACAGTAGTAGAACCTAAATAAAAACGTTTAGACTCATCCGTGATAGTTTTGAAATATTTTATTGAAGTAAGAGCTGCTTCGCTTAAAAATTGATTTATAGGTACATCATTTATACATGTATCACCTTTATGGATATTAAAGTATTGAGTAATGTATTTATTAAACTCAACAACTCTATCTTCAGCAATAAGCACGTAACCAATAGGTGATGTGTCTATTAATCGTTCAAAATACTCTTTTAAATTCTTGACTGTGTTATCTTTTTCAAGCAATTCTTCGGTAGAATACAAGCTTTCTTGAAGGATACTCAGTTTTTTGTTATGTCTACTTTTTGATATAGATAATACAACAAATATCAGAACCAGAATGAGCAAAAGTGAAATAAATGAAATTGCGGCAATAAATAAAGTTGGGTTTGATTTATGAAGCGGAACGAATTCATGAATAAATTCAGCTTCCACTAGATCAATCTGTTTTTTAGTTATTGAGTATTTCTCCATAACTTCGCTGTCAAATCGCCACTTATTTTCTTTAGATGTATCCGTAATAACACTTGGGATTGAAGTTGGATCATTAAAAACAGAGCTTACTAGACTTGCAGCTAATTTGCCTTGAGGCTCACTTCCCACAAATTTTCCACCTAGTTGACCAAAACCAAAGGTAGTTGATTTTAAGCCAAAAATTGGAACTGGACTATTTTGATACAAGAAACGCTGGACATCTTCTTCTGAAAAACTTTGAGATTGTTTATTTACCATGTAGCTTCCAGATAAAATAAGTGTATCAAGAGGCAGGTTTTTTACTTGATTTACAAGTTCTATTAGAGGTATATTCTCGTTATGCTGTATAGTAACTCCTGGAAATTCGCCTTCAATCTGCGAATTAATTTCGTTTTTCCATGCTCGACCTGATTCTGAAAAATCATTAATAACGAAAATTTTCTTTGTTTTAGGGAAAAGCTTTAACATTACCTCAACCGTTTCGTTAGCACTAATATTTTCTGTAACACCAGTAAAATGCTGTTCAAAACCATTTATTATTTCATTACTATAGTTATTAATACCACAAAAAACAACAGGAACTTTATTAAATAATGGTAGATAAGAGTTTTTAATAAATTCTAGTGCTTCATTGTCAGAAACAACAATCACATCAGGAGACTTGCCAATTAAGTCAGAACGTATTAAATTTTGATAAATTCGTAAAGATTCATCCACCCCTTTAACCTTATCGACGTTTAAGTCAATGTTGATAATCTTATAGTCGCCGTTTTTTGCTAATTCTTCACCGATTTTCCTATCCCACGGAGAATCGGAATTGTATGTAGATACACGCAAAATTAGTTTTTTTTCATTTGGCTCGCCCAGAATTTCATGGTTTAGTATTTTATTTGCTGTGCCATCGGCATACATTTTTTCTAGCACTGCAGACAATTTAGGTGCTAAGTCTGTATGTTTTTTGTTGAGGTATGTGTAAACATCCAATTTTTCAAGTGTATTAGCAAACTTAATGTTACCAGGCGACCAAAATTCCTGTCCGCTAACTTTTAATACAACGGCAACATCAAGATTCCCTTTTGAAAGCTCATCAAAAAGTTGGTAGGCACTTGAAAACATAGTTAATTTAGCCGACTTAGGTACACGTGTTTCCACATATGGTTTTTCGTAAATCATCCCAACACGCAAATTTGCTAAATCATCCCATGTAACAATGTTTAGATTTGAAGATGTGTTTACATAAGCATTTAAGTTCATTTTCAAAGTAAAATGCTCAACCATCGTTATATCTAAAAATTGATCCCCAATATACTTTGCTTGAAAAGCAACTCCATCACGTTCACCTATATCTGCCATTCTTAATGTAGCTGTATTACCTAGTATAGAAATAGAAGGAGTATAACCTAATTCCTTTAGGGCATAGTACAAAAGCAAATCTACTGTTCGTGGTGCATCACTTGCCATTGTAAATGTTAGGGTTTTGTTATTTTCTGTCGCATAAGTGATAGTGGTTGGTGAAAGAAAAAGCAAAACACATACTAGTAAAATGATTAAACGTTTCATTTGTTGCCCCCTACTTCTGGAAGATTTGCTAAAATATCCTCTGCCATTGTAAAGGCATAACTTGCTAAGTCTTCATAACAAGCGGATTTTTCACTTTCGCTTACCTTTTCAAACGCACGGGCTTTTTCCTGTAAAACATCCAACCCTAAATTACCTGCAACACCTTTTAAAGTATGAACATTCACCTTGTTTTGATTAGCATTTTCTGGTACCATAGCATCATTAATTGGTAAAAGATAGTTAGAAATGGTAGTAGCAAAGCTTCTTAGTAATTTAAAATATTTTTCCTCATTACCACGAAAACGTGCTAAAGCTCCTGCATAACCCGAACCAATTATTTCTTTAAGATTTTCTGAGGTACTTTTTGCATTAACAACAGGCTTATTCTTAGTTGTAGTAAATTTTGATAAATATTCCCCAAGCTTTGCAAATACTTTTTCAAAGCTTATTGGTTTACCAATATGACCATTCATACCCTCACTTATGCATTTTTCAATTTCATCTACCATTACATTTGCAGTCATTGCAATAATAGGGATGTCTTTAAAATGTTTGTCACTTGCACGAATAGCCTTTGTAGCTGCATGACCATCCATAATAGGCATTAAAATATCCATAAATACTAAATCATAGTTCTTTTTTTCCAACATTTCTAATGCTTCTTGCCCGTTGTTGGCAATATCTGGAACAATACCAAAAAAATCTAATATGCCGCTAGCAACTTCTTGATTAATAATATTATCTTCGCAAACTAGTACATTTGCATTGGTAAAAGCTATATCATCGAAACTGTTAAATTGAACAGTTGCATCAATGGCTTCAACAATTCGCTTTATAAAATTCGTAGGGGTAAAAGGCTTTTCAATTACATCTTCATAACCAGCCTTTTCAATTTCTGAAATAATAAGCTGTTTAGTATATGCAGAAACCATGAGGAGCTTAGCTGCTTTATGGTCTGAAATTGCTTTGATTTTTTCTGCTGTTTCAATACCACTCATGCCGCCCATTATATAATCTAAAATTACAACGTCAAATGTATGTCCTTCATCCAAGCACTGTTTATAAATTACAAGTGCCTCTTCACCACTTGTTGCTGTAACAGGTGTTACGCCAGCAGATTCTAACAAGTCCTTCATTAGTTCCAAAGTAAATGGATCGTCATCTACTATTAAAATACGGCGAGCAGATAATGGTAAGCTCTTGATTGTATCGTGTATTGTTTTTATGGTTTTTGGTACTTTAAATGGAATGTCAATTTTAATCGAAGTTCCCTCATTTACTTTGCTTGTTATTTCAAAAGTACCATTCATATGCTCAATAATTTGTTTTGTAATCGTCATACCCAAGCCTGTCCCAGATGCACTAACCACATTGCCATGAAATTGTTCAAATGGTATAAAAACTCTTGATAACTGTTCCTCGCTCATTCCAAAGCCTGTGTCTGTCACTGTAAAACTTATCATTTTATTTGCAGTAGTACTTTCCACCAGAGCAACATCTAAAGCTATTGAACCGGCCTCTGTATATTTAGCCGAATTGTCTAGAATGTTTTTTAAAATTTGCCATAACCTTGTTTTGTCAGTAAGTATAATATTAGGCAATTTTTTATCCATATGAAGAACTAATGAAATATTTTTACTACCGATTCGTTGGTTTGTTAAAATCAAGGTATTAGAAATTACTTCTTCAAGCTCTGTTTCCTCTTCAAATATCACAAGTTCTTCCGCTTCTATCTTTGTAAAGTCCAAAATATCACCTATAATAGTAAGTAGATTTTTAGCAGATACATTAATTTTCCTTAGAATATCCAATATTTCTCTGCTATGTTCTTTTTTCAATTCTATTTCTGCTAATCCTAAAATCGCATTCATTGGAGTTCTTATTTCGTGGCTCATTGTTATTAAAAATTTATTTTTTAATTCGTTAGCATTTTTTTCAGCTTCCGCTAATTTGTGAAGTAGTTCAGCTTTTGTCTTTTCTTCACTAATATCACGAAAAACAAGAAGGTTATTAAGTTTTCCATGAAATATAATAGGTCTTGCAGTTGTTAACGATTCAATACTTTGATTAGTTTTTGATACATACTGCCACGGGAAACTTATAGTTTCATCAGACTGAATACCTAATGAAAAATTTTGTGCTGACTCAATAGAAAGTGAACCATCTTGCTGATATAGCGGATAAAGTTTTGAAACGTCATAATTCATTGCTTCATCGAAACTATCAAAATCAAATAATTCTATGTATTCGTTATTAACAAACTCTCTTTTACGGTTAAAATCAAGAATTGCAAGTGCGATAGGGAAAGAATTTAATACCAACAACAAATCTTTTTGTGATGTGGTAATTAAGTCCTTCTTCTCTTCACTCTTTTCAATATCAATTAACCAAACATACATCTCACTATTTTTATCAACCACTGTATTTGCAATATTCGTATAAAATCTATGCGTATCGCCACTTTTTATGTTAAGTTGTAAAATTTCACCAAACATAAAGGACTCACTGTGCAGTTTGTGTATTAAATTTTCTCCATCTTGCAAAGTCTGAAATAACGACAAAATAGATTCGCCTTCACGAATTTCAAATGTTTCTTCTGCTTTTTGATTGAAACGTAAGCATTCGCCTTCAACCGTACAAACAATTAAGTGAATTGGTGCACTTTCAAGTGTTGTCTCAAGCCTTTTTCTTGCTTCTGCTATTTCCATATCTTTTTGCAACATATCTTCTGCTGTATGTAGTTTATTTAGTGTTTCTTTTAATTCTCTATTTCTCACATTTAACTTACGCAAGAACATCAATAAATATATAACTGTTACAGTTGCAGTTAGGAAAACTCCAGCAAATAATAAAATTTCACTTAGTAGCAATTTCCGTGGTGCAACAGGTTCATTTATAATTTTTGCATCATTTGGAAGAAGTTCTTTATTTACTTTCTTTTTCGCAAAAGTAGAATAGTCAAACATCCACGTGTTATACTGTGCGGTATTTGTAATTACTTGTGGTTGCGAAGTATTAAACAAGTCTATTAAGTGCTTGCCAACTAACTTACCCTCATCATAGGAATCGAAAAATTTCCCACCCACTTGTCCATTACCAAAATAACTTGAAAAAAGCCCAAATGCTGGGTAACTAGCACTATAGAAATCAGAACCTAATTCATGTTGCCCAACTAATACCAATGTGTCTTTGCCAGCGTTATTAATTTCTTTAAGTAACTGATCTTTGTCCGTACTTACGTTAAATATATAGTTTAATTTTGGCTCAAAACTCGAAAGTTTTTGCTGAATTTCGTTTTTTATATCGATACCCGATTGTGAGTCATCATTTATAACAAAAATATTTTTTGTGTTTGGATACATCTTCAGCATTTGTTCAACTGTGTCTTTAACAGACAATCCTTCTTCAACACCAAAAAAGTATTTCTGAAATCCATCAATTTTTTCTTCATTAAAGTTTGGTATGCCACAAAATATGACAGGAATCTTTTGAAAAAGAACTGAGTAGTAATCCTTAACAAAATTTAACGCTTCTTCATCCGAAACAACAATAGCGTCTGGCGTAATGTCTAAAAGCTCACTACGTAACAAATTGGCAATATTATTTTTCCTAATTCTATCCTTCATGGTAAACTCTGAGAACAAACTAATGGTGTTAATTTCAGCAATATTTCCATTAACTACAGACTTTAACCCCCTATGAAAATCAGTGTTTCTAATAGAATCATAAGGTAGAGATGTTAAGTTTAATAAATAAAACTTATCCTTTGTTGTATTCAATTTGCCATCTTCAAGTAGATCATCAGTTACACCAGACTTTATCATGTTTTGAAGTTCTGCTACTAAAGCAGGAACTATATCACTCTTGCTTTTATTCATATACGCATAAGCAGGAGCGGAGTCTATTGTACTCAAATACTTAATATTTTTTGGTAGTAATCGGTCATCAGTCGGTAATTCACTTACAATAGCTATATCAATTTCATCGTTTTGCAAAGCATTATAAAGCTCTACAACATTATCTTTCTTTGTAACGCTTTTCGTATTTTTGGGTAAGTGATTCTCTACATAAAGTTTTTGATAAAGTGTGCCAACTCTTAATCCAGCTAAATCATTCCAGCTTTTTACTGATAATTCTTTGTCTGCTCTTACGAAGGTGTCAAAAGACCATGTTACAATAGGTGTTGGAACCATAACAAGGTTAGTATAAGTCTTTTCAGCACCCGCCCCCCTTGCAATAATGCCATCTGTTTCACCGCTTTGTGCCATTTGTGTTGCAGATGTCATTACTTGTGTTGTAATAGCAAGGTCATATCCCACATTTTTTAGTGCTTGTTGTAAGACTTTATCCGCTACATTCGTATAAGATTCTGGTACAGAAAAACGCAAAACAGGTCGGCTTGCTTCTTCTGCCTTTACATAAATAGGTATAGTTAAAGAACAAGTAATTATAAATGATAGTAATAACAATAAGATTTTTTTCATAGTAACCTCTATATAGGTTTTCTTTTACTATACAATAATTCAGGAATCTTGTAAATGCAATGCAAATCATTCACGACAAACGCATGAAAAGATTTTTATGGCAAATAGCAAAATTGAACATTAAATTTCAAGTGAATCTCCGCTAGATACATCATAAATCATTCATATGCATGAACGTTTATTCAAGTAATGTATGTATTGTTCGTTTTTAAGGCTTTCATGCGTTTGTCGTGGGCCAAATCAGTGCATTCTTTACACCTCTTCAGTCAGCTCCATTTTTTATATCATTTCCAAACGATAACAAATCATCGTATAATACTCCGTAAATCCTTCACTCTTATATAGGGAAATTGCAGAATGATTCGCTCCATCTACACTTAACATGGACTTTGTCATTCCATGTTCTGCTCCGTAACGCATTGCATATCGAAGCAAAGCTCGTCCAATTCCTTGTCTATGATAAACATATTTAACACACATCGTTGACAAGAAGCTATGCCACTCTCCATTATCAAAATCCTTTGTTACCCGAACAATACCAATAGGATTCTCGTCGTCGTAAACCATCATTAATCCGCCTTCTACATAATCTTCTTCCTCCCTTAAAAATTTCAGTGAATCAGGAATAATGGGTGTCTCATGTCCTTTTAACCTTGAAAATGCATCATTACGCACTTCACACCAAACATCTTCATCTTGCCCAAAAACAAATGGACGGACAGTTAATCCTTCTCTAAAATTAGGTTCTTCAATCGGTAAAGAATCACGAACATATACACATGCCGTACGTTCTATTATGAATTGTAACTCCTCATAAAGTTGACAATCTAATTTATTTTTACTATTAACAAAAATAAATACACTCTTCATTCCCTCTACATATGGTAATACTGTATTTAGAAGTAAAGAATACGTTGACAATTCTTTTTTCTCAGAATGAAAAATGCGAAATCTAATTTGTTTCGCTCGCTTCATATAATCGGAAAATACCAAAGAAACTGCACCAATCACAACATTTTCTTCTAGTAAAATAAAAGCTGGAGCTTCTCCATCTACTGAAAAATCGGCTAAATCTTCTTCACTTAAATAAGATTCATCTACCTCATGATAATGTTTACGACAATAATCAAGAAACTTTTCCTTATTTTCATTGGTAACTTTTTCTATGTACATATTAATTCCTCCCCAAGTAATAAAATTTTACTATCCTTCCCTGCAAAATATAAAAATCCCCTTCAAACTTTGAAATGGAGTTTGGAACGAAAATTTTTTTGGATAGTTTTAGTGAAATGTATGGGTTACTAAAACGTTAAAAAAATGCAGGTTTTGGCAATCATGCATTTCACTTGAGTGAGACAATAGAGGTGTTTTTTCCTTTATTGTCCCAACCTCACTAATATTTTACATGATAACTGGAAATAATAGTGAAAATAAATGTCATATATGTGAAAAAACCTTCATATATTTATTGTTACAGAAAGGACTGATGTTAATGTTATCAACAAATCAATTAATGACGTTTCGTGAAAATCTATTAGAAGAGAAAAGTAATTTAGAAAATCTTTTGCACACAAGTAATCATTTTGGTATAACCTCTGGTCATACACATGAATCTACTGGAGAATTATCTAGTTATGATAATCACCCTGCCGATGAAGGAACTGATTTATTTGAACGTGAAAAAGATATCGCTTTAAACGAACATACAGAAAAACAATTGAACACTGTTAATAATGCCTTACGGGCAATGGACACAGGAACATACGGAATTTGTGAGAAATGCGGAGTGCCTATCCCACTAGAACGTTTGGAAGTTTTGCCAATGACTACATACTGCAAAGAACATACTCCAGACCAAAATATCCCAAACCATCGGTCAGTGGAAGAATCTGTTCTGGCTCACTCTTTTGGAAATGATAGTGATTTCCCTCGTCCTGGAAGAGATACTTTTAAAGAAGTTGCTGAGTACGGAACTTCAGAAACAATTTCTGATACAAATGATTTATATATTTATGCAAAAGATGAAACGTCTATAGAAAATATGGTGGCTGTTGATATGTACGGAAAATCTGTACGTGTTGCTCCAAATAGTGAATCAGACAAAATAAACTAAATAAAATAGATAGTCCCCAAACATTACACAATAGATGATTTGGTCGGACTATCTATTTTTTTATTCTTAGCATTTTTCATTACGAAACTTTTCCTCTATACTAAACGTATTATAAAAAAACTAAACAAAGAGGTGTTTTTTTATGAATGCACATGAAATTGATTACAAAATTTATGGAGATGACATGCAGTTTGTTGAAATTGAGCTTGACCCTAAAGAAAGCGTCATTGCCGAAGCTGGAGCAATGATGATGATGGAAGATGGGATTGAAATGGAAACGATTTTCGGTGACGGTTCAGCCTCTCAACCAAAAGGATTTCTTGGTTCATTAGTTGGAGCAGGGAAACGACTCGTTACAGGAGAAGGATTATTTACAACCGTCTACACAAACGAAGGACATGGAAAACGCCACGTCTGTTTTGCTGCACCATACACAGGGAAAATTGTTCCACTTGATTTAAGCAAACTAGATGGAAAAATTATCTGTCAAAAAGATGCTTTTCTCTGTGCTGCTAAAGGTGTATCATTAGGCATTGATTTTCAAAAAAAATTAGGCACAGGCTTCTTTGGTGGTGAAGGATTTATTATGCAAAAATTGGAAGGTGACGGACTTGCATTTGTACATGCAAGCGGAACAATCTATCGCCGAAACTTACAACCGGGAGAAAAACTTCGTATTGATACGGGCTGTCTAGTTGCCTTAACAAAAGATGTAGATTACGATATTGAATATGTTGGCAAAATTAAAACAGCCTTTTTTGGCGGTGAAGGATTATTTTTTGCAACCGTAAAAGGCCCTGGAACAGTTTGGATGCAGTCTTTACCATTTAGTCGTTTAGCTGATCGAATTGTTGCTTCTTCTCCAAGACTCGGTGGCAAGCAATCTGGTGAAGGTAGCCTTTTAGGTGGGCTTTTTGATGGAGATAACAGATAATACATGATAGAAAATGGAGGAAACAATCATGATTGTAGTAACAACAGAAAATATTGCGGGATACACAGTTGAAAAAGTACTTGGGTCTACATTTGGTGTTATTGTAAGAAGCCGAGGAATTGGCGGAAATCTTGTCGCAGGTCTTAGAACGATTGTTGGTGGCGAAATCCATGAATACACAGAAATGATTGAAGATGCACGAAAAGAAGCAATTGATCGCTTAGTGAAGAATGCTCATGCCATGGGTGCAAATGCTGTAGTTATGATGCGATTTGATTCAGGAGAAATCGGGCAAAGTATGTCAGAAATCGTTGCTTATGGTACGGCTGTTATTGTGAAAGAGAATTAATTATGAGCATAGTAATTGTTATCTATATTCTTGTACCTGTTGTTGCGATTCTTTTCAGCCTTTGGTATAGACGGAATAGATTACAGAAAAAGGATGACTCCATTCCAAATGGATTTGTCCAAACGGATGAAATTTTTATTGATCCAACAACAGGAATTCGCCAAAGAGTTTGGTACAATAGCAAGACTGGTGAACGGTTTTATGAAACGATTCATATCACTAAATGATACAGGATGTTAAAATAAAAGGGGCGATTATTTATGTTGTTGTTAGTCTGTCTCATCGGTGTATTTGTCATTATCGGATTAGTCATGCTAAGAAATAGTTCATCACATCAACTTACAGATCACCAACTATAAGAACTAGAACGTGCAAAATCTAATTCATTTCCACCAATTGGCGGTCCTTTCTAATCTTCTTGTAGGGTTTGGATCAATCAGAGTGAAAAACACTTCGGTTGATCCAAACTCATGCAATACATGGTTACAAACATTTGAGTATTATTAACGTTTTAGTGAACTACTCATTTCAGTAAAAACCCTTCAAAAATATATTTCTCCAAACTTACTGACAATATATACCTGTTTCCAATCACACTACAAGTCTATCAAAATATAGTATAATCTCTACAAGGAACTAGTTAAGGAGGGATCTACATGAAAGAAAAAAATACGGATACTACACAAAAAATTTTAAATCAACTGTATAAAAGTCAACAAGAAACAGCTTCTACATTAGCTTATAATCCACCAAAACGATTATTTGTTTTTCCTAAATATACAATAATTTTCATTATCTCGGCATTTATAATTGGATTATTAGCTAATTTTATTTACTCATCTATCTCTAAAGAAGAAACTAAATCAATCAGCATGGTCAGCGAAGTTAAAAATTTATCGCAATTAATTACCGCAGAAGCCTATTTAAATATTGTTATCTCACAAGAAGATAATCAACTTTTTGGTCATGAAATCAATTCCCAAATTCCCGGTACAGGGCGGAAATTATTAGTGGTTATACCAGCAACTGTCACCGCAGGTATTGACTTAAATAATTTAAAAGATAGCGATTTTACTATAGATGAAAAAGCAAAAACAGTTACAATCACTATCTCAAAAGCAAAATTCTTACAAAAACCTGTTCTTGATTTTGATAAAATTGAAACATTTTCGATAGAAGGATTATTTCGTAGTGAAGTGGATTGGAATGAAGGGTTTGCTCTGGCAAAACAAGCGCAAGAAAAGGCAGAAAAAGATGCGACAAAACTCGGAATTTTAACTCATGCAGAAGAAAATGCCAGTAAAGTATTACAACAGTTTTTCACTGCACTCCACTATCAAGTAACGGTAAAATTTAAATAAAAAACTTGGATGAGGCAAAAGGGGTAAGCGCCGCCCCTTTTGCCCCATCCACCTCTCGTATTAATTTCTAACTTCGTTTGAAAAAAGTTATAGAGAATAAATGTCCATGTGGAGAAAACTCTACCTAAATATGTTTCCTCACAAGTTTTTTGAATACTAGTTTGTGTCATTACATCCTGCTTGTTATATGTATATTTTGAAGGAAAATCAATAGTAAGCGGTTTGGTTTTGGCTGTGATTCCATAGAATGTGTGGATGGTAGCTAAAATTAAGGAAAAACACACTAAAATACTCATTGTTCAGCACTCATCTTTTAATTTTTTCACAAGAAATATTCACAAAAAACATTACTTAGCTTTCTTTGAAAATGATGAAATAGAATTCATAATTTCTTGCAGAGCCATTCCAGAAATTGTATCTTGAAGTTCTGGTACTTCTTTAATCATGTCTACCTCTCGACCATCAATAATAGTTATCGTGTGATCCTTATTGATTTTTTTCGTTAGATTACTTTTTAAAAGTGCTTTTCCATCCTTATCAATTTCTATTTGGTAAGGTTCCATAGAAGCAGTATACACATAAGGCTTATACTCTCCATTCGCATACGGCTTACATTGTGATAGATATCTTAAAAATAGCACCTGTTTTCTATTAAAGGTCGGTTCTATATAAAGTGGATCTTTAAATTCAAGTTTCATCTTTTTTCCATTCTTATCAAGAAGTTGATTTTCACTACTTTGATAGTGCATACCAACATCAATCATTTTATTAGAAATCTTGCCTTTAAGAACTGTATCAACTTTAAAGCTATATACACGTACTTCTGAATAGTTTCTATTCGATTCTTTACTAGGGTCTTTTACATTTCTACTTCCATTGAATGAATACTCATATTTTTGATAAGAACCTACTATAATAACCTCAGATTGACTTACCATAGATTTCAAATTCTTTGCAGGAATAACATCTACTATACTTATACCTTGTTTTACGAAAAGTGGTCTTGTCATTACCTTTTTTACAGTTACCAAACCGCCTGTTAATATGCCTAAAAAAATTAACGATATGATTATTTTTCTTTTCATTATAAATCGAACCTCCTTATTATTGATAGATATCTTTATAAGTTCAACACAGTCTAGAAGAAGTATTCATAACAAATATGTTGTTAAATAAAGTAAAATATACATATCATAACCTTGAGATAATTTCGATGAGAAATTCCGAATCTTCTTTTGTTAATTTCGTATATTGTGTATCTCCTTCGATAATCTCCACCCTATCATTATTAATCCAAACCTCAAATAAAACTGCTTTTGCTTCTATTTTAGGGTTTTTAAATTGAAAAATAAACTGGTAATCAGCAAAGCGAGACATATTTACTTTACAATTTTTCCAGTCAATGTTATGTAGTATTTCTTTCACTTTACGAACTTGTCCATTATCAGTGACTTCCTTAAAATCTTCATATTTATCTTCAATACCAACACGTTTTTGTACTTCTATTCTTTGTTTTTCATATTTTATTATCCCTAAACAACCAGTCATTATAAATAAAGTGATTATAATAAGAGAAATTACTAATTTTTTATTTTTCATAATTATATATCCTTTACTGTAAGTATATAATGAAAACAGCTAATTCGCAATAAAGTTTTATTTCTCCTTAGCTACTGGACTAAAACTATGCTTGTACTTACTATCATTTTTTTAGAGCGTAAACTATTGGTTGCAAAAAAGACACATCCAGCCACTTTCAGGCTAAATGTGTCTTTTCTTTTTCTACTTCACCCAAACTTCTTTCTTATTCGGAACGATCTTCCAAATACCATTCGCATATTCCATAATTGTTCGATCACTAGAGAAAAATCCTGATTTAGCAATATTCATTGCACTCATTTCTAACCACTTTGCTCTTTGTTGATATGTGGCATTTACTTGCTCTTGTGCTTGAAGATAAGATGCAAAATCACGAAGAACAAAGTATTGATCATTTTGAGCAAGCAATGACTCATGAATTGGCACAAAATGGTCATACACATCCGGAAAGAAATCGTCTGTTAATTGTGTAACAACTTGGCGAATACGTTTGTCATAATAATAATATTCGTGTGAATGATAACCACCGTTTTGATAGTAGTTCATTACTTCATCTGCTGTTAAACCAAAGATAAAAATATTATCTTTCCCAACTTCTTCCATAATTTCTACATTTGCTCCGTCTAATGTACCAACTGTTATTGCACCATTCATCATAAACTTCATATTACCTGTTCCTGATGCTTCTTTACTTGCTGTAGAAATTTGCTCACTTACATCTGTCGCAGGGAAAATATTTTCTGCTATAGATACACGATAATTTTCGATAAAGATAACCTTCAATATGTCACGAGTTTTTGGATCATTGTTCACCTTATCCGCAACGGAATTAATTAATTTAATTACTCGTTTTGCATAATGATAACCCGGTGATGCTTTTGCTCCAAAAATAAATGTACGTGGATGCATAGAGAAACTAGAATCTTCTTTTAGGCGATTATATAAGTACATAATATGTAACACATTTAATAATTGACGCTTGTAGGCATGAAGCCTTTTCACATGCACATCAAAAATTGAATTTGTATCAATCACAATTTCGGTGCTATCATAAATATATTTTGCTAATACTTCTTTTCTTGCAAGCTTTACTTTTTCTAACTGCTCTTGAAAAGCTCCGTCTTTTGCATATGTTGTTAACTCGCTTAACTTTGTTGGATCTTTCACCCAATCTGTTCCAATAGTGTTCGTTAACAAATTCGTCAACTCTGGATTGGATTTAATTAGCCAACGTCTGTGGGTGATTCCATTCGTTTTATTATTAAATTTCTCTGGATAAAAATCATAAAATGATTTCATTTCCCGATGTTTCAAAATCTCTGAATGAATTTTCGCTACACCATTGACACTATAACTACCTGCAATAGCTAAGTGTGCCATTTTTACGAGATCATGGGCAATAATCGCCATTTGTTCAATACGATTCCAATCTCCAGGATATTGCTCCCATAACTCTTTGCAAAAACGTTCATTAATTTCATTGATAATCATATAAATTCTTGGCAAAAGTGGTTTAAAGAGCGAGATAGACCACTTCTCTAATGCTTCCGAAAGTGTTGTATGGTTTGTATATGCCACTGTGTTTGATGTAATATGCCATGCATCTTCCCAAGTCATTTTTTCTTCATCTAACAAAATTCTCATCAGTTCCGGAATTGCTAATACAGGATGTGTATCATTAATATGAATCGCTATGTGTTCATGAAAATGATACATTGTATCTTGTTTTTGCTTATATTCTTGAATGATACTACGAAGACTTGCCGCTACAAGAAAGTATTGTTGTTTTAGACGTAATGTTTTTCCTTCATCATTTGTATCATCTGGATACAAGAAGTCAGAAATAGCTTCTGTTTCCCGCTTGTATTGTAAAATATTTTTGCCGATTGGATAGGCTTTAGATGGTTCTGCACTCCAAAGGCGTAGTGTATTGACCGTATTTGTTTCATAACCAATGACTGGTACATCAAATGGAACAGCCGTTACTACTTCTGCCCCAACATGATTGTAAATCCATTTACCGTCTTCTTCATACGACTCGATTTTCCCAAAGAATTTCACATCAACAGCTAAATCTGATTTGCGTACTTCCCAGACATTTCCGTAACGTAACCATTGCTCGGGAAGCTCTACTTGATAACCATCGACAATTTTTTGGTCGAATAAACCATGACGATAACGAATGCCGCAACCATGACCTGGTAAATCAAGAGAAGCTAGTGAATCAAGAAAACAAGCAGCTAACCGACCTAGACCACCGTTTCCAAGCCCTGCATCCGCTTCATGTTCTTCCAATTCACTAAGTTCAATTCCTAATTCTGTTAGCCCTTCTTCAACCACTTCATGAATACCTAAATTCAGTAAATTATTACAGAGAAGACGACCTAAGAGAAATTCAATTGAAAGATAGTATACTTTTTTTTGGTCATTAGAACGAGAAAATTCATTCGTTTCAATCCAATTACTACTAATGTATTCCCTTACCATATTTCCTAGCGTGTTGTATTGGTCACGTGCTGTCGATTTATCAAAACGTTTGCCAGACATCATTTCTAAACGCTTTAAAAAATTCTCTTTAAAGTTCTCTTTGCTCGAAAACATGGGCATCACCTTTCGTTGTCAATGTAGCGTACAATTGATTGTACTTAAATGCTGATTTCGCCCAGCTATAATCACGCCCCATTGACTCTTTTACTAAATTGTTCCATACTTCTTTTTTCTGATAAAAATGTAATGCTCGGCGGATTGTGTTCAACATATCATGGGCGTTAAAGTGGGCAAAACTAAATCCATTTCCTTTTCCTGTATGCTCATTAAAAGATTGAACGGTATCATTTAAACCTCCTGTTTCTCGAACAATTGGAATAGCTCCATAACGCAAAGCAATTAATTGTCCTAGACCACAAGGTTCAAATTTTGATGGCATGAGAAACATATCTGAACTGGCATAAATTTGGTGTGCTAATGACTCATTAAAACCAATATGAACTCGCACTTTGTTTGGATATTGCCGTTCCATTTCTTTGAAAAACCCTTCAAACTCTGCATCACCTGTTCCGATGACTACAAATTGTATGTTTTCCAAAACTATCTCATGAAATACATGTTTAATTAAATCTAATCCTTTTTGTTTTGTTAAACGGCTAACAACCCCAATCATTGGAATATCTTTTGATTGTGGTAAATCCGCTTGTCGCTGCAATGCTAGTTTATTTTTTACTTTATTTTTCAAGTTAATGCGACTATATTTTGCAACAAGAACATCATCTGAGGCTGGATTATAAATTTCATCGTCAATTCCATTTAGAATACCTGTTAATTGCTCACTTCTACTTCTTAATAAACCATCTAACTTTTCACCATAATATGGAATTTGAATTTCTTCTTTATATGTTGGACTTACCGTTGTAATAACGTCCGATGTCATTAAAGCACCTTTCATAAAGCTCATAGCTCCATGAAATTCTAATTCTCCTGTTTCTAAATAATAAGAGCGTAGATTAAATAATTCCCAAACAATTTCTTTTGGAAAAATCCCTTGAAATTGCAGATTATGAATTGTAAACACAGTACGCATCGAAGTATAGAAAGGATTACTCTTGTATTCACGCAACAAAAATGGCACCATTCCAGTATGCCAATCATGACAATGAATGACATCTGGTTGAAAATCAAGAGCAGGCAAGGCATCTAATACAGCACGATTAAAAAAAGCAAACCGTTCCCCATCATCAAAATGACCATATAGAGAAGGACGCTTAAAATAATATTCATTGTCTACAAAATAATAGGTGACATTCTCATACTCTAATGTTTCAATTCCGCAATACTGCTCACGCCAACCAATGTATATACTAAACTCTGTCACCTTATTCATTTTTTGTTTAAAATGGTCAGCAATCATACCATATTTAGGTAAAATCACTCGTACATCTGTACCAAGACCAACTAATTCTTTTGGCAACGCACCTGCTACGTCCGCTAGACCACCCGATTTAACAAATGGGACACATTCTGAAACAGCAAATAACACTTTCACGAATTCATCAACGCTCCTTGTATTGTTCCCTTACGGATAACGTATGGATTTTCTGCCGTTCCGATAATTTTCACATCATTTTCAACCCGAACATCTTTATCAATAATTACATTCTCTAATATACAATTTTCGCCAACTTGACTTTTTTGCATGATAACACTATTTTTAATCATTGAATTTTTGCCAATTCGAACACCACGAAAAATAATACTGCTCTCTATTGTTCCTTCAATCTTGCATCCATTGGCAATTAGTGCATTTTTAACAACAGCATCTTTTTTATAATATGTTGGTGGTTCATCTTTTACTTTCGTATAAATTCTTCTTGTTGGGTCAAACAGTTGCTTCCATGCTTTTGGATCTAACAATTCCATTGAATGCTTGAAGTATGCCTCAATCGAATCAATGATAGCAACATATCCTTCATGTTTGTATTTATTGATTGTTATATTATTAGAATCATTTATGACATCTTGAAGTGTTTCATGCCCTGCTTGTTCATGATTTGCTAAAATATCTAGAAGCAATGACGTTTCAAGCACATACATATTAAGCGGTTTTCCTTCATGACTAATAACGGTAATATCACAACCTCTTTTGATATGTTGTGCAAGTACCTTACTAAAATCAATATTCCCAACTACATAGCTATTAGCAACAAGTGCATATTTTTGCTTGCTTCTTAAGAAATAATCAATGTGCTCCATCATTTGACGAAATGTACCAAAGTCACGTTCATCTGTTCCATCTTTAGAAGGGAAAAAAAATAGCCCGTCTCTTTTTCTATCTAAATCCCAACTTTTTCCAGATCCTAGATGATCCATTAATGAACGATATTTATGTTTAGGAAAAATGGCAACACTTTCAATCCCAGCATTCACCATGTTAGAGAGAATAAAATCGATTAGACGGTACCGCCCAGCAAATGGAATAGCAGGAAGCGAACGATTTAATGTTAAGTTTTTTAGTTCTTTTGTCCATATAGTTGCATCAATTACACCTAGCATCGCTTTACTCATTGTCTACACCATCCTCTAACTCATTTAACTCTTCTATCATTTCCATTCCAACAAGAATAATTTCATCATCTGAACGAATAATCGTCCCGCTAGGAATTTCTAGTTTAGTAGGAACAATTGCTCTTTCAATATGTACATACTCACCAATGATTGCCCCTGGCATAATAACGGAATCATTGATAACTGCTCCTTTCCCAATCTTAACTCCTGGAAATATAACAGAATGATTAACTGTTCCTTCAATAACGCAACCTTCACTAACAAGAGAATCGGTAACAGTGGCACTAGGAGCAACATATTGAGGTGGGTAATTTCGATTCACCGAATAAATTCGCCAAGAAGTATCAAACAAATTAAAGTCTGGCTCTTCATGTAATAAATCCATATTTGCTTCCCACAAACTTTTTATTGTTCCAACATCTTTCCAGTATCCATGATAATGATATGCCATCAGTTTTTTACCTTCGTTTAATAGAAGCGGGATAACATCCTTACCAAAATCGTGTGTAGATGTTTCATTATCATTATCTATTTTTAAATATTTTTTTAATACAGACCATGTAAAAATATAAATACCCATAGAAGCTAGATTGCTCTTTGGATTCTCTGGTTTTTCTTCAAATTCAACTACTTCTAATCGCTCATTTGTATTCATAATCCCAAAACGGCTTGCTTCATCCCAAGGAACCTCAATAACAGAAATTGTTGCATCAGCTTCTTTTTCAATATGATAATCTAACATCTCTGAATAATCCATTTTATAAATATGATCACCTGACAAAATAAGTACATACTCTGGATCATACTTTTTAATGTAATTCATATTTTGATAAATCGCATTAGCTGTACCATTATACCAGTTTACTTGCGATTCGTCTGCATATGGTGGTAATACAGCTACCCCACCATTTCTTCTATCTAAATCCCAAGCACTACCAATTCCAATGTAAGAATTTAAAACAAGTGGCTGATACTGCGTCAATACACCAACCGTATCAATACCTGAATTCGTACAGTTACTTAAAGGAAAATCAATTATACGATATTTACCACCAAATGGGACAGCAGGCTTTGCCAATGTTTTTGTGAGTGAATTCAATCGGCTTCCTTGCCCTCCAGCTAATAACATTGCCATACATTTTTTTTTCATCGAACTTTGCTCTCCTTTCTCTTTTTCATAGGTCTTAAGATTGTCACACCAAAAGCAGGAATCACTAATTCTATATTGTACGGTTTACCGTGACATGCTTCTTCAGTCACTTTTAATGTTGTTTGATTCATCTGATTTGTACCACCAAACTTAGCGTCATCACTATTGAATACTTCAACATAATCCATATCAAACGGAACACCGACTTTATATCTATCATAATCTATATTTTGGAAATTACAAATAACAATTAATCTATCACTTTCTTTTTTTCCTTTACGAATGTATGAAAAAATACTTTGTTCCGTGTTATTCACATCAATCCATTCAAATCCATCATGATGATGGTCTATTTCGTGTAACGCCTTTTCCGTTTTATAGAAATCAAACAGTCCTTTTGTGTAAGCATTCATTTTCTGATGGGCATCATAACCAGAAATATCCCAGTCAAGTTGTGTCAAATCTTTCCACTCATCAAACTGACCGAATTCTCCACCCATAAATAATAATTTTTTTCCCGGATGGGTCATAAAATAACCATATAACAAGCGAAGTTGGGCAAATTTTTCTTCATATGTTCCAGGCATTTTATTGAGTAATGATTTTTTTCCATGAACAACTTCATCATGTGATAATGGTAGAATGAAGTTTTCTGTGTAGGCATACAATAAAGAAAACGTAACTTTATTATGGAGATGTTTTCGATCAAACGGATTTGCTTCCATATACTTTAATGTATCATTCATCCACCCCATATTCCACTTATAATTAAATCCCAAACCACCTTCATGCACAGCACCAGTAACTTTTGGCCAATCAGTAGAATCTTCGGCAATCATCAGAATTGCTGGGTTTTTAGCAAATACAGCTTGATTTAGTTTTTGCAGGAAATTTACAGCATATGGATTTTTTGCGAGAGGTTGACTGTTTGCCCAATACAATATATTTGCAACTGCATCAACCCGAAAACCATCAATATGATAATACTCCATCCAAAATAAAGCATTAGAAATAAGGAAACTTTGTACTTCTTTTTTTCCTAAATCAAAATTTGCTGTTCCCCATACATAATTCTCTCGATCTTTTGTTTCCTTATATTCATACGTTGGTTTGCCATCAAACATATACAAACCATGGGCATCTTTGCAAAAATGACCTGGCACCCAATCAAGCAACACGCCAATATCATGCTCATGACACTTATCAATAAACACCATTAAATCATGTGGTGAGCCATAACGACTCGTTGCAGCATAATAACCTGTTCCTTGATAACCCCATGAACGGTCAAATGGATGCTCAAGTAGTGGTAATAATTCAATGTGTGTAAATCCATGCTCTAGTACATACGGAATAATTTCATCTGCTAACTCTGTATATGTGTAGAACTCCCCATCTTCTTTTTTCTTCCATGAACCAAAATGAAATTCATAAATATTTAGCGGACGTTCATAGATAGGTTTACGACGACGCTTACGCTGCCTCCACGACCCATCCAGCCATTTATATCCATCTAAATTATACACAACCGAAGCCGTATGTGGTCGAGTTTCTGCAAAAAATGCATATGGATCTGCTTTTAAAATAACTTCTCCTTTACTCGTCAAAATCTCATACTTATACATATGTCCCTCCAAATTTGTGGGAACAACTAAAGACCATACACCATTCTCATTTTGCTTTTCCATCACATAATCATCCATAGACTTCCAATCATTAAAACTCCCAACTACTCGAACTTCTAATGCATGTGGAGCCCACACACAAAACCTCGTAACAATCTGTTTCTTTTCTTTTACAATATGACTTCCAAATAACTGATAACTTTTATACAAATTTCCTTCATGAAATAAGTGCATTTCAAAATCTGTTGGGTTTGCTGTAATCATTTATATTCATCCTCTCTTAAAAAAATCCATGTATTACTATATAATTCAACAAGTATCCAAAAACTCCTTGAATAATTTTCACAATTTTTTTGACAAACTTCGACATAATTTTTTAAACAAAAAAAGAGCCTTGGACAAAAGAGGTAAAAACACCTCGATTATCCAAAACTCGTGAATTAAATAGTTGAACTACAATAAAAAAGAAGTTTTAGTGAGCCATTTATCTCACTAAAACTTCTTTTTTGTATATGACCCGTACGGGATTCGAACCCGTGTTACCGCCGTGAAAGGGCGGTGTCTTAACCGCTTGACCAACGGGCCTAAATGGCGGAGAAGACGGGATTCGAACCCGTGCACCAGTTACCCGATCTAACGGTTTAGCAAACCGTCCTCTTCAGCCACTTGAGTACTTCTCCAAATGAAATTCATTAAAAAATAAAATGCCCTATTCAGGCATTCCAACAATTACACTACATTATTGAATTTCTCAAATTCCCATTCATTAAGAATTTCAATGTGAATGGGCCTAAATGGACTCGAACCATCGACCTCACGCTTATCAGGCGTGCGCTCTAACCAGCTGAGCTATAGGCCCAAGATATGGAGCGGGTGATGGGAATCGAACCCACAACATCAGCTTGGAAGGCTGGAGTTTTACCACTAAACTACACCCGCAAAAAAATGGGGCGACTGATGGGAATCGAACCCACGAATGCCAGAACCACAATCTGGTGCGTTAACCACTTCGCCACAACCGCCATAAATACTAGTGACACTTCATTTATTAGATATGGTGGCTCGGGACGGAATCGAACCGCCGACACAAGGATTTTCAGTCCTTTGCTCTACCGACTGAGCTACCGAGCCATAATACGGTCTCGACGGGACTCGAACCCGCGATCTCCTGCGTGACAGGCAGGCATGTTAACCACTACACCACGAAACCATTATAAAATTGCGGGAGAAGGACTTGAACCTCCGACCTTCGGGTTATGAGCCCGACGAGCTACCGAACTGCTCCATCCCGCGATAGAAATAAAAAAACAAATGGCGGAGGAAGAGGGATTCGAACCCCCGCGCGCCTTACGACGCCTCCCGGTTTTCAAGACCGGTCCCTTCAGCCAGGCTTGGGTATTCCTCCAAATGTTTGAAAAAGTGGACCTTGTAGGACTCGAACCTACGACCGGACGGTTATGAGCCGTCTGCTCTAACCTGCTGAGCTAAAGGTCCAATACATAGCGGCGGAGGGGATCGAACCCCCGACCTCACGGGTATGAACCGTACGCTCTAGCCAGCTGAGCTACACCGCCGTTAAACAAATAAAATGGTGGAGCCTAGCGGGATCGAACCGCTGACCTCCTGCGTGCAAAGCAGGCGCTCTCCCAGCTGAGCTAAGGCCCCTTGAAAATATCGGGAAAACAGGATTCGAACCTGCGACCCCATGGTCCCAAACCATGTGCTCTACCAAGCTGAGCTACTTCCCGTGTTTCATTAAATATACGCGCCCGAAAGGATTCGAACCCATAACCTTCTGATCCGTAGTCAGATACTCTATCCAATTGAGCTACGGGCGCAATAAATAATGCCGAGAACCGGAATCGAACCGGTACGGTAGTCACCTACCGCAGGATTTTAAGTCCTGTGCGTCTGCCAGTTCCGCCACCCCGGCATAATATTTGGAGCGGAAAACGGGACTCGAACCCGCGACCCCCACCTTGGCAAGGTGATGTTCTACCACTGAACTATTTCCGCTTATGTAATTAATGCGGGAGAAGGGACTTGAACCCCCACGCCAAAGGCGCCAGATCCTAAGTCTGGTGCGTCTGCCAATTCCGCCACACCCGCAAAGATGAACCATGATGGACTCGAACCATCGACCCCCTGATTAAAAGTCAGGTGCTCTACCAACTGAGCTAATGATTCATAAAAGAGTGCCGACTATAGGACTTGAACCCACAACCTACTGATTACAAGTCAGTTGCTCTACCAGTTGAGCTAAGTCGGCAAACATAACATATAATGGTGGAGGATGACGGGATCGAACCGCCGACCCTCTGCTTGTAAGGCAGATGCTCTCCCAGCTGAGCTAATCCTCCATAAAAAGCTTGGCAACGTCCTAGTCTCGCAGGGGTAAAACCCCAACTACCATTGGCGCAAAAGAGCTTAACGACCGTGTTCGGAAAGGGAACGGGTGTGACCTCTTCGCTATCGCCACCAAACCAACTCCATTAGGAGTA
>JAVBJX010000066.1:0-10544 GCA_031546705.1 Caryophanales bacterium
GAAAGTAGTTTCTTTTCTTTCTCTGTAAATAATTTTTTACTCATTTTAGTTTTCCCCAATCGTTATTTTTCTTCATTATACAAAAAATACCCTAATAGATAGACTTTTTTTTAAGTGTCTACTCTATAGGGTACATTTTAATTTATGGGGTGCTTTTTTTATACTTCCATAATAATTGGAAGTATCATTGGACGGCGTTTTGTTTTTTCATATAGAAATGGACCAAGTGCTTCGATGATTTCAGATTTAGCATCCAATTTCTGCTCTAACACTTTTTCGATATGTTTGGAAAGCATAGAGTGTGCTTCACCAATTAAATTGCTTGATTCACGCATATAGACAAAACCACGAGAAATAATATCTGGGCCTGCTACAAGTTTGAAGTCTTCTGTTAGACTAATAACAACAATCACTAAACCTTCTTCAGATAAAACTCGGCGATCACGTAAAACCATATTACCGATGTCACCGATCCCATTACCATCAATATATACTGTACCCGATGGGACTTTTCCAGTGACTTGTGCTGAATCTTGAGTTAAACTAAGCACTTCGCCATTGTCCATGACAAAACAATTTTCTTCTGGAATACCACAATCTACTGCTAATTTTGTATGCATTTTTTGCATCCGATATTCGCCATGAATTGGCATAAAAAATTTCGGTTTAATGAGTCGCATCATTAATTTTTGTTCTTCTTGTCCACCATGACCAGATGTATGAATATTACTTAATGAACCATGAATGACATCTGCACCTGCACGGAACAGCATATTAATAATTTTGTTAACACTCGCCGCATTTCCTGGGATTGGTGAAGAAGAGAAGACAACTGTATCACCAGGAATAATTTGAATTTGTCGATGTGTACCATTAGCAATGCGTGATAATGCCGCCATTGGTTCTCCTTGACTACCTGTACATAGAATAGTCGTTTCTCCGACTGGTAAGCGACTTAATTTCGTTGATTCAACAAATGTATCTTTTGGTGCTCGAATATAACCAAGCTCCCGACCAATAGTAATTGCTGACTCCATACTTCGTCCAAATACAGCAACTTTTCGATCATGGGCAATAGCTGCTTCCACCACTTGTTGTAAACGGTGAATATTGGATGCAAATGTAGCAAAAATAACACGCCCAGGTACTTTTCGGAAAATCTCTTGAATGCTATCGCCAACTTTACGTTCTGACATTGTAAAATGTGGCACTTCACTGTTTGTACTGTCGGACAACAAACAAAGAACACCTTCTTTGCCAATTTCCGCCATTTTTGTTAAGTTCGCTGGTTCGCCAACTGGTGTGAAATCAAATTTGAAATCACCTGTATGAACAATTTGTCCTTGTGGCGTTTTGACAACAATACCAAAACTATCAGGAATACTATGGGTTGTCCGAAAGAAAGAAATTTCAAGATGGCGAAATTTGATTGTATCATCTTCTTTTGTTTCAATCATTTTTGCTTTGCTGAGTAGCCCATGTTCTTCCAATTTCCCACGAATTAAGCCAAGTGCTAATTTACTTCCATACACAGGAATATTTGCTTGTCTAAGCAGATAAGGAACACCACCGATATGGTCTTCATGTCCATGTGTAATAAATAAACCCTTTACTCTATCTACATTTTTTACAATGTAACTGTAGTCTGGAATAACGTAGTCAATTCCAAGTAATTCATCTTCAGGAAATTTAATTCCTGCATCAATCATAATAATTTCGTTATCATATTCTACTGCATACGTGTTTTTGCCGATTTCGCCTAAACCGCCTAAAGCGAAAACGCCAACTTTTTTTTCTTTCTGCATCTTAAATCTCCGTCAATACGAAGAAATCGCTTTTTTTTTCGTATTCAAGATGATTTCCTGAAAGTTCTTGAATTAATTCGATGTTGTAGCGGCGGTCTTCCAATTTTCGGCGAACAGTACGTCCAGAATCAGCTTCCATATAAATTACTTTCGTTTTTTCACGCACTGGAATATCCAGTAGGGTTTCTTGATAAAGCACTTTAAAAATCATTTGTATCTCTCCTTAAATGTATATATGTAAACAAGAGCAATTGCTCCGTTTCCGTCTATGTAGAAAAAGGGCAAATAAAGCCTGCCCACTATTTTAAGCGATGGTTCTTCTATTTGTCCAGTTTTGCAGTTGTTTTCGTAATCTACGTTTTAATTTTTTTAACATAGTGAACAACTCCTTTCTTCTATTGTAACCCATTCTCGTTTAATGTAAATGCGTTTGTCTTGAAAATGTGTGAAAACACATCTTCAAGACAAACAATGAATGGCTATTGAAATCAAATAAAATCAATGTTTAGGTGAACCATTCATCCCATTAAAACCCAAAAAGAATTATCCCAACTTTTTTACAAAAAATGTTCAAATAATTTTTGTTCATCATTTGATCATGAGAATTAAGAGCAAATAATTTTGTGGTATGAAATTTTTTGAATGGTTTTAATGAAAGTAATGGTACGCAAAAGTAATGGTTTTACTATGGACAACCATTCATTTCATGTGTGTAGGACAGGGGTAAAATGTTTCTTAGCCCTATACACATATTGACTTTTTTGACTAATTACTTTACTGTGGATTTAAGTTGATTTTTGGAGAATTGAGGGAAAATGATGAGGAATTTGTATACAGGACTTGCGGTTTTGAGTCTTATTTGGGGAATGTCTTTTATGTTTATTCATGTGCTTGTTTTAGAAATAGACCCTTTTGCAATGGCTTTTTGGCGTTGTGTTGTTGGTTCGATTACTTTGCTTATTGTACTTGTAATAATGCGAACAAAAGTTATTTTGAGTGAATTACCTATTATGATGATTATTCTCGTTGCTGCTTTGAATTATGCAGTACCTTGGACATTAATTGGTATTGCCCAACATTCGATTTCCAGTGGGCTATCCTCCATTGCTAATGCCATGACACCACTTATGACGGCAGTTGCTGGCACTTTGTTTTTTGGAACAATTTTGACACGCAAACAATGGCTTGGTGTATTTATTGGTTTTCTTGGGATTATGATGATTGCGAACTTACGTGTAGATGACTTATTATCCTCAAGCGTTATTGGTATTTTATATTGCGTAATTTCAACGATTTGTTATGGATTTGGTTCGCACTTGTCAAGAAAATATTTAGGGCATATGTCCGCCGTTTTAATTTCATTTACTACACTTACTGTCAGTACAATTATGTGTTTAATTGGGACACTTTTAATGAATAAATCAATCCCTATCCCACATAGTAGTCATGCGTTATGGTCTTTGTTTGGACTCGGTGTCTTCGGTTCTGGGCTTGCATATATTATTTACTATTATTTAATTAGAGAAGCAGGGGCGGAGTTTGGGGCATTAGTGACCTATATTGTACCATTTAGTGCTATCACTTGGGGAGTCGTCTTGCTTGATGAGCAATTTTTGCCAAAAACATTTCTTGGGCTTATCATCATCTTAATAGGTGTCTATACAGCATCACAAAAGAAGAAAAAAATACAGATAAGTGAGGCGGCATAATGGAGAGGAAATTAGTTTTTTTTGATATTGATGGAACATTGTACAATAAAAAGCAGGAAGTGCCAGCTTCTACGATCGAAGCAATTAAGCGGTTGAAAGAGAAGGAAATCCATGTAGCCATCGCCACAGGTCGTCCGTCATTTATGTTTCAAGATCTTCTGGAAACACTTGGAATTGAATCATTTATCAGCAATAATGGGCAATATGCTGTTCATAATGGGGAGGTAGTTCATACATTCCCAATTAAAACAGAACTGCTTAGGAATTTATCGGAACATGCCAAAAAAAATCAACATCCACTTGTGTTTGTAGGTGAAAATGAATTTCGAGCAAGTATGAAAGCACACCAATCTATTCAAGAAAGTTTTGCTTCGGTGAAATATGATTATCCTGAAGTAAATGAGAATTTTTTTGAAGAACAAGATATTTATCAAGCCTTGTTATTTTGTCAACAAGAAGAGGAAGCCGAGTACGAGCATCACAAAGAGCATCTTCATCTTATTCGTTGGCATCCATTGTCAATGGATATCATTCCACGTGGCGGTTCAAAAGCGGCAGGAATTGAAAAAATGCTTGCTCATTTAGACATTCCAAAAGAACAATCCTATGCCTTTGGTGATGGTTTAAATGATATTGAAATGCTTGAATTTGTTGGCACAGGAATTGCAATGGGAAATGGACATGAGCGGGCAAAAAAAGCGGCTAATTTTGTGACAAAATCGGTGGAAGAAGATGGGATTTTGTGGGGGCTTCGTCAGTTGGGGTTGTTGTAGGATAGAAAAAATCACCTTCATCTTGCTTAGATAGGTGATTTTTATTATGTCCAATTAATTTTTTGTAAGAGTTAACTGCCAAGTAACACCAAATTTATCTGCCACCCAGCAAAACTTTTCGCTAAATGGATAGGCTTGTAGTGGCATTAACACGCCGCCACCATTTGTTAGCTGTTCATAAGCTAGATTAATTTCATCTTCTGTATCACAAGTTACGTATAATGAGATAGCAGGAGTAAATGTAAATTCATGCTTAATGTTACTATCTATACACATAAATTGTTGTCCTTTTATGGAGAAAGTAGCATGTACTACCGTTCCTTCTACTCCAGATTCGTTTGCTCCATATTTTTGCATAGAAATTATTTCTGACTGCTCAAATAAAGAAGTGTAGAAATTCATTGCTTCTTCTGCTTTGCCCTCAAACATTAAAAATGTGTGGATTTTTTGGGTGGGATTGTTCATTTTTGGTTTACTCCTTTGTATGAATTATTTTTTTGTATATTATAGCAGTTTGCGAAATTGTGCGAAAAAAGGAAAGGAGAAAATTTTTAATTAGACAATGAAAAAACGATGCCGCTTGCTAGAGGCAAGCTAAGAGTTTTTGAAACAGTACAATTAAAAATTAGCCATTGAACTTTCCGTACAATAAGTAAAACTGCTATAACTATCTCTATCATACAGACTGAGTGATGATTATACTAGTTTTTAATTGATGGAGTTTGTAGATATAATAAAAAAATTTCCCCTCATGTGTCCAAACTATTCCGTCATACACATAAGCAAAGTGAACCACAAGCAGGAATGACTATACTAATTATTTCCAGAATTACCTTACTTCTCGAAGAAGTAACTTTTCTAGTCACCTATGTAAAAAACAACGCCATTCCTCAACTATTAAATCCAAAAGAGGAGAAGTGTTTGTAATTAATTTCAAGTAAAACTTCTTATAGTAGACAGAAAAAAAGGATGATATTCCAAATACAGTGATGAGATAATATCATTGTATTCAAAATATCAACCTCTAATAAAGCAATTTCAATTGGTAGACTCCCTGCACAAGCAGACTTGCCCTTTTAAGAGTGGGAGTGTCAAAAACGTTAGCAATTTAACGATTGTCTATTAATCTAAATCTTTAAAGCCTATTACACTACGCTTTTTAATGCCCAATCAACTGTAGTTAATTTTTGTGCAAGAGCAGCCTTTGTATGAGGCATTTCCATATGAAGTTTCAATGCCTCTTCATTCTCCCATGTTTCCCATAACATAATTTTTCTTTCCTCTTTGCTAAGTAAATAAGCATGAAATGTTATGCAACCTGGTTCTTTATTTGTTTCTTCCTCTAAAGTTTTAAAAACCTGCATGATAGTGTCCAAATCTTTATCACTCACAATATTTAAAGCCACTGTAGAATAGTACATAATTAATTCCTCCTGTTAGTAAATGATTTTTTGTAATATCTATATAGACGGTAATATTGTTTTCAGTTAGGCAAAAATATAAACCTTGGAACTATTCATGTTCGATACAAATAGTTCTAAATCAATTAAAATCTTTTTTGCTGTCTATATATTTGTTTTAGAGCTTAAATATTTCTGACACTCCCACTCTTAAAAGGGCAAGTTTGTTGATACAGATGGAATTTTCACTATAAAAACAAATATGGATATTTATTTTTTAATTTGCCCTCTAAGCCATGAATCATGTAACCACTTTTCTGTTACACGTCCATCTTGCCAAATAATCCCTCTTTCAAAAGTGATTACATTCTCATCACTACCTACAATGACCCACGCATACGTATCTTCTTCTGGTATAAAACATTTATATTTCATTCCCGTAATAATTACCTCTTCGTTATTGGCAATAATTATTTCATCATGGGCTTCTATCCAAAGATTATTTAGTTTCGCAAAAAGTGTTGGTTCGACTTTTGCTAAATATTCTTTTGCAATTTCTTTTGTTCGTTCTTTTGAGGGGAGAACACTATTTTTCTTAAATCGTTTGTCCATCCATGTTGTACCCAGTAGTTGATGGGTATCCACTGTAATAGTGAAAGAATAATGCTCTCCACCAATTGGATGATTCGTGTCTTTTGTATAGCGAAAAATCAATACATGTAATCCATTTTGTTTGCCTTCCATGATTTGTGAAAAGTGATATTCTTCTGGTATATTAATCATTTTAAGTGTATGATCCAATGCTAATTGTTGTTCAGATGTAAAATTCATTAGCGGCTATTCCCCTTTACTCAATTATTGTTTGTTGCTATAATCAGTATACGACTAAAGTACAAATAAACAAGTACGCACTTTTTTGTGCCTTAAAAATAAAGGAAGAGAGAGGAAAGAAAATGAATGAACAACCGATATACAATAACTGCTGCCCAGTGTTACAAGCATTAAATATTATTGGTGGAAAGTGGAGAATCCCCATATTATGGAAATTAACCGATTCTAATTTGAGATATAATGAATTAAAGAGACGATTAGAAGGAATTACCAATATCATGCTTACTCGTTCTTTAAAAGAGTTGGAGGAATATGGTCTTATCAACCGTACCCAGTATTCAGAAATTCCACCACATGTGGAATACTCCCTTACAGAGGAAGGTAAGAAGCTAGTTCCTGCCTTAGTTTGTATTAAGGAGTGGGGAGAGAAAATAACTTCGATAGAAACGAATTAACTTCGTACTGAAACGAAAAGTTTGATTTTGTAGATGTAGCAAAATAAAGCTCCAGCTTTGTGAAAATAACAAGGCTGGGGTTTTATTTTTTTAAACAAAAATTCCTCGCATGTGTCCAATCCATTCCGTCATACACATAAACAAAGTTAGTTTCTCAAGGAGGAATGACCATGCCAATCATTTCCAGTATCGCTTTATTTCTGAAAGAAGTAACATTCTTAGTCGCCTATGTAAAAAACAACGCCTTTCCTCAACCATTAAACCCAAAAGAGGAGGAGAAATATTTGCAATTAATGGAGCAAGGGGATGCGGATGCAAGAAATAAGTTGATTGAACATAATTTGAGATTAGTCGCCCACTTGACAAAGAAGTTTGAAAATACAGGGGAAGAAGCAGAGGATTTAATTTCGATTGGAACCATTGGATTAATTAAGGCAATTGAAAGTTACTCGACAGGAAAAGGAACAAAACTCGCTACTTATGCCGCTCGTTGTATTGAAAATGAAATCCTGATGTATCTCCGTTCTTTAAAAAAAACAAAAAAAGATGTATCTATCTACGAACCAATTGGTCATGACCAAGAAGGGAATGAGATTTCTTTGTTGGACTTATTAAAGTCAGAAGATGAAGATCTTGTTGATTCCATTCAATTGAATATGGAACTCGAAAAAGTTCAAAAATATATGGACATCTTAGATGATCGGGAAAAAGAGGTAATTATTAGCCGCTTTGGACTTCAATTACAAGAAGAAAAAACACAAAGAGAAATTGCCAAAGAACTTGGAATTTCCCGCAGTTATGTATCAAGGATTGAAAAGCGGGCGTTGATGAAAATTTTTCATGAGTTTTATCGCAATGAGAAGGAAAGTGAATAAGTTTGGGTCAAAAGGGGGGAGTTCCCACTTTTGACCCAAACTTATATTTGATTATTGGGATTAAGAAAGTAACATTTCTTTTTTTGTAAAATCAATTGTTTTTTGACGTGTCTAATAGCAAGAGATATACTTTCTATAAACATCTAAAAAAGTAAAGAAAAATAGAGAAAATAAGCAAATTATACAATAGTATATAAACTTTTTGAAGGGGGTTTTTAAAGTGTCATTTTTCGGGAAAATATTAGCAAGTGTTGGTATGGGTGCGGCAACGGTGGATACAAAGTTACATAGAAGTGATTTTGTAGTTGGTGAAGTGGTAACAGGAATAATAGAAATTAAAGGTGGAAATGTCGAACAAATAATTGAAGATGTCTATTTAAATTTGACAACTTTTTATACAGTTGAGTCAGGGGATAAGGAATATTCCACAAATGGAATTATTGAGAAGTACAAAGTTGTGGAGAAATGTAACATCAAAAAAGGAGAAGTAAAAGAAATTCCGTTCTCTTTTGTGTTACCTTTTGACACACCAATTACTATGCATAAATCAAAAGTGTGGATTCATACGGTACTAGGTATTAAGGATGCGGTGGATGCAACGGATAATGATTATATTTCTGTATTGCCGTCCAACTTGATAGAATCAATTGTCAATGCGGTGAAACAACTCGGATTTAGACTGTATGAGGTAGAGAATGAAAAGAGAACTAGACGTATAGTTGGCAGTCGTTCATTTATCCAAGAATTTGAATTCAAGCCGACACAGGGAGCTTTTAGAGGGAAATTAGATGAGTTGGAGCTTGTATTTTTTCAAAAATCGCAGGATGTTGTGGAAGTGTCGATGCAAGTGGATCGAAAGGCACGGGGGTTTGGTGGATTTTTATCAGAATCTTTGGGTACGGATGAAACGAATGTACGCTTGACTTTAACATCAAAAGACATTCCTACGATGCCTAATGTATTATTTGAGGCGATTAAGCGGTATGCGTAAGATAGTTTATACACATCCTGTATTTATTTTGGATAAAGTAAAAATAGACATAATATTTTTGAAAAAGGAGAGTCGATTATTGTATGGATGCAAATAAAATTAAGTTATTAGAGTTTATCGGGACAAGCAAGCGAACATTTAACATTCCAGTATATCAACGAAATTATGATTGGAAATCGGAACACTGTAAAAGATTATTTGCTGACCTTGAAAGAATCATAGCTAGTAACAATGAAATTAAACATTTTTTAGGAACAATCGTATATGTTCAGGGATATGCTAGACCAGATTTTGGAGAGTATATTATTATTGATGGTCAACAGCGTATTACAAGTATTATGTTACTTCTTAAAGCTTTGCATGACGATATTAATGCTGATAATTTACGAGAAGAGATAAAGGAGTCTTACTTAATTAATAAACATGAAAGAGATGAAAAATTTCGTATTAAATTAAAATCAATCGAGAGTGATATGAGTGTATATGAAAAAATAATTTCTGATGATTTTTCCGGAATAAGCAGTTCTAATAATATTGCAAGAAATTATACGTTATTCAAGAAATTATTGGAGGAGTCAAAATATACTCCTGAAGAAATATACCAAGCTATGAATCATGTAGAAATTGTGTATATATCTTTAGAGAAAGACAAAAAATCTGAGAATCCACAACTCATATTTGAAAGTTTAAACTCAACGGGACTTGCATTGCTTCCAGCTGATCTAATCAGAAATTTTTTGTTAATGAATCATTCCTATGACGAACAAAAACGTTTATATGAGAAATACTGGATGAAAATTGAAGGGCTTTTACCAAATGTGTTTATATCTGATTTTGTAAGAGATTATTTAACCATGAAATATGGCTCCATACCTTCCAAAGAAAAACTCTATAATACTTTCAAAGAGTATGTAATTACTAATAAAGAATTTGACGAAGAAGGAATATTATCAGATCTATCACTTTATGCCAATTATTATTCATGGTTTATAAATTACAATAGTGCTGATGAAGAAATAAATGAATTATTAGATCAGTTAGATGGACTAAAATCTAAAGTTGTTCGCCCTGTATTATTATATATTTTTAGAGATTGCTTTGAGTATAAGAAGATCAATTGCAGAGAGTTAAAGGAGATTTTAGAAATGATTGTTGCCTATCTTGTCAGAAGGGCAGTTTGTGATTTTCCAACTAATCCACTAAATATTCTTTTTGCCTCTTTAATAAAAGAGTTAGAAAAAATGAAGAGTGATAGTAATTCATATTATGACTCCTTTTGTAAATCTTTAGTATCAAAGTCAGGGAAATCTGTTTTCTTGCAAGATGATCAGTTCAAAGAAGCATTTATTAAGAAAGATTTGTATAACACAAAGATTTGCCAACACATATTATTTAAATTAGAAAATTACGGAAGTAAAGAACATGTTTCTTGTGAAAAAAATATTACAATTGAACATGTTATGCCTCAGAAACTAACTCCAAATTGGCGTATAGAGCTAGGAAATAAATATGAAGAAATACATAGAATCTTTCTTCATACTGTTGGCAATCTAACATTAACTGGACTCGTTGTGCTAGTTAAATGCATCAAAAATGATCAAAAACAGCTTGAATTCATCAATTTTAATCATCTGATTGTAGGAGTTTTAAATTTGTGCTTAGTAATTTTGAACAAAAACTGTAATTTTGTCTATTTGTTGCAATT